>NZ_JAJPWT010000005.1:0-477718 GCF_046548975.1 Amycolatopsis sp. lyj-346
CTGATCTGCCTGGCCCGCCGCCGCTGCGACGTCCTCTACGCGATGCTCCGCAACGGCACCCACTACCGCCACCCCGAACCAGCTCCCGTCCCAGCCGCGGCTTGACAACCACATAGGGACACCCCCCATCTCAGTTGCCCTCTTCGACTCGACGTTGGACGACGTACCGCAGGACATCCGCGTCCGACCGGTCGGCGAACTCGCCCGGCTGGCAGCCCGTGCCAACGCGGCTTCGGCAGACTCACGTTACGGCCTGGCCGGACACGCCCTCGGCGACCTTCTGACCGAACTGCACGTACACGCGGTCACCGGGGATACGGACACCCGCCGCGCGGCGCTGCGAGCGCTGACGGAAGCGTGCATCGTCGCCATCGGTGCGGCGCGCACGCTCGGCAACAACGACCTCGCTGCGACAGCCGCTCGCCGCGCTCAAGACGCTGCTGCCCGACTTGAAGACCCCGCGCTCGGCGGGTTCGCTGCCATGTCGGCCTCCGTGGTTCTCGGCCGCATGGGCGCCCGCTACCGGGCGCAGCGTGTCACTGGCGTAGCCCTGGAAGCGGTGAAGACCGCAGATCCCGGGGCTGAGGACAGCGCCCCGGCGGAAGCGGCCGGCATGCTGCACCTCGCGTCCGCGCAATTGGCGGCGAAGGATCAGGACGCTGACGCTGCACAGACCCACCTCGATGTTGCGACCGAACTGGCAGCGCGCACGGGTGAACGCAGCACCCTGCATTACGACTTCGGACCTGCGAACGTCCAAGCGTGGAGCTTGTCCCTGGCCGTGGAACTCGGCACCGGTCCAGAGCGCGCCGAGCAGATCACTCGTCGAGAGAACTACGACGCCGGACTCACCTCGGCTGAACGCAAGGCGGCGCTCCACTTCGACCTCGCACGGGCATACATGCAAGCCGAAGGCGCGCGCGACGGTGAAGCCATCCGACATCTCGACCTCGCCGATCGAGTGGCGCCACTACGCATACGCCATGACCCAATCGCGCGGGAAGTGGTCGCCGAACTGGACACACGCGCCCGGAGACGCGCATGGGAGCTGGACAGCCTGAAGGCACGTCTTCAAGTGGGTTAACAGGTTGTGAACGCCTGAGCCAAGATCACTCTTAGCGTCTCTGGTGTGACAGCGCGAGATGCCGGCGATTCGGCCGTGGGCAATGACCGGCCGACGTTCCGGTGTGGCGGCTCGCTGTTCAACACCGGCGGCCAGCGGCTGAACGAGATCGAACTCGACGCCACCCCGCACCTGTACCTGCGCTCGGAGATGGCCAACCCGCGGCTGTTCATGCTGTTGCCCTGGTGCCTGACGGGCGTCCGGTTCCCGCTGGAGCACGACCGGCCCAGCATCAGCCGCCGCCGGATCATCCCGAAGCCGGGCCGAGCGTGCCCGGTCTGCGCGGCCCAGAACGAGCGCCGGCGGATCGAGGCGCCGCATGCACGCTCGTGATCGCGAGTTGCTCGCCGCCCTCTCGAAGGTCAGCTCCAAGATCGGAAGCGTGACGGTCGAGCTGCTGACCCCGCACCACGCTGGCGCTACTCACGCTGGCCTGCACCGTGATCAACGTCCGCCGGCTCATAAAGATCGAGCTCTGCGACCAGGTCCAACGCATCCATTCACTCGTTTGGGATACATCGGTAGCTCTGTGTCGTTGGGTGGGGGTGACTGGTGAGCCGCGTTGCTGACGGCACCATCGACGGGGATGAACGAGCACTCTCGTCGGGAAGTGATCAGCCATCGGTGGGGCCGCCTCTTCAGAGGCGTTCGATGCGGTCCGCCTGCGGGCCCCGGTCGCTCTGACGCACCGCGTACCGGACCCGGTCACCCTTCTGCAGCGGCTCCGACCCCATGATCACGGACGCGTGGGCGAAGAGATCGTCGCCGCCTGCGTCCGGGGTGATGAAGCCGAAGCCGCGGTCGCCGTCGTAGCGCGCGACGACGCCCTCGCCGCCTCGTACGGGCACGTCCCGCGCCGCCGGCCCTGCGGCCGCGGCAGGTGCCGACCGCTGCGGCGCCGTCTGGGGCTCGGCGCCCCGGACCAGGTGCACGTCGCGGGCCTGCGGGCCCTTGTCTCCACTAGCCACCTCGTAGGCGACGCGGTCGCCCTCCGCGAGCCACGTCAGCCCCTCGGCCAGGGCCCGGGCGTGAACGAAGACGTCCCCGGCGCCGGAGTCGGGGTTGATGAAGCCGAAGCCCTTGTCCTCGTCGTACCAGGCCACCGTGCCGTCGGCACCGTCCGCGATACCAGCCGCAGCGGGTGAGCCGGCCCCTGCTCCCAGCGGGATCACGTGCCCGGCCTGCGGGCCGCGCTCGCCTTCGACGATCAGGAAGGCCACCCGCTGCCCCTCGGTGACCACGCCGCCGGTCACGATGGCGGAGCTGTGCACGAAGATGTCGGCGCCGCCGCCGTCCGGCGACGCGAAGCCGTACCCCTTGCCCGGCTCGTACCAGTTGATGGTGCCGAGCAGGCCCACGGCGCTGCCGGTGGCCGCATCGGCGGTGACGCGAACGCGCAGCGCCTGGGGCCCGCGGTCGTTCTCGCCGACCTCGAACACGACGGCCTGACCCTCGCGGAGCAGTTTCGCGCCGCCGTCCCCGACGATCTCGGAGGCGTGCACGAACACGTCCGGCGAGCCGTCCTCGGGCGCGAGGAAGCCGAAACCCCGTTCGGCGTCGAACCAACGGACGGTCCCTTGCGGCATCAAAGACTCCAGGTCGAGAGGGCGGGCAATGGCCCCCAGTCTCTCTGACAGACCTCCGGTCCGTCGGGCCGGGTCCCACAGGCGGGCGGTGCGGAGCCACGGGCGGGCCGTTGGTTCACCTAGCGACACGCCGAGTTTTGAGACCAGGTCTAAGCCCCCCGGTCGGCGCGTCCTGACCTCCCTCCAGGCGGACACAAGCCGTCTTCGAGTCACCGTGCGCCCTCGCCGGAGTTATTCGCGCTCGACCTTGCGCAGCCCGCCCCCGGGCGTCCACCACTCGACGACCAGCAGCGTCGCGGCCTCGTTCAGGTGGGTGTGCACGACCTCGGCGACGTCGGCCACGAACCGCTCGCCGTCCTCGGTGCGCACCCGTCCGGCGATCTTCGCCTCACCCGGCCACTGCGCTTCCGCGCCGTCCACCGGGTCGACCGTCGCGCTGTGCAGCGCGAACCGCGGATCCCGCCGCAGGTCCGCGCCCTTGCGCGCGTTCGGCATCGACCCGAAGACGAGCTCACCGTCCTCGAAGACCGTTTCGATCCCCGAGATCCGCGGCGAGCCGTCCGCCCGCAGGGTCGCGATCGTCTTGTGCTTGTGCGCGTCGAACAACGCCCGCACGCGCCGCGCGAACTCCGGTTCCGCCGCTTCGAACTCCCGCCACGCCGTCATGCGCCCATGGTGCCGCACCGCAGCCCCGCGAGGAGGATGCCGACCAGCCGGCGCGCGTCGTACCGCGGATCGGTGTCCGCGCCGACGCAGAGGTTGCCGACGCCGCGCATGAGCTCCAGCGGCCGCACCTCGGCCCGGATCTCGCCGGCCGCGGCGGCGGCGTCGAGCAGCTCGGCGCACACCGGCACCAGCCGGTCGATGAAGTAGGCGTGCAGCGACTCGAAGCCGGCGTTGTCGGACTGCAGCGCCCCGGCGAGCCCGTGCTTGGTCGCCAGGAAGTCCACGAACAGGTCGATCCACTGCGTCAGCGCGGCGTACGGCGACTCGTTCGAAGCCAGCAGCGCCGGCCCCGCCTCCGCGCAGGCGTCCACCTGGTGCCGGAAGACCGCGATGATCAGGTCCGCCCGGGTCGGGAAGTGCCGGTAGATGGTGCCCATCCCGACGCCGGCCTTCGCCGCGATGTCGCGCACCGGCGCGTCGACGCCGGAGGCGACGAAGACGGCGGCCGCCGCGTCCAGCAACGTCTTTTCGTTGCGCCGGGCATCCGCCCGCTTGGGCTTGCGTTCGCCCACCGATCCTCCCGGGGTTGCTAAGCGGAACCGTGTTCCGTATCGTTAGCGGAGCAACGTTCCGTTTGCTCATCCTGCCACGGAGGCACTCCCCATGCAGTACCGCACCTTGGGCCGCACCGGCGTCCAGGTCAGCACCCTCGCGCTCGGCGCGATGAACTTCGGCGCCATCGGGAACACCACCCAGGACGAGGCCACCGCCATCGTCGACGCCGCGCTCGAAGCGGGCATCAACCTGATCGACACCGCCGACATGTACGGGCAGGGCGAGTCGGAGGTGCTGGTCGGCACGGCGATCGCCGGCCGTCGCGACGACCTCGTGCTGGCCACGAAGGCGACCATGCCCATGGGCGAAGAGCGCAACCACCGCGGCAACTCGCGCCGCTGGCTGGTCACCGCGCTCGACGACAGCCTGCGCCGCCTCGGCGTCGATCACGTCGACCTCTACCAGATCCACCGCTGGGACCCCGCCACGAGCGACGAGGAAGCGCTTTCCGCACTGACCGACCTGCAGCGCGCGGGCAAGATCCGGTACTTCGGGTCCTCGACGTTCCCCGCGTACCGCATCGTGCAGGCGCAGTGGGCGGCCCGCGAACACCACCTGCGCCGGTACGTCACCGAGCAGCCCAGCTACTCGATCCTGCAGCGCGGCATCGAAGCCCACGTGCTGCCGGTGACCGAGGAGTACGGAATGGGCGTGCTGGCCTGGAGCCCGCTGGCTTCGGGCTGGCTGTCGGGCGCGGTCCGCGCGGGCCGGGAGATCACCACCAGCCGCGCGAAGGTCGTGCCGCAGCGCTTCGACCTCGACCTCCCCGCCAACCGGGCCCGCCTCGACGCCGTCGAGAAGCTGGCCAAGCTCGCCGAGCAGGCCGATCTTTCCCTGATTCAGCTCGCGCTCGGCTTCGTCACCGCGCACCCCGGGGTGACGAGCGCGCTCATCGGCCCGCGGACCCCGGACCACCTGCGCTCGCAGCTCGAAGCCGCCGATACCGTGCTGCCCGCCGACGTCCTCGACGAGATCGACACCATCGTCGCGCCCGGGACCGACCTGGCCCCGGACGAGAAGTTCGACACCCCGCCCGCACTGCTCGACCCGTCGCTGCGGCGGCGCCGATGAGGTTCGGCATCATGACCGCACCGATGCAGGTGGGGTACGACGAGATCCGGCGAGTCTGGCGGGAAGCCGATACCGTGCCGGAGATCGCGCACGCGTGGCTGTTCGACCACCTGATGCCGATCGCCGGCGACCCGGACGGCCCGATCTTCGAAGGCTGGACGCTGCTTTCGGCGCTGGCGGCCCGGACGTCCCGGCTGCGCATCGGCCTGCTGGTGACGAGCAACCGCTTCCGGCCACCGGCCATGCTGGCGAAGATCGCCACGACGGTCGACATCGTCTCGGGCGGACGGCTCGACTTCGGCATCGGCGCGGGCTCCCGCCCGAGCCACCCGCTGGCCCGGCGCGAGTACGACGCACACGGCCTGCCGTACCACGACCAGGCGGACGCGGTGGCGGCACTGGCCGAGGCGTGCACGGTGATCCGTCGCTTGTGGACAGCCGAGACCCCGTTCGACTTCACGGGTGCGCACGTCCGGCTGACCGGAGCGTTCGGAAATCCGCGGCCGGTACAGCGGCCACACCCCCCGATCATGATCGGCGGCCGGGCAAGCGCAACCCTGCGAGTGGTGGCCGAGCACGCAAACCTGTGGAACATCCCGGGCGGCGGCGACATCGAGGACCTGGCGGCCCGCAGCAGGCTGCTGGACAGGTACTGCACGGAGATCGGCCGCGACCCGGCGGAGATCACGCGGTCGATCTTCCTCCCGGCGGACTACGAACGGCCGGGGCTGACCCGGGGGAAGATCGCCGAGGCGGCGGACGCGGGATTCGGGCACATCGTGCTCGGCTTGCCGAACCCGTACCCCGAGGGAGTGGCGCACTGGGTGGCGGACGAGCTGATCCGCCGGTAGGCCTCCGGCCCCCGGTTTCCAGCGTACCGGCCGGCACCGACAGTTCCGGGCGGCCACTGCGCTCAGTCCGAGTTCGCCAGCTGAGCCAGCGCCAACCGCAGCACCCGCCGGGCTTCCGGTGCCACACCAGCCAGCTTCCGCTCCTCCACTTCCCGGATCGCGGCACGGACCGCCGCATGCCGACGGACTCCCTCCGGGGTCAGCCGGGCCACCCGCGCGCGGCGGTCGGCCGGGTCGGGCGCGCGGGCCACCAGGCCCTCCGCTTCGAGCGCGTCGAGGAGGGCGATCAACCGGGTCTTGTCGTAGCGGATCTGCTGGGCCAGCACCAGCTGGCTGGGCGCCGACCCCTGGGCCAGCGCCGACAGCACGACGTACTGCCACATCGAGAGGCCGTGCCGCTCCAGCACCGGCCGCTCGGCTTCGGCCAGGCTGCGGCCCGCTCCGGCGCAGAGGGCTCCGAGATCGTCGTCCTCGTTCACCGGCGGGATTTTACGCGTCGACAAACCGTACGCAGCTGCGTATCGTTTCGGCTATGACACCCACGACACCCGGACGCGCCGAAACCCGCACCATCTCCATCGCCACCCCGCCGGAGCGGGTCGTCGAATATCTGGCCGATCCTCACCATCTCCCCGAATGGGCGCCGGGCTTCGCCAGCGCCGTCGACCACGAGCACGACGACATCTGGCGCGTCCACACCGAAAGCGGCCCGCAGCGGGTCGCCGTGCGGGTCGCGGCCGAGCACGGTGTCGTCGACGTCGTCAGCGCCGACGCCCCGAACCTCGGCCTGTTCACCCGGGTGGTGCCGAACCTGACCGGCGCCGAGCTGATCTTCAGCCTGTTCTTCCCCGACGGCACCGACCCGGCGGCGGTCGACGCGCAGATGGTGGTCGTCGGGGAAGAACTGCGGGCTGTGCGCGATCGCGTCGAGTCCGGACGCTAGCCCGCCGCGCAGAGCACCCCGTTGAGGGTGAACGCCGTCGGCAGGATGTTCGGCCCGCTGTAGTCGGCGGTGAAGCCGACGTCCACGCTCGCCGCCGTCGGGGCCGACGACGAGACCGTCACCGTCTTCCCGTTCTGCGCCCAGGTGCCGTTCCAGCCGCCGGTGAGCCGCTGACGCGCGGTCGGCCAGTCGAACGTCAGCGTCCAGTTCCCCACCACTCCGGTGCCGGTGACGCGGATGCCGCCGACGAAGCCGCTCGCCCAGTCGGTGACGTCGGTCATCCGGACCGTGCAGCTGCTCGCCGCCGGTGCGCCGGTGGTGAGCGTCAGCGGCGGGGAAGCCGCGGACACGTTCCCGGCCGTGTCCCGCGCCAGCACGTTGACCGTGTACCGGCTGCCCGGCACGAGGTTCCCGACGTCGAGCGACGTGCCGGTGGTCTCGCCCCACTGTTCGCTCACCGTGCCCACCTGCCGGTGGACCTCGTACTTCGCGATCGGGTGGGCGCCCGGCGCGGCCGCGGGCCAGCTGATCGTCGCGGTCCGGTCGGTCGCGCTCCCAGCCGGCTGCCCGGGCGCCCCGGGTCCGGCGGACGCGGCGGCCGCGGGGTGCAGCACCACGGTGGTGAGCGAGTACGGCGGCAGCGTCTGGGACGTGCTCGTGCCGGTCGTGGCGCTCGAGATCGCGGTGGCACCGTTGGTGAAGGTGAACACCTGCGGCGCGCCCGCGGCCGGGGTGTAGCCCGCGTAGTCCAGGGTCACCGTCCTGGCCTGGTCCGGGTCCTTGTTGAGCAGCAGCACGGCGAGGTCGCCGTTCGGCCACCGGACGGCGTGCGCGCCGACGAGCGGGTCGTCCGCGCCGGCCCGCACGAACTGGTCGCCGGGCCGCGCGAAGGTGCTCAGCATCTTCAAGCCGTAGTAGGGCGCGAACGGGGTGTTGAGCGCGGGCTCGCAGCCGCCGTCCAGGCAGGTCGCGCTGGAGAGCAGGCCGTAGTCGCCGTAGTCGGGTTGACCGGCCACAGTGGACAGTTTGGTCGCCCCGTTGTGCACGTTCCACCAGTCGATGTTGAACACGCCGTTGGCCAGCAACGCGCTGTAGGCGTCGGCGGCGAACAACGCGCCGGGCTGGGTGTTCATGCCGACCGGCGTGTTCATCTCGGTCATCGCGATGCCGATCCGGCCGGAGTTCGCGCCCGCGTACCGCGTGATCTGGTCGCGCGCCAGGTAGATCATGTCCTCCACCTGCTCGGTCCGGCTGAGCGCTTCGGCGGCCGTCGAACCGCTGGGGTACCAGTGCAGGATGGCGAAGTCGATGTGCGGGCCGGCGATCGACAGCACGGTCTGGTTCCAGGTCGCCGTGTCACCGGCGCCGACGATGCCGTCCGGCCAGTTCGCGGGGGTCGTCAGCACGGCGCCGATCTTGATGCCCGGATCGACGGCCTTCATCGCGTCGGCGTAGGCGACGACGTTGCGGGCGTAGCCGGCCGGGCTCTTGTCTTCGTGGTTGTCGGCTTCCCAGTTCGCCCCGTAGTGGCCGTTGCCGTAGAGCTCGTTGCCGATCTCCCAGTACTTGACGCCGTAGCCCTTGGTGACGTTGGCGTACCGCACCCAGTCCGCGGCTTCCTCCGGCGTGCCGGTGCCGTAGTTGGCGATGATGACCGGCTGGGCCCCGGCTCGCCGGACCCCGCCCATGAAAGTGTCGAAATCGGTGTTGGGCGCCACGTACCCGCCCGGCGCGGTGTTGTCCTTCCAGTGGTAGATGTCACCGTAGGAACCGCCGGGGTACCGCATCGTGCGGACACCGGCTCCCCCGAGCAGATCGGCCACTTCGTCGGTCCCCAGCTGGCTGTCCCACACCGCGTGGTTGGCACCGATCCCGGTGTCCGGCACGGTCGCCAAGCCGGCACGGGCGTTGACGGTGACCGTCGCCGCGGACGTGGTCGCCGCCCCGGCGGTTCCGGCTGCCGGCACCGCCGCGGCGAGCACGGCGATCACCGGCCACGCCGCCCAGCGCAGACGTCTAACTGTCATGAAGGTCCATCCTCAGTCGTCGGGCACGAAGGATGGCTGAGAGCGCTCTCAGAGCAGAGAGAACCATTGCCCGGCCCGGAAGTCAACGAAAGTCGCGGGAGGGCCCGGTCCGCATCGGGAGTTCGAGGCGTTCGAGCCGGTCGGCGACGAGGGTGACGACTCCTTCGGCGGCTTGCACCCGGCCGCGGACGAGCAGCGCGGCGCTCGTGCGGGCGACGAGCCGCTGCCGGTGCCACAGGCCTTGGGAGACGACGACGTTGGCCATGCCGGTCTCGTCTTCGAGGTTGAGGAAGGTGATCCCGCCGGCGGTCGCCGGGCGCTGCCGGTGGGTGACCGCTCCCCCGGCCAGCACCCGCGTCCCGTCCTCGGTCCGCGCGAGCTCGGCGACGGTGATCGCCCCACGCGCGGTGAGCAGTTCGCGCAAGTACTCCACGGGGTGGCCGTCCGGGGAGACGCTCGTGGCCCACAGGTCCGCCGCCGTCACCTCCAGCCGCGTCATCCCGGGCAGCGCCGGCGCGTCGAGCCCCGGGGCGAGGCCGGGCAGGTGACCGGGCCGGGTCGCCGCGGCCGCGCCGGCGGCCCACAGGTCCTGGCGCCGGTCGCCGCCGAACCCGCCGAAGGCCCCGGCCGTGGCAAGTGCTTCGGCGGCGTTCTTCTTCAGCCGCACCCGGCGGGCCAGGTCGCCGATGCTCCGGTACGGGCCGTGGGCCTCGCGTTCGGCGACGATCGCCTCGGCGAGGTCTTCGCCGAGGTGGCGGACCGCGGCGAGGCCGAGCCGGAGCGCGACGCCGCCGGTGCTCCCGGCGTCCGGCTCGAGCGTGGCACCGGCCAGGCTGGCGTTGAGGTCCGGTTGGCGGATGTGCACGCCGTGGCGGCGGGCGTCGGCGACCAGGGACTGCGGGCTGTAGAAGCCCATCGGCTGGGCACGCAGCAGCCCGGCGCAGAACGCGGCCGGGTAGTAGCGCTTGAACCACGCGGACGCGTACACCAGCAGCGCGAAGGACATCGAATGCGCTTCGGGGAAGCCGTAACCGGAGAAGGCGTGGATCTGCTCGAAGATCCGGGTGGCGAGCTCGCGGTCGAGGCCGTTGGCTTCGCAGCCGGCGAAGAACCGCGCCATCAGGGCCTTCATCTTGGCGCTGGACCGCTTGGCGCCCATCGCGCGGCGCAGCTGGTCGGCCTCGGCCGGGGTGAAACCCGCGACGTCGACCGCCATCTGCATCACCTGCTCCTGGAACAGCGGCACCCCGAGCGTCCGGTCCAGACTGGACGCCAGCAGCGGGTGCGCGTGCTGCCATTCTTCGTCACCGCGGCGACGGCGGATGTAGGGGTGCACCGACCCGCCCTGGATCGGGCCGGGCCGGATCAGCGCGACTTCGACGACGAGGTCGTAGAACTCCCGGGGCCGCAGCCGCGGGAGCGTGGCCAGCTGGGCGCGGCTTTCCACCTGGAAGACCCCGACGGCGTCCGCTTCGCACAGCATGTCGTAGACCGCCGGGTCGGCGAGGTCGAGCCGCCCGAGGTCCACTGTGGATCCGTGGTGCTCGGCGACGAGGTCGATCATGTGGTGCAGCGCCGACAGCATGCCGAGCCCGAGCAGGTCGAACTTGACCAGCCCGACGGCGGCGCAGTCGTCCTTGTCCCACTGCAGGACGCTGCGATCGGCCATGGTGGCCCATTCGACCGGGACCACTTCGGACACCGGCTGCTTCGAGATCACCATGCCGCCGGAGTGGATGCCGAGGTGGCGCGGGAAGTCCTCGATCCGCGCCGCGAGGTCGAGCACGTCGTCCGGGATCGCCCCGGCCGCCTGCTGCCTGGTGGCGGCGACCCCGCCCCAGCGGTCGACGAGCTTGCCGTAGGCGTCCTGCTGCCCGGGGCTGTGGCCGAGCGCCTTCGCGGCGTCGCGGATCGCCGACGCGGCCCGGTAGGTGATGACGTTGGCGACCTGCGCGGCGTGGAACCGGCCGTGCTTTTCGTAGACGTACTGGATGGCTTCCTCGCGGCGGCCGGACTCGATGTCGACGTCGATGTCCGGCGGCCCGTCCCGCTCCGGCGCGAGGAACCGCTCGAACAGCAGGTTCCACTTCACCGGGTCGGCGTGGCAGATCTCGAGCGCGTAGCAGACGGCGGAGTTCGCGGCCGAACCCCGGCCCTGGCAGAGGATGTCCGCTTCCCGGCAGAACCGGACGATGTCCCAGACGACGAGGAAGTAGCCGGGGAAGCCGAGCTTTTCGATGACGGCGAGTTCGTGGTCGAGCTGGGCGTAGGCCTTCGGGTTCTCCTCCCGCGGCCCGTAGCGCTTCGCCGCGCCCCGCCGGGTCAGCTCGGTCAGGAAGGACATCTCGTCGTGCCCCGCCGGGACCGGGAACGGCGGCAGGTCCGGCGCGACGAGGTTGAGGTCGAACGCCACTTCGACGCCCAGGACGGCGGCCCGGCCGACGGCGCCGGGGTACCGGCGCTCGAAGCGGCGCCGCTGCTCCATCCCGGACCGCAGGAACGCCTGCCCCGACGGCGGCCGCCACCCGTCGAGGTCTCCGGCCGATCGCCGGGCCCGGACGGCGGCGACCAGGTCCGCCACGACGGCGTCTTCGGGGCGCGCGTAGTGCACGTTGCCGGACACGACCGTGGGCAGGCGGAGCTCCTCGGCCATCGCGGCGAGCAGGTCGTTGGCGGCGTCGTCCCGCGGCTGCCGGTGGTCGATCAGCTCGACGGCGACGTGCGACCGCCCGAACCGGTCCACCAGCCGCGCCAGCTCGGCGTGCGCGGCGGCCGGGCCCTTCTGCGCGAGCGCCTGGCGGACGGCACCCTTGCGGCACCCGGTGAGCACGACGACGTGCCCGGCCAGCTCGTCGGCCAGGTCGTCGACGTCGTAGACGGGCCGTCCCTTCTCCCCGCCGTCGAGCTGGGCCCGGGAAATGACGCGGCACAGCCGGTGGTAACCGGTCTGCTGCCGGGCGATCACGAGCAGGTGCGACCCGGCCGGATCCGGCGCACCGGCCTGCGGCGCGGGCAGCCCGAGCGAGAGTTCGGCCCCGAACCCGACCCGCACCCCGAGCTCCCGCGCGGCGTCGTTGAACCGCACGGCGCCGTACATGCCGTCGTGGTCGGTGAGGACGAGCGCGTCGAGCTCGAGCCGCGCGGCCTCCTCGACGAGCGTCTCGGGGTGGCTCGCGCCGTCGAGGAAGCTGAAGTTGGAGTGGACGTGCAGCTCGGCGTAGGGCGCCCGGATCCGGTCCCCGCCGTCGTCCCGGCCCCGCCGGTTCCGCAGGTCTTCGGGTGCCCCGGCATAGCCTTCGCGCCTGCGCGACCACGCCGGGGCGTCGTTGCCGTCGCCGGGGACGGGATCGCGTCCGGACGCGATCCGCTCCACTTCGGACCACGGC
Organism: Amycolatopsis sp. lyj-346; assembly: GCF_046548975.1. Taxonomy (NCBI): domain Bacteria; kingdom Bacillati; phylum Actinomycetota; class Actinomycetes; order Pseudonocardiales; family Pseudonocardiaceae; genus Amycolatopsis; species Amycolatopsis sp. lyj-346. The sequence continues at coordinate 12,269 of NZ_JAJPWT010000005.1, forward strand.
ACGCTCGGGTTGTTGAACGCCAACGCCAGCTCCCACCGATTTCGCTGTGGGGAAGCCAGCGGCTACTGTTCGAACACACGGACGAATACTGCGGTCCGATCCTGCGGCGCGGGCACCGCCGGTGTCAACTGTGGACGGACCGGAGTCGGGTCGGTCACAGCGACGCGCTCGATCCCGAACGCCTGGGTCAGCCGCACCGGCTTCCGCCGCTGCCGGAGGTCCGCGCCGATCACCGCGATCGACGTCCACCTGGTGGTGGTGACGACCTCGCGCACGTCGGCCGGGGCCGCCGCCGCGGCGGGTGGCGCGGTCGTGACCACGACCACGGCGCTCGGCAGCAGCGCGGCGACGACCGCGGCCACGGCTCGGCGCAGGGGTTTCACCAGCAAGGCCGGCCGCGGCACGCGGATCCGGTCCGCCGGGTGCCCACGTCGGGGATCACGCCGGGCGGCTCGATGACCACGTGCCGGCTCCCGCCCCGGCACGGCGCACCTGCGTGCGATCTCCCATCGTGGCTCCCCCTCCCGCCGGCACGTGCCCGGCCGACGACGGCGAGCCTGGCAGCGTTCACTGCAGCCACGCTGCAGTCTTACGGAACGTGGCCGGTCGGAGGTACGCTCGCCGACGGGAGGGGGCGTTCGCATGCCTGGTGTTCGGTTCGGCGTGCTCGGGCCGGTCGCGGCCTGGCACGGCGCGGCTGAAGTCGAGGTGGGTTCCGGCAAGTGCCGGCGGGTGCTCGGGGTGCTGCTGCTGCACGCGAACCAGCAGGTGGACCGCGAACAGATCATCGAAGGCGCCTGGGGCGGGAAGCCGCCGAGGAGCGCGGTCAACCTCGTCCAGAAGTACGTCGGCGAGGTGCGCCGGTCGCTCGACCTCGACGACGGCTCGCTGCAGACCGTGGGGACCGGGTACCTGCTGCGGGTGGCCCCCGGCCAGCTCGACAGCGCGCAGTTCGCGTCCCGGCTCGCCCGGGCGCGGGAAACCCGCGGCGACGGCGACCTGACCGCCGCCCGGCAGCACCTCGCCGCGGCGATGACGCTGTGGCGGGGGCCCGCCTTCAGCGGCATCGACACCCCCGCGGCCGCCACCGAGCGCGCCCGGCTGGACGAGTACCGCCTCGGCGCGCTGGAGGACCTCGCCGAGCTCGATCTGCTGCGCGGGGAGCACGCGCTGGCCATCCCCGAGCTGTCCCGGCTCGCCGACGAGCACCCGTACCGCGAACGCGCGCGGGAGCTGCTGATGCTCGCGCTCTACCGCAGCGGCCGCCAAGGCGACGCGCTCGCCGTGTTCCACGGCATCCAGCGCCTGCTGGCCGAGGAGCTCGGCGCCAACCCCGGGCACGGCCTGCAGCGCGTGCACGCGCAGATCCTGCGCGCCGATCCCGCGCTCGACCTGGTCACCGCGACCGGGGAGCCACGGCCGATCGCCCAGCTGCCCGCGGACATCCCGGACTTCACCGGCCGGGCCGGGCCGCTGGGCGAGCTGCTGGACCTGCTGGCCGAGCGCCGGGTGGTGGTCGTCGCCGGCGCGCCCGGGACCGGGAAGTCGGCGCTCGCCGTGCGAGCACTCCACGACGCACGCGACTCCTTCCCCGACGGCCAGCTCTACCTCGACCTCGCCGGCACCTCCGACGTGCCCCGCGACCCGGCGATGATGCTGGCCGAACTGCTGCGCGCGCTCGGCGTCACGGACGCGGTCATGCCGCCCGGCCTGCACGAACGAGCCGCCCTGTACCGGTCGCGGCTGGCCGAGCGCCGCATGCTGGTGCTGCTCGACGACGCCGCCGGCGCCCAGCAGGTGCGGCCGCTGCTGCCGCCGTCCGGCGGCTGTGCGGTGGTGATCACGAGCAGGCACCGGCTGGCGGACCTGGCCGGTGCCGAGCACGTCGAACTGGACGTGCTGTCCGCGGAAGACGCGCGCAGCCTGCTGGCCCGCATCGCCGGGGCGGAGCGCGTCGAGCGGGAACCGGAGCCTGCCGACGCGATCGTCCGGCTGTGCGGACGGCTTCCGCTGGCCATCCGGATCACCGGGGCGAAGCTCGCCGGGCGGCGGGCGTGGACGCTGCAGGTGCTGCGCGACCGGCTGGAGGACGAGTCCCGGCGGCTGCGCGAGCTGCGGGTCGGCGACCTCGACGTGCGGGCCAACTTCGACCTGAGCCTGCGCCTGCTGCCCGAAGAAGCCGTCCGGGCGTTCCGGCTGCTGGGCCTGCTGGGCGCGGAAACGCTCCCCGCATGGGTGATCGGCCCGCTCCTCGGCCGCCCGGCCGGCGACGACGTGCTCGACGCACTGGTCGACGCCTACCTCGTGCGCCTGGTGACGACCGACCGGGCCGGCCAGCCGCGGTACCGGCTGCACGACCTGTTGCGTGCCTACGCATTGGAAGGCGCGCAGGAGTGCTACCCGGTCGAGGAGCGCCGGGCGGCGGTGGAGCGGGTCCTCGCCGCCTGGCTCGCCCTCGCCGAGCAAGCCCGTGACCTGTGCTACCCCAGCCTCTTCCGGCCGACGCCGGGCCACGCACCGCGCCGGGCCCCGGACTACCCGGTCGTCGACCCCATCACCTGGTTCGACGCCGAACGCGGGACGCTGCTGCGGGCGATCGGGCTCGCGGCCGAATGGGGCCTGGACGAACTGGCCTGGGAGCTGGCGGTCGCCGCGGTGCCGTACTACGACCACCGCAGCCTCTACCAGGACTGGAACCGCAGCCACCAGGTCGCGTGGGAAGCCGTCGTCGCGGCCGGCAACACCCACGGCGAAGCGGCGTTGCTGCAGGGACTCGGCCAGGTGCACATCTACCTCGACGAAATGACCGAAGCCCGGCAAGACCTGTACCGGTGCGCGAAGCTGTACCAGGCCATCGGCGACCGGCGCGGCGAAGGGCTCGCGCTGGCGAGCCTGGGCACGGTGCACCGCGTCCGCGGCGAACTCGACGCGGCGCTGACCGTCGACAAGGAGGCGCTGACCCACCTGGTGGCCGCCGGGCACCGGCACGCGGAAGCCCAGATCCGGGCGGCCATCGGCATCATCGGCTTCGAACAGGGCGCCGAGGACGCGGGCCGGTGGATCGAGGACGGCCTGCGGATCGCCCGGCACCTCGGCGACCGGCACCGGCAGGCGGTGATCCTCCGCACGCTCAGCCGGTACCACCTGGGCACCGGCGACACCCCGGCCGCGCTGCGCGACCTCACCGAAGCGCTGACGATCTTCAACGAAATCAGCGACGAGCGCTGCGGCGCCTACACCGACCAGCGCCTCGGCGCGATCTACGCGGAGCTCGGCGACCGGTCCCGCGCGGAGTCGGCCCTCCAGCGCGCGGCGCACGTGTTCGGCCTCAACGGCGACCGCAGCAACGAGGCGGCGTGCCGTCAGCAGCTGGGCGAGCTGGAGAGCGAACACGGCAGCCCGGCCGCGGCCCGGCACCACCTGAGCCTGGCGGTCGAGCTGTGGCGAGCCGTCGGTCTCCCCGACCGTGCCGAAGAGGTCCAGACCGCCCTCGAAGCAGCAGGCGGCTGACGGTCTCCTGGCGGCGGCTGGTCCGACGACATGAAAGAGCCGTCCACGTCTAGTCGTAGCAGCCCTCGACAGTCCACTGTGGATTATCACCGACGGTGGCGCTGAGCAGCAGTGCGATGTCGCCGTCCGCGGTGTCGCCTTCCAGGACCACCTGGACCCTGGCGAGGGGCCGCTCGCCGCGGCGGCCGGGCAGGGCCGGGTGCACCACCCACGGGCCTGCCGAGCCGATGACCCGGCGTGGCGGTCCCCCGTCGACGGCGACCGTCGACGGCGGGTAGCCGAGCTCGCCGCGCGCGGTGCAGCGGACGACGTCGCCGACCGCGTCGCGCACCTCGGCCGGCACCGGCCGGGGCGGCACGAGCGCCGGCGACGGCGCGGGCAGCCGTCCCGGCCACGGCCGGTCCGCGGCGAGCGGACGGCGCGGCTCGCCCCACGGGATGAGCCGGACGCGTTCGGCCGGGCCGCGGCCGCCGTCGAGCAGGGGGGTGACGACCGCGTCCGGGCCGAGCAGGCCCTGGATGCGGACCAGGGCGCGGCCGGCGCGTTCGGCGGCGTCGGCGTCCCGGCCCACCGAGCCGAGCTGCAGCTGCAGGGCCTGGCCGCCGACGACCTCTTCGGGGTCGAGGCGCAGCCGGACGATGCCGGCGGTGGGCCGGTCCCGCGTGGTGAGCCAGCCTTCGCACTGCCACCGCACGCGGTCGGCCGTCGAACGGGCGGTGAGGGGTTCGGCGCACCGCCAGACGCGCACGCGTTCTTCGCCGGCTTCGGTGACGGCGACGATGGCCAGGCGGGTGCAGGCAAGGCCGTGGTTCGCGAGCCCGGCGAAGAAGCGTTCGCCGAGGGTCTTCGCGACGAAGGCGGCTTCGTCGATTCTTTGCAGTGGTTCTTCGAAGGTTTCGGTGACCGCCAGGTCCGGCGGGAGGGCGCGGCGCAGCGGCGGGCGTTCGGAGTGGCCCCTGGCGAGCCGGTGGGCGGCGACGGCGGCTTTCGGGAAGCGGCCGGCGACGTCGCGTTCGGCCAGCGCGGCGAACGCGCCGAGGGTGCGCAGCCCGAGCCGGTGGAGCAGGTCGACGAGCTCCCCGCGGTCGTCCCCCGGCTGGTTCAGCTCGGCAATCGAGAGCGGCGCGAGGAACTCCCCGGTCCGGCCACGCGGGACGAGCGCGGCCCGCCGGGCGGCGAGGGTGGCGGCGAACAGCCCGTCGGCGACCCCGACCTGGCACTCGACCCCGGCCCGCGCGGCCACTTCGTCGATGAGCAGTTCGGCGAGGGCGGCCTCCCCGCCGAAGTACCCGGCGGCCCCGTCGACGGGCACGGCGACCAGCCCGGGCCGCACGACCTCAACCCCGACGGCCTGCCCTTCGACGGCGGCGGCCACGGGTTCGAACAGCCGGGCATCGCGATCGGGATCGTGCTGGTGCACAACGAGTCCCGGACACCGGGATTGGGCGTCCCGGCGCCGCATCCCCCGTCCGACGCCGTGGTGCCGCGCGGAAGCGGAGCAGGCCACCACCCGATTCCCGGAGAAAACGGCGGCGGGCGAGGTGGCCGGAGTACCGGCAGCCGCCCCGGCGGCGACGACCGGCCAGTCCGGACACCACAGCACGAGCAACCGTGGCGCATCGGTCATCCGGCAGCCTGCGCCTGCCGCCGGTGCGCACCCGGGAACCTCGCGGGAAAGTCCCGATCCGGGGTGCGCTCGAACCGGTTCGGCACCGCGCTCACCACGCGCCCCGACCCCGCCGGCCCGGCATCCAATGCCACGCCGAGCTCACCGGCCACCCCGACCGGTGCCCCGGCCAGCCACCCGCCGGGGCATACCCGGCCAACCGCCGACCGGCAACCCCGCACGACACCCCACCCGCCGCGGCTCACCCAGCCACCCCAGCCAACTGCCGCCCCGGCGCTCCACCGGCCGTCGTCGCCCCTTCTGGGCCCGGCAGCTGGAGTCCCACCGTCGATGGCCGTGCCGCTGCTCCGCGGCCCCGGCTCGTTGCCACCACGTCGCGGGCTCTCAAGTGGCCGTGGCCGTCCTGGGTGAGGCCGTGCCAGCGGCGGCCCGACACCGTCAGCTCCAGGTCCGCTCCCGGCCACGAGCCCGCCGTCAGCAGGACCGTTCCCCGGTTCCGGACCCGGCCCGCCAGCCGGCGGGCCGTCTGCGGCGGCACCGGTGCCGGGCCGAGGACCACCAGGTCGAACCCGTCGACCAGGGCCGACAGCACCGCCACCAGCTCCGCGCCCGGGTTCGGCACCAGCGCGAGGCGCTCCAGGTCGACGCCGAGTTCCGCCGCCGCGGCCAGGCCCAGCTCCGGCAGGCCCGTCACCGCCGCCCAGGAACCGTTGCGGGTCGCCGCCGCGAGGAGGGCCAGTACCAGCGAGGTCGCTCCGCGCACCGCGACCGTGCTGCCGCGCCGCAGCCCGCCGCCGGGGAGCAGGCCGGCCAGCTCCGGCAGCACCGCCAGCAGTTCCCCGTGGCCCGCGTCCGGCGCCGGTTCACGCAGCTGCGCGGCCGTGCGGACGCCCGGGATGGCCGTGAGCCCGGCCAGCGCCTCCGGCACCGCCACCGCCGCTCACCTCCAGCACCACGTACTCGTACCGGAGACACCCGCGCGGACCCGCGGGCGAACCCAGAACAATCATCGAACACTTGTTCGCATAGTGCGAGACGTGGCGGCCCGCTGTCAAGCCGGGAGCCACCGCCGGGGGAGGACGCCGTGAGGTACCGCACGTCGCCTGTGCGCAGGGTCGTCGCCCAGCGGCGCGAGGCCGTGGGCCGCGGGCCTCACCGTCGCCGGTGAGGCCCGCGCCGATCAGCCCGCGAACGGGCCGGCGTCGATGCCGCAGGTCTGGCCCGCGGCCGGGAAGGTCCCCGAAACGAGGTAGTCCCGCTTGACCTTTTCGGTGCACGTGCTCGCCACGTACATCGACGAGTGGCCGTAGCCCTCGGTCACGAACACGCGGGCCCGCGCCAGTTCCGCGGCGCCGTCGCGGGCGCCGTGCAGCGGGGTGGACGGGTCGTAGCGGTTGTTCAGCACGAGGATCTCCGCCGACGTCGGGCGGTTCCACGGGCCGGTGTAGCGGTCGGCGTCCTTCGCCTTCCAGAACGCGCAGCTCATCATGTCCAGCACCGCGATCCGGCCGAAGTACGGCACGCGCCGGTCCTCGGACTCGGCGTAGCGGCTGTAGATCGCCGGGTCGGTGGGCACGTCGCTGTCGGAGCACTGGATGGCGTTGAACGACTCGGTCCGGTTCGAGGTGTACTGCTCGCCGGCCACCGCGGTGGCGGTACGCAGGGGCGGGGTGGCCGGGGCGTCGTAGAGCCGCTGCAGCAGTGCGGCGATGTCCGCCCAGCCCCGCGGGTCGGACAGGTCGGCCGCCGTGTTGATGATGCCCGAGTAGGTCCACGTCTCGCCGTCGCTGACGATCGGGGCCTGCTTGGCGCGCGCCGCGAGGGCCGCCCACTTCGCTTTCGGGTCGCCCGAAGAGAACGCGCACTTCGGGCCCGCTTCGGTGCACAGCCGCAGGAACTGTTCGAAGGTCTGGGCGATGCCGGTCGCGACGTCCTGCCGGGTGTCCAGCGGCACGCTCTTGCCGTTGCCGTTCTGGCCGGTCGAGTTGCCGATGAAGTCCATGGTGCCGTCGAACACCATGGCCCGGATGCGGTTCGGGAACAGGTTCGCGTAGGTCGCTCCGAGCTGTGTCCCGTAGGAAATGCCGTGGTAGTTCAGCTTCGGGTCGCCGACGGCGCGGCGCAGCATTTCCAGGTCGCGGGCGGTGTTGGCGGTCGAGACGTGCTCGAGGATCGGGCCCGCCTTGGCCGAGCAGCGGTCGGCGAGTTCCTTCGACTTGGCGTAGAAGGCCGCGTTGCCGCTCGGGTCACCCGGCATTTCCGGGAACGACCCGAAGAAGGCCTGCTGTTCGGCCAGCGAGTCGAAGCAGCGGACCGCCGTGCTGTTGGCGATGCCGCGCGGGTCCCAGGAGACCAGGTCGAACCGTGCGCGCAGCTCGTCGGAGAACAACCAAGGCCACTTGCCGCGTTCCCGCAGCCGCTGCAGGCCGGATGCGCCCGGGCCGCCGAAGTTGACGAAGAGGGAGCCGATCCTGTGCTGGGGATCGGTGGCGGGCAGTTTGATGAGCGCGAGATCGATCTTCGCGCCGGACGGCCGGTCGTAGTCCAGCGGCACCGAGGCTTTGGCGCACTGGAACCCGTCGGCGCAGCCGGTCCAGCTCAGCTGCGGCGTCGGCACGCTGTCGATGGCGGCCGGTGCCGCGGATGCGACGGCCGGTGCCGCGGCAACGGCCATCGAGACACCGAGTGCGGCGACCACGCCGCGCACGATGCCTCCCCCAGAAAATCGACGCACGAAAAGTCCCTTCGGAGAGGAAACGATCACTTCGCCTCCACAGACGTCGCAGCCGTGGTCCGGTTGGCTCCGGCTGCCGGAAAAGATCACTGGCCGCACTGACGCTACTTAGCTATAGTGCTAGGTAACTAGATAAATGGAGTTGCCGATGATCGAGTTCCACCTGGACGCGAGGTCCGGCCTGTCGCCGTACCAGCAGCTGGTCCAGCAGGTGCGGCACGCGCTGCGCCTCGGCCTGCTGTCCGAGGGAGACCAGCTCCCGAAGGTCAAGGACGTGGTCGCGAGCCTCGCGATCAACCCGAACACCGTGCTGAAGGCCTACCGCGAACTGGAGCACGACGGCCTGGTCTCGGCCCGCCCCGGCGTCGGCACGTTCGTGACGGCGACCTTGAACGGCGGCGCCTCGTTCGCCGTGCTCGGGCCGCTGCGGCAGGACCTGCGCCGCTGGCTGGGCAAGGCCCGCAGGGCCGGTCTCGACGAAGAGAGCATCGAGGCCCTGCTGATGTCCACGTTTCGCGACTCCGCCAGAGAGGGAATAGCGTGACCGTCCTCCGCGCCCAGGGACTGGGCAAGAAGTACAAGCGCAAGCAGGCGCTTTCCGGCTGCACGCTGGAGATCGAGCCCGGCCACGTCACCGGGCTCGTCGGGCCCAACGGCGCGGGCAAGTCGACGCTGCTGAACATCGCGGCCGGCATGCTGGAGCCGACGACCGGCACGATCGAGGTGTGCGGCGGGGTGCCGGGCAGCGGCCCGGAGCAGCTGGCCAAGGTCGGGTACGTCGCACAGAACACGCCTGTCTACAGTGGACTGTCCATCGAGGAGCACCTGCGGCTCGGCGCCCACCTCAACCCGGGCTGGGACGCTTCGCTGGCCGAAAAGCGCATCGAACGGCTCGGGCTGGACCCGAAGCAGCACGCCGGCAAGCTGTCGGGCGGCCAGCGCGCCCAGCTGGCGCTCACGATCGGCATCGCCAAGCGTCCCGAACTGCTGCTGCTCGACGAGCCGGTCGCGGCGCTGGACCCGCTGGCCCGCCGGGAGTTCCTGCAGGACCTCATGGAGGCCGTCGCCGAGCACGGGCTGTCCGTGGTGATGTCCTCGCACCTGATCAACGACCTCGAGCGGGTCTGCGACCACCTCGTCGTGCTGGTGGACTCCCAGGTCCGGGTGATCGGCGAGGTGGAGACGCTGCTCGCGACGCACCACCGGCTCTCCGGCCCGCGCCGCGACCTCGACACGCTGCCGTCGGACCAGCACGTCGTCTCGGCGAAGCACACCGACCGCCAGACCACCGTCCTGATCCGCACCGAGGCACCGATCCTCGATCCCTCGTGGACGGTCGGGCAGCTCGGCCTGGAGGACCTCGTCCTCGAGTACATGAGCAACCCCACCGCCGCCCGCCCCGCCCTGGAGGTCCTCCGATGACCTGGCTGACCTGGCGCCAGTTCCGCATGCCCGCGCTGTCGGTGTTCGCCGCTCTGATCGCGCTCGCCGTCGTGCTCGCGATCACCGGGCCGGATCTGGTGGGCCGCACGAACTTCTCCGACCAGGACACCCTCTTCGGCGGGACCATCCTGGTGCTGTACCTGCTGCCCGCGGTGATCGGCGTGTTCTGGGGCGTCCCGATGGTCACGCGTGAACTGGAGAGCGGCACGCACAGCCTCGTGTGGAACCAGACCGTCACGCGCAAGCGGTGGCTCACGACCAAGCTCGGGTTCGGGATCCTCGCCGCAATGTTCGCCGCCGGGGTACTGAGCCTGGCGGTCAGCTGGTGGGCGAGCCCGATCGACGCGCTGGCCGCGCTGCAGACCGACCGCGGCATGCTGTCCCGCATGGCGCCGGTGGTGTTCGGTGCCCGCGGCCTCGTCCCGATCGGCTACGCGGCTTTCGCGCTCGTCCTCGGCGTCGCGGTGGGGATGCTGCTGCGGCGGACGGTGGCCGCGATGGCCGTCACGCTCGTCACGCTCGCCGCCGTGCTGCTGCTGGTCCCGGCCTTCGTGCGCCCGTACCTGCTCCCGCCGCAGACCGAGCTGGTCGCGATCACCGGGAAGAACATCACGAACATCACCGGCGACGACACCGGTGCCGTCCTGGAGATCGGGGTGCGGAACCCGGCCGGCGCCTGGGTGCTGACGAACGAAACCGTGGACCCGGCCGGGACGGTGATCTCCCCGTTGCCCGACTTCGTGCAGACCTGCGTTCCGCGACCGAACCGCGAGGCGGGCCCGCCGTCGCGCGGCAGCCTCGAAGTCTGCATGGCGCAGCTGGGCACCCACGGCTACCAGCAGCGGCTGACCTTCCAGCCGGGTTCCCGGTTCTGGCCGCTGCAGTGGCTCGAACTGGCGCTCTACCTCGCCATGACGACCTTGCTCACCTGGTTCTGCTTCCGCCGTCTCCGCCACCTGTCCTGACGATTCCGGCTGGGGGAATCATGCGCACTCTCGCGGTAGCCACCGCCTTGTCACTCACCCTGTCCGCGTCACCCGCCTCGGCGGCCACGACGCCCTACCTGCCCCGCCCGACCGGGCACCAGCCCGTCGGCGTCACCGCACTGTCCCTCAAGGACACTTCGCGGCCCGATCCGTGGGTGCCTTCGGTGCCCTACCGGGAGCTGATGGTCTCCGTCTTCTACCCGGCGGCCTCGGCGAACGGGCCGCAGAAGCAGTACATGACCCCGCTCGAATCGAGGCTCAACCTCGAGCGGCAGAACATCCCCGGCCTGCCGCTGGAGGTCTTCAGCACGGTACGGACGAACGCCGTCGTCGACGCGAAGCCGGCCGGGCGGTGGCACGGCCTGCCGCTGGTCGTGCTGTCCCCGGGCTGGACCCAGCCCCGGGCGACGCTCACCGCACTGGCCGAGGACCTCGCCAGCCGCGGGTACGCCGTCGCGGCGATCGACCACACCTACGAAAACCGCGCCACCACCTTCCCCGACGGCCACGTCACCGGCTGCGCCGCCTGCGAGGTCGACGACCTGCCCGGGTTCTGGGAGAAGTTCGCGCAGGTCCGGTCGAAGGACACGTCGTTCGTGCTCGACGAGCTGCTGCGCTCGAACTGGGGTGCGCTGATCGACCCGCAGCGGATCGGCATGACCGGCCACTCCGCGGGCGGCGCGGTCACCACCCAGGCGATGCTGGCCGACCCGCGCATCCGCGCCGGGGCCGACATCGACGGGAGCGTCCACGTCCCGATCCCGGCTTCGGGGCTCTCGCGGCCCTTCCTGTTCCTGGGCAGCATGGACTACTACACGCCGGGCGCGCCGGGCCCGTACGACGACTGGGAAACCGACTGGACGCACCTCACCGGCTGGAAGCGCTGGCTGATGGTGTCCGGCACCGTGCACCAGTCGTTCACCGACCTCGGCGTGCTCGCCACCCAGCTGGGGGTGGACCTCGGCGATGCGATCGACCCGTACCGCGCGCTGGCCGTCACACGGAACTACGTAAGCGCTTTCTTCGACCTGCACCTGCGCTGCCGCCCGCAGCCGCTGATGGCCGCGCCCTCGCCCGCCTACCCGGAAGTGACCTTCATCGGATGAGCATCAAGAGCCTCGTGGTCGTCACCGCGCTCACCCTCGGGTTGACCGCGCCGTCCGCTTCGGCGGACCCGGCCCTCGCGCTGGCCGAACCGACCGGCGACCGGCCGGTCGGCACGACCGCCCTGCACCTCAAGGACACCTCGCGGCCCGATCCGTGGGTGCCGTCGGTGCCCTACCGCGAACTGATGGTTTCCCTCTTCTACCCGGCGAGTTCCGCCACCGGGCCGAAGAAGCAGTTCATGTCCGAAGCCGAAGCGAAGGCCGTCTTCGACGAGGCCGGCATCGAGGGCATCCCGCCTTCGGTGCTGACGACGGTCCGCACCGACGCCGTCGTCGACGCGCGGCCGGCCGGGCGTGGCCTGCCCGCCGTCGTCCTGTCCCCCGGCTTCAAGCGGCCGCGCGCCGAGCTGACCTCGCTGTCCGAAGACCTGGCGAGCCACGGCTACCTGGTCGTCCTGGTCGACCACACCTACGAGAACGTGGCCACCACCTTCCCCGACGGCCGGGTCACCGGCTGCGCGGCCTGCGGCAGCTACACCGTCGAGTTCTGGCAGAAACTGCAGCGCGGCCGGGCGAAGGACGTGTCGTTCGTGCTGGACTCGCTGACGCAGTCGAAGAAGTGGGGGCCGCTGATCGACAGTGCCCGGATCGGCATGGCCGGGCACTCCGTCGGCGGCACGAGCACGGTGAACACGATGGTGACCGATCCCCGGATCAAGGCCGGGATCGACGTGGACGGCACGCAGAGCGATCCCCTGCTCGCCCCCGGCCTCGACCGGCCGTTCCTCTTCCTCGGCCGCCAGAGCCTGTACGCCCCCGGCACCGGCGACGAGTCCGCCACCTGGGACGCCGACTGGAAACAGCTGACGGGCTGGAAGCGCTGGCTCACCGTGGCCGGCGTGGTGCACCCGTCGTTCACCGACATCGGCCTGGTGGGTGAGCAGCTCGGCCTCGACTTCGGCGCGACCACCCCGGCCGTGCGCGGCCAGGCGATCACCGCGGCGTACGTCCGGGTGTTCTTCGACCAGCACCTGCGCGGCAAGCCGCAGCCGCTGCTGGATCAGCCGTCCCCGCGGTACCCGGAGGTCGCCTTCGCCCGGACGTCGACGCCGTACCTGCCCGCCCCGACCGGCGATCGGCCGGTGGGCAGCACATCGGTGCACCTCAAGGACACTTCGCGCCCGGACCCGTGGGTGCCGTCGGTGCCCTACCGCGAGCTGATGGTTTCCCTCTTCTACCCGGCCGCTTCGGCGAGCGGGCCGAAGACGCGGTACCTGACGCCGGCGGAGTCGGCGGCGCTGCTCGACGGCAGCGGCCTGCCGTCCGGCACGCTCGCCGGGATGGTGACCAACTCGGTCGCCGACGCGCGGCCGGCGGGCCGCGGCCTGCCGCTGGTCGTGCTGTCCCCCGGCTACACCAAACCCCGCGCCACGCTCTCCGCGCTGGCCGAGGACCTGGCGAGCCACGGGTACGCCGTCGCGGTGGTCGGCCACACCTACGAGAACGCCGGGCAGAGCTTCCCGGACGGGCACTTCGCCGGATGCGCGTCCTGCGAAGTCCCGCACCAGAGCGCGTTCTGGCAGAAGCTGGAGCTGGGCCGGGCGAAGGACGTTTCGTTCGTCCTGGACTCGCTGACGCGGTCGAAGAAGTGGGGCCCGCTGATCGACGGTTCCCGGATCGGCATGGCCGGGCACTCCATGGGTGGCGCGAGCACCATCCCCGCCATGGTCGCCGACCACCGGATCAAAGCCGGGATCGACATCGACGGGAAGACCGAGCTCCCGCTCACCGCACCGGGGCTGTCGCGGCCGTTCATGTTCGTCAACCACGAACAGGTGCCGAAGTGCGCGCCGGGGAACGTGGAGTGGGAGCGGGACTACGCGCAGATGACCGGGTGGAAGCGCTGGGTCGAGGTGGCGGGCACGCAGCACGCGTCGTTCACCGACGTCGGGCTGGTCGGGGACGAATTCGGCGTCGACTTCGGCGCGAAGGGCACGGCCGTGCGGGCCCAGGAGATCACGCGGACGTACGTGAACGCGTTCTTCGACCAGCACCTGCGGGGTGAGCCGCGGCCGGTGCTCGACCAGCCGGGCTACCCGGAAGTTTCCTTCTGCCGGTGAACGGAGTGGCGGGAAGCGGCACTGGGGGTGCCGCTTCCCGCCGCCGTCAGCGGTCGAGGCCGAGGAACGAAATCGCGTACGCCAGCTGGCCGGTCATCGGCAGGGAGTGCCCGACGCCGGCGATGCTGACACCCTCCACCGTGGCCTGGGTGCCGGTGTTGCCGTACCGGGTGCGCGTCCACGACGGCTGCGGGTGGTCGGTGAACGCCGGGGTCTGGCTCAACCGGTTCAGGTTCGTCCACTGCTTGAGCTCTTCCCCGAAGTTCGGGTACGCCAGCGTCGTGTCGGTGGTGCCGTGCCACAGCTGCATCCGCGGGTAGCGGCCGGTGTAGCCCGGGTACATCGAGCGGGCCAGGTCACCCCACTGCTGCGCGGTCTTGATCGACCGCCCGCCCGAGCAGGTGCTGTTCCACAGCGAGCCGTTCGTGGTGGCGAAACACCCGGCGGGCACGCCGGAGAACGCCGAGCCCGCGGCGAACACGTCGGGGTACTGGGCGGCCAGCACGTTCGTCATCATCGCCCCGGACGAGAACCCGCTGACGACGACCCGCGCCGGATCGACGTTGTAGCGGGACTTCGCGTAGGCGACCATGGACATGATCCCGGTCGAGTCGCCGCCACCACCCCGCCGCAGCGCGTTCGGCGTCGAGACGTCGAAGCACTTCTCGCTGCGGGTCGCTTCCGGCAGCACCATGACGTACCCGTACCGGTCGGCCGCGGTGACGTAGTCCTTGCCGTTCCAGCCGAACACCGAGCTCGCCGAGCCGCCGCAGTAGTGCACCAGCACCAGCAGGGCCGGCCTGGCCGCCACCCGGTCGGGGACGTAGACGTACATGTTCAGGTTCGTCGGGTTGCTGCCGAAGTTCGTCACCCGGGTCAGTGCCGCCGCCTGGGCGGGCGCAGCCAGGCCGGTGACCATGACCACCAGGGCCAGCAGGACCCCGAGCAGGCGTTTCACCGCGCCTCCCCTCACGCCGCACCGACCGCCGTGCGCGGGTTGCCGATGCTGCCCGGGACCGACCGCAGCGCGTTGTACCAGACGGCCGCCATCTTGTCGTAGCCGGCGGCGTTCGGGTGGACGCCGTCGGGGAGGTCGGCGGTGGACACCGCGCTGTGCATGTTCACCAGGTGCACGCGCTTGCCGGCGTTGACCTTGCTCCGCACGATCCCCGGCAGCGCGTTGTTGAACGTCCGCACGGCGGCGTCCCCGCTCGCCCACCCGATCGGGATCAGCTGCGCGACGAACACGTCGGCGTTCGGGGCGGCCGCGGTGAGGTGGTCGATCAGCGCCGACAGCCGTCCGGGCGCACCGGCGACGTTGTAGTTCTGCAGCACGTCGTTGGTGCCGATGTGCAGCAGCACCGAGCGCGGGTTGTAGGTCCGCATCCAGCCGGCGACGTTCGCGTCGATCTGGTCGATGCGCCAGCCGGGGTGCCCTTCGTGGTCGTGGTCCCAAAGACTGCCGGGGCCGTTGAACTGCGAGCCGACGAAGTCGTTGGTGTAGCGGCCCGCGGCCAGGCGCTGCCACAGGCCGATCCGGTACCCGCCGGGCACGCCGGTGCCGTGGGTGATGGAGTCGCCGAGCGGCATGATCCGCACACCGCCGTTCGACTCGGCGGCGGCGACCCCGGTCAGGCCGGTGAACGCGATCGCCAAAGCCGCCGCGGCGGCCAGTAACCTCTTCATCGGGGATTTCACAGAACCTCCTGGGGACAGGCAGAAGTGAGCCGGTGGCGCCCGAAACTTTCGCCATCGAATCCGAAATTCGAAGAATTCTCGAAACTTTCGTTGTTCTGTTAGCGATAACATTCGATTCTTGACACAGCTTAAACCCGCGCGCCGCCCAAGGACAACGGTCGATGACGGACCGGTCACGCCCGGCGATGTATTCGGTCCATTGTGGACGAGTTGGTCGCCTCAGTGCGCCAGCAGGGTGACGCCACCGGCGACGACCCAGGTCGCCCAGCCCAGCCAGCCGGCCAGCCCGATGGGGGCGAGCCGGTTGGTGCCGTCGACGTGGTACGGCGCCGCCGACGCGGAGACGAACAACAGCGCGGCGCTGACGTACCCGAGCCAGACGTGCCAGCCGGCGAAGAACCCCGCCTGCGCCCCCGCCACGGAGAAGCCGAGCAGCGCGATGGCCAGGAACAGCTGGTTGAACCCGAAGAGCACGGCACTGAACCCCCACAGTCCCGCCACCGGGCCGCCGTCGCGCGCCGCCGCGGCCACCCCGAACCGCAGGGCCTCCACGACCGCGAACGTGGCGTTCTGCAGCAGCACGCCCGCGAACCCGGTCAGCGCCCACGGGCCCGGCAGGACCGAAAGCAGCCCGGCCGCGAAGACCGTCGTGCCCAGCCAGGTCGCCGGCACCAGCACCGAAGCCTGCTTGAGCACGTCGCCCGACGCCACGAAGGCCCGGGCGGCGTCGCCGGAGTTCGCACCCGGCATCGGGAGCCGGGCCCGGAGGTAAATGACGTTGACCACGACGGCCAGCAGCACGAACCCGAGGCCACCCAGACCGGCCGGCACGGTGAAACCCATGATCGTCCCCTTTGACTTTACGGATGCTATATTCAATATAACCAGCGAAGGGGAGGCTGTGGGAGAGCGGCGTTACGACTCACTGCGCCGGCTGGAGCAGGCGCAGCGAACCCGCGCGGACATCGCCGAAGCGGCCCGCCGGCTGTTCGTCGCCCAGGGCTGGGCGGCCACGACGGTCCGGGACGTGGCGCGGGAGGCCGGGGTCTCGGTCCCGACCGTCTACGCGGCGTACCGGAACAAGACGGGCCTGGTCCGGGCACTGGCCGACGCGGCGGACCTGACCGCCGACCTGCCGCGCCTGCTCGGCGAACTGGAGGCCACCTCGGCACCCGCCGCCCAGCTGGCGGCGATGGCCGCCTTCGACCGGCGCCTGTTCGAGCGGGCGGGCGACCTCATCGCGCTGGTCCGCGAAGCGGGCCGCACCGAGCCCGAGCTGGCGGCCGTCTACCGGGAAGCCCGGAAGACGGCCGACCAGACACGCGTCCAGGTGTTCACCTCCTGGCCGGAGGGCACGCTGCGGCCGGACCTGCCGACCGCGGTGGACAGCTACGCGGGCCTGTGCAACATCGACGTCTACACCACGTTCACCGTCGAACGCGGCTGGTCGCCGGCGCAGGTCGAGCGCTGGTGGGCCGAAGTGCTGGTCCGGACCCTGCTCGACGAGCGGCCGGGGAACCGGGTCACCAGGTCGGGTGCGCGGTGACACCGCCGTCGACGACGAGGTCGTGGCCGGTGATCCAGGACGCCAGCGGCGAGGCCAGGAACACGCACGCGTTGCCGACGTCGGCCGGGGTGCCCAGCCGGCCCAGCGGGGCCGTCCGCTGCCACCGCTCGACGCCCTCCGGCCAGTCCTCCGCCAGGTCCGGGCGTGAAATGAGGCCGGGCGACACCGTGTTGACGCGGATCCCGCGCGGCCCGTACTCCAGCGCCGCGCCGCGGGCGTGCATCACCAGCGCCGCCTTGGCCGCGCTGTAGTGGACGTGCCCGGGTGCGGGCTGCCGGGCCTCGATCGAGGCGATGTGCGTGACGCTCCCGCCGTCGCCCATCAGCCGGGCCGCGGCCTGGGTACAGGAGAACGCGCTCGTCAGGGTCGCGTCGAGCATCGCTCGCCAGCGCTGCGTCGTCAGCTCGCCGAGGGCTTCGACCGGCTGGATGCCGGCGTTGTTCACCAGCGCGTCGAGCCGGCCGCCCCAGTCCGCGACGGCGTCGAGCAGCGTGTGGCACGCGTGGTCGTCGGTCAGCTCGGCGGTGAACGCACGGGCCCGGCCACCCGCGGCTTCGATCGCCTCGACGACCTCGTCCGCCGAGCCGGGACGGCGGTGGTGCACCGCCACGGCCGCGCCCGCTTCGGCGAACCGGAGCGCGATCCCGCGGCCGATCACCCCGGAAGCGCCGGTGACGCAGGCGATCGTGCCGGACAGGTCGGGCAGGGTGGTCACGCGCCGATCGTAGCTGCGCGCGCCGGATCCGTCGTAGGTTGTGGGGCATGGCCAAAACCCGGAAGTTCGCCGAACTGCTGCAGACGCAGATCCGCCACGAGTTCACCGCCGCCCAGCAGTACATCGCCCTGGCCGTCTGGTTCGACGCGCGCGACCTGCCCCGGCTGGCCAAGCGCTTCTACCGGCAGGCGATCGAGGAACGCAACCACGCGCTGGCGATGGTGCGCTACCTGCTCGACCGCGACGAGCCGGTGGCCATCCCGGGCAGCGACGAAGTGCGGAACGACTTTTCGAGCGTGCACGAAGCGATCGAGCTGGCCGTGACGCAGGAACGCACGGTCACCGCCGCCATCGAAGCGATGGCCAAGGCCGCGCGGGCGGCGGAGGACTACCCCGGCGAGCAGTTCGTGCACTGGTTCCTCAAGGAGCAGGTGGAGGAGGTGGCGCAGATGTCCACGCTGCTCACCGTGGTCGAGCGGGCGGGCGGCAACCTGTTCGAGGTGGAGAACCACCTGTTCCGCGAGGCAGCCACGGAGGTCGAGGACGCCCCGGACATGCCCCCGGTCGCGGGCGGCAAGCTGTGACCCCGGCGTCCGCCGACGCTGAGCTTTCACGTGAAAGTGCCCTCCGGGTGCTGCTGCTAGGGTGAAACGTGTTCTAGTTCCGGGCCCGGGGAGCGCGATGTCCGAAAACCCGTTTCCGATCGTCGACGGCGTACCGCCCGG
The DNA here is from genome assembly GCF_046548975.1 of Amycolatopsis sp. lyj-346. Classification (NCBI taxonomy): domain Bacteria; kingdom Bacillati; phylum Actinomycetota; class Actinomycetes; order Pseudonocardiales; family Pseudonocardiaceae; genus Amycolatopsis; species Amycolatopsis sp. lyj-346. Next base: position 30,500 of record NZ_JAJPWT010000005.1, read on the forward strand.
GCGGGCGCTGCTCGGTTCCCGGATCCGCGAGCTGATCGAAGCCTCCGTCTGCGTGCGCGACGACGAAGCCGATCTCGCCGCCGCGGCTCGCCGGGTCGAAGCCGTCACCGAGGCGCTTCGCGCGGCCGGCGGCGCGCGGCCGTTGCTGCTCGCCGCCCTCGACGGCGGGGGTCACCTGAGCATCAACAACCCCTTGGAAGGACCGGGGAACCCCCTGGCGCCGCCGCTGTCGTGGGTGCGGGTGGGACCGGAATCGGTCTGCGCCGACGTCCTCCTTGGTGCCGCGCACGAAGGACCGCCCGGGCGGGTGCACGGCGGCTGGGTCGCCGCGGTCCTGGACCACGTGCTCGGCCGCGCCACCGCCGCGGCCGGCTTCCCGGGCATGACGGCGTCACTGACCGTCGACTACCACCACGGGACGCCGTACGCCGTGCCGCTCACCGCCGAAGGGCGGCTCGTCCGCCGCGACGGCCGCAAGCTCCACGCCACCGGCGAGCTCAAGGCGGGCGACGTCGTCTGCGCCACGGCGACGGCCGTCCTCGTCCACTTCGACGCCGGCCGGTTCCCCGTCGCCACGAAGTCCCCGAAGTCCCCGAAGTCCCCGAAAGACTAGGACGCGACCGTCGTGTGCCGGGGCGCCTCCGAACTCGACGTCGCCATCAGGACCGCGCAGATCGGGATCGCCATCGCCAGCGCGGCCAGTACGAACACCGGGAACAGGAACGAGAACACCTCCGTGCCCGCCGGGTCGGGCGCCCCCGGGTCCAGGTGCAGGCGCACCGCCGCCATGCCCGTGTAGTGCATGCCGGTCACCGCCGCGCCCATCACCAGGCCCGCCGCCAGCCGGGGCAGGAGCTTGTCCAGCCCGACCGTGAACCACAGCGCCGCCGTGGCCGCGACGACGGCGATGACCACCGACAGCACCACCAGCGTCGGGTCGTAGCCGATCGTGCCCTTGACCTGGACCGCCCACATCCCCGTGTAGTGCATGACGGCCACCGCGAGCCCGGTCAGCAGCCCGCCGAGCAGCAGCCGCCGCCACGCGAACCGGTTGCGGACGCCGAACACCAGCAGCCCGCAGAACACCGCCACCACCGACAGGAGGGCCGACAGCGCGGTGCGCAGGATGTCGTACCGCACCGGCAGTCCCGGCGTGGCGAACCCGAGCATCGCGATGAAGTGCATGACCCAGATGCCGACGCCGCCGATGGACACCGCCGCGAGCACCAGCCAGGTCAGCCGGGCCCGCGGGCTGTCGGTGGACCGCGCCTGCAGCGTGCAGGCCAAGCCGAGGGCGCAGCCCACCACCGAGGTCAGGTAGGCGAGGACGACGAGCCAGTTGCCCATCGCGAAGTCTTCGTGGTCCATGGGCATTTTCCGGGCTCCTTCAAGCTTTTCTGGGGGCGTGGTGCTCGGCGAGCGCGTGCTCGGCCGCGGCGATGAGGGTCCGCTTGGTCGACTCCGGCGAGCGCGCGTCGCAGGTGACGACCTCCACCGCGGGCGGGATCTTGAGGGCCTCGCGCACCTGCTCGGGCCCGTGCTGGCGGGTGTCCTGGAACTGGTTGATGGCGACCAGGAACGGCAGGCCGCGCGATTCGAAGAAGTCGATCGAGGCGAAGCAATCCGCCAGCCGGCGCGTGTCCACCAGGACGATCGCCGCCACCGCGCCGCAGACGAGGTCGTCCCACATGAACCAGAACCGGTGCTGGCCGGGCGTGCCGAACACGTAGAGCACCAGGTCTTCGGCCAGGGTGAGCCTGCCGAAGTCCATCGCGACCGTGGTGGCGACCTTCCCCGGCACCGCTTCGGTCCGGTCGACGCCGACTCCCGCGGACGTCATGAGGGCCTCGGTCCGCAGCGGGGCGATCTCCGAGACGGCACCGACGAAGGTCGTCTTGCCGGCCCCGAACCCGCCGGCCACGACGATCTTCGCCGAGGTGATCCGGCTTTTCGAGGCACGGCCTTGGGAGCCGTTGCTGTCGGCAACACCGCTTTGGGCAACACTGTCAGAGCGCACGTAGTCCACTGAGGACCCTTTCGAGCAGGTCGTTCCGTTCGTCCCAGGAGGCGTCCGCGGTGAGCGTGTCGCGGATCGACACCTGGCCGGCGATGAGCAGGTCGCCGATGAGCACTCTGGCCACGCCGAGTGGCACACCCAGGTGGGCGGCGACCTCGGCCACCGACCGCTGGTGCAGGCACAGCTGCGTCACCACCGCCAGGGGGTTGGTCGGGCTGAAGGGCGCCGCACGGCCCTCCGCCGTCGTCTCCACGAGGGCTTCCACCGCCAGGTCGACCGTCGGCCGGGTGCGACCGGCGGTCCAGGCGTAGGGCCGGGCCAGCGACGCCGTGTGCCGCCCGCCCTCGCGTCGCCGGCCTTCGGTCACCGGGCCGCCCCCGGGGCGGCCGCCGGCCGAGCCGGGGTCTCGACCACCTTCCCGACCCGGTCCACCAGCAACGTCATCTCGTAGCCCACCAGCCCGATGTCGCAGCCCGGGTTGGCCAGCACCACCAGGTTCGAGCCGTCGCCGACGTTCATCAGCAGCAGGAAGCCCTGCTCCATCTCGATCACCGACTGCACCACCCGCCCCGCGGTGAACAGGTCGGCGGTGCCGAGCGCGAGGCTGGAGAGGCCGGACGCGATCGCCGAGAGCTGGTCGGCGCGGTCGCGCGGCAGGGTTTCGTTCGCCGCCACGAGCAGCCCGTCCGCCGAGACCAGTGCGGCGTGCGCGACACCGGGAACCTCCTGGGTGAACGCCGAAACCAGCCAGTTCCGGGACCTCTCGGCCACTTCCGCTCCTTCCTGCCGGGTGCTCATCGCTGCTCCGCCTCCGGTTCGCCCGCGACCCGGTGCCGGGCCGCGCGCATGCCGCTGTAGTGCCGGGAAAGGTTGCTCCGCACCGCGGCCGGGTCGCGGAAGGACGTGTCCGGCGGTTCGGTCGCCCGCGGGGCGACCGAACCGGGCGCGAGCTGCGCACCCGGCGTCCTGGCCGGCAGCCCCGAGTCGGTGAACTCGGCGTCGTCGAGGGTGCCGACCGCGGCTTCCGCGGCCTGGCGGACCTGGTCGGACGGCGTCGCCCAGGCACCGGGCCGGGCCGGGGTCGCCGGGGTTTCCGCGAACCAGTGCGACAGCATCTGGTCGAAGATCGGCGTCGGCGGGTCCGCCACGGCCACCGGCGGCGGTTCTTCGGCGGGCCACCGCGGTTCGAGCTCGTGCCGGGCGGTGCCGTTGACCGGCGGCACGGGCGGGACCGTCCGGGCCGGCAGGTCGACCAGGATCAGCACGCCGGGGACGTGCACGCTGGCGGTGATGCCGGCACTCGCGGTCCGCGTGGTCGTCGGCCGCAGCCGGACGGTGATCCCGTGCGACGCGGCCAGCCTGCTGACCACGAACAAGCCCATCCGGCGGGTGGTCTCCGGGCTGACCGCGGCCCCGGCGGCCAGCCGGGCGTTCGCCGCATCGAGGTCTTCGCGGGTCATGCCGAGCCCGACGTCGACGACCTCGATCAGCAGGCCGCCGTCGAAACCCCGGTCGGCGGTGAGCACGACCTGCTCCTCCGGCGGGGACGACCGGATGGCGTTCTCCAGCAGCTCGGCGAGGATGTGCACGACGTCGGCCGCGGCCTCGGACTGCACCGACCCGCGCGGCGCGTTGCCGAGCGAGACGCGCTGGTAGTCCTTGACCTCCGACGTCGCGGCCCGCAGCAGCTCGACCGTCGCGACCGGCCCGACGTCGCGGCGCACCGGCTTGCCGCCCGCGAGGACCTGCAGGTTCTCGCCGTTGCGCCGCAGCCGGGTGGCGATGTGGTCGATCTGGAACAGCTCGGCCAGCCGCTGCGGGTCCTGCTCGTCGGCTTCCAGGTCCTCGATCACCGACAGCTGCAGCTCCACCAGCGACTGGCTGCGCCGGGACAGCGTCATGAACATCTCGCTGACCTGGATCCGCATCTCGGCCTGCTCGCCGACGGCCAGGCGCACCGCCTGCCGGTGCATGTCGTCGAAGGCCCGCGCGAGCTGCCCGATCTCCTCTTCGGAGTCCACCGGGATCGGCGCGGTCGCCCGCCAGTCGACGTCCTCGCCCTCGCGGATGCGTTCGACCGTGCCGGGCAGGCGGCGGCGCGCGGTGTCGAGCGCGGCGGCGTGCAGCCGCCGGATCGGGGCGACCACCGACCGGGCCACGGCGAGGGCGATGGCGAGGGCGCCGAGGAGCGCGGCGATCACCAGCGCGGTGTCGCGCAGCGCGTCGGAGCGGGCGGTGTTGGTCTGCGCGCCGACCGCGTCCGAAAGCGTTTTCACCTGCTCGGCGAGGATGGTGCCGAGCATCGCGCGCTTCGCCTCGGCGCCCCCGGCGCCGGTACTGGTCGCCGCGGCGAACCGGGCGGCCGCGGCACCGGCGGGCAGCGCGCGCCGGATCTGCCCGGTGAGTACGGTTTCCTCGGCCGCGGCGCGCCCGGCGGCCGCCGCGGACGTGCCTTCGGACCGGCCGGCCAATGCCTGTTGACCGGCGAGGCTGGTCCGCAGCTGCACCAGTGATTCGGCGGTCGCGGCCAACGCGTCGAGATCACCATTTCCGGCCTGCTCGACGATCCCGGCGATCACTTCGCTCAGCGCGACCGTGAAGTCGTGGTAAGCCGCGGTTTTCGCGGCGGTCGAACCGGTCTGCTGCCGCAGGTCGGCCAATTTACCCAGCTGATCTTCCAATGATCGCGACAACTCCGGCTTGAGCTGCGAAAAGGCGGCGTCGCGGCGGACGACGGCGGCTTTCTCGTCGACCGCCGCCGTCTGGGTGGCTCCGCCGTCGTGGATCATCTCGTCGTCGGCCAGCCCGGCGAGTTCGGAAATCCCTTGCACGACCGGCATTTGGTCGCGAACGGCACTGAGCCCGCCGGCCCGGTCGAGCTCGGCCTGCACCCGGCCGCCCGCCAGCAGCAGGGCGACCAGCACGGGCAGCAACAGCACAACGGAGATCTTGGTGCGCAACCGCCAGCTGCCGGGATTCCAGGAGGCGACGGAACGACGCGACGGAGGTTCATCTTCTTTCATCGGTGGCGTGGCTCGATTCGTACCGGTGGCCCGAATAACGATTTCCGGTTCCTTTTCCTCGGAATTCAGCCGACGACGTAACCCCGGCGACCGCGGTGTTGTCAAGGAATGCCGTTCGTTTCCCCCGTACGCACCAATCACACAGCGTGAAGTGCCACGCGACGGCTTTTTACCCTTGCGGAGGGTGAAGGCCGTTCGCCGGACCGTGGGGGATTCCGGCCCGGGTGCGTGATTTTCCGGCGGCTCGTGACCCGTGTCGGGGGGCCCGGCGGTGCCCGTTACCCTCGGCCGGGAACAAGGGGGTGCCGCCGTCGATGTTGAAAGTTCACTTCACGGAAGCGGACCTGGCGAAAGTGACCATCGCCGAGGACGCCGACCCGATGTGGGAACTGCTGATGAGCAGTTACCGCATCCGGCGGCCGGAAGGTGAGCCGTTCTTCGGCCGCTGGCGGCGGGGATCACGCTCCGCGGTCCCCCAGTCCGGCCGGCTGCTGATGTCCGCCGTCCCGCCGTACGGCTACTGCCCCGACTTCCTCACCCCGGCGGGCGCCCGCACGGTCGGCGAGGGCGTCTCGGCGGTGCTCGAGACGCCGGGGAGCACGCTGGCCACCGACGTCGGAGAGCTGGCGGCCCAGGGCACCCACGTCCCGGCGTGGCTGCGCCGGATCGGCGACGGCGAGCCCCGCGAGCTGCGGCGCCTGGGCACGGCCCTGCACGACTACTACCGCCAGTGCGTGGCCCCGGACTGGGCGACGGTGCGCCGGGCGGTGGCCCGCGACCGCCACCGGCTGCAGGCCAACCTGGACCGCGGCGGGCCGCAGCTGCTGCTCTCGACGTTGCACCCGGAGGTGACTTGGTCCCCGCCGGTGCTGCGCGTGCGCTTCCCGATCGACCAGGAGCTGCACCTCAACGGCCGCGGGCTCAGGTTGATCCCGGCGTTCTTCGCCCACGGCATGCCGACGACGTACAAGGACCCGGCCCTTCCACCGGTGCTGGTCTATTCGATCAGCCACCCGAGGTTCGACAGCGACGCGGAGCCGGGCCCCTCGTTGGCGGCCCTGCTCGGCCAGACCCGGGCCAGGGTCCTGGTGACGATCGCGACGACGAGGTGCAACACGAGCGAGCTGGCGGACCTGACGGGCATCTCCCCGGCGACGGCCAGCCAGCACGCCTCGGTGCTGCGGGCGAGCGGGCTGATCAGCAGCAACCGGTCGGGCAAGTCCCAGATCCACGAGATCACGCCGCTCGGCCTGGGGATCATCCGGGCAAGCTGACCGGCGGGGTGTCCTGATCGACGCATGCCCGGCACGGGTCGATCGGGACGGCCCGGCTGCCTGCTCAGCTCTGCTGCCGACCGCGCCGGGGTCGTGTTAGCCTGTCGCCGTGCTGCGCCCCCTGCCGTTCTTGCGGCTCGTAACCCGGCGCGCCGGCTGAACCCAGGTCGCCGGCGCGCTGCGTCGGCGATCGCTCTTTTCCGGGACCTGGCCCCGATCTCATTCCACCCACCCGGGAGATCCGCCATGTCCACTTCCTTCGCCGTTCCCGCACCCCGCTCGGCCATGCTGCTGCGCCGCCGCATCGCCACCTACTTCGTCGGCGGTGCCGAAGAGATCCCGGCGCTGGTCGGCGCCCTCGCGGGCCGGCTCGTCCACGAGCTCTCCGTCGACATCAAGGACGGTGTCCGCGAGAGCAGCATGGTCTGCGCCGTCCTGCTGGCGGCCGAGGAGACCGGCACCCTGCTCGACCGGTTGCGCGAGCTGCCGTCGGTCGTTTCGGCGGAACTCGCCTAGCGCGTTTGCCCGGTCCCGCGCCGGGTAGCCCGGCGCCATGACGGACGTCCATGCCCGGCCCCGGCGGAGCACCGCCCGGGCCGCTGCCCTGTTGTTCGGTGCCGCGTTCCTGCTCGTCGGCGTGGCCGGGTTCGTGCCGGGGATCACCGCGGACTACGACGCGCTGGAGTTCGCCGGGCACGGGTCGGGCGCGCAGCTGTTCGGCGTGTTCACCGTGTCGGTGCTGCACAACCTGGTCCACCTGCTGTTCGGCGTGCTCGGCGTCCTGGCCGGCCGCGCCAACGGGAGCTCGCGGGCCTTCCTGATGATCGGCGGCGGGATCTACGTGCTGCTGTGGGTGTTCGGCCTCGCGATGGACCACGACAGCCCGGCCAACTTCCTCCCGCTCGACAACGCCGACGACTGGCTGCACCTCGGCCTCGGCGTGGCGATGATCGCCGCGGGCATCGCGACGGCGGCGGCCGACCGGGCCCGCGGCCAGTACCCGGAGCCGGAGAAGCAGGGCCACTGACTCAGGGCTCGCGCCCCACGCCCGTCGAGATCTCGTGCAGCCGGTGCCGGTCCGGCGCCAGCGGTGCCGTGTCCGCGCCGGCGCCCTCCCGCAGCCCCGCCAGGAACTCCTTCAGCGTGGCCGCGGCGTCCCGAGCCGGCCGCCAGTCCAATTCGGACTCCGCGCGGCTCGTGTCCATGACCGGCAGCCGCATGACCGCGTCGAACAAACCCGGTGACGCCGGGATCGCGTGCAGGCGCCAGGCCGCGTCCACCGCCGCGCGGACCACGGCCGCCGGCACCGGGATCGTGCGGGCGCCCAGCAGGTCCGCCGCGAACCGCGGGTCCACGACCGGGCCGGTCGCGATGTTGAACGCCCCCTGCACCGGCCGCATCACCGCGCGGCGCACGGCGTCGGCCAAGTCGGCCGTGTGCACGATCTGGCAGCGCAGCCCGCGGACGTCCGGCACCACCGGAACCAGGCCCGGCCGCACCAGCGAACCCGGCACGAACGGCCCGGCGAACAGGCGCCGCTGTTCCGTCGCGGCACTGCGCTGGAAGACGAACCCCGGTCGCATCCGGACGACGTCGAGCTCCGGGTGCCGCACCTCGAACGCGTCGAGGTACCGCTCCAGATAGGCCTTTTCCCGCGTGTAGGCGGCGCCGGGCCAGCCGTGCGTCGGCCAGTCCTCCGTCACCGGCCGGTCGTCCTCCCGCGGCGAGTACGCCCCGATCGAGGAGGTGTAGACGAGCTTCGGCACGCCCGCCGCCGCCACCGCGTCGAACACCCGCATCGAACCGAGGACGTTCGCACGCCACGTGCGTTCGGGACGCCGGGTGGGCTGGAAGAGCCACGCCAGGTGCACGACCGCATCGGCCCCGCGGAAGTGCGGCACGAGGTCGTCACGTTCGACGTCGGCCGTGACGACGCCGTCCGCGGGGCGCCGGGCCAGCCCGACGATGGTTTCGACCTGCGGGTCCGCACGCAACGCGCGCACAACCCCGGTCCCGATGTTGCCTGTCGCTCCGGTCACCACGATGCGCATCCGGGCCGGTTACCCGGGAGCCGGCCCGCCAATCCTGCCGCCTGGCCGGACGCCGCCGCCTTCTTCGCCGGCTCGGTGACGTACACGGGTGACCTCGTGTGACGGTCGCCGCCGGCTGCCCGGGATTCCTGGCGTGGTGAAGTCACCCGCTGAAAGGAACACAACTTGCCCGAAGTGACCTACACCGCCGTTGCCACCTCCACCCGTGGAGGCCCGCAACGGTAGCCGCGTGACCTCCGACGACGGCGCACCGCGCTGCGGAACTGGTAGCCGAACCTTCCACCACTCTTTCGAGTGAAATTTATTCTATTTCTGCGTTGCAGGTCAGGAAGCGATGTAACCCGGCAGCCGCCGAAGGCCCTCATCGAATTCCGTTGCCGCGGACAAGAAGCGGCCCCCGCCAAAGCTCTACAGCGGACTGCCGAAAATGCCGCCGCCCGTCGAATTCGCAGCGAACGCTCCTGGTCAACGATGGGGTGATTTTTGCTCGAAGGTGACGCACGGTCGGATGACACACCCCGCGATTGCACCTCATCCAGCCCTGTGTATGGTTCGCACAACCCCGACCGAATTACGACCGAACGAGACTCACCCCTCGGCGCAGAACCACGCAGGAGAGCGAAGATGGTACCTCATCCGCCCACCAAGCGAGTGGCTCACGGTCCCAATCGACGAAAGGAGAATTCGTTGATGCACTTGATGCCGCTGTGGTGGATCATCATGGCGGCCTGAACGCCTGAAACCACCCGGCTGGGGGCAAGCAGCAAGCCGAGTTGCGCCGGATCTCGTCAGCGAAACACTGCGAAGCCCGGCGCAACCGGTGTCACGGTTGACCCCGGCGACGGAGTTCGACGCCCTCCGCCAGGAGGATGTTGCGAGTCTGGTTGTAAGACATACCGTAAGTCGTGGCGAGCTGGCGGATCGACCGCCCTTCGCGGTAGGCGTTGATCAGCCCGGGCGGGGTGGGTGGCAGCGGAATACGGGGAGGTCGGAGCGTGACGCCTGCGTCGAGCAGGGCGACACGGATCTTGCGGTAGCTGTAGGGGTGCCCCGCGACCAGGCTTTCGATCGTTTCCCCGGCGGTGTAGCGGTCCACGAGGTGCCGGACGAGCTCAGCCGGGATTTCGGCGGGGACCGATCCGGGAGCACGCGTGTCTCTGTGATCGTCGCTCACCAGATCCTCGCCGCCCCGACCAGCTGATCCGTGTGCGTGGGAACGCGGCCGAGGTCGCTGGCTCGCGAGTCACGCGGTCCACATCCCAGCCAACGACATCGATGTCGGCGGGTACACCGCCAACCGGGTGGCGGTCGATCGTCACGTACGCTCATGGCTGGTTCCGCTCCCCCTGCGGTTTGCCTGTCCCCGAGTGTGAGCACCTCGCCCGGCGGTCATGACGCCGGTACGGGCAGCTGTAACGGCCGTTACACGCGATACGCCGGAAAAAGCCGAGTTGTCGGAGCAGGCGAATCGGGCGCACGCACCGAGCATGGTTGTCGCTCTCCCAGCACACCAGCGGAAAACTTGCACGGTTGGCTCACGTGTCCCCCGCCGCGGACAATCCCGCCTCCGAACACGAGTTCCGCCAAGGGATCCACGGCTTTCTCGGTAGCAAACTCGCACCAGCGGCGCCTACGAAAACGCCGGTTCGGGTGAGCTCTAACGGTTTCGCCGCAACCGTGGTGGCAGCATCGCCACCGTATCCCGCTCACCGTCGCGGGCCGCCGGGATGACTGGCTCCGAGCCATCGAGCTCGGCGATCAGCCCCTCGATCTCCGCCGCACGCGTGGTCCGGGCCCGCCCCCGGTAGAGGTCGGCTGCCTGTACCCACAACGCCCGCGCGTCTTCCCGATTTCCATGATCACGCAGGATCATCGCCAGCGTCGACAACGCCCTGGCCTGGCCGGTGGCGTGGCGGATCCGGTCAGCCAGCTCGACCGCGCGGTGCGCGTACCACAACGCCGCCCGGGCATTGCCCTGCTGGTGCCGCAATCGGGCCAGCACGGTTTTCAGCTTCATCACCGCCGGCAGGTTGAGGCAGGCCGGGGCCAGCTCCGAAGCTCGCCGGCACTGCTCATCCGCCTCCTCCACGCGCCCCAGGTCGGTCAGCAGCGCACCCAGCGCGGTGTGGATCTGCAACCGCGCCGTCCGGTCGCCGGATTCCCACAGGTGTGCCAGCGCCTCGGCGTAGAGGTCCAGCGCCTCCTGCTCGAATCCACCGGCCGCGACCAGCGCGTTCGCCAGCCGATGAGCCGCGGCCGCGCACAACGACGGCTCGTTCAGCTCCTCAGCCAGCTGCAGCGCCAACCGGCACAGCACCGCGGCCTCGGGTGCCCGGCCGACCCTCAGGTGCCACCGGGCCAGGTTCAGCGTCGAAGCGATCCGGCCCAGCGGAAACCTGTCGGCTTCGGCGAGAGCCAACGCCCGCCGGAGGTGGTGTTCCGCCCGCGGCTCCTCTCCCATGTGCATCAACACGACCGCGAGGTCGTTCAGGTGCGACCCGAGTACCTGACGCAGCTGCGGCACGGAGTCACCCCGTTCGGCGAGCACCTCCTCGACGCTGCGGATCGCCGCGGTGAGGCAGCTGACCGCGTCGGCGTAGAAACCCATCTCGGTGATCAGCTCGGCGAACAACGCCGGCAGGTAAGCGCTTTCAGCGCCACCGGCAGCGGCGATTTCCAGCAGTACGTTCTTTTCCCTGACCACCCACTGCCGGGCCAGTGCAGCACTGCCGAAGCCGGCCTCCGGCCGCGCCAGGGTCGTCTCCGGCAGCTGTGGCGGTGGTTTGTGCGGGAAAACCAGGCGATGGGCCACATAGGCCATCTGCAGGTGGAAGTCGAACAACCGGCGCCGCACTGCCGCAACGTCAGCCAGTTGCTCGGCCACCGAGGCTGCGTAGGCGTGCAAAAGGTCGTGAACGCGGTAACGGTCCAGATCGCTCGGGTGCTCGAGCAGGTGCGCCGTCACCAGGACGTCGAGCGAACGACGCACGACCGGCAACGGGCGCCCGTCCCCCGCCGCCACCGCTTCGGTCGTCACCTCCGCTCCCGGGTGCACCCCGATCACCGCGAGGGCGCGTCGTTCGCCCGGCCCCAGCACCTGGTAGGACGCCGTGAATGCCGCGCGCAGGCTCCGCTGGAGCGCATCTCCCTCGTACCCGAGGTCCAGCAGCATGTCCGCGTCGCGCAGCAGCTGCCCGGCCAGGGTCGACAGGAGCAGGCCGGTGCGCGCCGCGACGCGGTCGGCCACCAACGTGAGCGCCAGGGGATTTCCCTGGCACACTCGCACCAGTTCGGCCACCCCGTCGCGATCTTCCCTGGCGCGCCTGCCGATCCTGCGGTCGAGCAGCGCAGTCGCGTCCTGGTCGGTGAGCGGCGGTACGGTCACCACCGGCGGGGACACCGTCGCGGCCAGCGAAGGCAGCCGCCACCGCGAAACCACCAGCACCATGCAGGCGTCGAGCACGCCCAGCAGCGGGGCGACCTGCTCGCGGCTGTCGACGTTGTCGAGGATCACCAGCATCGACCGCCGGTGCAGGAGCGCCGAGAGCTTCGCCGCCCTCGCCACGGGACTCACCACCTGGTCGACCGGGAAATCCAGCAGTGACAACAGTGTGTCCACGACCTCGCCGCTGTTCGCGGAGGTCGCTTGACCATCCCCTCGCAGGTCGAGCAGAACGGCGCCGTGTGGAAACCGGCGCCGGGCCTGGTGGGCCCATCGCACGACCGCGGTGGACTTGCCCACGCCCGGCCCCCCGGTCACCACGACCACCCCTCGCCGCGACGCGCCGCTCGAATCGGAGGTGAACGCGTCCAGTTCCGCCAGCAGCTCGGTCCGTCCTTCGACGCCATCGCAGTCCGGGGGAACGTGCCAGACCACCCGACTGGCCGGCTCTTCCTCGGCGTCCACGGCTCGCGTCCGCACGACCTGACGAGGGAAGCCGCCATCGCCGGAGATCACCTCGTCGTGCACCGCTCGCAGTTCGTCCGCCGCGCGTAGCTCGCCGACGTCGAGGTACTGGCGGCGCTTGGCGAAGTAGAACTCGGTCACCTCGTCCGGACGGTCCGTCGCGGCCAGGGCACGCAAGCGCAGTTTCGCCAGGCTGAGTTCCAGCGGATGTGCGTGTTCCAGCTCCAGCAGCCTGCCGAGCGCCACGTCGGCATGACCGACGGCGAGCAGTTCGGCGACGAGGAAAGCATTGGCGGGCAGCCAATGGCTGCGTGCCCACTGCGCACGCCAGTCGTCGGCCCGCTGCGTCTGCAAGTCGGCGAGCGGATCGTCCCGCCACAGCCGCACCGCCGCCTGCGCCTCAATCTGGGCGCGTCGGTGGTCGCCGCGATCACGCAGCTCGCGCGCCCGCGCCATCGCCCGGGCGAATACGCGGTGATCGACCAGGGCCTCGTCGATTTCCACCACGCAGCCGTTCTTCCCGACTCCGAGACGGGCCGGGATTCCGCTCTTCTGCAGCGCTTGCCGCAGGTGTACGGCGTTCTGGTGCAGAGTGGCCAGCGCTCCTCGCGGCGTGTTCTCGTGCTCGGCCCACACCCAGTCCACAACCACGTCGACCGGGAACCGCTGGTTCGGGAACGTCAGCAGAGCGGCAAGCACCTGCCTCGATCGAGGGTGAGCCCACTTCACATCCACTTTCCCGTGCAGCAGCATGGCCGTTTGCCCGAGAATTCCCAGCGCGATTTCCATGCTCCCCCCTTCGCTCCTGCTTCGGCCACCCGCCAACCCGATCAACCGGTCGACCACCGGTCATTTTTCCATTGTCGACTCGGAATGACCAGGTCAGAGCCAATGCAACAGCCCGAGCAAGAGCGATTGTTGATCAATTGTCAACCGACGAAACCGCAGGCCGAAAGCCTTTTGTGAACACACTCCTCCATCTTCGTGACAACAACTGGACAAACACGAGGAGGACCCGCGATGGCCGCCGTCACCTGGCTACGCAGCCCCATCGGACGCGCCGACGTGCACTGGGCCACCCGGTGCGGAACGAAATCCATCCTGGTGCTCGTGCCGCACATCGTCGCCGGTACGCGCCTGCTGGACCTGCTGCCCCTGCTCGAAGCCGACCACCGCGTCCAGGTCGCGTTCACCGATCCCGAAGCCGGCGAAAACTGGCAGGCCACGCATGATTTCCTGCGCGCACAGGGCGGCACGGTGCTGCCGTGGGCTCAAGCCCGCCACAGCGACGTCGACCTCGTGCTCGCCGGCAGTACCCGCGGCCTCGACGATCTGACCGCGCCGGCCCTGCTGGTTCCGCACGGTGGCGGGCTCGGGCAGTACCGGGCCTGGCGCCCTCCCCCCGCCACCGCCCGGCCGCACGACCCCCAGCTCGGTCTCGGCCCCGACCAGCTGATCCGCGAAGGACGGGTCCGCGCCGACGCGATCGTCCTCGTTCACGACCAAGAGCGCGACCTCCTCGCCGAGATCTGCCCACGGGCCGTTCCCGCCGCGGTCGTCGCGGGTGACATCGCCCTCGACCGCATCGCCGCCAGCCTGCTTTACCGCGACCGATATCGGCATGCCCTCGGCGCCACCGGCGACCAGCAGGTCGTCGTGGTCACCTCGACCTGGTCGCCCCGGTCCGCGTTCGGTCGTCACCCTGATTTGTTCGACCGTGTCCTGGCCGCGCTCCCCCGGGACGGCTACCGCGTCGTCGGTGCCCTGCACCCCGCAATCTGGTCCCACCACGGGAGCTGGCAGATTCGCTCCTGGCTCGCGGCCTCCCTCCGTGCGGGACTCGTCCTGCTGCCACCCGAAGAAGGGTGGCGTGCGGCCTTGGTCGCTGCTGACCACCTGATCGGGGACTACGGATCCGTGACCGCTTACGGCGCCGCGGCGGGCGCGTCGATCCTCCTCGACGACAACCCCGGCCAGCCGCTCCTGTGCGGCACCCCGGCCGAGGTTCTCGCGCGGCACGCACCCCTCTGGCGACCCGGCCGGCCACTGGAACCCCAGCTGCGCGCGGCCACCGAGGCACGTGACGCCGCCGGACTGCCCGGCCTCGTCCAAGGCCTCCTGACCTCACGTCCCGGCGAAGCCGGGCTCATCCTGCGCCGTACCTTGTACCGGCTGCTGAACATTCCCGAGCCCGCGCACGCCGTCCCGGTCGCCCCGGTGCCGCTACCGAATCCGGTGACAGCATGACTTTTCCCGCCTCTGACCTGACGACGTGGCACTACACCTGCGGCCACCGCGAGGGCACGATGGTCACCGGCACCCATGGGGACCGAGCCGCACTCGCCGACGCGGTGATCTCCCCGGGCTGCCGGTGCGAAGCCGACGGACGAGCGGCAGTGGCCGGGGCCTTCGACCGGCTTCCCGGGCTCACCTTGGCCGTCGTCCCGATCCGCTCGACCGGGCTGCTGCTCGGCGACCGCCGTGGCGACACCATCCTCGCCGGTTACGGAGAGGCGGAGGCGGCCGCGGTCGCCGCGTGCGTGTGGCTGACCACCGGACGGCCGTTGAACGCCCTCACGGCAATCAGCGGCATGGCGTGCCACCCCGATCGGATGCACGCGGACGCTCCCCTGCTGTTTCTCGTCGCGGGCGAACTCGGTGGTACGGGCAGTACGCCGGCGCCCGATGGCGAGTTGCGGTCCACTACCGGGAGATCGGCGAGTGCGCCCACCATGAGGTTCAGCAGCTCCGCCGCCGTGGACGTTGCCGAGCGGAGGCCCTCCAGCGGGGACTGGACTTCGGCGCTCAGGCGGAACTCGCGTTTCCGGTGGCGGTGCCTGCCGCCGAGGAGGTTCGTGCCGTAAACCGGCCGGACGCCGCCGCGGGCGGCCCCGCGAGCACGCCGAAGCCGTGCTCGTTCCCCGAGACCGCCCTGCACCACGCCGCCGCTCGCCGGGCGGGAACACCCGCTTTGGAAGCCCCCCGCGGTGACCGTGGGGCCGCGATCGGGGCGCTGTTCACCGCCGGGGCGGGCCGCCCTCTGCCGAGCTCATTCGCTGGGTGAAGCGGGCCGCCACGTCGCGGAGCTTGATGTTCGTGTGCTGGGACTCCACGATCAGCCGGTGCATCGCCGCGTCCTCGGTGACCCGGTGGATCAGCATCAGCATGCCCTTGGCCTGCTCGATCACCGCGCGTGTCTCCATCGCGTTCCGCAGCTCGTCCGCCAGCCTCCGGGCCTCGCGGTACCGGCGGGTGAGCCGCAGCACCGTCTCCACACACAAGGTGAACAGCCGCAGCACCTTCGTGTCGAACTCGTGGTAGCCGTGCGTCTCGAAGCCGAACAGCGTGATCGCGCCCACCAGGGTGTCGTCCACCCGCAGCGGGACCGCCAGGTAGCTGCCCACGCCGTGTTCCTTGGCCGCGGCCACGAACTCGGGCCACTGATCACCCGTCTCGGCGACCGCCACCCGCACCACCTCGCCCGTCAGCGCGGCGAGCAGGCCCGGACCGTCGCCCGCCGCGTACTGGACGTCGTCGATGCGCCGGGCTCGCTCGTCGGTGACGGCCGCGGTCTGCGTCACGCCGTCGCGGACGACCATGATGCTGGCCAGGTCCGCGTCCGGGACCACCCGGACCGCCTCGCCGCAGACCGCGTCGAGCAGACCGGGTGTGTCGGACATCGATTCGAGGACCCCGACGAGATCGGCCAGGACGGCGTTCAGCTCGTCGACCCGCTCCGCCATGCCGTCGCCAGTGGTCGGCAAGGCCCACCCCTCCCATGCGTCAAGCGGCGAGCACAGGATGAGCTCGCCAGCAGCGTCAACAGAGACCACCGCTGGCGTTTCAACGGGTCCGGACGAATTCTACCGGCCACCGGACCCGGTTTGACGTCGGCCGCGCCGGGTAGCCCGTGAGCATGGACAATCCGGCTGTTGACGACGAGTTGTGGACGGAGTTCCACCGGGTGGTGAACATGACTTCGCGCGAGCTGGAGGACTGGCTGCGCACGCGCGACGCGGGCCCGGAGACCGAGCCGCTCCCCGACGAGGCGGGCCCGCCGACGGGCCACCAGGTGCTGGGCGTCCTGCGCAAACGGCGGTCCGACGTGGACGGCCGCGACGCGGACGTGATGCGCGAGGTGGTCGACCGGGTGCACTCCGAACGCCGCGACGACCTCGAGCCGACGGCGGGCGAGGCGCACTGGCGCCACCGCCTGATGTCGATCGGCCACGACCCGCTCAAACCCGCCTGACCAGAGCGCCCCAAGGTGGCCTTGGTTGCGTTCAACGCACCCAAGGTGGCCTTCGGTGCGTTGAACGCACCGAAGGCCACATTGGGGCGCTTGAAACCGGGGGCAGGCGTCAGCCGGTGATGGCCTGCCAGCGCTGGTTGGGGCCGTTCGTCGGCTTGTACAGGCCGATCCGGGCGCCGTCCTCACGGGACTCGCCGGGGACGTCGAGCAGCTGGCCGCTCGCCGCGTTGACGAACGTCCAGGTGCCGTCACCCGTCGTGGACAGCGTCCACTGCGCCGCCGCGTCGCACGTGCCCGCCGCGGCCAGTGTCACCGCGCCGCCCGCCGTGCTGAGCACCTGGCCCGTGCCGGTGTTGGTGATGGTGAACCGGTCGCGGTTGCCGTAGCGGCCCGTGCGGTCGGTGAGCGTCCAGCGCTGCGCCGCCGCCGAAGCGTCCGTCGTGCGCTGAACCAGCGTGCCGTTCTCCGCCGACAGCGACTTGCCGCTCTGCACGCCGGTGAAGGTGACCGGCTTGCCCGAGCCGATGCCCGTTCCGGCCGCCGTCGAGGAGACGCCGTCGACGAGGAAGCTGGTCACCGAGCGCGCCGGCACCCGCAGTGTCGCCTTGCCCGCGGTCACCCGCACCGGCTTGCCCCGCTTCAGCGCCCCGGTGACGTCGGTGACGACCGGCGTCACCGACGCGCCCGGACGGACGTTCCGGAAGCCCGTCAGGTCCAGGGTGACGTCCTGGTCGGCGGCGTCGGCGTTGGTGTGCACGACCGTCGCCAGGTCCTCGCCGCGCATCGCGGCCGTCGACGCGGTGTCGTTCACCCCGACCAGCCGGTCACCCGGCCGGATGTAGTGGGTGAAGTTGCGCATCGTGTTGTACTTGGTGTTCGTCTTGATCTGGCAGGTCTGCAGCGTGGCGTTCTTCGGGCAGTCGAACGGGACCTGGATCTCGCCCCAGTTCATCCCGGCCGCGGACTCCCCGCCCGGCTTCATGTTGTTGTAGTCCTCGATCGGCTGCCAGCTGACCCACGCGCTCGGCTCGAGCAGCCGCAGGTCGTCGGTGATCTGCTTGGCCATGCCGAGGCCGGGATCCATGTCCGTGAAGTCCTGCCGGTCCAGCCAGCTGCCGCCGACCTCGCTCATCCACAGCGGCTTCGCCGCGCCCTTGGCCAGGTCCCGCGCGACCGGCCGGTTGCCGGTGCCGTAGGTGTGCACGTTGAGCCGGCCCGCCGCCGCGCGGGCGTCGGCCGACCAGCCGGCCCAGTCCGCGGCGAAGATGTCCGGGTTCGTCTCGTCGGGCGCCGAGACGATCGACCGCGAGCCGGCCGCCTTGAGGGCGCCGGCCATCGCCGGGATCAGCTGCGACTGGACCGCCGGGCCGATGTGCGCGCCTTCCTGCCGCCCGCCGGTCGGGTTGCCGTCGGCGCCGAGCGTGGTCTTCCAGTAGTTCGTGTTCGGCTCGTTCAGCGGGTTCACGGACGCGAACTTGATGCCGTGCGCACGCTCGAGGGTGCGCACCACCTGCGTCATGTACGCCGTGAAGTCGCCGATCTTGTCGGACCGCAGCTGCTCGTCGGTGGCGTTGAAGCCGCCGGAGACGTAGCCGGACACGGTCTGGAAGTACGGCGGCGAGTTGCTGAACGCCTCCCACTTCGTGACGCGGTTCTTGATCTTGTCGACCCACCAGCGCTGGTTCGGGTCGGCCTTCGGGTCGAATTCGGCCGGGTCGCCGGGGGTCCACCAGTCCTTGTCGGCGCGGGTGGTGCCGGCGGGTGCCTTCCACCAGCCCGGAATCGCGCCGCCCGCGCGCAGGTACGGCGGGACGTCGGGCGCGTTGCCGCCGCCGACGTTGAACCGGGCGATGTTCAGGTTCAGCCCGTCGGGACCGAAGACCAGGTCCGCCAGCTTGTTCCGGATGGCGTCGGGGTAGCCGCCGGTCGCCTCGGCCATCCAGGCCAGGCTGGCGCCCCAGCCGTCGAACGGCTGCTGCCGGTACGTCGGGTCCGGCTTCACCGTGACGGCGGTGGCTGCTTCGGCGGGCGCGGCGACGACCGCGCCCCCGATCAACGGTACACAAAGGACGGTGAGCAAACGCCGCAGGTTCATCGTCGAAACTGCCCTTCGGTGCGGTGGGAACTTTCTCAGGCTTCGGTGTGGCCGAGCAGCGGCCGCGGCACGAACCGGGCCGCGGGGTCGAGCATCGTGCCGAGTTCGAACACGACCAGTTCGTTGGTGCCGGCCCGGACCACCGGGCGCGGCACGTACAACGTCCGTTGCGGACCGCGCCGCCAGTACCGGCCGAGCGCGAACCCGTTGAGCCACGCGACGCCCTTGCCCCACTCCCCGGTGTCGAGGAACAGGTCGGCGGGCTCGTCGACGTCGATCTCGGCGCGCAGCACCACCGGACCGGCCACCGGACCCGCCACGGCCGCCGGGTGCGACGACCGCAGTGAAGGCAGCGCGGCCAGGTCGAGCGGCAGCACGTCCCAGCCGGTCAGCGGCTCGCCGTGCAGCGACGCCCCGCCGATGATGCCCTTCGCCTCGCCGATGCGCGGGCCGTAGTCGACGCGGCCCTGGTCCTCGACCAGCACCAGCAGCTCGCCCCGGGCACGCGGCAGCGGGATCGCGCGCTCGTGGTGGTCCCGGCTGAGCGTGCCCACCGGGTCGCCGTCGAAGAACACCGTGGCGCGGTCGCGGACTTCGCCGAAGGTCAGCACGCCGGGGCGCTCGCCCTCGACGGTGGTGCGCAGCAGCGCGAGCTGCGGCATCGGCGTCAGCTCGTCGAACGCCGGCAGCTCCTCGTGGAACTCCCAGGTGCCCCAGCGTTCCGGGGCGTCGAGCAGCCGGACGGGGTCGCGCAGGATCCCGCTCGGCGTCGGCGCGGGGCGGGACGGCGGCGGAACCGTGTCGGGCACCTTGTGGTAGCGGGCGATCACGTCGCGGAAGGCGTGGTACTTCGGCGTCGGGTCGCCGGCTTCGTCCAGCGGCGCGTCGTAGTCGTAGGACGTGATCAGCGGCTGGTAGACGCCCTTGTCGTTGGCGCCGTTGGTGAGGCCGAAGTTGGTGCCGCCGTGGAACATGTACAGGTTGACCGACGCGCCCGCGGCGAGCAGCGCGTCGAGCTCCGCCGCCGAGTCCGCGGCCGAGGTCGTGTGGTGGTGGGCGCCCCAGTGGTCGAACCAGCCGTTCCAGAACTCGCTGCACATCAACGGCCCGGTCGGCTGGTGCGCGCGCAGGATCGCGAGCCGCGCTTCGGCGCCGGAGCCGAACGACGCGGTGCGGTGCAGCCCGTCGAGGCTGCCCGCTTCCAGCATCTCCGGCGTCGGCTGGTCCACTGTGGTCAGTGGCACGGTGACGCCGGATTCGCGCGTGTGCTCGGCAAGCGCTTTCAGGTAGCGCTTGTCGTCGCCGAACGCGCCGTATTCGTTCTCCACCTGGACCAGCAGCACCGGGCCGCCGCGGTCGACCTGGTGCGGGACGACGACCTCGTACACCTTCGTCAGGTACTCGCGCACCGCGTCCAGGTACTTCGGCTCGTACCGGCGCACCCCGACCGACGGGTCGCGGAACAGCCAGGCCGGCAGCCCGCCGTTGTCCCACTCGGCGCAGATGTACGGACCGGGCCGCACGATCGCGTACATCCCGGCGTCGGCGACGAGCCGCAGGAAGCGGTCGAGGTCGAGCCCGCCCGACAGGTCGAACGTGCCGGGCCCGGGGGCGTGCGCGTTCCACGCCACGTACGTCTCGATGGTGTTGAGCCCCATCCGCCGGGCCTTGTCGATCCGGTCGGCCCACAGGTCCGGGTGCACCCGGAAGTAGTGCAGGGCCCCGGACAGGATGCGGAACGGGCGGCCGTCGAGCAGGAAGTCGTGCTCCCCGATGGCGAACTCAGGCATCCGGGCCCGCCTGCGGGGTCAGCTGGAGCACGGTCCAGGACAAGGGTGGCAGTGTCACGGTGATGGTGGTCCCCCCGGAATCGGACGTCGCGGCGGCGCCGGGTAGCGGCACCGGCCGGACCGGTTGTGCGTCGGCGGTGTTGACGGTGTGGCGTGTCTGGCCGTCCGGCGTGGTCAGGGTTTCGGCGGCGTACAACCCGAACCGGGTGCCGCGCAGGCGGATGCGCACCTCGGTCGGCGACGCCGTGGCGCGGTTGGTCAGGAACACCGCTCCGCGCCCGGACTCCTCGACCGTCGCGGCGGCGTCGACGAGATCGACTTCGCCGTGCTGCGCGGTGCGGAGCGGCTCGCCTTCGACGGCCAGGCGCAGGCTCGCCCCGCCGGCCAGCGCGGCGACCTGCCGGAACGGGTGGAACGTCGTCTGCCGCCACGCCGGGCCGCCGGGCTCGGAGCGGATCGGCGCGATGACGTTGACCAGCTGCGCCTGGTTCGCCATGGTGACGCGGTCGACGTTGCGCAGCAGCGAACTGAGCAGCGAGCCGACGACGACCGCGTCGGTGACGGTGTAGGTGTCCTCGATGATCCGCGGGTGCTGCCGCCAGCCGTCCTCGGCGAGCTTGGCCTGGTCGACCTCGTTCCAGCGGCGCAGGTCCCAGACGTTCCACTCGTCTACGCTGATCCCGATCTTCTTGTCGAGTCCCAGCTCGGCGAGGGTTTCGTCGATGACGCCTGCCGTCGTGGCGATGTAGCGGTCCAGCGCGGCCGCGCTGGCCAGGTAGCTGTCGGTGTCGCCGTGCAGTTCCTGGTAGTAGGCGTGCAGCGAGATGTGGTCGACCAGCTCGGCGGTGTGGCGCAGCACCGTGCGCTCCCACGAGCCGAACGTCGGCATGTCGGCGTGCGAACTGCCCGCGACGACCAGCTCGACGTCCGGGTCGATCATCCGCATCAGCCGCGCGGTCTCCGCGGCCAGGCGCCCGTACTCGTCGGCCGTCTTGTGGCCGATCTGCCACGGGCCGTCCATCTCGTTGCCCAGGCACCACAGCTTGAAGCCGAACGGGCGGTCGGCGCCGTTGGCGCGCCGCCGCTCGCTCAGTTCCGTGCCGCCGGCGTGGTTGCAGTACTCCAGGACGTCGGCGGCCTCCTGGATGCCGCGGGTGCCGAGGTTGACGGCGTACATCACCTCGGCACCCGCGGCTTCGGCCCACGCGACGAATTCGTGCAGGCCGAAGCGGTTGGATTCCACGCTGTGCCACGCCGGATCCAGCCGGACCGGCCGGGTTTCGGCCGGTCCGACACCGTCTTCCCAGCGGTAGCCGGAGACGAAGTTGCCACCGGGGTAGCGGAGCACGGTCGGGCCGAGTTCCCGGACCAGCTCCAGCACGTCGCCGCGGAAGCCGCGGTCGTCCGAGGTGGCGTGGCCGGGCTCGTAGATCCCGGTGTACACGGACCGGCCCATGTGCTCGACGAACGAGCCGAAGAGGCGACGCGGGACCGGGCCGATGACCTGGCCCGCGTCGCCTTCGATGTGGACGGTCACCCCGGTCATCCCGCGCTGACCGTGAAGCCCTGCTGGTTGCCGTAGTCGATGATCGACTGCTGCCAGGCCGCCAGCCCGGCGTCGAGCGGCGTGCCGTTCAGGTAGGCCTTGCCCGCGGTGTCGCTGAAGACGCTGTTGGCGTAGGTCTGGTACGGCAGGTAGGTCCAGCCCGGGGCGACGTCCTTCGACGCCTGGGTCAGCACCTGGTTGATCTTCTGGCCGGCGAAGTACGGCACGGCCTGGTCGACGAACGCGGGCGAGGTCAGGTCGGCCGTGGTGGACGGGAAGCCACCGCTCTTGATGAACGGCTGGACGCCGCCGCCGTGGTTCAGCCAGCGCACGAACGCCGCGGCCAGCGCCGGGTTCTTGCTCTGCTTGAGCACGGACTGGGTGCTGCCGCCGTTCTCCGCGGTGACCGCCTTCTGCCCGTCGTAGGTCGGCATCGGCGCCACGGCCCACTTCCCGCTGGCACCGGCCACCGAGGAGATGAAGTTGCCCGGCATCCAGGCACCGGTGACCAGGGAGGAAACGGTGCCGTCACCGAGGGCGCGGAACCAGTCGTCGGACCACTCCTTGACCGGGGCGAGCAGCTTGCCCTGGATCAGCTGGTCCCACATCGCGGTCCACTTCTTGGTGCCCGCGTCGGCCAGGTTGACCTTCACGTTCCGGCCGTCGACGGTGAACGGGTGCCCACCGGCCTGCCAGATCATGCTCAGCACGAACCCGGGGTCACCGGTGTCCGAGGTGATGTACTTGGTGGGGTCGGCGGCGTGCAGCTTCTTCCCCGCGGCGATGTACTCGTCCCACGTCTTCGGCACGGCGATGCCGTTCTTGTCGAAGACTTCCTTGTTGTAGAACAGCGCCATCGGGCCGGAGTCCTGCGGCAGGCCGTAGAGCCCGTTGCCGTTCTTCACCTGCGCCCACGTCGAGGCGCTGTAGTCCTTTTCGAACGAGCCGAAGCCGAACTGGTTCAGGTCGGCCAGTGAATCGGTCAGCGCGAACTGCGGGAGGGCGTAGTACTCGATCTGCGCGACGTCGGGGGCACCCGAGCCGGCCTTGATCACGTTCTGGAGCTTGGTGTACTCCTCCTTGTTGGTGCCCGCGTTGACGTAGTTGACCTTGACGTTCGGGTATTCCTTCTGGAACGCGGCCACCTGGTCCTTGGCCGACGGGGTCCAGCTCCAGTAGGTGATCTCGCCGCCGGCCTTGAGCGCGGCGTCGACGGAGTCCTGGTTGCCGGTGGCGGCGGCGGGGGCGGTGGACGTGCCCCCGGACGAGCAGCCGACCGCGAGTGCGGCGGCCAGCGCGATGGCGGCGGCCGCCTTGGCGCGGGTGCGGAATCTTGACATCGAATGTCCCTTCACGGCGGTGTGACGGCGGGTTACTGCTTGACGCTGCCGGCGCTCAGCCCGGACTGCCAGAACCGTTGCATGAGCAGGAAAGCGACGACTAGGGGGATGATCGTGAGCAACGACCCGGTGAGGACCAGGTTGAAGATCGGCTGGGCGCCGGCGCCGTTGGCCTGCGCGCTCCACTGGTTGAGCCCGACGGTCAGCGGGTACCACTTCGGCTCGCTGAGCATGATCAGTGGCAGGAAGTAGTTGTTCCACGTCTGCACCACCGTGAACAGCGTGACCGTGATGATCCCGGGGACCAGCTGGCGCAGCGTCACGGTGAGGAAGATCCGCACTTCGCCCGCGCCGTCGATCCGCGCCGCCTCCAGCAGCTCGTCGGGGATCGCGTCGGCGGCGTAGACCCAGATCAGGTACAGGCCGAACGGGCTGATCAGCGACGGGATGATGACCGCCAGCGGCGTGTTCGTCAGCCCGAGCTTGCTGAACATCAGGAACGTCGGCACGGCGAGCGCCGTCGGCGGCACGGCCACGGCCCCGAGGACGACGGCGAACACCGCGCGGCGGCCGGGGAAGCGGTACTTGGCCAGCCCGTACCCCGCCGCCGTGGCGAGGATCGTCGCGCCGCCGGCGCCGACCACGACGTACAGCAGCGTGTTCCCGAGCCAGCGGAAGAAGATCCCGTCGTTGTAGGTGAACGTCTGGCCGATGTTGTCGAACAGCGCGAACGAATCGCCGAAGGACAGACCCGAGGTCGAGAACAGCGACGGCTGGGTCTTGGTCGCGTTGATCACCAGCCACACCAGGGGAACCAGGGTGTAGAGCAGGTACAGCGCCATGAAGCCGGTGAGGACACGCGACTTGCGGGGGTTGGTCACCGAAAACGTGGCCACGTCACATCTCCTTCCGGGAGCCGCGCAGCTGCACGACGTAGGCGATGACCGCGGTGATCACGCCCATCACGATCGCGACGGTGGCGGAGTAGTTGTACTGCTGCCCGTTGAAGGAAAGGTTGTAGGCGTACATGTTCGGCGTGTAGAAGGTGCCGATCGTGTTCGGCACCAGGTTGCGCATGATGTTCGGCTCGTTGAACAGCTGGAAGCTGCCGATGATCGAGAAGATCGTCGCGACCACGATGGCGCCCCGGATCGCGGGGAGCTTGACCGACCGGATCGTGCGGAACGTGCCGGCGCCGTCGATCGCGGCCGCCTCGAACAGCTCCTTGGGGATCACCTTCAGCGCGGAGTAGAAGATGAGCATGTTGTAGCCCACGAACTCCCAGGTGACGATGTTCCCGATCGACGTGAGCAGCCAGCTCGGCGACAACGGCTTGACCGCGGTGCCCAGCAGGTCGTTCAGGTCGGCGGCGAGTCCGAAGTGGTCACCGTAGATGAAGCCCCACATCAGCGCGGCGACCACGGCGGGGACCGCGTACGGCAGGAAGATCACGATCCGGAAGAACCCGGCGGCGTGCAGCCGGGCGCTGTCGATCGCCAGCGCCGCGATCAGCGCGAGCACCAGCATGATCGGCACCTGCACGGCGAGGAACACCAGCACCCGCCGGAAGGACTCCCAGAACTTCGGGTCGGCGAACACCTGGACGTAGTTGTCGACGCCCACGAACACCGTGCCGCCGAAGAAGGCCTGGTCGCGGAAGAGGCTGAGCACGAACGCGTACACGACCGGCGCGATGAAGGTCAGCGCGAACACCAGCATGAACGGGGCGACGAACAGCCAGCCCCGCCATTTCCGCCGCGGCCGGCGGGCCGCGGGTGCCCGGCGCGCCGGCACCGGCGCGGGCGGAGCCGCTGTGGACGTCATCGTCTCTCCGAGTGATCGTGTGCGCCGGGCCTGGACCCGGCGAGATGTTTACGTCAACATGGACGGCCGCAGAGTAACTTGTTGACGTAAACATGTCCAGAACACCAAGGAGTGACCGTGCCGCGCCAGACAGCGACCTCGTCCGCATCCGGCCACGCCGCCCGGCGCCGGGGGCCGTCGATGGCGGACGTGGCTCGCGAGGCGGGCGTGTCGGGCCAGACGGTTTCCCGGGTGGCCAACGGAAAGACGAACGTCGACGACGCGACGCGCGAGCGGGTCCTCGCCGCGATGCGGCGGGTCGGCTACCGGCCCAACAGTGCCGCCCGCGCCCTGCGCAACGGCCAGTTCCGCAGCATCGGCGTGATCATCTCGGCCCTCCCCACGTTCGGCAACAGCCGGACCCTCGACGCCATCGCGGCGGCGGTCGTCCCGGAGGGGTTTTCGATCATCCTGATGCCGGTGACACGGCCGACGCAGGGCGAGGTGACGGGGGCGTTCAGCACGTTGAACGAGCAGGCCGTCGACGGCGTCATCATCCTCATCGAGCAGCACCAGCTCGACCAGAGCGAGATCGAGCTGCCGCACGGGCTGCCGGTGGTGGTGATCGACTCGAGCGCCCGCTACGACTACCCGGTGGTCGACAACGACCAGGCCGACGGCGCGGCCTGCGCGACCCGGCACCTGCTTTCACTGGGCCACGAAACGGTCTGGCACATCGCGGGCCCGCCGCAGTCCTACTCGGCCGAGCGCCGCCGGAAGTCGTGGCAGGCCACTTTGGAGCGGGCGGGCCGCGCGGTGCCGCCGGTGCTGGTCGGGGACTGGTCCCCGGAGTCGGGCTACCGGGCCGGAGTGCGCTTGGCGGCGGACCCGGCGGTGACGGCGGTGTTCGCGGCCAACGACCAGATGGCACTGGGGCTGCTGCGAGCGTTGCACGAGGCGGGCCGCCGCGTGCCGGCCGAGGTGAGCGTGGTCGGCTTCGACAACATGGAGGAATCGGCCCACTTCTGGCCCCCGCTCACCACGATCCGCCAGTCGTTCGAGGCGGTCGGCCACCACGCGGTGAAGGCCCTGCTGACGGAGATCGAAACGGGCACGGAGGCCGGCGAGCCGGTCCTGCTCCCGACGGAACTGATCATCCGCTCCAGCACCGCCGCACCCCCGGCCTGACCCGAAACTGTCGGTCCCCTCCGGTAGCGTGGAAAACGGGGGGCGCCCCCGCGGGCCAAGCGCACACCCGTGATCCACCAGGCATCACCCGTGTCGTCCCCCCAATCACGAGTGTCGACCCCCCAATCACGAGTGATGACCCTTCAATCACACGAGATGACCCTCCAAGCACGCGAACCGGCCGTCCAAGTACACAGGCCGACCCTCCAAGCACGCGTGTCGACCCTCCAAGTACACAGGCCGACCCTCCAGGCACGCGAGGCGGACGCAAACCGGGTCGTTTCAGACGGGCGGGGCGGGGGAATTACCGGCCACCAAGCCGGAAACCCCCGGTAACGCGAACGTCGCAGTGGCGTGGACCATTCGGCCCCGCCCGCGGAAACGAGGCCGTCATGCTCGCCATTCTCGCCGCCGTGCTCTTCGGGCTCGCCCTGCTCATGGAGCTGGCCGGGTTCGGGCTCGGCCCGGTGATCACCACCGGGACGCTCACCACCGCCGGGCTGCTGTGCGTTGCCCTGCACCTGGCCGGCGTCGCCACCGACCGGTCGCGGTTCAGCCGGCGGCGGCGTCGCTGACTCGCCTCAGCACCTGGGCGAACACCTCCGGCGACTGGGCTCCCGCCACGCCGAACCGCTGGTCGATCACGAAGAACGGGACGCCGGACGCGCCGAGTGCGCGGGCCTGCTCGCCGTCCGCCGCCACTTCCGCTTCGTAGGCGTCGGACTCGAGCACGGCTCGCGCCTCGTCGGCGTCCAGACCCGCTTCGGCCGCCAGCTCCACCAGGGAATCGTGGTCGAACAGCGAGCGCCGTTCGGTGAAGTGCGCCTGGTAGAACCGATCGACGACGGCGTCGGCCAGCCCGCGGTCCGCCGCGAGGTGCACCAGGCGGTGGCCGTCGACCGTGTTGCCCATGTGGACGCCGCCGAGGTGGTATTCGAGGCCGTCGGCGGCCGCGCGCTCCTCCATCTCGGCTTCCATCGCGTCCGCTTCTTCCAGCGTCCGGCCGTACTTCTCGGCCAGCACCTCGCGCGTCGGCCGCGAAGTCCCGCGCGGGAACGACGGGTCGAGCTGGAACGAGTGGTGCACCACCTCGACGTCGACACCCACGTCGGCCACCGCCCGCTCGAAGCGGCGTTTGCCGAGATAGCACCAGGGACAGACCAGATCGGACCAGATGTCTACACGCACATCGGCCACGCTAACCGAAGGGGCGCCGCGCACTTCAAGGTAACCGGCGCCCACCTGGACAGCGCACTAGCGGGTGAGCCAGTAGACAACGTCGGGAACCACGATCAGCAGCGCCACCGCGATCCCGTAACGGCTCGCCTTGAGCTGCGGCGCGCGGGAGGCGAACAGGGCGTTCAGGCCGGCCACGACCAGCCCGGCGAACACCAGGGAGACCAGGCCGAGCCCGATCACGATGCCCGCGCCGTCGTCGACCACCGTGGGGTCGACCGAGCCCCACCCGAGCTCACCCGCGAGGACCTGCGCCCCCAGCATCGCGAACGCGACCGGGTAGGCGCACGGAATGGCCAGCAGCAGGTTGAGCGGGACGCCGATCAGCCACACCTGATCCGGACGGAGCTGTCGACGGGGCACCCGCTCATCATGCCGGAGGCGTCGGCCCGGCCGCCGTCCACGGACGCGGCACTAGGGTTGGCCCGGTGACCGTCTCGACCGACGACATCGTCCGGCACGCGGCCCGGCTGCTGATGGCGGGGACGCGCCTCGACCTCGGCCGGATGGCGGCCGAGCTCGGGATTTCGCGCACCACCTTCTTCCGGCGCGTCGGCAACCGCGACGACCTGATGGGCGCCGGGCTGCGCATGCTGTCCGACCGGACCTGGCGGCGGGCGCTCGACGGCTGGCGCGCCGGGCACGGCGACGCGGTCCGCACGCCGGACGGCCGGCTGCGCTGCCTCTGGGTCATGGAGGAGTACCGCCGCGAAGTCGCCGGCAGCGACGGCATGCGCAAGCTGATCGAGGCGGAGTCGGCGGTCGCCCTCCGCGTGCTGACCGATCCGCGCGGCGCCGTCCAGCCCGTACTGGTCGACGCGCACGTCGAGCTCTTCCGGGCCGACGCCGACGCGGCCGGGCTGGCCCCGCTGGTCGGGCTCCCGGACCTGGCGTTCGCGGTGGTCCGGCTCGGCGAGTCGTTCCTCTACTCCGACGTCCTGGCCGCCCGCTCGGTGGACCTGGCCGTGGCGACGACGCTGGTCGACACCTTGGTCCGCGGGGCGATGGAGCCGGTCCGCGTTCACTAAGCGACCGCACAGTTCGTCAGACCACTCCCCCATTCGGAGGATGTGGAACATTTCGCCAAGGTGTTTCATAGGCCACGGGAAAGCGGTTACCCCGCACCCCGCCCGCGGCACCCCTCTTCATTGCCGTGCGCCAGTTCCACCGATCCGCCCGTCTGTGTCCGGGCGCGCTTCCGCCTGCCCGGGGAAAGAGAGCGATCCATGTCCGCACTCACCAGCCCGCCGACGACGTCCGGCCTGGGTGAGAAAATCTCCCGCCACCGTGGCTGGCGCGCCAAGGCCGCCGGCGTGGTGGTGGCCGCCCTGGCGCTGACCACCGGTGCCGCCACGCCGGCGCCCGCCGCCGCGAACCCCTACGAGCGGGGCCCCGACCCCACCACCGCCAGCATCGAAGCCAGCCGCGGTTCGTTCGCGACGAGCACCATCACGGTGTCGCGGCTGGCCGTTTCCGGCTTCGGCGGCGGCACGATCTACTACCCGACGACGACGACCGCCGGCACGTTCGGCGCCGTCTCGATCGCCCCCGGCTTCACCGCCAGCCAGTCGAGCATGGCGTGGCTGGGCCCGCGTCTGGCGTCTCAGGGCTTCGTGGTGTTCACCATCGACACCGTGACCACCAGCGACCAGCCCGACAGCCGCGGCAGGCAGCTGCTCGCCTCCTTGGACTACCTGACGCAGCAGAGCTCGGTGCGGTCGCGGATCGACAGCAGCCGGCTCGGCGTCATCGGCCACTCCATGGGCGGCGGCGGCACCCTCGAGGCGGCGCGCTCACGGCCGTCGCTGCAGGCCGCGGTGCCGCTGACCGGCTGGAACCTGACCAAGAACTGGTCGACGCTGCGGGTGCCGACGCTCGTCGTCGGGGCGCAGTCGGACACCATCGCGCCGGTGTCGTCGCACTCGATCCCGTTCTACAACAGCCTGCCGTCCACTCTGGACAAGGCCTACCTGGAACTGCGCGGCGCCAGCCACTTCGCCCCGAACACGTCGAACACGACGATCGCGAAGTACACGCTGTCCTGGCTCAAGCGGTTCATCGACGACGACACCCGCTACGAACAGTTCCTCTGCCCGATCCCGGGCACCAGCCTGTCCATTTCGGACTACCGCGGCAACTGCCCGCACAACGGCTGACGGCTCAGCCGGGCACGCCGAGGGTGACGACGACCTTGCCCTTGGCGTGCCCGGCTTCCGAGTAGGCGAACGCGGCGCGCAGGTCGTCGAACGGATAGCTCCGGTCGATCACCGGCGTGACCGCCCCACCCTCCACCAACCCGGCCAGCTCGCCGAGGATCGCCGCCTTGTCGCGGCACGCCACCGCGTCCGCGAGCACGACGCGCCGGCGCGCCAACAGCCCCGAGGCCAGTGCCGCGAAGACGTGCCCGGCGGGCTGCACCCAGCGTCCGGCCGGGCCGCCGACCGCGACGAACGTGCCGCCGCGGGCGAGGATCCGGCGGCAGGCGAACACCGATCGGCTGCCGGCGATGTCCAGCACGACGTCGTAGCGGCGGCCACCGCGGGTGAAGTCCTCCGCCCGGTGGTCGAAGACGTGCCCGGCGCCGAGTGAGCGGGCGAGTCCGGCGTTGGCGGCACCGCACACGGCGTCGACCTCGGCGCCGAGCGCCTTGGCCAGCTGGACGGCGAACGTCCCGACCCCGCCGGAAGCGCCGTTCACCAGCACCCGGTGCCCGGCTTCGGCACCGCGCAAGGCGACCAGCGCGGTGACGGCGGCCATCGGCATCGCCGCCGCCTGCTCGTGCGTGAGGTTCGCCGGCATCGGCGCCAGCAGGTCCTCGCGCACGCAGACGTACTCGGCGTGGGCACCCCGCGGCAGGAGCGCGTAGACGTCGTCGCCCGGCGCGAACCGGGTCCCGGCCGTCTCGACCCGGCCGGCCAGATCGCAGCCGAGGACACCCACCGGTGGGCGGCGCAGGCCGAAGCCGCCGGTCATCAGGCGGGCCACGTACGGCTCGCCTCTCAGGAAGTGCCAGTCGTACGGGTTGACCGAAGTGGCGTGGACGCGGACGAGCACCTCGCCGTCGCGGGGTACCGGCTCGGGCACGTCTTCCCAGGTCAAGGTGTCCGGCGGACCGTACGCGCGCTGAACCAAAGCCTTCATGACCACTCCCTTACGTTGTAAGTCTTACGCCGTAAGGTAGCCGCGCGCCGCACCCGTGGTCAAGGACGTCTTACGTTGTACGATCTTCGGCGTGACGACCGAAGCCCGGATCCCGCTGAGCCGGGAACGCGTGCTGCGGGCGGCCGTCGCGCTCGCCGACGAGCACGGGCTGCGGGCGGTGACGATGCGCCGGCTCGCCGAGGAGCTCGGCGCCGAGGCGATGTCGCTCTACTACCACGTGGCCAAGAAGGAAGACGTGCTCGACGGGATCGTCGAGGTCGTGGCCGGGGAGATCAACGACGCGGTGGCCCGCGTGGCCGCCGGCCCGGACTGGAAGCAGACCGCCCGGCGCCGCATCCTCGCGGCGCGGCAGGTGTTCCTCCGGCACCGCTGGGCCCCGGGCCTGTTCGGCACGCGCTCGTCGACGAGCATCGCGGTGCTGGAGTACTACGACAACCTGGTCGGCCTGATGCGCGAAGGCGGCTTCTCGCACGACCACATCCACCACGCGCTGCACGCGCTGGGCAGCCGCGCGCTGGGGTTCAGCCAGGAGCTGTTCGACCCGAACGCCGGTGCGTCGGCGGAGGTGCCGCCGGAACTGGCCGCCCGGCTGCCGAACCTGACCGGGATGCTGGCCGAAATCGCCCACGACGACCCGGACTCGACCCTGGGGTGGTGTGACGACCAGGCGGAGTTCGAGTTCGGCCTGGACCTCATCCTCGACGGCCTGGACCGGCTGCGGGAGCGGTAGTCCACCAGCTGGGACACCGCCGCGGGCGGGGCAGAATCGGCACCGTGTCACGACCACTGCGGAAGCTCGGCTTCCTGACCATCGGCCTGTTCGACGCGGCCGACCCGCGCCGCGGCCACGAGTCGACGCTGGAGATCATCGAACGAGGTGAACGGCTCGGGTTCGACAGCGCCTGGGTGCGCCACCGGCACCTCCAGTACGGCATCTCGTCGCCGGTCGCCGTGCTGGCCGCCGCGTCGCAGCGGACCAGCCGGATCGAGCTCGGCACCGCGGTGATCCCGCTCGGCTGGGAGAACCCGCTGCGGCTGGCCGAGGACCTCGCCACCGTCGACCTGCTCTCCGGCGGACGGCTCAACCCGGGCCTCAGCGTCGGCCCGCCGATGCGCTGGGACGAGGTCAAGCACGCCCTCTACCCGGACACCGCCGACGTCGAGGACTTCTCCTACGACCGCGTGCGGCGGCTGCTCGGCTTCGTGCGCGGCGAACCGGCCACCGGGTTCAGCGGCACCCAGGGGTTCGAGGTGTTCTCGGACCGGGTCCAGCCGCAGGCGCCCGGGCTCGGCGAGCGCCTCTGGTACGGCGGCGCGAGCCTGCGCTCGGCGGAGTGGGCGGGCAAGCACGCGATGAACTTCCTGACCAGCAGCGTGGTCAAGGCCGAAGGCGAGAGCACCGACTTCGCCGGGATCCAGCTCTCGCACATCCGGACGTTCCGCGAGCACCACCCCGCCGGGCGCATCTCCCAGGGCCTGGTGGTGATCCCCACCGACAGCGCCACGCCGGAACAGCGAGCCAAGTACGAGGCCTACGCCGAAAAGCGGCTGCCCCGCACCGCGGAACCCCAGGGCCCCGCGCGGATGCTGTTCTCCCCCGACTTCGTCGGCACGTCCGCGGAAATCGCCGGGCGGTTGCACGACCACGCGGCGTTCCGCGAGGTCGACGAGGTGGCTTTCGCCCTGCCGTTCACCTTCGAGCACGAAGATTACGTGCAGATCCTCACCGACATCGCGGAACGCCTGGGCCCGCTGCTGGGGCGTTGACCTACTTGTTGGTGCCCGGGGTCAGCACCTTGTCGATCACGAAAACCGTGGCGTTCTTCGTGGGGATGTTGCCGCACAGGATCTTCGCGCCGTTGATCGTCATGGTGTCGCCGGAGCCCTCGATCTTCACCGGGCCACCGGCGGTGTTGAGCGTGTCGACCGAAGCGGCCGAGGCGAGACCCTTGCCGTCGTAGCGCTTGCCGACGACGTGGTACTGCAGGATCGGCGCCAGCTCGGCGGGCTTGCCCGCGAGCTCGGTGAACTTGGCGTCGCCGAGCGCGGCGAACGCCGGGTCGGCCGGCGCGAACACCGTGATGGCCTCCTGGCTGTTCAGCGTGTCGACCAGGTTGGTGGCCTTGACCGCCGCCACCAGCTTGGTCAGCAGCGGGTTGGTCGACGCGGCCGAGGCGACCGGCTGCGGGCCCATCGAGTCCAGCGAACCGGGCTCGGTCCCCTGCGGCAGCTGCGAACACGCCGGGCCGAAGACGTCGGCGTTGGTGGTCACGCCGTTGCCGGCACCGGACGCCATGCTGGACGTCGGGGCCGGCACCGACGACGACGGCGAGCTGCTGGAACTGCCCGACGAAGCGGTGTCGCTGCCGCTGCACGCGGTCAGCGAAAGCGCGGCAACGGCGGTGACGCCGATTCCGGCGACACGAAGCTTGGTCACGAAAATCACTCCAATTAGCGGCTGAGAACTACTTCTTGCCCTTGATTCGAACCTGCGGGAAAACCGGATTGCCGCCATTCGGGTGACACGGGTCACCGGGCCGTGAAGGCGATGCTGTGCCACCCCGTCGCGCCGTCGGGGACGGTTCCGGCGCGCATTTCGGTCTGCGTGTACCCACTTTTGTCGATCGCCCGGCAAAAGACCTGGTGACCGCCGGGCGCGAGCTCGAACTCCGCCCACCACATGCGCCAGGTGTCGAGGTTCACCTCGTGCGAGAGCATGGCTTCGCGCCAGGGGCCGTTGTCCATGCGCAATTCGACTTTGGCAATGCCGGTGTGCTGCGCCCAGGCGATCCCGGCGACGCGAACCTTCCCCGAAGAAACGGTTTCAAACCCCTTCGGCGTATCGATGCGCGATTGTGTCTTGATCGGCGCCTCCTGGCCCCAGCCGCGCTTCAGCCAATACGCCTGCCGTGCTCCCCAGGTCGTGACTTCGAGATCGGTCACCCATTTCGTGGCCGAGACGTACCCATACAACCCGGGAATGACGAGCCGGGCCGGGAACCCGTGCTCGATCGGCAGCGGCTCGCCGTTCATGCCGATCGCGAGCATGGCCCCGCGCGTCCGGTCCAGCGCCGCCGCCACCGGGGTGCCGGCCGTCCACCCGTCCACACTGGACGAAAGGAGCTGCTCGGCGCCCGGCCGCACGCCGGCCTCGTCGAGCAGGTCGGCCAGGTCGACGCCGACGAAGTTCGCGGTGGACACGTAGGTGCCGCCGACCTCGTTGGAGACGCAGGTCATCGTGATGGTGCGTTCCACCAGCGGCCGGTTCCGGATGTCGCCGTAGCGGTACCGGACTTCGCGCTCGACCAGGCCGTGCAGCCGCAGGCTCCAGTCCTCGGCGCGCACCTGCGGCACGGTCAACGCGGTGTCCACGCGGTAGAAGCCGTCATTGCGCGTCAGGAACGCCGGGGTGCCCAGCTTCGCGAAATCGGCGTCGGCCGGGATCATCGGCGCGGTCCGGGCCGGGACGAGCCGCCCGACCGCTTCGCGCGACGACGCCGCGTCCCGGCGGCCGGCGAGCAGCTGCCCGCCGAGGCCCGCGAGCCCGGCCGCGGCGACGGCTCCGGCGCCCGCCAGCAGCACCGTCCGGCGCGAGCCGTCCGCGACGGCTTCGCGCCGGCCCAGCCGGTGCAGGACGGCGAACGTGGCCACCCCGGCGACCAGGCTCGTCAGCGGCGCGAGCAGCGCGACCGCGTCGAGGTCGGGCCGCGCGTACACCGCGACGAGACCGACGAGCCCGAACCCGGTGATCACCACCAGCCCCGGCACCGGCGTGCGCCGGGACAGCAGGCCCGCCCCCGCCGCCACGGCCAGCATGACCACGGCCATCCCGGACAGCAGCACGAGCTTGTCGTAGGTGCCGAAGGTGCGGACCGCGAAGTCCTTGAGCCACACCGGGGTCAGATCGATGGCGCCGTTGCCGACGGCCAGGTACGGCGAGGCGTTGACGCCGGCGAACCCGGCGGCGAGGTGGCCTGCCGCCAGTGCCACGGCGAGCGCCAGGACACCGAACAGGGCCGCCGCAGGACGACGCAGGCGGGGTTCGGCCGTTGAGGTGCTCATCGCACTCCTGTCAGAGGTCGGAGGTCAGGCGAGGTCGATCCGGGCGACGGCCGGCGTCGTCGGGCCGGGAGAACCGCCTGCGGGCTCGACGGTGATCCCGATCCGGTCGACGCCCGCCGGCAGGTCGGCGAGCATGGGACGCATCCGGCCCGGCGACTCCGGCTGCATCAGCCCGGCCGAGTGCGCGCCGTCCGGGCCGATCAGCCACACCTGGTAGGCGTGCGCCGCGTCGAGATCGGGCAGGCCGGAAGCGAGCAGGACCGCCTGGTTGCGGCCGCGGGAAACCACGAGCGTCGCGTTGCCCCGCCCGACGCCCTGGATCGCCGAAGCGTCCGGGGCGGCCAGCACCGAGTCGGCCGGGCCCGGCGGCGCGGTCGTGGTCTGCAGGCCGACCGCGACCGCCACCACGGCCGCCGCGGCGGCACCGAACAGCGCGAAGCGCACCTGCCACGTCTTGGCCCGGCTCAGACGCCGGACCACCGGCACCTTCGGCGGCAGCTGGCGGGTGCGGGCCACGTCGGCGAGCACCAGCAGCTTCAGCGACGGCGGCGGGTCCACCGCGTCGGCCACGGCGAGCCGTGCGCCGGTCGCCCGCAGCTCCGCCACCTCCTGGCGGCAGGCCGCGCACTCGCCGAGGTGGTGTTCGAATCCGGCACGGTCCACATCGGACACCGCGTCCAGGGCGTACGCCCCGGTCAGCGTGTGCAGTTCGGCGGTCACCGGTCCACCCCCAGGCAGTCGCGCAGCCGGATCAGGCCGTCGCGGATGCGGGTCTTCACGGTGCCCGGCGCGACCTTCAGCACCTCGGCGACCTCGGGGTAGGTGTAGCCGTTGTAGTAGGCCAGCACGATCGACTCGCGCTGCAGGCCGGTCAGCGCGGACAGGCACTGCCGCACCCGCTGCTGCTCCAGGCCGGCCAACGCGGACTCGGTGACCTCGTCGAACGGCCGCCGCACGTCCATCTGGCCCGCCCGCTCCTCGCGGTCGACGCCGGCCTGGTGCGAGCGCACGCGGTCCACCGCCCGGCGGTGGGCGATGGTCAGCACCCACGACAGCGCGCTGCCGCGCTCCGGCTCGTACCTCGTGGCCTTGCGCCACACCTCCACCAGCACTTCCTGCGCCACCTCTTCGGCCTGTGCGTGGCTGCGCAGCACGCGCGTCGCGAGGCCGAGCACCGGCCCGGCGACGAGGTCGTACAGCGACGCGAACGCCGTCTCGTCGCCCGCCGCCACCCGCCGGAGCAGCTCTTCGGCGCCCGGCGGGGGTGCCGGCGCCCCGTCCGGTTGCAGCCGCAACCGCCCACGCTCACCCATGCCGGCACCCTCCACGTCATCCCGTTTCCCACTCGGGGTTCGCGGCCGGCCGCCCGTCCGGACTGGTGCCGGGTGGCCCTTCCCACCCGGACGGCGCAAATCCGGCACCGGAACCCATCCGGCGGCGGCGCGGCTCCGAAATTCACGGGCCAGGGCCGGGCGGAACGTCGCGACACGGGAGCTCAGTCACCGTTGGTCACGCTGTGTGCCGGAGTTGCCCGTTCGGCCACGCGGGAGGTGACCTCGGACACTTCTTGATCACCCCAGCGTGTGAAAGTTTTTCGGATCGCTGGGCGTTGAACTCACCATGGGTTATCCCTGGACAGAGAACAACCCGACCGACGAGTAGCAAAGGGGCCATCCATGGCCGACCCGAACACCGTGACCAGCGCCCGCATCGACTTCGCCCTCCGCACCTTCGGGGCCGGACCGCGACCGGTGCCTGCCGAGCTGGAGTACGACACCCGAGACCCGTACGCGGTCGCCGTGGTGCTGCACGCCGGCCCGAGTGCGGTCCGGTGGCTCTTCGGCCGCGACCTGCTCGTCGACGGCCTGCTCGCCCGCTGCGGCGACGGCGACGTGCGGATCGGGCCGGCCGGCGACCCCGCGCTGGTCGTCGTGGAGCTGAGCTCCCCCGACGGCGCCGCGGTGCTCGAAGCGCCCGCGAAGGAGATCGCGGCCTTCCTCGACCGCACCTACGACGTGATCCCGGCCGGCAGCGAGTCCGACTGGTTCGACTTCGACGAGGAACTCGCGAAGCTCTCCTACCAGGACTGAGTACCGTCCGAGGGTGAGCTTCTTCCTGACGAAGGTCCTCGCCGCGCTCGACGACGGCGGTGATCGCCCCCTGTTCGTCCAGGACGGCGTCACCACCTACCACCAGGCCCGCGACCGGCTGCGCCGCCTGCACGGCGGGCTCGGCGACGTCGCCACGCTCGCCGTCGACCTGCGCAACCGGCCCGAGACGGTCCTCGTCCAGCTCGCGGCCCTCCTGCGCGGGGCGACCGTGCTCCTGGTCCCGGCCTCGGCGACGGCCCGCGGCCGGGTCGCCGCGGCGAGCGGCGCCACCGTCGTCACCGACCGCCCGCACGCCTGGCCCGCGGGCGACGTCCGCACCCTCGACGACCTCGACGGCGAACCCGAGCCGCTCGACCCGCCGGAAACCGTGCGCCTGCTCTTCCCCACCGGCGGCACCACCGGCACCCCGAAGCTGATCCGCCACAGCGGCATCTACGACGGCATGGCGCACATCTTCGCGCCGGCACCGGACGGCCCGGGCCGGACGCTGCTGGTCGCCCCGATGACGCACATGACCGGCAACGCCACCGTGCTCGGCGCGCTGCTGCGGCACGACACCGTCGTCGTCCACGACGGCTTCGACGCGGAAGCGGTCCTCGACGCGATCCAGGAACACCGCATCGGCACGCTCTCGCTGACGCCGCCGCGGCTGGCCGCCGTCCTGGACCACCCGAAGCGCCCGGAAACCGACCTCGCCAGCGTCCGCTCGCTCTCCCTCGGTGCCGCGCCGCTGCCACCGCACCGCCTGGCGCAGGCCCTCGACGTCTTCGGCCCGGTCGTCGGCCAGGGCTACGGCCTCACCGAGGCGCCGATGATCGCGAGCATCTCCGCCGCCGAGCTGGCCGACCGGCCGGAGCGGCTGGGCTCGGTCGGCCGGATCGTGCCGGGCATGGAGGCCCGCATCACCGACGGCGAGGTCGAGGTGCGCGGACTGTCCATGATGGACGGTTACGTCGGCGGCCCGGACATCGGCGCGGGCTGGCTGCGCACCGGCGACCTCGGCCGCTTCGACGACGAGGGCTACCTCTACCTGCTCGACCGCGCGGACGACGTCGTCGTGGTCGGCGAGCACGGCACGAAGGTCCCCACCACCGTCGTCGAACACGCTCTCGCGGCCCACCCGGCCGTGCGCAGCGCCGCCGTCTTCGGCGTCCCCGGGATCGACGGCCGGCTGCTGCACGCGGTCGTGGTCACGTGCGGCGAAGTGAGCTCCGAAGAGCTCCGGCAGCACGCGCGCGACGCCTTCGGCCAGGAGCACTACGTCCCGGCGGCCGTGGACTTCGTGGCCGCGCTGCCGCTCACCGACGTGGGCAAGGTGGACAAGCGCGCCCTCGTTCAGCTCGTGACGGCCCCGTAGGACGACGACCGCACCAGCTTGACGTACTTGCCGAGCACGCCTTCCGGGAACTTGTTCGGCAACGGCTCCCAGCCTTCCCGGCGCCGCGCCAGCTCGGCGGCGTCGACCAGCAGGTCGATGCTGCGTGCCTTGATGTCGACGGCGATCCGGTCGCCGGTGCGGACGAAGGCGATCGGCCCGCCGTCGGCCGCCTCCGGCGCGACGTGGCCGATGCACAGGCCGGTGGTGCCGCCGGAGAACCGGCCGTCGGTCAGCAGCAGGACGTCCTTGCCCAGCCCGGCGCCCTTGATCGCCGCGGTGATCGCCAGCATTTCCCGCATCCCCGGGCCGCCCTTGGGACCTTCGTAGCGGATGACGACGACGTCACCGGCCTCGATGCGGCCTTCGTTCAGCGCCGCCATCGCCTCCTGCTCGCGCTCGAACACCCGCGCCGGGCCTTCGAAGTTGGCGGTGTCGAAGCCCGCGGACTTCACGACCGCGCCCTCGGGGGCGAGCGAGCCGCGCAGGATGGTGATGCCGCCGGTCGGGTGCAGCGGGTTGTCCGGGCGGCGCAGGACCTCGCCGTCGATCGGGTCCGGGTCGAGCTCGGCGAGGTTCTCGGCCACCGTGCGCCCGGTGACGGTCAGCGCGTCGCCGTGGATCAGCCCCTCGTCCAGCAGCGCCTTCATCAGCACCGGGATGCCGCCGTGGCGGTCGATGTCGTTCATGACGTACTTGCCGAACGGCTTCAGGTCGCCCAGGTGCGGCACGCGGTCGCCGACCCGGTTGAAGTCGTCGAGGGTCAGCTCGACCTTGGCCTCGTGCGCGATGGCCAGCAGGTGCAGCACGGCATTGGTCGAACCACCGAGGGCCATGACGACGGTGATGGCGTTCTCGAACGCCTCCCGCGTGAGGATGTCCCGTGCCGTGATGCCGCGTTCGAGCAGGCCGACGACGGCTTCCCCGGAAAGGTGGGCGTAGTGGTCGCGGCGGCGGTCCGCGGACGGCGGCGCGGCCGAGCCCGGCATGCTCATCCCCATGGCCTCCGCCGCCGACGCCATCGTGTTCGCCGTGTACATGCCGCCGCAGGCGCCTTCACCGGGGCAGATGGCGCGTTCGATGCGGTCCAGGTCGGCGGTCTTCATCCGCCCGGCCCGGCAGGCGCCGACCGCCTCGAAGGCGTCGATGAGCGTGACGTCCTTCTCGGTGCCGTCGGTGAGCTTCACCCAGCCGGGGGCGATCGTGCCCGCGTAGAGGAACACCGACGCCAGGTCGAGGCGCGCGGCGGCCATCAGCATGCCCGGCAGCGACTTGTCGCAGCCGGCCAGCAGGATCGAGCCGTCGAGCCGCTCGGCCTGCATCACCGTCTCGACCGAGTCGGCGATGACCTCGCGGGAGACCAGCGAGAAGTGCATGCCGTCGTGGCCCATGGAGATGCCGTCGGACACCGAGATCGTGCCGAACTGCAACGGGTAGCCGCCGGCCGCGTGCACGCCCTCCTTCGACGCCTGGGCGAGCCGGTCCAGCGACAGGTTGCACGGCGTGATCTCGTTCCACGAGCTGGCGACGCCGATGATCGGCTTGCCCCAGTCGCCGTCGCCCATCCCGACCGCGCGCAGCATGCCTCTGGCGGGCGCGGCCTCGATCCCGTCGGTCACCGTGCGGCTGCGGGGCTTCGGGTCGGTCGTCATCTCACAGGCCTCCGATACGACGTTCGGACGGACTGCATGTTACCCGCGTCCACGCGGTCCGCTGACCGGAACGGTTTCCTTTCCGGGCCCGGGCGAACCGGCGAAAACTCGGCGAATGGTCACCACAGTGGTGTGGGGCACGGGCAACGTCGGCCGTGCGGCAATCCGGGCCGTCGACGCCCACCCGGCGCTGGAGCTCACCGCGGTGCTCGTCCACGACCCGGCGAAGGTCGGCAAGGACGCGGGCGAGCTGGCCGGCGTCGGCGCGCTGGGTGTCGCCGCGACGGACGACATCGACGCCGTCCTGGCCGCGAGTCCGCGCGCGATCGTGTACGCCGCTTCGGGCGACGTCCGGTTCGACGACGCGCTCGCCGACATCGTCCGCGCGGTCGGGACGGGCGCGGTCGTCGTGACGCCGGCCCTGTACCCCCTCTACGACCAGCGCAACGCGCCGCCCGAGCTGCGGGACCCGGTGCTCGCGGCGATCAAGGAGGGCGGCGGCTCGCTGTTCGTCTCCGGCGTCGACCCCGGCTGGGGCAACGACGTGCTGCCGCTGCTGATCAGCGGGCTCGGCACCGACGTCGACGTCGTCCGCTGCCAGGAGATCTTCGACTACTCGACGTACGAGCAGCCCGACTCCGTCCGGTACCTGGTCGGGATGGGCCAGCCGATGGACTACGACCCGCCGATGCTGATGCCCGGCGTGCCGTCGATGGTGTGGGGCGGGCAGGTCCGGCTCATCGCGCGCGGCCTCGGCGTCGAAGTGACCGAGCTGCGCGAGACCCTCGACCGGCGTCCGCTCGAGAAAACCGTGACCACGCGGACCATGGGCGAGTTCGAAGAGGGCACGCAGGGCGCGGTGCGGTTCGAGGTGCAGGGCATCGTCGACGGCGAGCCGCGGATCGTCATCGAGCACGTCACGCGCATCCACTCCGCGTGCGCGCCCGACTGGCCGGTACCGCCCAGCGGCGACGGCGCGCACCGCGTGATCGTCGAAGGCCGGCCGCGCATCGAAGTCACCGTCGAGGCGACCGACGAAGGCGAGAACCGGTCGGCGGGTGGGAACGCCACCGCCGTCGGCCGCCTGGTCGGCGCCATCGACTGGCTGGCCGCGGCGGAACCCGGCCTCTACGACGCACTCGACGTCCCGCTGCGCCCGGCAGCCGGCAAGCTCGGAAGGAGGCGCTCGTGAACATCGACATCCCCGAAGGCAAGGACCCGATCGGGTACGTCTGGGGCGAGATGGTGCCCGGCATCGGGATCGCCGCGTCGAAGTTCTCGCTGGCGGTGTACGAGCACACCACGCTGGGGCTGCGGGAGTTCGAGGCCGCACGGCTGCGGATCGCGCAGCTCAACGGCTGCGTCTTCTGCCTCGACTGGCGCACCGAACGCGACGGGCAGAAGGTCGAGGCGGAGTTCGCCGACGCGGTGCTCGACTGGCGCACGACGGACCGCTTCGACGACCGGACGCGGCTCGCGGCGGAGTACGCCGAGCGGTACACCCTGGACCACCACAACCTGGACGACGAGTTCTGGAAGCGGATGTCCGCGCACTACTCGCAGCGGGAGATCGTCGAGCTGAGCATGAGCCTCGGCGCGTGGCTGGCCTTCGGACGGCTCAACCACGTCCTCGGCCTGGACACCGTCTGCGTGCTGCCCTCCCACCGGTTGTGAGGGGCGTGACCCGCCCCTCACAACCGCGGGCTCAGAAGTCCGTCGCGATGATCTTCTCGATGTTGCGTTCCGCCAGTGCGGTGATGGTGACGAACGGGTTGACGCTGGTGTTGCCCGGGATCAGCGAGCCGTCGATCGCGTACAGGCCCGGGTAGCCGGTGAGCCTGCCGTAGTTGTCGGTCGCCTTGCCGAGCACCGCGCCGCCGAGCGGGTGGTAGGTGAGGTGGTCGCCCCAGATCTTGTAGGTGCCGAACAGGTCGGTCCGGTAGATCGTGCCCTCCGTCGCGTTGATCTTGTCGAAGATGGTCTTCGCCATGTCGATCGACGGCTGCTTCCAGGCCGTCTGCCAGTTCAGCTCCACCGCGCGCGTGGCCGGGTTCCAGGTGAACTGCGCCCGGTTCGGGTTCTTCGTGATCGACAGGTAGAACGACGCCCACGTCTCGATCCCGGTCGGCAGCGGCGCGACCTCCGCGAAAGCGCCACCGGCGGCCCAGTTGTCGATGCCACCGCACGGGATGGTCGACTGGAGGGCCCCGGTCGGGTCCCAGATGTGGTTGGCGCGCCCGCACATCACGTTCCCGTTGTCGCCCCAGCCCTTGCCGATCTCGCCGTTCAGGTTCGGCAGCGCGCCGGTCGCCTTCAGCTTCACCAGCAGCTTGCTCGTCCCGACGCTGCCCGCGGCGAAGAACACCGTGTCCGCCGTGACGGTCTTGATCGTGGACACCGCACCGGCGGTGGTGAGCTGCTCGATCGTCACCGTGTAGCCGCCGCCGGAGGCCGGCAGCACCTGCGTCACGCGGTGCAGCGGCGAGATGGTGACCCGCCCGGTCGCGGCGATCTGCGGCAGGTAGGTCTTCTGCAGCGACTTCTTGCCGTAGTTGTTGCCGTACAGGATTTCCCCGGCCAGCGCCGACTTCGGGACGGTGCCCGCCGCCTCCCGCTCCATGTAGGCCCAGTCGTACACGTCCGGGACGAACACGAACGGGAAACCGGACCGCTGGGCCTGTTTCCGGCCGACGCGGGCGAACTGGTAGCAGTCGGTGGTGTCGAACCAGGCCGGGCGGACGTTGGCGACCCCGAGGCCGGCGTTGGCGCGCGGGTAGTAGACGTTGTACATCTCGTTCGCGTCGACCGTGGGGAGGATCGCGCCGAAGTTCTCCCGCCTCGGCGTGACGGCCATGCCGCCGTTGACGAGCGAGCCGCCGCCGACGCCGCGGCCCTGGTACACGGTGATCCCGCCGAACTCCTCGGCGTCGAGGATGCCGGTGTAGCGCGGGATGTCCTTGTCGATGGGGAACCCGAGGAAGTTGGACAACGGCTGCTTCGTCCTGGTGCGCAGCCAGTACGAGCGCTGGTCCGGGCTGGTCGTGGCGGCGAAGATCTTGCCGTCGGCGCCCGGGGTGTCCCAGGCCATGCCCATCTCGACCAGCTGCACGTCGACGCTGGCCTGGGCGAGCCGCAGCGCGGCGACCGAACCGCCGTAGCCCGACCCGATCACCAGCGCGGACACGCGGGCACCGTCGGAAATCGCGGCCGGCTGCGACGGTGCAGCCGCGGCTCGGCCGGCCATCGCGGCACTCGCCAAGATAGAACCAGTTCCAGCGATGAAGAGACGACGGGATACGGAGCCAGAAGTTGTTCTCCACACGGGTTCGACACTCATGTGTTGTTCCTCACCGTTGAGGTATTTAGAACAAGTTATAGCTCGATGGTACAGACAAGTCGACATATACCCACGAGTAACCTGGCGGGGTTGCGGGGCCGTGCCGCTGAATGGGCCATGATGGACGACTGTGGAGTCCACCCGAGTGGACCGCTGGCTCTGGGCGGTCCGGCTGACGAAGACCCGCCCGGACGCGGCGGCGGCCTGCCGCGGCGGCCACGTGCGCGTCAACGACAAACCGGCCAAACCGGCAACCACGGTCGTCCCGGGCGACGAGGTGCGCCTGCGCATCGGCGGGGTGACGAAGATCTTCGACGTGGTCCGCGTGATCCAGAAGCGCGTGGGCGCCCCGGACGCGGCAACGTGTTACGTGGACCGGACACCGAAGCCACCACCGGAAACGGCGATCCCGGTGGCCCGCCGCGACCGCGGCGCCGGCCGGCCGACCAAACGGGAGCGCCGGGTGCTGGACGCGTTCCGGTCCCGGCAGGACCCCTGAGCGGCCGAGCGGCACCGACCTCGTCGCACAGCTCGCCCGGCTTCGAGGCCTAAGGCCGCAAGCCGTCCAGGACCACCGACAGCAGGTGGCGCGTGCGCGCCGCCCGCTCGGCGCCGAAGTCGTTGCGCCACAGGAAACCCACCAGCAGCAGGACGTCCTCGGCGTCGACGTCTTCGCGCAGGGTGCCCGCCGCCTTCCCGGCGTCGAGCAGCAGGGTGATGGCCGCGCAGACCGGTTCGTAGTACTCCCCGGACAGGTCGGCGCGCGTGGCCGCTTCGACGGCTTGGGCCGCGCCGTGCTTGATGCGGCCGTACGCCGCCAGGCGCTCGAACCACTGCCGGAGTGCTTCCTCGGGCGCGTGCTCGCGTAGCAGCTCGGGGGCCGCGTCGACGAGCTCGTCGAGGTCGTGGCGGTACACCGCGATCAGGAGCGCTTCCCGGCTGGGGAAGTGCCGGTAGAGCGTGCCCTGGCCGACCCCGGCCGCCTTCGCGATCGACTGCAGCGAGGCGGCGCTGGACGCCTTCAGCGCCGTCCGCGCGACCTCCAGGATGCGCTCGCGGTTCTGCTCGGCGTCGGCTCGCATCGGTGTCACCCCGTCACCCTAGCCAACCGGACACCTGTCCGCTACCGTCGAAGCGGACATGTGTCCACTTAACTGCCGAAGGAGTGTCCATGATCGAGCACAAGGTCGTCGTGATCACCGGGGCGAGCAGCGGGATCGGCGCGGCGACGGCCACCCTGCTGGCCGAGCGCGGCGCGAAGGTCGTGCTGGGCGCGCGGCGCAAGGACCGGCTCGACGCGCTGGCCGAGCGGCTGGGCGCGGTCAGCCTGCCGACGGACGTCCGGCGTCCGGAAGACGTCGCCGCGCTGGTCCGGCTGGCCCGCGAGACCCACGGCCGGCTGGACGTCCTGGTCGGCAACGCCGGCGTCGGGCCGATCTCCCCGATCGACTCCCTGCGCGTCGACGACTGGGACGCGATGATCGACGTCAACGTCAAGGGAGTGCTGCACGGCATCGCGGCGGCCCTGCCGGTGTTCCGCGAGCAGGGCTCCGGCCAGTTCGTGCACACGGCCTCGACGGCGGCCTACCGCACGGTGCCGACGATGGCGGTGTACGCGGCCACGAAGACGGCGGTCCGCACGATCTCCGAAGGCCTGCGCCAGGAGGCGGGCCCGGACCTGCGGGTCACGCTCGTGTCCCCGGGCGTGATCGCCACCGACTTCATCGACGGCATCCCGGAGGCAGCCGTCCGCGACCGGCTCACCGAGACCCGCGACA
This sequence comes from Amycolatopsis sp. lyj-346, assembly GCF_046548975.1. Classification (NCBI taxonomy): domain Bacteria; kingdom Bacillati; phylum Actinomycetota; class Actinomycetes; order Pseudonocardiales; family Pseudonocardiaceae; genus Amycolatopsis; species Amycolatopsis sp. lyj-346. The sequence continues at coordinate 75,499 of NZ_JAJPWT010000005.1, forward strand.
CGGTGGCCATCCCCCCGGAGGCGATCGCCCGCGCCATCGCGTTCGCCATCGACCAGCCGGCCGAGGTGGACGTCAACGAGATCGTCGTCCGGCCGACCGCGCAGGCCTAGTGCCGCGCGTCCGAGGTGCGTTGCCGGCGGCCTCGCTCAAGCGCCCCAATGTGGCCTTGGTTGCGTTGAACGCACCCAAGGCCGCCTTGGGTGCGTTGAACGCACCGAAGGCCACATTGGGGCGCACCCGTCTGGGCGCCCCCAGCAGCCCAGACCCAGCAAACGACTTGCGAGGCGGAAGCGGGGTTACCCTGCCCAGGTGAGCGACAGCGAGAATTTCGAAGGACGCGACGTCGGGTCCGGAGTCTCCGTCATCCGCGAACGCACGGACGTCGTCGGCTCCGGGCCGCGGCTGCACCGGCATCCCTACCCCGAAACGTTCGTCATCATCCGCGGGCAGGCGCGGTTCACCGTCGGCGACGAGCAGCGTGACGGCGGCGCCGGGGACGTGCTCGTCGTCCCGGCCGGGACGCCGCACAAGTTCGCCGTGCTGGGCCCCGGCGTCTACGAGGCCGTGCACATCCACGAAAGCGACCGCTTCATCACCGAATGGCTGGAGTGACGGCTAACGCTCGCCGATCATGCCGCGCAGCTTCGTCAGCGCGCGGAACTGCGTGATGCGGACGTTGCCGGCGGAGATGCCCAGCGCCTCCGCCGTCTCGTTCGCCGACAGGCCCGCGACGATCCGCAGCGACAGGATGTCCTGGTGCAGCGGCGGCAGCGCCGCCAGCAGCCGGCCCAGCCGGGCGCCGAGGTCCAGCTCGAGGACGTGGTTCTCCGGCTCGTTGCCGCCCAGCGGCCGGTCCGGCAGCTCGGACACCGGCTTCGACCGGTCCCTGGCCACCGAGCGGAACGCGTCGGCGACCTTGTTCGCCGCGATCGCGCGCACCAGGTACAGGAACGATCCCCCGCGGTCCTGGTAGTTCGGCAGCACCTTCAGCACCGCCAGGCACACCTCCTGGGCGACGTCGTCGGCCGAAAGGTACGACAGGTCCCGCCCGCCGATCCGCGCCCGGCAGTACCGCACGACCGTCGGCTTGATGAGCCGCAGCAGCGCCTGGACGGCGTCCGGGTCGCCGTCGCGCGCCGCCGCCACCACCGGGTCGAGCCGCTCCTTCGTCAGGCCGCCCTCCGGCCGCGGCGAAGCCGCCAGCACGGTGTAGCCGTCGACGGCCGCCGCCGCCTCCGCGATCATGGTTTCCACGCCGCCCTCCTCGTGTCCGCCAACCGGGCGCCCGTCCGTCCACATCGGACACTACGCGGCCTGGACGGTTCCCGGTCCGACATCCGGACTATCGACACGCTGACCAGCAACGTTGCAGCGCGGTGGGGGTTGTCCAGCTATTGTCCGTTAATCGTTCACCATCCGTGCGGAACGGCTGCCGGACACCCGCGGAACACTGGACAAATAGTGGACAGATCAAGCCCAGCGGATTCCGTACGCGAAGCCGGGATCGAGGTTCCGGAACCGGACGTGCACCTCGCCCGCGTCGTCGGCGGCCAGCGCGAAGCCGGTTCGCGACCGGTCGTCCACGCCGGCCGGGGAAACCTTTTCCTGCCGCACGATCCGCTTCGGCACGCGTTCACCGAACCGCACGTGCAGATCGAAAAGATCGCACGGGTGCCGCGGCACGCAGACGTAACGCGGTTCTCGCAGGTTTGCCCGGAATCGCAGGCCGACCTCGTGCCGCGCGCCGCGGCGCAACGGCTCCGGCAGCCGCAGCGCCAGCCCGATCCGGTCACTCGATTCCATCACCCGGCCGGCGAGCACACCGCCGTGGAACACGTCGACACCGAGATCGGACTCGCGGACCGAATCGCCCGATTCACCGCTGAGCGGCAACGTCAGCGCGAGGTCGAGCACGGCGATTTCGTCGGCGTCGGCGATCACCCGCCGGAATTCGAACGCCTCCGGCACCGGCTGGTCGAGCGCCAGCGTGACGCGCAGTTCTTCGGTGTGCCAGCCGCGGCCCGAAGAGCGCCGGGGCTCCGGCTCGGCCGCCGCGACGGCCAGCGCGGCGATCTGCTCGATTCCCTCGTCGATCCGCCGCCGGACCGTCCGGTCGTCCCGGTCGAGGGTGATCGCCGCCCAGTGCACCCGTTCCTGGTAGAACGGTTTCCGCGCCCGCTCGTCGAGCGCGAATGCGGCGAGCAGCGCGATCTTCAGATCGTCCGGCAACGACTCGACCAGCGGCCGCAATCGATCCGACAGCTTACGCCGCATCTCCACGGTTCCGTCATCTTCGAGAATGCCGCAAGTGGAGCGCAATGCGGGGCCGATCCGGTCCGCGAGCGGTGTCGTGAAAATTGCCCTCCCTTTGCGCAGGGCCTTGAGTTCGCCGACCACGTCCGCCGCACTGAGGCTCACCGTTCCCCTCCCCTTCCACGCACGGAGGTCAATGTTCGTCAGCGCCACCGCCGATGTCCAGTCGATCACGCTCCGGCAAACGGATCGTTATCCCGCGGTTTCCTTTCCGGCCAACACGGAAACGCCGAAACTCATTGGCGTTGCCGTTGACGGCGGCAGCATTGCGCCGCAACGATTCCGCGGCGGAAACCCCCGCGGCCGCCGCTGTCGAAGGTGTCGAAACGTCCGGCACGCGTTCGCCGCCGCACCACGCTTCCCGGCCGGGACACGTTCACCCGGGCGGCGCACCACCCCCGTGGGTGAACGTGACCAGGCCGTTGCCTCGGCACCGGTTGACGAGGGCTCGCCGCGGGTACTTGTTGATCATGAGCCCGAGGATGTGGCGCCTGCTGATCTCGGGGTCGCTGCGGCTGTTCCTTCTCAGCGCCGTACCGGCCGCCGCGCACCTGTCCGTGCTCGCCGGACTGGCGGCGGCGGTGATCGCGTTCATCGTGCCGGCCCCGCACAGCCGGCACGACGATCGCGTCGGCTAGCGACTCCTACGCCGCCTGCCACCGGCGGAGCTTTTCGGGGTTGCGCACCGCCCAGATCCGCCGGATCGACGCGCCGGCCACCTCGAACGCCATGACGGCCACGATGGCGCCGTCCCGCCACGCGGCCAGGCCGGGCTGCCCGTTGACGGTCGTCTCCTCGATCGCCAGCGCCGGGATCCGGCCGGTGAGGTCCACGGCGTAGCGCGCGACCCGCTCGGCGCCCTCGATCGGGTGGCGGAGCGCCCTCGCCAGCCCGCCGCCGTCCGCGACGACCGTGGCCCCCGGATCGAGGATGCCCACCAGCCCCTGGACGTCCCCCGCCTCCCGGGCCAGCTTGAAGGCGCGGACCACCTCGGCGCTCCCCCGGGCCGGCGCCGGAGCGCGGACGGCCCGGACGCGCCGCCGTGCGGAGCCGGCCAGCTGGCGGCACGCGGCGGAGGACCGGCCGAGGACCGCTCCCACCTCCGCGAAGGGGTAGCCGAAGACGTCGTGGAGGACGAAGGCCACGCGCTCGGCCGGCGTCATCGACTCCAGCACGACGAGGAACGCCATCGTGATCGACTCGTCCAGCGTGACGCGGTCGGCCGGATCGGTGCTCCACCCGGTCTCGCCGGGCAGCGGCTCCGGGATCCACTCGCCGACGTAACGCTCCCGCCGCACGCGGGCCGAGCCGAGCTGGTCGAGGCAGATGCGGCTCGCGACGGTCGTCAGCCAGGCACCGGGCGATGCGATCGCGTCCCGTTGCGGCCCGGTCAGGGCGTACCACCGGCCGTACGCCTCCTGGACGACGTCCTCGGCGTCGCTCAACGAGCCCAGGAGCCGGTAGGCGAGCCCGGTCAGCTGCCGCCGCTCGTGCAGAAGATCAGTCACACCCCCCTGACGCACCCGGACGCCGATTTGTGACGCCGCCTCACATCCGGACGGGCTGTTTCGTCGGGACACGAAACGACGAAAGGAAAACCCGATGTCCGACAGGTCCCGCCTGCCCGACCCCGCGCGGTTCTTCCCCGAGCTCGGCGAGATCGCCGGCGCGCTGACCAGGGTCACCATGAACGGGTCGATCCCCCGGAGCACCATCCACCTGGTGCAGCTGCGCATCGGCCAGCTGGTCGGCAGCACGTACCACGTGGTCCGCCAAGCCGAGCTCTTCCGCAAGTCCGGAGCGACGGAGGAGCAGGTCACCTCGGTGGCGTCCTGGCCGGCTTCGCCGTACTTCAGCGAAGCCGAACGCGTCGCGCTGGAGCTCGCCGAGGCGGTCTTCACGGCGAGCCCCCGGGGCGAGCGCGTGCCCGACGAGCTGTTCGCCCGCGCCTCCGCCTGCTACGACGACAAAGCGCTCTGGACGCTCGCCCTCGCGCTCAGCCAGATGTGCTACTTCGTGCCGGTGGCGCTCATCGCGAAGCCGATCCCGGGAAAGCCGTTGGGGAAGAACTACAGCAAGTAGGGCCTGTCGTGCGGCGCCGTGCTCACCCGCGGCGCCGCACGCACCGGCCGCGCAGCACCACGGCCGCCGGGTCGGCGAGCCGTGCGGCCGGACTCCCGCGGCCACCAGTGCCCGGATCTCCGCGACGATCCCGCCGTGCGGCAGGGAATCCGTGCCCGCCAGCACGCGCACGCGGGCGAGCGGATCAGCGTGACCCCGGCGTCGACGTGCTGGTGCAGCTGCTCCCGGAGCAGTTCGTCGTCCATCGGCTGCCCGGGTTGCGCGGCGCCGGGGTGGGTGTGCGCGTCGACCAGGCCGGGAACCAGCCAGCCCTCGCCCACCCGGGTGGCGCCGGGCACCGGATCGGTCGTCCAGCGGTCGCCGTCGCCGTAGAGGTCGACGTACTCGCCGCTCGGCAGCGCGTACCCCCGGATGCGCGTGATCACCACGCCGACCGTACGCGCGTACGCAGCCCGGCGTAGGCGCAAGTGCCGTCCTGCGGCGGACGCCCACGGCGGCGCCCGGCCCGACCATGGGACGCACCGAAGAAAGGGGGCGACCATGACCAGGCTGAGCGGCCGGGCCCGCAAGAGTTACCTCGTCGCGCACATCGTCTTGGCCGGCGCGTGGATCGGCATGGACGCGGTCCTCGGCATCCTCGTCTGCACCGCGCTGATCTCCGACGACACCGCCGTCCGCGCCACCAGCCTGCAGGCGCTCGGCCTGTTCGCCGTCTGGCCGATGCTGATCGCCGCCGTCCTCACGCTGGGCACCGGCGTCGTGCTAGGCCTCGGCACCAAGTACGGCCTCGTCCGCTACTGGTGGGTGGCCGCGAAGCTGGCGGTCAACGTCCTGATGGCGGTGCTGATCCTCGTCGCGTTGCGGCCGGGGATCGACGAAGCCGCCGCTGCTCCCGACGGCCTGCTCTACCCGGTGATCGTCGCCCCCACCCTCCTGCTGTTCGCCACCGTGCTCTCGGTCTTCAAGCCGTGGGGCCGTATCCGGAAGGAAACCCATGACCCTGCCCGTGGAAACGACCGCGCTGACCAAGCGCTACGGACCGGCCGCCGCGGTCGAGGACCTGGACCTGTCGGTGCCCGCCGGTGAGGTGTACGGGTTCCTCGGCCCCAACGGCGCCGGCAAGACGACGACGCTGCGGATGCTGCTCGGCCTGATCCGGCCGACGTCCGGCCGCGTCCGGCTGCTCGGTGCCGAGCCGGGACCGGGCAGCCTCGCCCGCGTCGGCGCGCTGATCGAAGGCCCCGCCTTCTACCCGTACCTCTCGGGCCGGGCCAACCTGCGGGTCCTCGCCGACCACGCCGGGGTGCGCCGGACGCGCGTCGACGCCGTGCTCGAGGTCGTCAGCCTCACCGATCGCGCCAAGGACCGGTACGCGACCTACTCGCTCGGCATGAAGCAGCGGCTCGGCCTGGCCGCGGCGCTGCTGAAGGACCCCGAGCTGGTGGTGCTCGACGAGCCGACCAACGGCCTCGACCCGGCCGGCATGGCCGACATGCGGGTGACCATCCGCAAGCTGGCCGCCGGCGGCTGCACCGTGCTGCTGTCCAGCCACCTGCTGGCCGAGGTCGAGCAGATCTGCGACCGCGTCGGCGTCCTCGACCACGGCCGGCTCGTCACCGAGACCACGGTCGAGGACCTCCGCGCGGGTGGGGCACTGCGTGTCGTCGCCGATCCGCTCGGGCAGGCCCGCGAGCACCTCGAACGCCTCTTCGGCCCGGATCGCGTCCGCGCCGGCGAAACCGCCCTCGAACTCGACGTCGCACCGGAGCAGGCCGGGCGGGTCAACGCCGAACTGGTCGGCGCCGGGTTCGTCGTCACCGAGCTGCGCTGGCGCGAACCCGATCTGGAACAGACCTTCTTCGCACTGACCGGAGGTACCCCCGATGCTGCGTGACATCCGCGCCGAACTGACCAAGCAGTCCCGCCGTCCGGCGACCTGGCTGCTCCTGGCCGTCGCCGTCGTCCTGACGCTGACCTTCGGCTACGCCGTCCCGTACGCGGGATTGAGCGGGACGGTGGCCGGGCCGCCGGGCAGCGGCCGCGGACTGGCCGTGATGTTGCCGGACGCCTTCGTCGGCAGCGCACTGGGCGGGCTGCCGATCTTCGTCGGTGGGCTCGCGCTGATCTTCGGCGTCCTGGTCGCCGGCAGCGAATACGGTTACGGCACCTGGAAAACCGTGCTCGTGCAGCACCCGTCGCGCGCCGCGGTGTACGGCGCGAAGCTCGTCACCGTCGCGCTGGCCGCCCTCGCCGCCGTGCTCACGTTGTTCGCGACGACGGCGGGGGCGAGCGCGCTCGTCGCGTCGCTCGAAGGCCGGGCCGCCGGCTGGCCCGCGGTGTCCGACGTCCTGCTGGGCCTCGGCGCCGGCTGGCTGGTCACGACGATGTGGGGCGCGCTCGGCGTGCTGCTGGCGATCGGCCTGCGCTCGGTGGCGCTGCCGATCGGGCTGGGCCTGGTGTGGCTGCTCGCGGTGCAGAACCTCCTGGCGTCGGTCGCCGCACCGCTGCTGGACTGGGTCGCGCAGCTGCAGAAGGCGCTGCCCGGGCCGAACGCCGGGGCGCTGGCCGCCGCGTTCGGGGCGGCCGCACCGGGCGTCGAGCAGGTCGTCGGGGCCGGGCAGGCGACCGCCGTGCTGGCCGCGTACCTGATCGCGTTCGGCGTCCTCGGCGGCTGGTTGCTGCAGCGCCGCGACATCGCCTGACCGGCGCCGGTGCCGGTGCGCTCGTGCGCGATCACGCCCGGTGTAGTGTTTGCCGGTCCGACCGGCGTGCGTGACCGCGTGAGGTGCCATGACAGTGCGGCGGTACCCAGTGGCCATCGTGCTCGTCTTCGTCACGGCGGCCCTGATCGTGGTCAACGGGTTCGCCTTCTGGGGCGACACCTTCGCCCTCTGGGTCGACGACGCCATGCAGCTCGGCGCCGGGATCACCGCGGTCGTCTGCGGCGTCGTCGTCGCCCGGCGGGTCCGCGGGCACCAGCGCTGGTGGCGGGTGCTGGTCGCGCTCGGCATGACCGGCTGGTCGCTCGGCCAGTGCGTCTGGTCGTGGTACCAGCTGATCGACGGCCGCGGGCTGCCGTCGCCGTCGCTGGCCGACGTCGGGTACCTGAGCTTCCCGGTGTTCGCGCTCGCGGCACTGTTCGTCCTCGCGCACGCGCGCTCCCGGCCGGAACGCGAACGCTGGCAGCCGGCCCAGTGGTTCGGCGTCGCGGTGGTGCTCGACGGGCTGGTCGTCACCGCCTCGCTGTTCATCCTCACCTGGACCGCGGCGCTCGGGCAGGTGGTCCGGGCCACCGGGCCGGACGCGCTGACCTGGGCCGTCGCCATCGCCTACCCGCTGTCGGACCTGGTGGTCGTGGTCGTCGCGGTGCTGCTGGTGGTGTTCGACCGGGTGGACCGCCCCTACCGCGCGAACCTGCTGCTGACCGCCGTCGGGATCGTCGCGCTGGCCTGCTCCGACAGCGTGTTCGCCTACCTGGTCAGCATCGGCGCGCAGAGCATGAAGCCCTGGGCCGACGCGGGATTCGTGCTCGGCCCGATGTTCATCGCCTTCGCCTTGCTGGCCACGCCCGGCACCCGCCGTCGTGCCGACGCGGACCAGCCGGTCGGCGTCGACTGGTGGCAGGTGGCGCTGCCGTACCTGCCGGTCACCGCGGTCGCGCTGCTGATCACCGTGCAGATCGTGGCCGGGGCCGGCCCGGACGGCGTCGAGGTGTTCGTCGGCGCGCTCGTGGTGTTCCTGGTGCTCGCCCGGCAGCTGCTTTCGTTGCTGGACAACAGGTTGCTGCTGCGCCGGGTGTACGAGGGCCAGCAGCAGCTGACCCACCAGGCCTACCACGACCCGCTGACCGGGCTGGCCAACCGCGCGCTGTTCGCCGACCGGCTGGACCGGGCCGTCGAGCAGGGCGCGGACGGCGAACGCGGGCCGCTCGTGCTGATCTTCGTCGACCTGGACGACTTCAAGGAGGTCAACGACCGGTTCGGGCACGCCGGCGGGGACGTCCTGCTGCACGCGGTCGCCCAGCGGCTGCTGAGCTGCGTCCGCGTGGGCGACACCGTCGCGCGCCTCGGCGGCGACGAGTTCGCGATCCTGCTGGAAGGCGAGGTCGACGCGCCGCAGGCCGTCGCCGACCGGATCCAGAGCGCGCTGCGGCGGCCGTTCGCCGTGCACGGCACGCTGGTGCCGATCCGCGCGAGCATGGGCCTGGTGGTACCGGACCCGGCCGAACCGGCGGTGACGTCGGACGTGCTGCTGGGCCGCGCGGACACGTCGATGTACGCGGGCAAACGGCTCGGCAAGGACACCACGGTCGTGTACCACCCGTCGCCGGACGGGCCGCCGGACTTCCCCTCGGCGTTGCGCCGCGCGGACGGCGGTCTTCCGGAGGGTTTCGCGCTGGTGTTCCAGCCGATCGTCCGGCTGGCCGACGAACAGCCGGTGGCGGTGGAGGCGCTGGCCCGCTGGACCACGCGGGACGGCACCGCGGTGTCGCCCGAGACGTTCGTCCGCGCCGCCGAAGGCGCCGGCCTCGGCGCGGAACTGGACGCACTGGTACTGGACCTGGCCTGCCGCGAGATCACCGCGGCCGGGATCGACCTGACGGTGCACGTCAACGTGTGCGCGAGCCGGCTCGGAGCCGACACGCTGGAGCAGAGCGTCGGCTCCGCGCTGGACCGGTACGGCCTGCCTGCCGAACGCCTGATCGTGGAGATCACCGAGACGGTGCCGGTGCCGGACCTGGCGGCGGGCGCCGCCGCGATCCGCCGCCTGCAGGACCTGGGCGTCCGGGTGGCACTCGACGACTTCGGCGCGGGGTACAGCTCCCTGACGGTCCTGCACGCGCTGCCGGTCGACCTGATCAAGCTGGACCGCGCGCTGACGACCGGCATCCGCCCGGACCGCGACGCGGCCCTGTGCCGATCGCTGGTCGGCCTGTGCGCCGACCTGGAGGTGGCCGTGGTCGCCGAGGGCATCGAGACGGCCGAGCAGGCCGAACTGGTCACCCGCGCGGGCTGCACGACGGCCCAGGGCTACCGCTTCGGCCACCCGGCCGCACTCTCCTCACTACGGCTGTCAACGCTCTCAGCCGGCTAGCCCGCCGGGCCCTGCCCCATGCGCCCCAATGTGGCCTTCGGTGCGCTCAACGCACCCAATGTGGCCTTCGGTGCGCCCAACGCACCCAATGTGGCCTTCGGTGCGCCCAACGCACCCAATGTGGCCTTCGGTGCGTTGGACGCAACCAAGGCCACCTTGGGGCGCTAGCGCACGCCTGGTGGCAGCACGCCGAAGATCGTTGCGGTCGAGCCGGAGCCGTTGCGGTGGATCGGGCCGCCCGCCAGTACCCAGGCGCCCGTTGTGGGCAGGGCCTTGAGGTTCGCGAGGATCTCCAGGCTGATCCGGTGGCGCCGGTAGACCAGCTTGGACACCGTGTACGTCTCGTCGGTGCCGACGTCCGGGCTGAACGTGTCGGTGCCCGTGCCACCGCGGCGGCCCAGGCGTCCGGTGTCGATCAGCCACTGCACCGCGGGGATCGAGAACCCCGGCTGGTGCAGCACGCCGTCCGCGCCGGTGTTCGGGAAGGCCGGCGTGCCCCACTTGGCGTCCCAGCCGGTCCACAGCACCACGACCGACTCGGCCGGGATCCGGCCGTGGCGCTTCTCCCACGCCTTGAGGTCGTCGACCGTGACCGCGTAGTCGGGGTTCGCCGCGGCCTTCGCCCGCACGTCGATCTTCACGGCGGGCCGGAACAGGTCCGCCGGGTCCATGTCGTCGGCGAGCGGTTCCCCGGTGTTGAAGTGCCCTGGCGCGCCCCAGTGCGTCCCGGTGTGCTCGCCTTCGCGGACGAACTGCAGGTAGTAGCCGTCTTCGGGGATGGTGGCGATGGTCTCCAGCTCGAAGGCCGGGTCCCCGGGGAAGACGTTGGTCGTGGCGGGGTCGTTGACGTGCGACAGGTTGACCAGGTTCAGCTGGTCCAGCCGCACCGGCGGCGTGGCTTCCGCGGCCTGGGCCGTCCGCCCGGACAGCGCGGCGCCGAACACCCCGGCCAGCCCCGCGGCCAGCACCCTGCGTCTCATCGGCATGGAAGATCACCTTTCCCCGGCGCGGGGCAGGCCCCCGGACACGACACCGTCATATCACCCGGGCTGGGCGCGGCCAACGAGTTGCGCGAAGATGGTGGCCGTGGACAACGACATCGAAGACCGCGACAACGAAGACAACGCCGACAACGGCATCCTCGACCCCGAGGACACTTTGGACGACCGCGACGAGCTGGCGGAGGGCTATTCACCGCCGGAACGGGCGCAGGCGACCGAAGGCTGGGGCACCACCGCACACGAAACGGCCGAGGGCGAGAGCTGGGCGGGCCGGCTCGCCCGCGAGGTCCCCGACCTGGCCGACGACGCCGATGACGACGGACTGGGCGACACCGAAGACACCGACGGCGAGCTGATCGACGACGAGGTCGGCGACGTCCGCGCGGGCCGCCTGGTCGCGACGGACGAAGGCTACGGCGAAGACACCGACGAAGAGCTGTACGCCTCGGACGCCGGCATCGACGGTGGAGCGGCTTCGGCGGAGGAAGCGGCCGTCCACGTGATCGACCCGTCCCGCCGCTGGTGACCTAGAACCAGCCCCGGAACGGACCGTCGGCCGCCGGCGGCTTGACGGCCGACGGCGAAGGTGGTGGCAGCCGGATCTCAACCGGCTCTTCCGGCAGCTCCTTCAACGCCCCGCGCGGCTCGGACTCGCCGAGGGCTCGTTGCCCTCGCCATACGCCGAGGTGATCGTTTCCGCCAGCACTTCGGGCGGTACCGGCTCGTTCTCGTTGCACGTCACGTCGAGCACCGCGTAGAGCGCGGCCGCGTCCCGCTCGCGAGCGTCTTGTCCAGGGAGATCCGCACGTCCTCGACCCGGAATTTGTGGATGTTCGTCTGCGAATTCCCTTTCCCCAGCTGGATTCCCCGCGCAGTTCTTGACGACCAGGGCCGTCCGCGGCAGCAGCCCGGTGACCCCTCGGCGTCGAGGGTGGCCGGGACGTCCACGACCTGCGCGTGACGGTCCGCGGTGGGGAAGAACGCGGCCCGCGCCGATCAGCGGATCGTCCGGGGCGGCCACCGGGCGGGACAGTTCCCGCCACGGCACCGGCTCGAGGATCCAGTCGTCGCCGAACCCGTCGTCCGTCATCGGCCGACGGAGTCGTATTCGCGGACCGCGGCCAGGTACTCCCCGATCGCGTCGCGGTTGCGCAGCAGGCATTCCGCCCGGCGGGTCATGCGGTCGCGCTCCGCCTCCAGCGTCGCGATCATCTCCGGTGTCGCGTCCGGGAAGTAGATGGCCCGTGGCTTGTCGAGGCAGGGCAGGATCTGCTTGATGATCCGGGTCGGCAGGCCGGCGTCGAGGAGGCCGCGGACCTGGATCACCCGGTCGACCGTCGGCTCGTCGTAGTCGCGGTAGCCGTTCGGGCCGCGGCCTGCGATGATCAGGCCCTGCTCTTCGTAGTACCGGAGCAACCGGCGGGACGTGCCGGTGCGCTCCGAGAGTTCGCCGATCCGCATGTGCGCCACCTCACACCCGCCGGAGTAGACCTTCACATCTATGTGAGGGTTCGAGCATAGCGGCATGACGAACCTCCGCACCCCCGCTCTCCCGCTGACCGCCCTGCTCGCCCTCACCACCGCCGCGTTCGTCACCGTGCTCACCGAGGCGCTGCCCGCCGGCGTGCTGCCCGGGATGAGCGCCGGCCTCGGCGTCGGCGAATCCGCGGCCGGCCAGGCCGTGACGATCTACGCGCTCGGCACGGCGCTCACCGCGATCCCGCTGTCCGCCGCCACCGCGACCTGGCCCCGCAAACGCTTGCTGCTCACCGGGGTCGCCGGGTTCGCCGTGGCCAACACCGTCACGACGCTCTCGTCGGACTACGCGCTGACGATGGTGGCGCGCTTCGTCGCCGGGGTGGCCGCGGGCGTCGTCTGGGCGCTGCTCGCCGGCTACGCACGCCGGCTCGTCCCCGGCAACCAGGGCAAGGCCATCGCGATCGTGATGGCCGGCATCCCGCTGGCCCTGTCGCTCGGCATCCCGGCCGGGACGTTCCTCGGCGGCCTGCTCGGCTGGCGTTCGGCCTTCGGTGTCATGTCGGCGATCGCGGTGGTGCTGCTCGCGTGGATCGCCGCGGCGGTGCCCGGCCAGCCGGGACAGGTCGGCGGCCGGACGCCGGTCCTGCGCACGCTCGCCGTTCCCGGCGTCGTCCCCGTGCTCGCCGTGACGCTCGTGTTCGTGCTGGCGCACACCGTGCTCTACACCTACATCGCCACCTTCCTCGGCCACGCCGGCCTCGGCGGTTCCGTGGACGTCGTCCTGCTGGTGTTCGGGATCGCGTCGATGGCGGGCATCGGGGTCGTCGGCGCCCGGATCGACCGCGCGCTGCGGACGCTGATGGTGCTCAGCACGGTCGGCGTCGCGGTGGCGGCGACGCTGCTGGCGGTGTTCACGGCCGCCCCGGCGCTGGTCTACGTCGCCGTGGCGCTGTGGGGGCTCGGCTGGGGCGGCGTCCCGACGCTGTTGCAGACGGCGGCCGGGAACGCCGGCGGCGAAGCGGCGGACAACGCGCAGGCCATGCTCGTCACGCTGTGGAACGCCGCGATGGCCGCGGGCGGGCTGGCCGGCGGGGTTCTGCTCGACGACGCCGGGCCCGCGTCCTTCCCGTGGACGCTGCTCGTGCTCCTGCTGCCGGTGCTCGCCGTGGTGCTCGGCGCCCGGCGGCACGGGTTCCCCGCTCGATCCTGATGGGACGAACCAAGTCGACGGCGGGCCCGGACGCGCTCGCGCCCGGCTGCCGCTGCGTCACGCCGCCCCAGCCGCGACCGTAGAACCCGAGGCCCAGCAACACCTTCGCCGGTCCAGACCACTGCGGACCAGAGTGAATCGGGCTGGTCAGCGGGTTTCGGTGCACCTCCGCAACCGGGTCCGGATTCACGCGTGCGATGATCGGCCGATGACCGAGTTCGGCTGCGCCCGCTGCTCCGGCGAAGACGCCCTGACCGCGCTGGCGTTCTGCACGACCCGGCTGAACAAGACCCATCGCCTGGTCGAGCGGTCGCACTTCAGCGTCTCGCTGCGCCGGTGCCCGGAATGCGGGCAGTCGTTCGCCACGATCTTCACCGAGTTCGTCGACTGGGCGGGCGGCGAAGCCGCGCAGTACTTCGACTTCGTCCCGCTCACCACCGCCGAGGTGTCAACGCTGGCCGCGCAGGGTTCCCGCGTCGACCTCGCCGAGCTGGGCGCGCTGGGCAGCGTCCGCCGCCGGCTGTCCTCGAGCTGGCCGACGGGCGGCGAGAAGGAGATCGCCTGGCGGACGGATCCCCTTTCGGTGCGCGAGGGTCACTGACCTGCCAGGCGGAGGATCGCCGCGGCACTGCGGTCGACGTCGGCTTCCGTCGTCGCCCAGCCGGACACCGAGATCCGCAGGTACCGGCGGCCGCGCCAGGTGGTGCCGCCCAGCCAGCACGTGCCGTCGTCCTGGACCGCCCGGATCAGGGCGTCGGTGTCACCGCCGAAGGACACCAGGACCTGGTTGAGGACGACGTCGTTGGCGATTTCAGCCCCGCCGTCGGCGAGGGCCCGCGCGAAGCGGCGCGTCAGCCGGCAGCACCGGTCGACGAGTTCGGCGACGCCGTCGCGGCCCAGCTCGCGCAGCGCCGCCCAGACCGCGAAACCGCGGGCGCGGCGCGACGACTCCAAGGTCAGATCGCCCATGCCGGACACCTCACCGGCGCCGGTGAGGTACGCGGCCCGGTAGGCGATCGCCGCGGCGTGGACGTCCGGGCGGGCGCAGAAGACGAAACCCGAGTCGTACGGGACGTTCAGCCACTTGTGCCCGTCACACGCCCAGGAATCGGCGAGTTCGACGCCGTCGAGGAGCGCCCGGGTTCCCGGGTTGGCCGCGGCCCAGAGCCCGAACGCGCCGTCGACGTGCACCCAGGCGCCGTGCCGGTGCGCGGTTTCGCAGGCGGCGCGCAGGTCGTCGCACGCGCCGGTGTTGACGTTCCCCGCCTGCAGGCAAACGATCAGCGGCCCGGTGCCGGCGGCGCAGACCCGCGCGAGGTCTCCGACGTCGATCGCGCCTTGCGGGCGGGCGGCGACCGGTTCGACGGCGCGGGTGCCGAAGCCCAGCAGCCGCACGGCGCGGTCGACGGTCGCGTGCCGTTCTTCGCTCGCGACGACGCGGACGCGCGGGCCACCGGCGAGCCCGTCGCGTTCCACGTCCCAGCCGGCTTCGGCGAGCACGTGGTGCCGGGCCGCGGCGAGGCCGGCGGTGTTCGCGGCCTGGCCGCCGGTGACGAACCCCGTGGAGGCGTGCGCGGGGAGGCCGAGCAGGTCCTTGAGCCAGGAGCCGGCGACGGCTTCGGCGGCGGCCGCGGCGGGTGAGAGGACGGCGTTGAAGCCGTTCTGGTCCCAGCCGGCGGCAAGAACATCGGCGGCGGTGGCGGCGGGGAGCGCGCCACCGATGACGAAGCCGAAGAACCGTGGCCCGGCGGTGGCGACGAGCCCGGGTTCGGCGGCGCGGGCGAGGTGTTCGAGCACTTCGGACGGTGGGGCCGGGCGCGCCGGGAGCGGGCCGCCGAAGGCGGACCGCAGGGCGGCGGGGTCGACGGGCGGGGCGACGGGCCGGTCCGCGAGGGTGGCCCGGTAGCCGGCGGCGAGCTCGGCGGCGCGGGCCAGGAGGGCGTGCATCTCGTCCACGAGCCGACTCTAGGCCGCGTTCGGCGAGCGGGCGGTGGAATTCGTGGCCGGCGCCTGGCGACCTGCTAGGCGGCCTTCGGGTGAGCCGCTCGGCGGTTCTCCCGCGCCAGCTCCACCGTCTCCGCGATCCGGCGCTGCCGGGTCTCCGGGCGCTTGGCCCGCGCGATCCACTCCAGGATCATCCGCCGCGACGAAGGCGGGAACCCCTCGAAACACCGCAGGGCCACCGCATCCTCCTCGAGCGCACTCCGCAGATCCGCCGGCACCACCCCGTCCTGCGCCTCGGCCAGCACGTCCCACGTCCCGGTCCGCCGCGCCAGCTCGATCACCGCCTGTCCCGCCGGGGTCATCAACCCGGCGGCCGTCAGCCGCGCCACCCGCTCCCGGTTCACCCGGCTCCACGTGCTCGCCGGCTTCCGCGGCGTGAAACAGAGGTAAGTGCTCTCCGCGTCACGCCGCAACGCCTTGCTGTCGATCCACCCGAAGCACAGCGCCTGCTCCATCGCCTCGTGGATCCGCACGCCCGGCACCGCACTCGCCTTGCGCCGGATCACCAGCCACACCGACTCCTGCGTCGCACCCGACGCCGCCAGCCACGACCGCCACTCCGCGGCCGATGTGACCTCGAGCACCGCGACACCTTCGATCTTGTCCATGTCCTCATCATCCGCGCTTAAGTGCTCACCTTCTGAGCACTTAAGCGCGGGAACAATCGACGGTCTCCCGGCGTAGCGTCCTGGTATGGAAACCCCGTTGAGCACCGACCGGCTCGTGATCCGAGACTGGACGCCTGCCGACGCCGAAGCCGCGTTCGCCATCTACGGCGCGGAAGACGTCACGCACTGGCTGACCCCGGCCATGGACCGCGTCGGCGACATCGGCGCGATGCGCGCGGTGCTGCACGCCTGGCAGGAAGCCCAGCCGAACCTGCCGCCGCCGCGTGGCCGGTGGGCCGTCGAACGCGAGGAAGACGGCGCGGTGATCGGCGGCCTCGGCATCCGGCTGCTGCCGCCGTTCGAAGAGGACCTCGAGCTGAGCTGGCAGCTGGCCCCGGGCGCCTGGGGCAAGGGCTACGCGTCCGAGGCGGCGACCGCGCTCATCGAGTGGGCCTTCACCCAGGACACCGAAGAGCTGTTCGCCGTCGCGCGGCCGAACAACACGCGCGCGATCGCGGTCGCCAAGCGGCTCGGCATGCAGTGGGTCGGCGAGACCGACAAGTACTACAACCTGCGGCTGCAGGTGTACCGGATCCGGCACACCGACCTCATCGACTGACCGGCGCCGGAGATCCGGAGTCTGGCAAGGTGGGCGAGCATGACCCGCCCCGAAACCGCCGCCGAGGTCTTCGACGCGCTCGGCACCGGCTACGAACACGCCTTCCGCACCGCCACCGGGCAGCGAGCCGCCATCACCGATCTGCTCGCCGCCCTGCCGCCGGGGGCGAAGGTGCTCGACGTCGGTGCCGGCACCGGGCGGCCGACCGCGGAACTGCTGGCCGCCGCCGGGCACGACGTCACCGGCTACGACGTCGCCCCGAAGATGGTCGAGATCGCCCGGAGCCAGGTGCCCGCCGCGCGGTTCGAACTCGGGGACATGCGCGAACTGTCCTTCGAGGACGCCACCTGGGACGCCATCACGGCCTTCTTCTCGATGCTGCAGCTCCCGCGGGCCGAGCAGGAAACCATGATCGGCCGCCTCGCGGCCTGGCTGAAGCCCGGCGGCCTGCTCGTCTTCGCCACCGTGCCCGCCGACGTCGACGGGGTGGACATCGTCTTCATGGGCCACCCGGTCCGCGCGTACAGCTTCGCCGCCGGCCCGCTCAAGGAGCGGCTGGCGGCGGCGGGCCTCGAGATCGTCCGCGCGGACGAGGCCGAATTCGTGCCCGACCACCCGGGCGCCACCCCGGAGCCGCACGTCTACCTGACCGCCCGCAAACCGGGCTGAGCCGTCAAGCCCCGGCGACGTCGATCACCCGAAGGACATGAATTTTGCTCAACTTCGTGCATATCCCGGGCGGCGCACCCGAGCTAAGGTGAGGGATGGGCATCGAAGCTCTGGCCAGACCGGTACCTCGCGAACACCGCGAGCTCGTGCGCGAGATGCTGGCCCGGCTCCCCGAGTTCGCCGATCGCCTGGCCCGGCTGCTCAGCGAGCAGGACGAGTTCTACCGGCAGATCGAGGCCGTCGCCCCCGGCGAACTGCGGCAGGTGTGCCGGGCCAATCTCGAACGCGCCCTGACGGCGCTGGCCGAAGGCCGCGGCCTCGCCCTCGACGCCGCCCGCAAGACCGGGCTGGCCCAGGCGCGCCGGGGCATCCCGCTGCCCGCCGTGCTGCGCGCGTTCCGGATCGGCGGCACCTTCGTCTACGAAGGGCTCCTCGAACTCGCCGGCCCGGAGTTCCTGAGCCCGACCCGGACGATCGAGATCAACTCCTACGTCTGGAAGGCGATCGACCTCTACTCCGACGCGCTGACCACGGCGTACGAGGAGGTCGCGGCCGAGCCGTCGCACGCGAACGCGCGGCTGCTGGACGACCTGCTGCGCGGCCGGCTCGCCGGCCAGGCGGACATGGAAGCCGCGGCCCGCGACCTGGGCCTGCCGACCGCGGGCATGTTCGTCGTCGTGGTCACCGAGCGCGTCGAGCCGGACGAGCAGGACTCCGTCGAGGCGCTGCTGCGGGCGCGGCGCTGGCGGTCGGCGTGGCGGCCCGGCGGCGAGGCGGGCCTGGTCGCGATCGACCGGATCGAGGACGTCCGGCGGCTGCGTGAAGTGCTGGGTTCCCTGCCCGTCGCGGCCGGGATGAGCAAGCCGTTCAGCGGCTTCCCCGACGTCCCGGACGCCCTGCACCGGGCCCGGATCGCCCGCCGCTCGCTGCCGGCGGCGACCGCGGGCGTGGTGGTGTTCGGCGATTCCCCGGTGACGACGCTGGTCGCGGCCGCGCCCGGGATGGCCCGTGACGTCGTCCGGTCGGCGCTGGCCGGCGTGCTCGCCCTGCCCGGCGCGGAACGCAAGGTCCTGCTCGACACGCTGCTGGCGTGGTTCGCCGGCCACGGCTCGGCGAAGGAAGCCGCGGACCGGTTGTTCGTGCACCCCAACACGGTCCGCTACCGGTTGCGCCGCGTGCAGGAGCTGACCAAACGCGACCTCACCGACCCGGTGGACATCGGCGAGCTGTACGTCGCGCTGGAGTCGGTGCGCCTGGACCCCGAGCCGGATTGATCGTCTTTCGATCACTACCGATTGACTTTCGATAGGAAGCGCGCGATAGTCAGCGCATGGTTACCGAGAAATGGGCCGTTGCCGCGCTCAGATTCTTCCTCGTGGTGCTGTTCGGCGTCCTCGTCGTGTTCCAGACGATGTCGCTACCGGGCGGCATCGCCTACCACGCCCAGCAGAACCCGCACGACGCGCCGCTGCGCTGGCCGCTGACCGCCATCGCGGTGTTCCTGGTGCTGTGCGTCCAGGTGGTGGTCGTCGCGACCTGGAAGCTGCTGACGCTGGTCAAGAAGGACCGGATCTTCACGACCGCGTCCCTGAAGTGGGTCGACGCGATCGTCTGGGCCATCGCCGCCGCGTGGCTCGTGGTCGCCGGCATGCTGCTCTTCGTCGGCTTCAACGCCGACGACCCGGGGATGCCGATGCTGCTGTTCCTGGTGACCGTGGCGATCACCGTGCTCGGCCTGCTGATGGTGGTCATGCGCGCCCTGCTGCGGCAGGCCACCACGCTCCGGTCCGACATGGAAGCGGTCATCTGATGCCGATCGTCGTGCGCATCGACGTCGAACTGGCCAAGCGCAAGATGAGCGTCGGGGAGTTCGCCGAGAAGGTCGGGCTGACCCCGGCGAACGTCGCCGTCCTGAAGAACGGCCGGGCCAAGGCGGTGCGCTTCAGCACCCTGGAGGCCATGTGCCGGGTGCTCGGCTGCCAGCCCGGCGACCTGCTCGAGTGGGTCGAAGACGAGACTTAGCCCAGGTCGGCGGGCCGCACGCGCAGTTTGGCGGCGATCCGGGCGAGCGCCTGCCGATCGGCCGCGGTGAGCGGGTCGAGCACGTCCAGGACACTGCGCACGTGCGTCGGCGCGGCCCGCTCGACCACGTCGAAGCCCGCGTCGGTGAGGGTGACCAGGGTGTACCGGCCGTCGTCCGGGTCGGGCGAGCGCCGCACCCAGCCCCGCTGCTCGAACCGTTTGACCACATTGGACAGCCGGGACAGGGAACCGTTGGCGAGGAAGGCCAGCTCGCTCATCCGCAGACGGCGTTCCGGCGCTTCCGAGACGTGGCTGAGCGCGAGGTACTCGAAGAGCGTCAGGCCCGCTTCGTGCTGCAACGGCGCCTCCAGCCGTCCCGGGAGCAGCAGGATGAGCGAGACCAGCCCGGTCCAGGCTTCCTTTTCGGCCGGGCTGAGCCAGCGCGGGCCTTCGCCTCCGTGATCCGTGGCCATGGTGGCACCCTATCCACCTCCGGGTGACTTCATGCTTGAAGTCATGCTACGTTGACTTCAAGCATGAAGTGAATCGAAGGGATCCCCATGTTCTACGTAACCCCCGGCTACGGCCCCCGCCACCTCGCCGCCCTGCACTACAGCCAGGCGGTCCGCATCGGCGACCGGGTGGAGATCTCGGGCCAGGGCGGCTGGGACGACGACACGGTGTTCCCGGCCGACCTGGAGGAGGAGATCGTCCGGGCCTTCGACAACGTGGAGCGCACACTGGCCACGGCGGGCGCCACCTGGGCCGACGTGGTGGCGGTGGATTCGTTCCACATCCCCACGGCACCGGACACCATCGGCGACGACCACACCCGCGTGATGGTGGAGCAGTTCCGCAAGCGAATGGGCGACCGCGCGCCCATCTGGACCCAGATCGGAGTGGCCGCACTGGGAGCACCGGGCATGCGAGTGGAGATCCGCGCAACGGCGGTCGTCGGCCAGCCCTGACCCACCCGCCCCGCTCGCCCCGCCCGGCTCGCCCCACCCGGCTCGCCCCACCCGCCCCGCTCGCCCCGCCCCGCCTCGCAGAGTCCGGCTTCCCGAGCCCAGCGCGGCCCTGCCCGCCCCAGCGCCGCGGCCCGGCCCGGCCAGCCCAACGCACCCCTCCTCGACACGGCCCCACTCGGCCCCGCCCAGCGCGGCGGCGCCCCTCCAGCGCCCCAATGTGGCCTTCGGTGCGTTCAACGCACCCAATGTGGCCTTCGGTGCGCTCAACGCACCCAAGGTGGCCTTCGGTGCGCCCAACGCACCCAATGTGGCCTTCGGTGCGCTCAACGCACCCAAGGCCACATTGGGGCGCTGGAGGAGGCGGGTCGGGCTGGGCTGGGGGCCGGACGGTGGGGCTAAGCCGCGTCGGCCTCGACCAAGCTGGCCAGCTCCAGCAATGCTCCTTCGAAGCCCGGGCCTGCCGTGAGCGCCACCGTCAGGGGGCCGCCGCGGCGGTCGCGGCCCACCGGCAGTGCCACCGCCGGTTCTGTCCACTGGGGACGGTCCACCGCGGCCGAAACGACCACGTCCGGCCGGGGCGGGCGGTGCCGGCGGCCGCCTGCGTCGAGGTCGAGCACCACGTTTCCGTGCAACGACAGCAAGGCCGCCACGTCCGCCACCGCGTCACGCAGCTCGCGGTCGGCGATCGAGTCGGAGTGGGCGCCGATGGCCGGCCGGGCCGGGCCGGTGTCGCGGGCGAGGCGGGGCACGATGGCGCCGAGGTCGCCCGAGGCGCACGTCAGCACCCGGATGCCGGGCACGCCCGCCTGGGGGTCGGTCAGGCTGATCCCCGCGCTCGCGGCGGCCGCCACGATGCGGGCCCGCCAGCGCGCGGTCGCCGCGATGGCGACCATCGATGGGTCCTGCAGCAAAAGGGGAGCTCTCCTTCGCGGTCCGGCGCGGCGGCGTGGGGATGGTCCGATGGTGAGCCCGCGCCCGTTGTGCCCGGGAACAAACATGTTTGGCCGCTTGGTCCGAACGGGCGTGCCCGTGCCGCCTTCCGGTCGCACCGGATACCTGTGACCGCCGGTCACACTTTGACGCGCGACGTGGCGGGGGCCACTATCCGTGCACCTGATTACCGCCGGGTAATTTGGCTGTCCGAAGTACGACCCAGGAGGACCGTTGCGACGAGCTTTGGGCCTGATCTTGCTGGCACTGGGGGTCTTCGCGGTCGCCGGGTCGGTGCTGCTGCCGACCTACGTCTACCCGAAGCTCGCGAAGGTGCCGCTGGACCAGGATTCGACGTCGGTGCTGGAAGGCACCGCGAGCAAGGTCCTCGCCGTGACCGACAAGGGCACCGGCCCGGTCACCGAGATCCGTGAAAACGCGAAGCTGACCGCGACCGCCCGCGTCCAGGCGAACTTCGCCCGGCCCGAGATGCGCGAGGGCACCGACTACGCGGTCTGGCTGCTCGCGGTGCAGGTCAAGGACGACCTCGACGGCACAGTGGTCAGCGCGAGCAAGCGGCAGGTCTGCTTCGACCGGCGCACCTCCGAGGGGTACGACCCGCGCGGGGACGCCGACCCGAAGTGCACCAGGGAAAGCAGTTACGTCACCCAGCTGAAGGACAAGGCCGACAAGGACGGCGAGAAGCCGCCGGAGCAGAACATCTACCAGGCCCAGCCCGGCCTGAACTTCAAGTTCCCCTTCGGCACCGAGCAGCAGGACTACCAGGTCTACGACGACAACACCGGCAAGGCCGTCACCGCCAAGTTCACCGGGACCGAGGAGGTGAACGGGATCGAGACCTACAAGTTCGTCCAGAACATCCCCGACACCAAGCTCGAGACGAAGTCGGTGCCCGGCTCGCTCGTCGGCGCCGCCGACTCGAGCATCGACGCGGACCTGTACTACCGCGGCATCAACACGATGTGGGTGGAGCCGGTCACCGGCGTCCAGGTGAAGCAGCAGCAACAGCAGCACCAGGAACTGCGCCCCGCCACCGGCAACCCGACCGTCGTGTTCGACGGGACGCTGGCCTACAACGCCAAGACGATCGCGCAGATGGTCGACCAGATCAACGAGAACAAGGGCAAGCTGCAGTTCCTGTCGAGCACCGGCCCGCTGTGGCTGGGCATCGGCGGCGGCGTGCTGATCGTCGTGGCGGGGTACCTGCTGCTCCGCCGGCGTCCGGCCGCCCCGCCGGCCCCGCCGCGGCGGCGACGGGAACCGGTGGGAGCCGGGCGCTGACTTCCCGAGGGGGTCCGGGTGGCAGCGCCCCCGGCCCGGGGCGAAGCCCCGGT
This sequence comes from Amycolatopsis sp. lyj-346, assembly GCF_046548975.1. Classification (NCBI taxonomy): domain Bacteria; kingdom Bacillati; phylum Actinomycetota; class Actinomycetes; order Pseudonocardiales; family Pseudonocardiaceae; genus Amycolatopsis; species Amycolatopsis sp. lyj-346. The sequence goes on from NZ_JAJPWT010000005.1 coordinate 97,853, forward strand.
TGTCACCGCTTTCTAAGCACCAGGACCAGATTCCAAGAGGCTATTTCACGGAGGCCGGGAATCCGCACGATCCACATCGCCCAGCTCGGGTGGTACCGCGGATACCCGGCCACCAGATCGGCGAGCGGCGTCGCCTTCGCCCACCGGAGCGCGGCGCCGACCGAAACCGGGAACAGGCTTTCGCCGAATTTGTTCTTCGGCTGCTTCCCGAATTTCTCCACGTAACGCCGCCGGGCGTAATGACCGCCGAGGAAATGCCAGGGCGCGGTCTCGTGGCCGCCCCACGGCGAATACCACGGCGTGAACGACGCGAAGACCGTGCCGCCGGGCTTGGTCACCCGGCACATCTCGTCGAGCATGACCCACGGCTCGGAGACGTGCTCCAGCACGTTCGACGAGTAGCAGATGTCCACGGATCCGCTGCGTACCGGCAGTTCCGTGCCGCTGGCGCGGATCATGTTCTCCCCCGGCTCGCCGCGGGCGGACAGCTCGCCGACGTCCGGGTCCAGGCCGAGGTAGACCGCGCCCGCCGCCCGGAAGGCGTCGGAGAAATAGCCCGGTCCGCCACCGACGTCGAGCACCGTGCACCCGGACAGCGGAGCGTGCGCCGCCAATTGCCGCACGGAGTCCGCGGCGAGCGCGGAATAGAAGCCGTCCGGGTCGCTCTGCTCAGTGAGGAATGTCCGGAACAGGGTCACGGAACGACGGAGTGTGGCGCGATGCGGCTGCGCCGTCGCGACGAGAACCGGATTACCTACCATTGAACCGTCGCTTTCCCGAATACGTTCATCTAAGGTGTACGCACCGGTAACCTAGCACCGTCGCCAAAGTTTGGATAACCCCGATGGAACGTCCTCGTGTGCTCCTCCTCAACTGGCGCGACACCGGCCACCCCGAAGGCGGCGGTTCGGAGCGGTACGTCGAGCGCATGGCCGAAGGCCTGGCCAGAGCGGGGTACCGGGTCGAAATCCAGTGCGCCGCCTACCCGGGCGCGTCGGCGGGCGAGTGGCGCGACGGCGTCCGCTACCGGCGGCGCGGCAACAAGTTCGGGGTCTACGCGCACGCACTGCGCGCAATCCGCCGGGCCCGCGCCGATCTCGTGGTGGACGTGCAGAACGGCATGCCGTTCTTCGCCCGGCTGGTCGCCGACTGCCCGGTGCTGGTGCTCGTGCACCACGTCCACAAGGAACAGTGGATCAGCGCGCTCGGCGAGACGCTGGGCCGGATCGGCTGGTGGATCGAGTCGCGGCTGGCGCCGTGGCTGTTCCGGCGGTGCCGGTACGTCACGGTTTCCGAGGTCACCAAGGCGGAGCTGGCGGAACTGGGCATCGGGCGCGAGCGCGTCACGGTGGTCCCGAACGGCCTCGACGCACCCCCGCCGTGCGCGTCCGAGCGGGACAGCGAGCCCACGCTGGTCGCGGTGAGCAGGCTGGTGCCGCACAAGCGGATCGAGCACGCCATCGACGTCGTCGCGCGGCTCGCGCGGCGGTGGCCGTCCCTGCGGCTGGAGGTCGTCGGCCAGGGGCCGTGGGACGAAGTGCTGCGCGCGCACGCGGCTTCGCGCGGGGTCGCCGACCGGGTGGTCCTGCACGGCTGGGTCGACGAGCAGGCGAAGCACGAGATCCTCGCGCGTTCGTGGCTGCACCTGTGCCCCTCGGTCAAGGAGGGCTGGGGCATCGTGATCATGGAGGCCGCGGCGCACGGCGTGCCCTCGGTCGCCTACCGCGCCGCCGGCGGCGTCACGGAGTCCATTGTGGAAGGCCGGACCGGGCTGCTGGCCGACGACTTCGACGATTTCACGGACCGGGTCGACGGCCTGCTCGCCGACGGCCTGCGGCGCGCGGAGATGGGACTGGCCGGCGCCGAGCGGGCCGGGCGGTACAGCTGGGACGCGAGTGTCGGCCAGTTCGCGTCACTGGTGCGGGACGTCTCCGGACGGCCGGTTCCCCGCCCCCGCACCCTGGTCCCGTACCGCGTCCCGGAACTCGCCCAGGAGCCGAGCGGCCGCGGCCGCGTCGAAGTCCTTGCGGCGGGCCCGCACGGTGACCGTGGTCTTGCCGCCGGTGGTCGCCGCGCCGAACGCCACGCCTGAGCGGCCGCTCGCCGCCGGGTAGAACGCCAGCGACCGCACGGTGTCCCCGGTGGACACCACGCCGAGGTTCGACACCAGGAACGTCGAACCGAGCCTGCTCGCCAGCAGCCGGGTGCCCAGCCGGGCGAGGCGGCTGCTGCGGGCCGGGAAATCGGGCTCCGGCGGCTGGGCCGCCAGCACCGCGGCGACGTCCGCGCCGCGGCCCAGCCGCAGCCGGAAGAACGCGCTGTCGTGCACCGGTTCCGGCGCGGCACCGGGCCTCCGCGACGCGCCCAGTGCGGCCACGACGCGGGCGGTCCGGGCCCCGTGCGCGCGGTTCCAGCGTTCGGTGGCGCTCACGGCCGCCGCGACGAACCCCGCGGCCCCGAGCCGCAGGCCCGGCTCGTGGCAGGCCACGAAGACGTCTCCGATGGCCTCATGCCCACGATCGGGCGTGATCCGACCTGGCGGCGCGAAAAGCGCCTCAGCGAGCCGCTGGAGGGCCGAAACGGCAAAGGGTTTGCCGCCCGTCCGCTCGCCGATCCCCCGCGCCCCCGAGGAAACCGGGACGTCGAGGAGGATGCCGAGCAGGGAAAGCAGGCCGAGGCCGTCGAGGGCGCCGTGGTGCGCGGCGATGAGCAGAGTGGAGTCACGGACGGCGACGCGCACCAGAGGCGCGCCGCGTTCGTAGGGCGCCGAAGCGAAGCGATCCCGGACGGCCGCCAGGTCGTCGATCCGCTCGATTTCCGGCACGGCACCGAGGTGCGGGTACTGCTGGACCGCGGCCGCCAGCCGGGCCCGGAGCTTCTCCGGTTCCGGTGCGGCCGCGCCGAATTCCGCTTCGAGGAGGATGCTCCAGGAAACGGTGGGGTCGCCGTAGAGCCCGACGACGCGGTGGGCGTGGTCGGAGGCGAGCCGGGTCACGCGTCAGCGGTCCCCGTAGAGCTTGAGCGGGTGGTCGGCAGGGTTGTACTTCACCTGCGCGTTGAGCTTCTGCTGCACCGGAGCGGCGGTGTCCGGGTCAGCGGACGTGATGAGGGCGAAACCCCCCGCTGTCGCCGCTCCGCCGCCGATGATGACGGCGACGATCGCGCCGATGACCGTGCCCACGAGTCACTCCTTCCGCGGCGGGAAAATCCTGCCGCGGCCCAATGTACGCATCGGTAACATGCGGCACAACACTGCGACGCACAGCAACGCGAGCGCTACTCCGTTCGCCAGCAAGGCGGGCGTCCACGAGATCGCTTTCACCGCAGGCACACCCGGCGTCCGGTACAGCGTCAGCCAGTCACCCGACCACACCCGCGTGGCGTCGGCGAGCAACCGCGGGTCGACGTAACCGGGCGTTCCGTGTTCGACGAGGATCCAGCCGATGCCGGCGGCGGTGAGCTCCCGCGCGGACGTCGCGGCGCGGACGTCGCCGATCCTCGGATCCTCACCGGCGATGCGTTCGGCGCCGACCTGCAGGGTGTCGTCCATCAGCACCGGTTTCGGCAGCACGCGCGGCGCCGGGTCGAGCTGGGTGCGGCCGTCGTTCCAGGCGAACCCGCGGAACGCCGAGAGCGGCAGCGCCAGCACGTCACCGGGCCGGTCGTCGAGCTTTTCGGACACTGCCGCCCAGTCGGCCGGGTACTGCGCGGTGGCGAGCCGCCCCCAGCCACCCCACGCCAGGTCCGGCATGGTGAGCAGCGGGAAGACGACCGCCGCCGCCACCAGGGCGACGCGTCCCTGCCCGGTTTTCAGCTTCGCCGCGGCGGCTTCGACGGCCAGCGCGAAGCCCAAGGCGAGCGGCAGGGCCCACCACGCCACCCATTTCTGGGCGTCACGCAGCAGTCCGGCGCCGGGCAGGTACCGCGTTGCGGCGGTGAGCAGCGTTTCGCCGCCCGGCAACGTCGCCAGCGAAGCCAGGAACACGCCCAGGACGCCGAGCGCGGTCAAGGAACGGACCGGCGCCTTCCCCCACCGCTGCGCGAGCGGCCACAACCCGGCGACCGCGAGGGCGACGACGATGAGCGTCAACACGGGAACCAGCGGCACCGCCCGGCTGCCGGGCACGGTTTCGGCGTTCCAGATGCCCCCGAGCCCCAGCACGCTCAGCAGGGCGGGGCCCCAGCTTTCGGCGCGGGCGCTGAACGCCGTGACGCCGTCCGGGTCGGAAAACGTGCCGCCGGCGTTGAGGAACGTCGGGACCAGCCAGGGCAGGTTGAGCACGATGGCGAGCGGGATCGTCTGCCAGAGCCGCCGCGAGCCGGCGGCCACGACCATGACGGCGGCCGCGAGGACACCGCCCGGCGGGGTCAGCACGGCCGGGGCGCAGGCGATCACCAGCTTCGGCAGGGACCGGGGTTCGTGGTGGCGCGCGGCGAGCCCGGCGCCGACGATCCACGGCAGGGACGCGTACGTCAGCAGCAGCGGCCAGTGCCCGATGAACAGCCGTTCCGCGAGGTACGGCGTCCAGGCGTAGGCCGTCGCCGCGACGAGCCGGGTGCCCAGGTGCTCGGTGGGCACGAGCCGCCCCGCGCCGAGTGCGGCGAAGAAGATGGCCAGGAGCAGAACGAGCTTCTGGACGATGTCGCCGGGCAGCACGGTGGTGGCGAGCGCGACAGCGGCGTCGGCGGGGACCGAGCGCGGCAGCGTGCTGCCGACCCCGAAGGCGTCCGGCACGAAGTACTGCCGTGGCGCGAACACCATGTCGTAGCTCAGGACGAACCCGCGGCCGAGCAGCGGCGCGCAGACGGCGAACGCCAGCGCGGCGGACAGCACGGGGAGGGCCGCCCGCCTGCTCGGTGCGTTCACGGCCCTTCCTTTCCGTTGCGTGCGCGGTTATGGTCGCTGGTCATTACCCACCGGTAACGGGAGCCCGCCGTTGAGCGTAGACACCGAAGTGCCGGCCCGGACCGGCAACCGGGTCGCGGCGATCCTCGTCTCGCTCGCGCTCGCGGGCAACAACGCGGCCAGCTACGTGCTGAGCCTGGCCGCCGCGCGGATCCTCGCGCCCGCCGCGTTCGGGGAGCTGAGCTCGCTGCTCGCGGTGCTGGTGATCGGCGTCGTGCCGGCGATGGGCCTGCAGACGGTGGTGGCCCTGCGGGTGGCGCGATCGCCTTCGCTGTCCCAAGGGTCGTTGTTCGCGCTCGGCCTGGTGACGAGCGCGATCGTCGCGACGACGGCGTTGACGCTGAGCCCGTTGCTGGTGCTGTTGCTGCACCTGGGATCGCTGGCCCCGGCGCTGCTGGTGACGGCGGCGCTCGGGCCGTTGACGCTGCTGGGCGTGTTCCACGGGCTCCTGCAGGGCAGCCACCGGTTCGCGGTGCTGTCCGGCCTGATCGCGCTGGAGGGTGTGGCCAAGGTCGGCGGTTCGCTGCTGGGCCTGGTCGTCTCGGGGTCCCCGACCGGAGCGCTCGCCGGGGCGGCGATCGGTTCGCTGGCGGTGGTGGTGGCGGGCTGGCAGCTCTGCGGCCGCCCGCGGCCCCGCTGGGCCGACCGCCACGGCGGCGAGGTCTTCCACACCGCGCAGGCGATGCTGGCGCTGGTGCTGCTGGTGAACCTGGACCTGGTACTGGCCCGGCACACGCTGCCGTCTTCGGAGGTGGGCGAGTACGCGCTCGGGGCGATCGTCACGAAGATCGCGTACTGGCTGCCGCAGGCGGTGGGCGTGCTGGTCCTGCCGCGGTTCGCGGTTTCCGACCGCCGCCGCCGGGTGCTGCCGGTGGCGCTGCTGGTGTGCGGCGGCCTGGACGCGGTGGTGCTGCTGGTGTCGCTGGTCATGGGCCCATCGCTGCTCGAGGTGATCGGCGGCGCCCGGTACGCGGGGAGCACCACGTCGGTGTGGCCGTTCGCGCTGGCGGGCTCGCTGCTGGCCCTGGTCCAGATCCTGCTGTACGCCCGCCTGGCGGACGGCGACCGCCGCGTGACGGTGTTGATGTGGTCGGCGGTCGCCGTGGAGACGCTGCTGATCACGACCTGGCTGCACGGCTCACCCACCCAGGTGGTCACGGCCGCGGCGTGCACCGCCGGAGCGTTGGCCGCGGCAGGCGCCCTCCTGGAGTTCCGCCCCCGCAATCCGGCCTGAGCAGCCCCCGTTTTCCACGCTACCGGCAGCCACCGACACTTCCGTGCGCCCAACGCACCCAATGTGGCCTTCGGTGCGTCCAACGCACCCAATGTGGCCTTGGTTGCGTTGAACGCACCCAATGTGGCCTTCGGTGCGTTCAACGCACCGAAGGCCACATTGGGGCGCTGGAGGAGGCGGGTCAGGGGTGGGGTCAGGGGATGGGGTTGGTGGGGTTTTCCTTGCGGGTGAACCAGTCCACGCACGTTGCCACCGTGGCGGCCGCGGCCAGCAGCAGCGCCGCCTGGGTCACCGGGCCGTACGCCCACTCCTGGCCGTGGCCCAGTACCCGGCCCGTCACCGATACCGCCGCCGCCACGGCCATGCCGCCGAACGCCAGGAACCTCGGGGCCCGCTCCGAGAACTGGCGGGCCAGCAGGCAGGCGATCAGCAGCACCACCGGCAGCATCCCGCCCAGCACCACCAGCAGCCCGATCAGCGCCACCGGCACCAGTGTCCCGCCGCCCGCCGGGATCGTGAACCGGCGCCGGTGGGCCGGCCACGCCACGCCCACCAGCAACGCCAGCACCGCCGCCGCGCCGATCAGCAGGCTCAAGCGGTAGTGCTCGTCCGGCGTGAACGACAGTGACACCACGCCCCCCGCGCCCGCCGGGACGATCCACGCCTGCTGCCAGCCGTCGACCCGGGTGCGCGTCAGCTGCTGTCCGTCCATGGTGGCCGTCCAGCCCGCGTTCGCGTTCTCCGGGACCGCCAGCACCGCCTCCACGCCCGGCCCCACCGTCACCGACCTCGACGCCGCGCCCCAGTCGCCGACCTGCACCGCGCGGTGCACCGGCGGCGAAGCGGCAGCACCGGCCGGACGCAGCCACAGGTCCTGGACGACGAACGACTCCGACCGGTCCGTCCGCAGCTCGTGCCCGCCGGCCGGCAGCGCGATGCCGCCCTCCGAGTCCCGGCACATGCCCAGCGCCAGCGACCGGTGGGCGGTGATGTCGGACAGCTTGCCCTGCACCGACGTCCGGTAGTCGAGCCCGTCCAGGTGGACGTTCGGCCCCGAGCCGCACGGCACCGTGAACGCCGGGTCCGGTCCCGGCAGCAGGTTGTCGCTCCCGGACAGCGCAAGGCTGCCGATGCCCACCACCGCGCGCGCCGCGGGATCGTCGTCGTCGCCCGGCAGCGAGAGCTGCAGCTGGTCGGTGTCCAGCGGCTCGAAGGACGCCGACCCGCCCGCGTCGAGCTCCACCGACCGCGTCCCCGACCGGCCGGCCAGCTCCACCCGCCGCGGCGCGCGGGCCCCGCTGGACGGCGCCACCTCGATGTGCAGCCCCGAAATCCGCTTCGGTGCCGGCCACCCGAGCGTCAGCGCCGGCCGCAGATCGGTGACGTCGGGGCGCCACGTCGTGCCCGGATCGCCGTCCACGGCCGCGAAACCGGCGGCCGCCGGGTCACCACCCAGCTGGGACGTCGACGCCACGGTGACCCCGGGCAGCGACACCGGGTTGCGACCGCCGCCCGCCGGCAGCACCGAGCCGCCGACCAGGTACGTCTGCTCGGCCGACGTGCTGAACAACCGCCGGATCCCGTCGGGCTCCTCGCCGTCGCGGGCCGCCGCGGCGTCGCACCGGACGGTGTCGTCCACCGGCAGGCACGCGTACCGCGGCTGCGGGCCGCGCGTGAACACGAACCCGGGCGCCGGCCCGGTCGGCAGGTCGGCGGGCACTTCCAGGGCCCGCTGCGGCTCGGTACCGGGGATCTTCAGCTCCGCGATGCCGACGTTCCCGTCCTGCCGCCCCACCACCAGCGACAGCAGTGTGATCCGCACCTTGCGGGTGAGGCCGCCGGCGACGGAGTACTCGTGCGGCCCGGCGCCGCGGATCACCGGCTGGTCGACCGAGCCGTTGTCGGTCGTGATCCGGATCCGCGTCGGCGGCCAGCCCACCCGCAGGTCGTCCACCAGCTGCAGCTCGATGGCGTTCACCAGCCGCGGGGTGTCCAGCTCCACCTCGAGCCACTGGCCGATCGGCCCGGTGAACGACGACGAGTGCCACGCCGTGCGCGGGTCGCCGTCGATGGCGGCGAACGGCTGGTGTCCCGGGTCGGACCCGCCGAAGGCGTCCGCGAACGACGCCGCCGTCGACGCCGTCACCGAGCGGATGCCCCGGTAGGCGGCCACGGTCTGGTGTTCCTGGCCCGGGAACGGCAGCAGGTCGCCTGCCGCGCGCTGCTGGCGGTAGGCCTCGCCCGCGGTCAGGGTCTGGCTGAGGTTGTCGCGGACGCCGCCGACGTTCCGCTCGGCCCGGCGCAGGCCGTCGGTCACCAGCCGCGGGCCGCCGGGCGAGCCGCCGTCGCCGGTGAGCACGGTCGGCGTCGCCGGATCGAGCTGACCCGATTCGATCAGCGGCAGCAGGTTCTCCGGGCCACCGCTCACCGTCGGGACGTCCCTTGTGGACGTCGCCGTGGCGAGCGGCACCGGCTGCTGCACCTCGTAGACCTCGAGCGGGCCGAACGCGGCCGCCTTGGCGATGCCCGGCGAGCCCGCCAGCCCGGCACGCAGGGTCGCGATGGGCGGGGCCGCCGTCCGCTCGCGGTCGATGTCGTTGCGCAGCAGGAGGAACCGGTAGCCGGAGCGCGCGAGCAGCGCGGCGAGCCCGGGGTCGCCGCGGCCGTCGGCGAGTGCCGCGTCCACGGAGTCCATCAGCCGCGTGTTCCCTTCGGAACCCAGCGGCACCTGGTTGCGGACCGCCCACGGACTGCGTGCGATCGCCTGCGCGGGCTCGTCGACCGTGCGGCCCCAGTCGTATTCGCCGAACCCGGTGGCCGGCAGCAGCAGCGTCCGCGCGTTCGGATCGGCCTTGGCGACGTACCCGAGGGCGTCGTACCAGTAGCCGGGCACCGCGTCCCAGCCCGGGCCGGAGCGCAGGTTCAGCAGCCACGCCGGCGCGGCCATCACGAGCACCAGCAGCAGGCCCAGCGCGGGCCGCAGGAACCGGCGCGCGGACCGCACCCGGACCGGGGCGGCGATGCCGTGCACGAACGCCAGCATCAGCGGCAGCCGCAGCACCGGTTCGAACTTGTGCACGTTGCGCAGCGGCGCGAGCGGCCCGTCGAGCAGGTGCCGGACCTGCTCGGCCAGCGGGCTGTCGAGCGTGCCGACGTAGCCGATGGTCAGCAGGGTCAGCCCGGTGACCACGCCGAGCACGAGGAACCGCCGGTCCGGCAGGCCGCGGCGGGTCAGCCCGAAGAGGCCGACGCCGGCGACGAGCCCGGTCGCGAGCATCAGCACCGGGTTGTCGATCAGCGACCAGCCGCCCGGCCACCACGGCGTGCCCTGCACGACGTAGGCCACCCACTGGTTGGTCCCGCGCAGCACCTCGAACAGCGACATCGGCGCGGTCGTGTTCGTCGCGGACTCGATGTAGTCGAGGAACGGCAGGCTGTACTCGCCGAGCAGCAGCAGCGGCAGGATCCACCACAGCGTCGCGCCGACGACGAAGACGAACCACCACAGCACGAGCTCGACGTGCGCCCGCGTCCAGCGGCGGGTCAGCAGCCACAGTCCCGGCAGCACGAGGGCCATCACGACCATGGCGCCGTTGACCCCGCCCATGCACAACACGGCCAGCGCCGACAGCCCGGCCGCCCGCCGCGGCGAGCCGATCGCCCCGGCCCGCACGAGCGGCACCAGCACCCACGGCAGCAGCACCGCGGGCAGCATTTCCGCGGACAGGCCGCCGATTTCGGTCAGCATGCGCGGCGCGAGCGCGTACCCGAGCGCGCCGATCAGCCGGGTGCGCTCGGTGCCGATCTTCATCGCCCGCGCCAGCACCAGTGCGCCGGCGAACGCGGCCGACAGCAGGACCGCGCCCCACAGCCGTTGCGCGATCCACGCGGGCACGCCCGCGGCCTGGCACAGCGCGAAGAACGGGCCCATCGGGAAGAGGTAGCCGTACGCCTGGTTCTGCAGCTCTCCCGCGGTCGCCTGGGGGTTCCACAGGTGCAGGGCGCGGCCGAGGAAGGCCAGTGGGTCGACGGCGAGGTCGAGCTTGGTGTCGAACGTCGTCTTCCCCGGCATCTGCAGGAATGACAACGTGGTCAGGGCCAGCACGATCCAGGTGCTCGGGCGGCGGAAGAACGCGCCCACCGAGAACTTCCGGGCGCCGCCGGAGGGCGGGGCGTCGTCCCGGTTCCGTTCGCGGGTGGCGGTTACCATCCGGTAGATACTAGGCCGAAACCTGGCTACCATGTGCCGACGATTTCCCCGGCTCCCCGACTTCCCTGGGCAGGTACGCCATCACTACCGAACTGACGCCCGCCGGCTTCGCCGACGCGTGGGCACTGGCCGAGCCGGTCAAGGGCTGGATGACGCGCGCGCAGGGCGAGGCGCTGTGGCAGGCCGCGTGCCGCCTCGAAAAGGGCGACGTCGTCCTGGAAATCGGCAGCCACCAGGGCCGATCGACGATCGTGCTCGGCGCCGCGGCCCGCACGGTCGGGGCCACGGTGATCGCCGTGGACCCCTTCGTGGACGGCCGGCTGTTCGGCGGATCTCCGACGCGGCAGCTGTTCGAGCGCAACATCCGCCGGGCCGGGCTGGACGACGTCGTCGAGCTCGTCGCCGGTTACAGCACGAAACTGCGCCCTGACTGGGCTCGGCCCATACAGCTGCTTTACATCGACGGCAAGCACGACTACTGGACCTACACCGACGACCTGCGGTGGTCGGCGCACCTGCCGCCGGGCGCAGAGATCCTGGTGCACGACTGTTTTTCCTCCATCGGCGTCACGCTCGGCACGATCGCGAAGGTCCTCTTCGGACGGCGCTACACCTATGTGGACCGCGCCACCTCGCTGGCCCGGTTCCGGCTGGCGCCACCGTCCACGGCGGACCGGCTGCGCGTACTGGCGCAGCTGCCGTGGTTCGTGCGCAACGTCGGGATCAAGGTGCTGCTGCGGCTGCGGTTGCGGCCACTGGCCCGGCTGTTCGGCCACGACAGCCCGTACGACCCCTACTGAGTCACCGGCTTCCCGACCTCGATCTTCGCGACGCACACCGGCGCGCCCGGGCTGGACAGCCGCACGCCGATGTGGTCGAAGAGGCCGTCCACCGGCAGGTACAGCGAGTGCAGCCCGGCCTGGAACCACACCGGCGTCCGCTCGACCAGCCCTTCACCGCCGGCGGAGGTGAAGTAGTCGATCTTCAGCAGGCGCCGGCCGAGCACCGGCGTGTCGAGCGGCACGCGCACCGGCGTTTCGCCGACCGTGTACCCGCAGTCCGGCACCGGCCCCGGCACGCCGCGGGACTCCGCGGCCACGCCGGTGATCAGGTGGGGCGTGCCGGTGGCGTCGAGCAGGTGCATCCGGTTCGTCGGCTGGTCGAAGTGCGTTCCGGGCACCAGTCCGGCCACCCGGGACGCCTGCGAGTCCGCGCCGAACCACTCGTGGACGACATCGGACGGCACGAAGGTGTCGTAGAAGACGAGGTGCGGGTCCTCCGCCACGGCCGCCCGCACGTTTCCGAGGTACTGCCCGGAATGGTCGAACCGCATCGCCGGGGCGAGCCGCGAAAAGCCCACCGCGGAACTGACGAGCAAAAGCACGCACACCGCTAGCGCGATCGGCCGTTCACGTTTTCCGCCGGACGGCTCAGTTCCGTCCGGCGGCAGGAACGCGAACGCTCCGCAAAGGGCGGCCACGAACGCCAGTTCGGCGAGGTACCGCGGGTCGTCACCGGCGGCCGGGCCGACTTCGCGCAGCCGCGTCAACGCCAGCAGCCCGACGTCCACGGCGAACAGCAGCCCGAGCAGGGCCCACGCCCGCCAGGCCCGGCGCCCGCCGACGCGCGCACCGGCCACCACCAGTGCCAGTGCCGCGGCGAACAGCAGGACCACGACCGCGAACGGCGACGGCGCCCAGGTCGCCCCCGGGCCGGGCCCGGACCACGGCCCGCCGGCCAGCCCGGGCAGGAGGGTGTCGCCGAGCATCCGGCCGGTCAGGTCGGCGACCGTCCCCGCGGTCATCGGCGGGCCGCCGGGAGCGACCTGGCTCGACGTCAGCGCGAGGTAGCCGGCGACGAACGCGGCGAGCAGCGCCGCGTGCCCCGCCCAGTAGCGCCACCGGTCCCGGAAGGACTGTCCGAGCAGGACGGTCACCCCGGCCAGCAGCACCGGGACCACCACGGCCTTCTCGTAGAACGCGAGCCCGAAGAGCGTCCACGCGAACGCGCCGATCCACCACCGGCCACCGTCGCGCAGGTAGCGGACGTGCCAGTACAGGGCGCCGACGGCCGCGAGCACCACCGGCACGATCTGGACGCCGTACGCCCACCACAGCGTCGGGACCAGCAGCAACGTCGACGCGGTGAACACGGTGAACGGCACCAGGATCGCCCAGCGCCGTCCGAAGCAGCGCACCAGCAGGCACCAGAACAGCACCGTCGCCGCGGCCCGCATCAGCAGCAGCGGCAGCACCATGAGCGGGAAGTTCAGCGGCGCCCACCAGGTCATCACCGCCGCGAGGAAGAACCCGCCGGGCGTCAGGTGCCCGTGGTAGTCCTGGAAGAGGTAGCCGGGGTCGAACGGCCCGGCCACGGCGGCCCGGTAGGTCATGACGAAGTCGTCCTGGGCGAAGCTGCCGTGCAGGGCCGCCCACGTGTGCAGCGCGAACGGGACCACCCCGGCCACGAACGCGGCCAGGACCAGCGCGGACGGTCTTCGCACGACCCGTGGTGCGGGCTTCTCGATCTCCACCAACACGGGCGTCCTCACTTCTTGCAGGCGGGCGGCTGGCACATGAGCTTGCTCAGTGCCTGGTAGAAGACGTCGGAGATCTTGCGCGGGTCCGGCGTGGTGAAGGACTCGCCGCCGGTCGCGGCCGAGACCTGCCGCAGCTCGCTCGCGTCGATGTCCGGGCCGATGCCGATCCCGATCACGGGCAGCGGTTTCCGCGGGTCCTGCAGCCGCTCCAGCTCGGCGAGCAGGCCGGGCAACCCGATCGAGTCGTCGTCCTCGTTGCGGCCGTCCGTGAGCACGACGACGACGTTGATCCGGCCGAGCTGCCAGCTCTGCCGGGCGTTCTGGTACGCGGCGAGGATCGAGTCGTACAGCCCGGTCGCGCCGCCCGGCTTCGGCTTGACCGCCTGCAGCGTCGCCACCGCGCCCGCGGCCAGCTGCTCGGAGATCGACCGCATCGGCAGCAGTTCCTGGTAGTCCTTGGTGCCGGCCAGCTTGGTCGAGAACAGCCAGAGGCCGATCTCGGTCGTCGGCTTGAACAGCCCGAGCCCCTGCGTCGCGGCTTCGAGCGTCAGCGACATCCGGCTGCGGCCGCTGCCGGGCACGGTGGCGGCCATCGAGCCGGACACGTCGAGCAGCACCTGGACGCGGGCGCTGAGGTTCGCGCCGGCCCACGCCTGGAGCACGCCGTACACGGCTTCGGGGGCGGGCGGTCCGGCCGGGCGCGGTGCGGCGTCCGTGCGGGTGTCCCGTTGCCGGTCGCCGAGCAGCTGCCCGGACGGCGTCCGGAACCCGCCGTCGGCGAAGGTCTTGGTGGCGGTCTGGTCGAGCAGCAGCCGCAGGAACCGCTCGGCCGCCGAGCGCGAGGCCTCCGAAGCCCGCGGCAGCACGACGTACGGGTAGTCGAAGCCGGGCACGCCGGCGGCGGGGTAGGCGGCAACGAGCTTGCGGGCCAGCACGGACTGTTCCGACGCCGGCCAAGCGGTGTACGGCTGCTTCACCGCCGAGAGCTTGCGGATCTCCTCGGTGAACGCCGCGCCAGGGTCGGGGGCGTTCTTGGTCAGCTGCTGCAGGCCGAGCAGCGCGCCGATGGCGGCCGGGTCCCGGCCGGGGTCGGGCAGCCCGACCGGGCTCCCCGCGAGGACGTCCGCCCAGGACGGCGACTTCCCCGGCCAGCCGGCCCGCTTCGCGACGTCGTCGGTCAGCGCCAGCACCACCGGCGAGCTCGCCACCGGCTGGCCGGTCTCGGGCAGGTTCCACGCCCCGCCGTCGCGGGCCTGCAGCAGCCACGTGCTCGACTCCGGCACCCAGACGTCGGGACCGCTCGCGCCGTTGGACTCAAGGGCGGTCGCGGTGGCCGCCGACGGGCTCGCGGTGACCTCGACGGAGTAGCAGTCCCGCTCCGGGACGGTCCGGGCGAGCTCGGTCAGCACCGGCGCGATGTCCGGCGCGGCCGTGACGCGCACCGGGGTGGTGGTGTCGCAGCCGCTGCCGGCCAGCCGGTCCTTCAGGTAGTCGACGCCGGCCCAGGCGAGCAGGGCGACCACCAGCAGCGCGCTCAGGACGACGACCCGAGCGTCGATCCGCCGGGCCCGCGCCGGGTGTGCCGCCAATGCACGTCCTTCCCTCGTCAGGTGCTGGCAGCTTGCCAGCCGGGTGAGCGGGAAGCCAGTACCGGAAGCGGAACGTCACCATCGGCGCGTGAGCCGGCGGTCAAGGACGGGCCGGGTGCGGCCGTTTTGGTGATTCACCGTGCAGTGCCGCGCTTTCCGCTTGACGACCGGCTCACGCGGGTAATTGCACGATGGCGGACCGTAAAACGGTTTCGCCGTCCCCCGAACGGCGATGCGGCACCGAACGGAGGCCGAGCCCGTGCGCACGATGTACGACGCGGTGACGGCCGCGAACATCCCCGCCGACGCCCGGATGGTCGCGGGCTACATCGACCGGATCCAGATCCCGCCCTGGACGCCGGCGGACTGGGCGCGGTTCCCGAACGCGGTCAAGGTCACCATCGTCAAGAAGGCGGTGACGAACGACGGGCACGTCCTCGACGTCGAGCCCGGCAACGCCACCCCGGCCGAGGCGCCGGGCTGGGTCCGGATGCGCCGCGCGGCGGGCGCGGACCCGTCGGTCTACTGCAACTTGTCGACCTGGCCGTCGGTGCGGGCGGCGTTCTCCGCCGCCGGCGTCGCCCAACCGCACTACTGGATCGCCCACTACAACGGCGATCCCGCCATCCCGGCCGGCGCGGTCGCCAAGCAGTACCGCGGGAACGTCGCCCCGGGCTACGACGTGTCGTCCGTCGCCGACTACTGGCCCGGAGTGGACGACCCTTCGAGTGGAGTGGAAATCATGGAGCGCATCACCGTCACCCCGCCGAACGCCGCGGAGAACGCGGTGCGGGTGTTCCTGTCCGGCAGCCCCGGCGCGGCGGTCGTCATCCGCCCGCGGCTCGGCGGCGACGGCTTCGCGAAGCCGATGTGGGTCGGCGACATCTACGCCTGGGGCAGCGACCACCAGGGCGTCGGCCACAACCCCACCAAGACCCCCGGGTACAACTCGAAGCTGACGTCGCACCGGCGCTACGACCTGCCGGGCGCGGTGTGGGCCGACATCAACTACAGCGCGGCCGAGCCGTTCGAGATCGACATCGTCGGCTAGGCCTCACGCGGGCGGCAGTGCCCGGCACAGCGCGTCGAGCGCCGCCGGGTAGGCGTGCTCGGGCGGCGTCGCGTAACCGACGACCAATCCGTCCATTGTGGACATCGTGCTGTCCGGGTGGCGGAACGCGGCCAGGCCGTCGAGCGCCAGTCCCTGCCAGGCCGCGGCCTTCAGCGCCGCCTTTTCGGTACCCGGCGGGAGACGCAGCACGGCGTGCAGGCCGGCGGCGATCCCGGTCGGCGTCACGTGCGGTGCCCTCTCGGCGAGCGCCGTCACGAGCTGGTCGCGCCGTCGGCGGTAGCGCTGGCGCATGCGGCGGATGTGCCGGTCGTACGCTCCCGAGGTCAAGAACTCGGCCAGGGTGAGCTGGTCGAGCACGCTCGCCCAGGCTTCGCGCTCGCCCTTCACCGCGAGCACGGGGTCGACGAGGTGCCCGGGCAGCACCAGCCAGCCGAGGCGCAGCGCGGGCGAGAGGCTCTTGCTGACCGAACCGGCGTAGACGACGTGCTCGGGATCGAGGCCCTGTACCGCGCCGACCGGCTTGCGGTCGTAGCGGAATTCGCCGTCGTAGTCGTCTTCGATGAGCACGCCGCCGGTCGCGCGGACGTGCCCGACCACCGCGGTGCGGCGGTCGTGGTGCAGCGGCCCGCCGGTCGGGAACTGGTGCGCGGGCGTCAGCAGCACGGCCGGGACGTCGAGGTCTTCGACACGCGCGCCGCGTTCGTCCAGGGCCAGTGGGAGCGTCCGCACGCCGGCGGCGGCGAAGATCGAGCGGTGGAACGCGAGGCCGTAGGACTCGACGGCGAGCGGCCCCCGCAGCACGGCCGGGAACAGCAGCCGCAGTGCGTGCGCGAACCCCGAGCACACGACGATCCGCTCCGGCGACGTCCGCACGCCACGGGCCCGCGCGAGGTACTGGGCGAGGGCCTCCCGCAGTTCCGGGCGGCCGCGCGGGTCGCCCGGGCCGAAGGCGTCGTGCGGGGCCACGTTCAGGGCGCGACGGGCGGCGGCGAGCCATTCGGTGCGCGGGAACGACGTCGCGTCCGGCTGTCCCTGCCGGAGGTGGTAGGCCGGTTTCGGCGCACCCGGCGCCGGTTTCGGCGTCCGGACCGGTTTCAGCGGCTCGGCACGCTCGGCGACGCGGGTACCGGAGCCCTGGACGGCGGCGAGCCACCCCTCGGCGACCAGTTCGGCGTAGGCGTCGGCGACGGTGTTGCGGGCCAGCCCGAGATCGGCGGCCAGCGACCGGTAGGGCGGCAGCCGGGTGCCCGGGGCGAGCCGTCCGGCGCGGACGGCGTCCCGCAGGGCGGCGATCAGCGCGGCCCGCTTGCCGCCGGGGCCCGCCAGCTCGAGGTGCAGGTCGGCGCCGAGCCGCTCCCCCGAATTGACCCACTCTTTCGCCACGGAAATGCACCCTACACAAGGGTCAACCGGGCCCTAGATTTCTGGTCATGACGAACTCCCGCATCAACTTCGCCAAGACCGCCCCGAAGGCCTTCAAGGCCCTGATCGGCTTCGACGCCGCCGCCCGCGCCGGGCTCGACCCCGCACTGGTCGAGCTGGTCCAGATCCGCGCGTCGCAGCTCAACCGCTGCGCGTACTGCCTGCACATGCACACCTCGGACGCCCGCAAGGCAGGCGAAAGCGAGGAGCGGCTGCACATGGTCGCGGTGTGGCACGAGGCCGGCCGGTTCTTCAGCGAGAAGGAGCGGGCCGCGCTGGCGCTGACCGAAGCCGTCACGCTCGTCTCGGAGGGTGGCGTCCCCGACGACGTCTACGCCCGGGCGCTCGAGGAGTTCGGCGAGGCGGAACTGGCCCAGCTGCTCGCGCTGATCTTCACCATCAACACGTGGAACCGCATCGCCATCGCGACGGCGAAGGTGCCGGGCACGGACGAGCGGGTGACCCGGTAACCGCCCCAAGGTGGCCTTCGGTGCGTCCAACGCACCCAAGGTGGCCTTCGGTGCGTCCAACGCACCCAAGGCCACCTTGGGGCGCT
The DNA here is from genome assembly GCF_046548975.1 of Amycolatopsis sp. lyj-346. Lineage (NCBI taxonomy): Bacteria > Bacillati > Actinomycetota > Actinomycetes > Pseudonocardiales > Pseudonocardiaceae > Amycolatopsis > Amycolatopsis sp. lyj-346. Next base: position 115,381 of record NZ_JAJPWT010000005.1, read on the forward strand.
TGGGCGGTGGTCAGTCCGCGAGGGCCAGCAGGTTCTCCTCCACCACCGGCTCCTCGGCCGGCCGCTTCCGGGCCACCAGGCCGCTGATCGCGATCAGCAGGCCCAGCACCGCGATGCCCGTGACCACGGTCAACGCCGGTGTCAGCCCGGTCAGCAGCGCCGCCGGTGAAGCTTCGCCGCCGCCGTTGGCGGTCAGGACCGCCGTCACCACCGCGAGGCCGATGGCGCCGCCCACCTGCAGTGACGTGTTCAGCAGGCCGCCGGCCAAGCCCTGCTCGTCGTCCGCGATGCCTGCCGTGGCCTGGATGTTGAGCGACGAGAACGCCAGTGTGAAGCCGATGCCGAGCAGGATCATGCTGGGCAGCACGTAGGCCGCGTACCCCGAGTGCTCGTCGATGCGCAGGAACAGCGCGTAGCCGATGACGTGCGCGACCACGCCCGCGAAGATCGTGCGGGGCGTGCCCACCCGGTCGATCAGCGGCTCGATGCGCGGGGAACCGAACGCCACGATCAGCGCCGCCGGCAGGAAGCCGAGCGCCGTCTGCAGCGCGGACCAGCCCAGCACCCGCTGCAGGTACAGCATCACGACGAACTGGAAGCCGATGTACGCGCCGAAGAACAGCGCCCCGCCGAGGTTGGCCCTGGCCAGCGGACCCGAACGCAGGATGCCCAGCCGCAGCAACGGGTGGCGGCTGCGCTTCTCGATGACCACGAACGTCACCAGCAACGCCAGCGCCACAGCGAAGGTGATCAGCGTGCGCGGGGCGGCCCAGCCGATCTCCGGCGCCTCGACCACGCCGAACACCAGCAGCAGCGAACCGGCGGCGCCGGTGATGGCGCCCGGGAAGTCGTAGCCGCCGCCGGTTTCGGCGCGGTACGACGGGATCAGCTTCCACGCCGCCACCAGCGCGACCAGTGCGATCGGGGCGGGCAGCAAGAACGTCCAGCGCCAGCCGACCTCCGTCAGCAGGCCGGAGAACACCAGCCCGGCCGAGTAGCCGCTCGCGCCGAACACGGCGAAGATGCCGATCGCCTTGTTGCGGGCCGGGCCCTCCTGGAACGTCGTGGTGACGATGGACAACGCGGCCGGTGCCGTGAACGCGGCCGCCAGGCCCTTGATGAACCGGCTCGCGATGAGCAGCGCGCCGTCGTCGACGAGGCCGCCGAGCAGCGAAGCCAGCGCGAACACGGCGACGGCGACGAGGAACACGCGGCGGCGGCCGAGCAGGTCGGCGGTGCGGCCGCCGAGCAGCAGCAAGCCGCCGTAGCCGAGCACGTACCCGCTGACGACCCATTGCAGCGCGTTGGTGGACAGGCCGAGGTCGGCCTGGATGGCCGGGAGCGCGACGCCGACCATCGACACGTCGAGCGCGTCGAGGCCGATGACGATCGAAACGGTGAGCAGGACACCCCAGAGACGTGCGTCCCACCGGGTCGAGGTGGTGGACAAGGACACGGAAGAACTCATGGCGGCGACATTACATGCACGCGCATCTAATGTCCAAGCATTTAATGTGTTTGCATCAGATGCCTGTGCATGCTAAGTTGGTCGCCGTGAGCGACGTCGCCGAGAAGGAACTGGTCCAGGAGTGGCACGAGCTGCTGGCCCGCTACTCGGCCGTGTTCAGCACGCTCGAGTGCCGGCTGCAGGAGCGCCACGGCATCGGCGCGAACGAGTTCGAGGCCCTTGAACGGCTCGCGACCTGCGACTTCAAGTGCCGTTCGGCCGACCTGACCGGCGCCATCCACCTCAGCCAGAGCGCCACGTCCCGGCTGGTCGCCCGCCTGGAGAAGGAGGGCCTGGTCGAGCGCGCACTGTGCGAGGTGGACCGGCGCGGCATCTTCGTCACGATCACCGAAGCCGGCCGGGAGAAGTACTTCGCGGCGAAGCAGACGCACCGCGAAGTGCTCGCGGAAACCCTCCGCTAGCCCACCGGCCCCTCGATGGCCTTGACCTGGAGCCGGCGCTGACCGCCGTCGGCGCCGGTCACCGTCAGTGTCAGCAGGTCACCCGGGTGGTGGGTGTCCATCACGTTCGTCAACGTCGTCGCCGAGTCGACCGGCCTGCCGTCGATGGCCGTGATCACGTCCCCGGCGACGAGGCCCGCCTTCTGCGCCGGCCCGCGCTGGACGACCTCGCGGACCTTGGCACCGCCCTGGCCGTCGGACACCGAGACCCCGATGAACGCCGTCTTGCCGATGTGGATCTTGTCCGACGCCTGCCCCGCGACGATCTTGTGCGCGATGTCGACGGCCTGGTTGATCGGGATGGCGAACCCCTGGCCGGCGCCGCCGCTGCGGCGCCCGTTCAGCTGGTAGCCGGTGGACGCGGCGGTGTTGACCCCGATGACCTGGGCGTCCGCGTTGACGAGCGGGCCACCGGAGTCACCCGATTCGATGTTCGCCCGGACCTGGATGAGCCCGGTGAGCTGCTCGGACGACCCGCTGGACTCGTCCGAGGCGGTGATCGACTGGTCCAGCGCCGTCACCGTGCCCGGCGCGGGCACCGGGTCGCCACCGCGGCCGCCGGCGTTGCCGAGGCCGAGGATCTGGTCGCCGACCTTGGTCGTGGACGAGTCGCCGATCGACGCGGTGGGCAGCCCGGACGCGCCTTTCAGCTGCAGGACCGCGATGTCCTCGGTGCGGTCGTAGCCGACGACTTCGGCCTGGTAGGTGTCACCGGTGCCGATGCTGGTGACCTTGATGCTGGTCGCGCCGGCGACGACGTGGTTGTTGGTCAGGATCCCGCCGTCGGCGGTGAGCACGATGCCGGTGCCCGCCGCGGCCCCGCCCTGCAGCCCGAGCTCGGTGTTGATGTTCACGATGGCCGGGTTGACCTTCGCCGACACGGCGTCCACGTCGAGCACCGTCTTGGCCGCGCTGGGCTGCCCGGAGAAGCCGAAGTTCTGGTTGCCGCCCGCGGTGGGCGTGTTCGCCCCGGAGATCAGGTGCCCGATCCCGAGCCCGGCGACCACGGCCAGCGCGATCGCGACGACCGCGACGGTCAGCGCGCGCAGCGGGTGCCGCCGCCGCGGCGGCGGCTGGTAGGCGGGCTGCTGCGGGTAGGCGTAGATCGGTTGCGTATACGGCGAATACGGGCGTTCCCACTGGTCATGGGCCGGGTCCTGCTGCTGGTAATGGCCTTGCGGATACCCGTTCCGGCCGTAGTACTCCGGCGGGTACCCGCCCTGGCCGTGGCCGTACGGGTACTCGCCGCCGCGCGGGCGTCCTCGGTCGTACTCGCTCATGCACAGCTCCAGCTCTCGACAAGCCTCCGGCCCGTCCAGGAAACGCCCCGTTCCTGAGAATTTCCTGGTGCGCTTCCATGGACTTGCTGTGGATTACCCATCGAGAGCCGGGGCCGACCCGACGTGACCGGCGTTACGCCGGGCTCACCGCCGGATCCGTGCCATGCCGGGGTCGACCAGTGGTTCCGCGGCCACGGTGGCCGCGACCCGGTGGCCGAAGTACTCGATCTCCACGCCGCTGCCGATCTCCGCCGATGCCGGGAGCCACGCGTAGGCGATCGGCCGCCCCACGGTGTACCCGTACGCGGCGCTCGTGACGTACCCCGAAGCCACGCCGTCGACGAACACCGGCTCCTTGCCCAGCACGACCGTGCGGCCGTCGTCGATCGTCAGGCAGCGCAGCCGTCGCGACGCCGTTTCCTCGCTCCGGCCCTCGATGGCCGCACGCCCCAGGAAGTCCCCCTTCGCCGGCCGCACCGCGAACGCCAGCCCGGCCTCGTACGGGTCGTGCTCGGTGGTCAGGTCGGTGCCCCACAGCCGGTAGCCCTTCTCCAGCCGCAGGCTGTTGAACGCCGCCCGCCCGGCCGCGATGACGCCCAGTGACTGCCCGGCCGCCCACAGCGCGTCCCACAGCCGCAGGCCGTTGTCCGCGCTCGCGTAGATCTCCCAGCCGAGTTCGCCCACATAGGACAGTCGCATCGCGACGACCGGCACCCCGGCGATCCGCGCCTTCCGCGCCCGGAAGTACTTCAGGCCCTGGTGCGAAAAGTCCTCGTCCGACAGCGGCTGCACCAGGTCACGGGCCAGCGGACCCCAGACGCCGAGGCAGCAGGTCCCGCCGGTGGTGTCCCGGACCCGCACCCCGGCGGGCGCGTGCTTGACGAAGTGGTCGACGTCGATGTTGCCGTTGATGCCGACCTGGAACACCTCGGGTTCGAGCCGCGCGACCGTGACGTCACTCCGCACGCCACCGGCGACATCGAGCATCAGCGTGTAGGTCACCGAGCCCACCGACTTGTCCAGCTGGTTGGTGGTCAGCGACTGCAGGAACTCCAGTGACCCCGGCCCGCTGACCTCCACGCGCTTCAACGGCGTCATGTCGTACAGCGCGACGCCGTTGCGCGTGTGCCACGCCTCGGCCGCCGCGATCGGCGAGTGGAACTGCGCCGACCACGAATCCCGAGCCGGCGGCAGCCAGTCGTGAGGCAGCTGCTTCAGCAGCGGTGCGTTGGCCTCGAACCAGTGCGGCCGCTCCCAGCCGCCCGCCTCCAGGAACACCGCACCCAGTTCGCGCTGCCGCGGGTGGAACGGCGTCACCCGCAGGTCACGGGGGGACAGCTTGGGCTGCAACGGGTGCAGGATGTCGTAGACCTCGACGAAGTTCTGCTGCGCCGTCTCGCGCACGTACGACGGCGCGAGCTGGACCTCTTCGAAGCGGTGGACGTCGATGTCGTGCACGTCCACTTCGGAGTGGCCGTGCACGAGCAGCTCGGCGACCGCCTTCGCGATGCCCGCGGAGTGCGTCACCCAGATCGCCTCGGCCAGCCAGAACCCGCGGACGTCGGCCGACTCGCCGACCAGCGACTGGCCGTCCGGCGTGAAGGAGAAGATGCCGTTGAAGCCCTCCTCGACCTTGGTCTGCCGCAGCGCGGGCAGCAGGAGCTTGCTCTCCTCCCACGACGGCGCGAAGTCGTCCTCGGTGAAGGGCAGCATGGACGGCATGGCCGTCGCGGTCACCGTAGGGTCTAATGTGGATTCGTCGACCGGCATCGGGCGGTGGGCGTAGGAGCCGATGCCGAGCCGGTCGACGTGCTCCCGGAAGTACAGGTCCTGGTCCTGGTGGCGCAGGATCGGCAGGCTCGCCTCGGCCTCTTCGCGGTTCGAGGCACTCTTTCCCGCCGAGAACCCATCGGTACTGTTGCGCCCGGCGAGTTCCGCGACCGGCCCGGTCTTCGCGTACTGGTGCGCCAGCGGCAGCAGCGGCACGTCCATGCCGGCCATCGCGCCGATCTCGCGGCCCCAGAACCCGGCGCACGACACGACGACGTCGGCCGGGAAGTCGCCCTGGTCGCTCCGGACGCCGGTGACGCGCCCGCCTTCCTGCAGGACATCGGTGACGCGGGCCAAGCCGATGAACCGCGCACCACGCGAACCCGCCCGCTCGGCCAGCACCTCGACGGCCTTGGCCGCCCGCGCGAGCCCGTCGGTCGGGACGTGCAGCGCCCCGAGGATCCGCGAACCGTCGAGCAGCGGCCACCGCTTGACGCATTCGCCGGAGTCGATCAGCTCGCCGGACACGCCCCACGACGTCGCCCAGCCGTGCTTGCGCTTGAGGTCCTCCCAGCGCGCCGGGGTGGTCGCCACCTCCATGCCGCCGACCTGGAGGAAGCAGTCCAGCGCCAGGAACTTTTCGACGGTGTAGCGGGCGAAGTCCGTCATCGCCTTGGACGCGTTGGTCTGGAAGACCAGGCCGGGCGCGTGCGAGGTGGACCCGCCGGTGCGCGGCAGCGGGCCCCGGTCGAGCACGGTGACGTCGGTCCAGCCGCGGGCGGTCAGCTCGTCGGCGAGGTTCGCGCCGACGATGCCGGCGCCGATGATCACTACTCGCGGTGCGGTCATGGCGGGCTCCTAACGAAATACGACGGTGCTGTTGCCGTTGAGCAGGACGCGGCGTTCGCAGTGCCAGCGCACCGCGCGGGAGAGGGCGAGGGCCTCGGCGTCACGGCCGACGGTCACCAGCTCGCGCGGCGAGTACGTGTGGTCGACGCGCTGGACCTCCTGCTCGATGATCGGGCCCTCGTCGAGGTCGGGGGTGACGTAGTGCGCGGTCGCGCCGACGTACTTGACGCCGCGGTCGTAGGCCTGGTGGTAGGGCTTGGCGCCCTTGAAGCCGGGCAGGAACGAATGGTGGATGTTGATCGCGCGGCCTTCGAGCTTCTGGCACAGCTCGTTGGACAGCACCTGCATGTACCGCGCGAGCACCACCAGATCCGCGGAGTACTCCCCGACCAGGTCGAGCAGCCGCTGCTCCGCCTCCGGCTTGGTCTCCGGGGTGACCGGGACGTGCACGAACGGCACCCCGGCCGCCTCGGCCATCGGCCGCAGGTCGTCGTGGTTGGACACGACCACGGCGATCTCGGCGCCCAGGCCGCCCGCACGCCAGCGGAACAGCAGGTCGTTGAGGCAGTGCCCGAACTTCGAGACCAGCACGAGGATTCGCGGCGGCGTGCCGTCGGAGAAGCCGAACTCCATGCCGAAGTCCCCGGCCACCGGGGCGAACGCGCGGGTCAGGTCGTCCACAGTGGTCTCTTCGGTGCAGGTGAACGACGTGCGCAGGAACAGCGAGCCGCGGACGTCGTCGTCGAACTGCTGGTGCTCGACGATGTCGCAGCCCTGCCCGACCAGGAACGTCGTGACGGCGTGCACGATCCCCGAGCGTTCCGGGCACATGAGCGTCAAGGTGAAGGTCACGAGACGTACTCCAAGCTCGCGTCGGCCAGCCAGGCCGTGAAGTAGTCCGTGAACGACTGCCGGACGAGGATCGTGAAGCCGTCTTCCCGGACCATCAGCACGATCCCGGTCCGGGCCAGCAGGGTCTGCACGCACGTACCCGGCGGCGACCCCGCCAAGTCGATCGAGCACCCGTGCGCCAGCACATCGGCCGCATGCGCACCACTCAGCCGCACGACGTTGCGCTGCGCCGACACGTCCACCACGGCCAAAACGGCACTTTCACGTGAAAGTGCCCTCTCCAGGTCGGCACTTTCACGTGAAAGGGCCGGTCCTAGGACGAGGTACTCGTCGGGGCCCATCCAGAGGATGTCGACGCCGTTGCCGCTGGTGTACCGGCACGGGGCGGCCAGGTCGACGCCGAGCAGGGAGTGCCCCTCCCGGACGCGGACGGTGAACTGGGTGCGGAACGGTTCGTGGACCGCGTCAACCGTCACGGCGGGCTCCTTCCTTGTCGAAGAGCACGGATTCGGTCACGGTCACCGGCACCACCTGGTCCCCGACCGGCACGTACAGCGTTTCGCCGATCCGCTCGCGCCCCGAGCGCACCAGCGCGAGCGCGAAGGTGCGGCCGAGAGCGACGCTGTCGTAGCTGGAGGTGACGTGGCCGAGCATCCGCACCGGCGGCTCGGGGACGGCTTCGGATTCGATGATCTGCGAGCCTTCGGGCAGCAGTACCGCCGGATCCACCGGCAGCAAACCGACCAGCTGCTTGCGGTCCGGCCGGTTGTTCTCGGCGCGGGCGAAGGAGCGTTTGCCGATGAAGTCGGCTTTCTTCTTCGACACCGCCCAGGACATGCCGAGGTCCTGCGGGGTGACCGTGCCGTCGGTGTCCTGGCCGATGATCGGGTACCCCTTTTCGGCGCGCAGGACGTGCATGGTCTCGGTGCCGTACGGCGTCGCTCCCTGGTCCACTATGGACTGCCAGAGCGCGAGCCCGTGCCACGACCGGACGTTGATCTCGTAGGCCAGCTCACCGGAGAAGCTGATCCGGCAGACCCTGGCCGGGATCCCGGCCACCTCGGCGTCCTGCCAGGTCATGAACCCGAACGCCTCGCCTGAGACGTCCAGCCCCGGCGCCAAGCGGCCGAGGACTTCCCGGGAACGCGGGCCGACCAGCGGGATGGTGGCCCAGTGCTCGGTGACCGACGTGGCGAAGACTCCTCGGTGCGGCCACTCCGTCTGCAGCCACTCCTCCATCCAGTCGAGGACCTTCGCCGCGTTGCCGGTCGTGGTGGTGACCAGGAACCGGTTCTCGGCGACGCGGATGACCGTGCCGTCGTCGAGCACCATGCCGTCGACGCCGCACATCACGCCGTAGCGGATCCGGCCGACCTTGAGGGTGCTCATCACGTTCGTGTAGAGCATGTCGAGGAACCAGCCGGCGTCCGGGCCCTGGACGTCGATCTTGCCCAGCGTGGACCCGTCCATGACGGCGACGTCGGTGCGCGCCGCGCGGCATTCGCGCCGGACGGCGTCGGCCATCGTCTCGCCCGGCCGCGGGTAGTACCACGGCCGCTTCCACTGGCCGACGTTCTCGAACTCGGCGCCGTGCTCGACGTGCCACGGGTGGATCGTGGTGACGCGCACGGGATCGTGCAGCGCGCCGCGGTTCCGCCCGGCCAGCGCGGCGAACGCAACCGGCGTGTACGGCGGCCGGAACGTCGTCGGGCGCTGGGCGGCGAGGTCGGTGCCGAGGGCTTCGGCGGTGATGCCGGCGGCGAGCATCCCGGACGTCCGGCCCTGGTCGTGCGCGGTGCCGATCGTCGTGTAGCGCTTGATGTGCTCCAGCGAGCGAAGCCCGGCGCCGGTCGCGCGCAGGATGTCCGACACGGTCGCGTCGCGCTGCTGGTCCACGAACCGGGTGTCCACTTCGGACACCGGAGCGGGCACCTGCCAGAGCACCTTGGTCTCCGGCAGCCCGTCCCCCGCGGCCGCGCCGACGACGCGCACGTTCGGCAGGTCCCCGTCCGGGACGTACGCGCCCAGCTCGGGCGCGTACTTCAGCTTGCCGCGGGCCTGGCTGAACAGGTGCACGACCGGGTTCCAGCCGCCGGACACGAGCAGCAGGTCGCACTCGACCCGCTCGCCCCGCATCTCTCCGAGTTCAGCGATGTGCGCGGCGGTGATGTGCCCGTCGGCGCCGCCATCGGTGCCGATCACGCCGTAGCCCTCGCGGGCGTCGACGATCCGCACGATCTCCGCCCCGGCGCCGGCCAGATCGGAGGCGGCGGCGAACGCGGAGTCGTTGGTGGTGAACACGACCACGCGCCGTCCGGCCAAGACGCCGTAGCGGTTCAAGTAGGTGCGGGCGGCCGAAGCGAGCATGATGCCCGGGCGGTCGTTGTCCGGGAACACGATCGGCCGCTCGTGGGCGCCGGTCGCGATGACGATCCGCTTCGCCCGGATCCGCCACACGCGCTGCCGCGAGCTGCGCTCCGGGGCCGCGGGTTCACCCCGGCGCTCCAGGGCGAGCACGAACCCGTCGTCGTAGACGCCGAACGCCGTGGTGCGCGAGAGGAACCGGACACCCTCCGGAGCTTCGCCACCGGGCTGGTCGTCCACGAGCAGGACCCGGCCGGAGGCGGCGCGGGCGGCGGCGAGCCCGGCGGGGCCGGCGCCGATGACCAGGACGTCACAGTGGGCGTGCTTGGCGTCGTACCGCGCCGGGTCCGGTTCGGTGGCGAGCCGTCCCCGCCCGCGCAGGCCACGGGCCGCCAAGCCGTCGTACAGCTCGACGGTGGTGGCCGGCTGCATCGGTTCCGGGAACGGCGCTTCGATCTGCACCAGGGCGTTCGAGTCTTCGACGCCGGCGGCCACGATTCCGCGCGGCCGACCGTAGGTGATGCTGGTCGCGACCCGGTGGATGCCGTTGGCCAGCAACGCGGAAGCGAGGGTGTCGCCGAGGAAACCGGTCAGCTCGCGGCCGTCGAAGGTGAACTTGAGCGGGACGCCGGACAGCCGGGTCATGAGATCACCGGCCGGGGTTCGTCGAGGCGGTAGACCGCCAGGAGGTCGTGGGTGCGGGTGTCGCGGACGGCGTTGAACCACCGGCGGCAGCCCGCGACGTGGCTCCAGCGCTCGGGATGGGGTCCGCTCGGGTTGTCGCGGAAGAAGACGAACTTGGCCCACTCCTCGTCGGACAACGCCGAGGGGTCCGGCGGGTAGGCGATGTGCGCCTGGCCGCCGTAGTGGAATTCGGCTTCCTCACGCGGCCCGCACCACGGGCAGGGAATCAGTTGCACGGGAACTCCTGCGTTGAACGGCTCAGTGGGCGACGGCGGCGGCGCCGTGCTCGTCGACGAGGGCACCGGTGGTGAACCGGTCGAGGGCGAAGGGCTCGGCGTACCGGTGCGGCTTGCCGCGCGCGATGGTGGCCGCGAAGACGTCCCCGACACCCGGGGTGGCCTTGAACCCGCCGGTCCCCCAGCCGCAGTTGAGGAACAGGTTCTCCACCGGCGTCAGTCCGATGATCGGCGACGCGTCCGGGCTGGTGTCGACGATCCCGGCCCACGTCCGCAGCAGGTGCGCCCGCGCGAACACCGGGAACAGCTCCAGCGCGGCGGCCATCTGCTGCTCGATGATGTGGAACGAACCACGCTGGCCGTAGCCGTGGTAGCTGTCGATCCCGGCGCCCATCACGAGCTCGCCCTTGTGCGCCTGGGAAACGTAGACGTGCACGGCGTTCGACATCACGACCGTCGGGTGGACCGGTTCGAGCAGCTCCGACACCAGCGCCTGCAGCGGGTGCGACGTCAGCGGCAGGTCGAGGCCCACCATGCGGGCCAGCACCGACGTGTGCCCGGCCGTGCACAGCGCCACCTTGCCCGCGGCGATCCGGCCCCGCGACGTCTCGACGCCGGTGACCCGTCCGTCCACTGTGGAGATTCCGGTGACCTCGCAGTTCTGGATGAGGTCGACGCCCAGCGCGTGCGCGGCGCGGGCGAAGCCCCACGCCACGTAGTCGTGTTTCGCGATGCCCGCGCGCGGCTGGAAGGTGGCGCCGAGCACCGGGTAGCGGACGTCCGGGGAGGTGTTGACGATCGGGCAGAGCTCCTTGACGCCGTCGGCGTCCACCCACTCGGCGTCGATGCCGTTGAGCTTGTTGGCCTCGACGCGGCGGACGCTGTCGCGGACGTCCTGCAGGCTGTGCGCCAGGTTGAGCACCCCGCGCTGGCTGAACAGGATGGGGTAGCCGAGGTCCTCTTCGAGGCCTTCCCACAGCTTGAGGGAGTGCTCGTAGATGCCGGAGCTCTCGTCCCAGAGGTAGTTGGAGCGGATGATCGTGGTGTTGCGGGCCATGTTGCCGCCGGCGAGCCAGCCCTTCTCCAGCACGGCCACGTCCGTGATGCCCTGTTTGGCCAGGTAGTACGCGGTGGCGAGGCCGTGCCCGCCGCCGCCGACCACGAGCACGTCGTAGGCCTTCTTCGGCTCGGGGTTGGCCCAGAGGAAGTCCGGGTGCTCCGGCAGGTCGGTCATTGCGCACCCTTCGTGGTCGACTTCTGATATATCAATCGTCGATGTAGGCTAAGCGGCGTGCATCCCCAGGTCAATCCCCCGTCGCTGGCGGAACAGGCGTACCTCTTCATCCGCGACCGCCTGGTCATGCTGGACATCCCGCCGGGCTCCCCGCTCAACGAGGAGGAGCTCGGCACCGCGCTCGGCATGGGCCGGACACCGATCCGCGAAGCGCTGAAGCGGCTGGAGTCCGAACGCCTGGTCGTCGCCTACCCGCGGCGCGGGACGTTCGCCACCGACGTCAACATCTCCGACCTCGCGCACATCTCCGAGGTCCGCCGCACGCTCGAGCCGATGGCGACGGCCGCCGCGGCCGAGCGGGCGACCACGGCCGACCGGACGACGCTGACCGAGCTGCGCGCGCAGCTCGACGCCGGCGTCCCGGACGGTGACAACGCCGGACTGCTGCGCACCGACCTCGCCCTGCACCGGGCGATCTACCGGTGCGTGCACAACCCGTTCCTCGAGGACACGCTGATCCGGTACGACAACCTGGCGACCCGGATCTGGTGCGTGTTCGTGCCCCGGCTGTCCGGGATGGCCGGCCACGTCGACGAGCACGTCCCGCTCCTCACCGCGATCATCGAGGGTGACGCCGAGAAGGCGGCCGCGCTGACGCTGGAGCACGTCACCGGCTTCGAGACCGCCATCCGCGCCTTGATCTAGCCCGCGCCGTTCAGAGACTCAGCCGGGTCCGCACCCAGTCGTGGAAGGCCCCGATGTGGTGCTCGCTGGGCACGAGCACCCCGCCGTTGGCGTAGGAGCGCGAGTCCATCGCGAGCTGGCAGCGTTCACACGCCTCGAAGTCCTGCAGGTTGACGCGGTGGAACAGCTCCACCGACCGCGTCAGGTCCCGGCCGGATTCGACGACCCCGGGCAGGTAGAGCCAGTCGCAGCGCACCAGCGTCCGGTCCGGGGCCAGCGGGAACATCCGGTGCACGATCACGTGGTCGGGGACGAGGTTGACGAACACCTGCGGCTTGATCGTGATGGCGTAGTAGCGGCGGTCCTGCGCCTCGGTGACCCCCGGGAGGCGGTCGACGCCTTCGCTGCCGTCGACGGTGAAGCCCTTGATCTCGCCGCCGAACTCGGCGCCGTGGCCGACGTAGTACTGCGCGGCGTAGCCGTCGGCGAACTCCGGGAGGACTTCGGTGAGCTCCGGGTGGATCGTCGCGCAGTGGTAGCACTCCATGAAGTTCTCGATGATCTGCTTCCAGTTCGCCTTCACGTCGTACTCGATGCGCTTGCCGAGCGCGAGACCCTCGATGCCGTAGGCGTCGATCTCGGTGGGGCCGCCGAGGCGTTCGGTGACGGCCCCGACCACGGTCTCGTCGAACGACGGCGGCTCATCGGCCAGGCAGACCCAGGCGTAGCCGAGCCACTCGCGCAGGTGCAGCCGGGTGAGGCCGAACGCGGTGCGGTCGACGTCCGGCATCCCGGTGAGGTTCGGGGCGGCGATCAACTTGCCGTCGAGTCCGTACGTCCAGGCGTGGTACGGGCACTGGAAGGCGCGCTTGACCGTGCCGCTCTCCGCCGTGCACAGCCGGGCACCGCGGTGGCGGCAGACGTTGAGGAACGCGGCCAGCTTCCCGTCCCGTCCCCGCGAGACGAGCACGCTCTCCTTGCCGATCTGGACGGTCTCGAACGCCCCCGGTCCGGCGAGGTCGGCGCTGCGCACGGCGCAGAACCAGTCCGCCTCGAAGATCTTCGCCTGCTCCAGCGCGAAGACCGCCGGATCGGTGTAGGAGCTGCCGGGCAACGTGGCGAGCAGGCTTGGCGGCAGATCGGTTGTGGTCACCGGCGTGGTCCTCTCCGCGGATCCAGTACGGGAGTAGTTGCGCAGAACGCGCCTTGTTGCTCACTCCGCACCAGAGTGACTGCCGCCCCAACCGCCTGTCAACCCGGCTTTTTCCGTGACCGCAGGTGGATTCAGGCCGCCGGGCCGTCGATCGCCCGCCGGAACAGTGTTTCGATCTCCCCGCGCGTCGGGCGGGGGTCGGCCAGGGCCGCCTGCATCAGGAGGCCGCAGAACAGGCCGGCCAGCAGCCGGCCGGTGAGCGGGTCGGTACGGGAACCGAAGAACGCGATCAGGGCGTCGTCCCAGGCCGCGCTCGCCTTGCGCAGTGCCGGCCGGTGCAGGGCGGCGACGTACAGGTCGTACTCGACGACCGTGGCCCGGTACTGCTCGTTGATGTAGCCCATGACCAGGTCGGCCAGTGCCGCGGCGAAGTCGGCGTCCGGCGGGAGCGCGGACTCCCACTCCTTCAGGGCGTGGACGTTCTTCTCCGCCGCCCCGTGCAGGGCGACCTCCAAGAGGTCGTCCAGGGTCGCGAAGTGGTAGGTCGTCGAGCCGAGCGGGACGCCCGCCGCCGCCGCCACCGACCGGTGCGTGACCCCGCCGATCCCCCGCTGGGCGACCACCTCGATCGCCGCCTTGGCGATCCGCGCGCGCCGCTCGGGGTCGTTCGGACCGCGGCGCCGCGTCGCGCCGGGTTCGCTCTTCACCATCGAGCCCCCTTGTGGACATCTGTACACACTTCGCGTACAAATGTACGCACTCCAGCCACCGAGCTGCCACTACCGATCCGGGAAGGGCGCCCGTGAAGGACCTCTACATCGACGGCAACTGGGCGGACGCGTCCGCCGGAACGCACTCCGACGTGCTGAACCCCGCCACCGGCCAGGTCATCGAGACCGTCGCCGAAGCGGGCCGCGAGGAGGTCGATGCCGCGGTCAGAGCCGCACGGAGGGCGTTCGACGAGGGTCCGTGGCGGCAGACGACCGCCACCGAACGCGGCGCCCTGCTCCGCACGGTGGCCGGCCTCCTGGTCCGCGACCGCGAAGAACTCGCCCGCACCGAGAGCCTCGACACGGGCAAGACACTGGGCGAAGGCCGCATCGACATCGACGATGTGACGAACGTCTTCCGCTACTACGCCGACCTCGCCGGCAAGGACGCCGGCCGCCTGGTCGACGCCGGCAGCGCGGCCGTCGTCAGCCGGATCGTGCACGAACCGGTCGGCGTCTGCGCCCTCATCGCACCGTGGAACTACCCCCTGCTCCAGATGTCCTGGAAGGTCGCGCCCGCCCTCGCCGCGGGCAACACCGTGGTGCTCAAGCCCAGCGAGGTCACCCCGCTGACCACGATCAAGCTGGTCGCCCTGCTCGAGGAGGCGGGCACCCCACCCGGGGTCGTCAACCTGCTGCTCGGCGACGGCCGGGTCGGCGCGGCGATGGTCGAGCACCCGGCAGTGGACCTCGTCTCCTTCACCGGCGGCTACGCGACCGGCGAGAAGATCATGACGGCCGCCGCCAAGGGCGTCCGCCGGGTCGCTCTCGAACTCGGCGGCAAGAACCCGAACGTGGTCTTCGACGACGCCGGCTACGACACGGCGCTCGACTACGCCCTGATGGCCGCGTTCGTCCATTCCGGACAGGTCTGTTCAGCGGGCGCGCGGCTGATCGTCCAAGATGGAATCCATGACCGCTTCGTGGCGGACCTCGCCGCACGCGCCGAGCGGATCCGCGTCGGCGACGGTCTCGATCCCGCGACCGAGACGGGCCCGCTCGTCTCGGCACAGCACCGTGCCAAGGTCGAGGGCTACATCCAGGGCGCCATCGAGGCGGGCGCCACGCTGCGTGCGGGCGGCAAGCGGCCCGCCGGACCGGCGTACGAAAGCGGTTTCTTCCTGCGTCCGACCGTTTTTTCCGAATGCACGCGGGACATGGCGATCGTCCGGGAGGAGGTCTTCGGCCCGGTCGTCACCGTGGAACGCTTCACGCACGAGGCCGACGCGATCGCGCTGGCCAACGACACCGAGTACGGGCTCGCCGGAGCCGTGTGGACGTCGGACGCGTCCCGCGCCCAGCGCGTCGCCGGGGCACTGCGCCACGGCACCGTGTGGATCAACGACTACCACCCCTACCTGCCCCAGGCGGAGTGGGGCGGGTTCGGCAAATCGGGCATCGGCCGCGAACTCGGGCCGTCCGGGCTGGCCGAGTACCAGGAGAGCAAGCACATCTACCAGAACATCGATCCCGTTCCGCAGCACTGGTTCAAAGGCTGAGCCGTCTCCCCCACCACGTGAGACCGTCACATTAAGGACGCTGCCATGACCACGCAAGAAATGCCGGCGGGCGGGGGGCCTGCCCCGGACGACAGCTCCGACCTCGAAAAGTTCGGCTACCGCCAGGAACTCGAACGTTCCCTCGGCTCCTTCTCCAGCTTCGCCGCCGGGTTCTCCTACATCTCGATCATGACCGGCGTGTTCCAGCTGTTCTTCTTCGGCTTCGGCGCCGGCGGGCCGGCGTTCATCTGGACCTGGCCGCTGGTCTTCCTCGGCCAGCTCGCGGTCGCGCTGTGCTTCGCCGAGCTCGCCGGCCAGTTCCCGCTCGCCGGGTCGGTCTACCAGTGGGCCAAGCAGATCGCGAAACCCGCGACGTCGTGGCTGGCCGGCTGGATCATGATCATCGGCGCCATCGTCACCGCCGGCGCGGTCGCGGTGGCCTACCAGATCATCCTGCCGCAGGTCTCGACCGCGTTCCAGATCGTCGGCAGCGACGCCGACGCCGGGCTGACGTCGACCCCGGGCGGTGCGCAGAACGCCATCATCCTGGCCCTGGTGCTGGTCGTGTTCGCCACGATCGTGAACATCATCGGCGTCAAGCTGATGGCGAAGATCAACAACTTCGGGGTCGCGGTCGAGCTGTCCGCGGTCATCCTGCTGATCATCGCGCTGGCGGTCCACATCAAGCGCGGCCCGCAGGTCGTCTTCGAGACGCACGCCACGGGCGACGGTCACTCACTCGGGTACCTCGGGGCGTTCCTCGTGGCGTCGCTGATGAGCGCGTACGTCTTCTACGGCTTCGACACCGCCGGCTCGCTCGCGGAGGAGACGACCCAGCCGCGCAAGCACGCGCCCCGCGCGATCCTGCGGGCGATCACGGCGTCGTTCCTCGTCGGCGGCCTGGTGATGCTGGTCGGCATGATGGCCGTGGGCGACATCAACGCCGAAGAGCTGAGCACGTCCGGCATGCCCTACCTGCTGAAGAGCACGCTCGGCCCGTGGCTGGGCAACGCGTTCCTGATCTGCTCGGCGATCGCGATCACCGTGTGCTGCCTGGCCGTGCAGACCGCGGCGATCCGGATGGCGTGGGCGATGGCCCGCGACGGGCGGCTGCCGTTCAGCAAGGCGATGGCGAAGGTGTCGCCGCGCTCGAAGACACCCGTCCTGCCCGCCCTGCTCACCGGCGGCCTGACCGTCGTGGTGCTGCTGATCAACCTCGGCAACCAGCGCGCGTTCTTCATCCTGACCTCGACGGCGATCATCCTGTTCTACATCCCCTACCTGATGGTCACCGGCCCGATGCTGCTGCGCCGGCTGCGCGGGCAGTGGCCGCGCCCCGGGCACGGCCCGTACTTCAAGCTGGGCCGCTGGGGCACGCTGGTGAACCTGGTCGCGGTCGTCTACGGCGCCGCGATGACGGTCAACCTGATCTGGCCGCGGGCCGAGGTGTACGGCGACGACCACTGGTACTTCCAGTGGGGCGCGGTGATCGTCACCGCGCTGATCGTGATCATCGGTGCGATCATGCTGTACGTCCGGCGGCGCACGTGGGGCTCGGCCCACACGAGCCCCGAGCACATGCCCGACGCGACCCCGGATTCCCTGCCCGGCTAGGAGGACGCATGAGTACCGGTACCTACGACTTCGTCATCGTCGGCGGTGGCTCGGCAGGCTGCGCGCTGGCGAACCGGCTTTCGGCCGACCCCGCGAACAAGGTCCTGGTCCTGGAAGCAGGCCGGTCGGACTGGAAGTGGGACGTCTTCATCCACATGCCGGCCGCGCTGACCTTCCCGATCGGGTCGAAGTTCTACGACTGGGGCTACCGCAGCGAACCCGAGCCGCACCTGAACCGGCGGCGCGTCTACCACGCGCGCGGCAAGGTGCTCGGCGGGTCGTCCAGCATCAACGGGATGATCTTCCAGCGCGGCAACCCGATGGACTACGAGCGCTGGGCGAGCGATCCCGGGATGTCCACTTGGGACTACGCGCACTGCCTGCCCTACTTCAACCGCATGGAAAACTGTCTGGCCGACCCGCCGGACGGCCAGTGGCGCGGCCACGACGGCCCCCTGGAACTGGAACGCGGCCCGGCGTCGAACCCGTTGTTCACCGCCTTCTTCGACGCCGCCGAGGAAGCGGGCTACCCGCGCACCGACGACGTCAACGGCTACCGGCAGGAGGGTTTCGCGGCGTTCGACCGGAATGTCCGAAAAGGACGGCGGCTGTCCGCCGCCGGCGCGTACCTGCACCCGGTGCTGAACCGGCCCAACCTGACGGTGAAGACCAGCGCGTTCGTGTCGCAGATCCTCTTCGACGGCACGCGCGCGATCGGCGTCGAATACGCGCAGGGCCGGGGTGTGCCCGGCGAGGTGTACGGCAAGGAGATCATCCTCTGCGGCGGCGCGATCAACACCCCGCAGCTGCTGCAGCTCTCCGGCGTCGGCAACGCCGCCGAGCTGGAGAAGCTCGGCATCGACGTCGTGAAGGACCTGCCGGGTGTCGGCGAGAACCTGCAGGACCACCTGGAGGTGTACATCCAGTACGCCTGCAAGCAGCCGGTGTCGATGCAGCCGTCGCTGGCGAAGTGGAAGCGGCCCTACATCGGCGCTCAGTGGCTGTTCCTGCGGTCCGGCCCGGCCGCGACGAACCACTTCGAGGGCGGCGGGTTCGTCCGGTCCAACGACGAGGTGAAGTACCCGAACCTGATGTTCCACTTCCTGCCGGTGGCGATCCGCTACGACGGTTCCGCGCCCACGGAAGGGCACGGGTACCAGGTGCACGTCGGCCCGATGTACGCCGACACCCGCGGCTCGGTGAAGATCACCTCCACCGACCCGCGGCAGCACCCGGCGATCAAGTTCAACTACCTGTCGACCGAAAACGACCGCCGCGAATGGGTCGAGGCCGTGCGGGTGGCGCGGAAGATCCTCAACCAGCCCGCGCTGGAGCCGTACAACGGCGGGGAGATCTCGCCGGGTCCGTCCGTCGACACCGACGAGGAAATCCTGGACTGGGTCGCCAAGGACGCCGAGACGGCCCTGCACCCGTCGTGCACGACGAAGATGGGCGTGGACGACATGTCCGTCGTCGATCCGGAGAGCATGCGCGTGCACGGCACGGAGGGCCTGCGCGTGGTCGACGCGTCGGTGATGCCCTACATCACCAACGGCAACATCTACGCCCCGGTGATGATGACCGCCGAGAAGGCCGCCGACCTGATCCTCGGCAACACCCCCCTCGCCCCGCTCAAGCTCCCCTTCTACCGCCACGGCGAACCCGCCACCCACTAACCGAGCGGGGCACTTTCACGTGAAAGTGCCCCGCCCCCTTCTCCCTTCCCCCGAGCCGGAGCTTTCACGTGAAAGCTCCGGCTCGGGGGTTTGGTGTGCCCGGGAAGTGTGGTGCCCGCCAACGGAAACTACCGAGCCGTAGCCCCTTGACTCGGCTCGGGAGCGGCCTTCAGACTTGTTGCGTATCGCAGTCGATGTTCCCCAGTGCGCAACTACCTCGGAGGCGTCATGATTCGCGCGTGCCCGGTGGACGAGCTGCCCCCCGGTGAGTCGGTCCGGCTTCCCGGACCGCCCGCCATCGCGGTGTTCCACACCGAGGACGGCGAGCTGTACGCCATCGGCGACACGTGCACGCACCAGGACGCCTCCCTGGCCGACGGCTGGCTCGAAGGCTGCTTCGTCGAGTGCCCGCTGCACGCGGCGCTGTTCGACCTGCGCACCGGCATGCCGACCTGCCTGCCGGCGAAGGACCCGGTGCGCACGTACACCGTGGTCGTCGACGAAGGCGTCATCTACGTCCAGGGCGTGGCCGATGAGGATGCCGCATGAAGCGCGTCGCGGTCGTCGGCGCTTCGCTCGCTGGGGTCCGCGCGGCGCAGGAGCTGCGCGCGCAGGGGTACGACGGCAGCGTCGTGCTGATCGGCGACGAGCCGCACCTGCCCTACGACCGGCCGCCGCTGTCGAAGGCCTTCCTGGCCGGGACGGCTTCGCGCGAGTCGCTGGACCTGCTCGACGCCGGTGACCTGGCGTCCCTGGCGCTGGACTTCCGGCTCGGCGTCCGGGCGACGGCGCTGGAACCGGGCAACCGGCGCGTGCTGCTGTCGGACGGCACGTCGGTGCACGCGGACGGCGTCGTGATCGCCACCGGCGGCCGCGCGCGCACGCTGCCGGGCTTCGAGGGCGCTCACACGCTTCGGACCGTCGACGACGCACTGGCGCTGCGGGCTTCCCTGGTGCCCGGGGCCCGCGTGGTCGTCACCGGCGCCGGGTTCATCGGGGCCGAGGTGGCCTCGACCTGCCGGTCGCTGGGTCTCGACGTGGTCGTCCTGGAGTCGTTGCCGTTTCCCCTCGCCGGCGCGCTGGGCCCCGAGCTGGCCGCGGTGTGCGCCCGGCTGCACGCCGACCACGGCACGGACCTGCGCTGCGGTGTGTCGGCGACGGGCATGGACGCGACGGGCGTCCACCTGGCCGACGGCTCGCTCGTCCCGGCCGACGTGGTCGTCGTCGGCGTCGGGATGACGCCGTCGACCGAGTGGCTGGCGGGCTCGGGTTTGAAGGTCGGCGACGGCGTCCACACGGACGCGGGTCTGGTCACGGACCTGCCGCAGGTGGTGGCGGTCGGCGACGTGGCCCGGTACGGGGGACGGCGGCACGAGCACTGGACGAACGCGTCGGAGCAGGCACCGGTCGCGGTGGCCAACCTGCTGGCCGGGCACACTTCGCGGACCTGCACACCGAGCGGATACGTCTGGTCGGACCAGTATTCCGGGACGCTGCAGCTGGCCGGGCACCCGCGGCCGGACGACTCGCTTTCGTTCGTGGACGGCGATCCTTCGTCGGCGTCGTTCGTGGCGACCTGGCAACGCGACGGTGCCACCGTTGGCGTCTTCGCGTTGAACAACGCGAAGCTGTTCAACCGCCTGCGCCGGCAGGCCCTGCGCCGCCCGGCCACCGTCTGAAAGTCTCAACCGGGCTTTCAAAGATACGCTTCACCCACATGGAACTGGCTCTCGACGAACTCCGGGCTTTGACGGGCTGGGCCGCGGCCTGTGCCGCCCGGGTCCTGCCGCTGTACGAATCCCGTGTCGCCGCCGATGCTCGCCCTCGCTCGGCGATCGCCGCGGCTCAGGAGTTCGCTTCGGGCGCTCCGCGCACGAAGCTGCTTCGCACGGCGGCCTGGGCCGCCCTGTCGGCGGCCGGTGAGACCTCCGACGCCGCCGCCTCGGCCGCCGCCCGCGCCGCGGTCGGCGCGGCCGGAGCGGCGTACCTCCACCCGCTGGAGTCTCCGCACCAGGTGAAGCACATCGTGGGCCCGGCCCAGCAGGCGGCGTTGGCGTGCGAACTGGCCGGGGGTTCCGCGGAGGCGGAGATCGAGTGGGCCCTCTCGCAGGCACCGCCGGAGGTGCGCGAAACCCTGCGGAAGTTCCCGCCGGGCAAGCCGGGCAAATCCCGCCTCGGCGACCTCCACCGCCATCTGGAGTCGGCCCTCCGCGGCGATCGGTGACCGGCCACAGCGGAGCCGGCCACGAACCGAGCGATCGCGGTCGACGGCAAGCCCCGCACTGCTCAAGGCAGTGGTCTCCCGGGGGTACGGGCGGCGGCCACGGCGACGGTGGCCAGGTCTTCGCTCGAGAAGCCGGCGCGGCTCAGCACCGCCAGGGATTTGTTCGTTGCCAGCGTGCACAACGCCTGCTCCAGCACCGCCCGCAAACCGTCGATCAGTTCGCGGACCACCGCCTGGCCCTCGGCGTCGAGGGCGCTCGGGCCCGGCCGCGGTCAACCAACGACTCTGGCACTTCGGCTTCAACCGGCTCACCGACCTCAACGAGCAATTGGTCCGGGGCCGGGAGCGGCTCTTCTTCGGCCACCAGTTCGCCACCCCGGACGCGATCCCCGCGTATGCCATCTACGTCTACGTCGATGCGATCGTCGCGGATCCTCGCGGGCTGCGGGCGAGCTTCGGGTACTACCGGGCACTGGACGAAACGATCGCGCAGAACGAGCAGCGCAGGAAGACCCGGCTGGCACTGCCGGTGCTCGCCGTCGGCGGCGCGCGGTACAGCGGCGCACTGGTCGCCGAGACCCTGCTGGACTTCCTCGACGGCAAACCGGCAGCCGGCGTGCCGCACGGCTGACTACAGCGAGAGGTCGTCCAGGTCCGATTCCAACCGCGCCCGCCAGGTCCAGCGGCGTCCGGTGATGTCCACAGTGTCCACAGTGTCCGCTTCCGGCGCCGGCGGGCCCAGCGGCAGCGCCGGATCGGTCACCCCGAACGTCACCCGGTACGCCAGCACCGACGCCGCCGTCCGGATCCACGCGTCACCCGACGTGCCGGACGGCGGGGCCACCCCCAGTGCGTGGCCGAACCACGCCGGCAGCAGCGCGTTCGAGCCCAGCGCGTCGGTGATCCGGGTCCGGAGGCGTACCTGCAGGTCGTGCCACGCACGCTCGGCCCGCTCCAGCTGCGGGACCACCCGCGCCTCGACCGCGTCCGCCTCGCGCAACGCCAGCCGCGCCTTCTCCGCCGCGGCCGAAGCCGCCGGGACTTCCTCGTCCAGCAACGTCCGGCGCCGCGTCGACAACGCCCGCAACGACGACTCCGCGTCACCCCGGGCGCGGGACGACCGGTCCGTCGACACGAGGACCCCGATGACGTCCAGCAGGTCGGCGTCGCAGCGGGACTGTGCTTCGCGCACCGAGTCCAGGCGCGAGATCTCCTCCTCGTACCGCGCGCGCTGCTCCTTCGTGACCAGTTCCTTGTGCAGGTCGTCCCAGCGCGCAGCTTCCGCCGCGAGTGCCCGCGTTTCCGGGCCGACGTCGTCGAGGTTCACCTGCGGGACCCCGTCGGACACGCGAACCGCGCGCTCCAGGGCCTTGACCTGCTGCTGCAGCCGGTCCAGCCGCCGTCCGAGCAGGTCGAGCCGGTCCTCCTGGCGGTGCGCGCCGCCGGCTTCGAGCCGCTCGGTCAGCTCGGCGACGTCCTGGCGCAAGCGGCCGTCGGTCTCCTCGACGGCCGCGCGGAGCCCGTCGACCGCCGCGAACAGCTCGTCGAGGTCGCGGCGCGTCGGGTCGGCGGCTTCGGGATAGTCCGCGTACTCCGGCGAGAACTCGGGATCATCGCCGTAGGTCGCGTAGCCGTGGCTCACGGGATCCGGCTTTCCCGCCACAGCAGCGCGACCGTGCCCGCGACGCCGAGCACCGCCAGGATCGTGAGGACGACGGCCGCCGGCCACGGCAGCAGGGCCCCGGCCAGCAGGAACGCCGTGGCACTGCCCGCCCAGGCCGCCCTCGTCCGCTCGCGGATCACGGCCCCGGCCCGGCGGACCGGCGCGAAGCCGATCCACAGCCCCGCGCCGAACAGCGGCACCAGGAGCGCCAGCCAGCCCGGGGAAAGCACCTCGAACAGCACCAGTGCCGCGGCGGCCAGCGGCACCAGCACCGGCGCGGCCGCGAACCAGACGACCGCACGCTGCGTCGCCGCGTGCCGGGATTCGAGCTCGGCGTCGGCGAGCCGCCGCTTCGCCTCGTCGAACGCCAGCTCGGCGTCGAGCAGCCGGTGGGCCGCCGCCACGAGCTCGTCCATCGCCTCGACGCCTTCGGGCGGCGTCGCGAGCCCGTCCCGCAGGTCCTGCTTGAGCCGGGCGACGCGCCCTTCCGCCAGGTCGCGGTCGTGCTGGGCCGGTGTCGTCACGCAACCACTTTAAGTGCCACCACCGGCACCACCGGCCAACGCGGCCGGTGAGTCGTCAGAGCTCGTCAGAGCTCTCCGAGGGCGGTGACCGGCGACTCCACGCAGTCGGCGACGAACCGCAGGAACCCGCCCGCCGTGCCGCCGTCGCAGACGCGGTGGTCGAAGGCCAGCGTCAGCTCGCAGATCTTCCGGACCGCCAGTGCGCCGTCGACGGCCCACGGCCGGTCGATGATCCGGCCGATGCCGAGGATGGCCGCCTCGGGGTGGTTGATGATCGCGGCCGAGCCGTCGACGCCGAAGACGCCGTAGTTGTTCACCGTGAAGGTGCCGCCGGTGAGGTCCGCGGGCGCGAGCTTGCCGTCCCGGGCGGTGCGGGCGCGCTCGCCGATCGCCGCCGACAGCTCGCGAGTGGACAGTTCGCCCGCGTTCCGCACCACCGGGACCACCAGGCCGCGGTCGGTCTGCGCGGCGAAGCCCAGGTGGATGTCGTCCAGCAGGACGATCTCGTCGCCTTCGACGCGCGAGTTCAGTTCGGGGAACTTGCGGAGGCCCGCGACGGCGAACCGCGCGATCAGCCCGAGCAGGCTGACCGGCCGGTCGGTCTTGGCGTTCAGCGCGGCGCGCGCGGCGACCAGCCCGGTCGCGTCGACGTCCACCCAGACCGTGGCCTCGGGGATCTCGCGCCGGGACGTCGCCAGCTTGTCGGCGACGGCTTTGCGCACGCCGGTCAGCGGAATGCGCTTGCCCTTCAGGACCGGCTTCCTCAACGCCGCTTCGACGTCCGCGCGCCGGATGATGCCGTCCGGGCCGGCGGCGGTGATCTTCGCGAGGTCGATCCCGTTGTCCCACGCCAGTTTCCGGACGAACGGCGAGATCACGCCGGGTGCCTGCGTCGGCCGCGCGGGCGCGGTGGTGCTCACCGGGCGCCGCGCGCGCTTGCGCCGCGTGGCAGGCGCGGTGCCGTAGCCGATGAGGACGTTGCCGCTGCCGGAAGAGGTCGTGACGCCGGGCTCGGCGAACCCGCCGACGCTCAGCAGCGGCGCGCCGACCGGCAGCAGCTGCCCCGGTTCGCCGTGCAGCGCGGACACCACGCCTGCGAACGGCACCGGCACCTCGACCGCCGCCTTCGCCGTCTCGACCTCGACGACGACCTGGTCGACGTCGACGGTGTCGCCGACCTTGACCCGCCAGTCCACGATCGCCGCCTCGGTCAGGCCTTCGCCGAGGTCCGGCAGCAGGAAGTCAGGCACCGGCCACCACCGGCGTGTCGTCCCACTGCAGGCGCGCGATCGTGTCGAGGATCCGGTCGACGTCCGGCAGCTGGTGGCGCTCGAGCTTCGGCGCCGGGTACGGGATGTCGAGGCCGGTCACGCGGAGCACCGGCGCGTGGAGCTGGTGGAAGCACTGCTCCGTGACGCGCGCAACGACCTCGGCGCCGTAGCCGCCGAAGCCGGCGGCCTCGTGGACCACCACCGCCCGCCCGGTGCGGCGGACCGAAGCCGTGACGGTCTCGTCGTCGAACGGCGACAGCGAACGCAGGTCGACGACCTCGACGTCCCAGCCCTCGGCCTTCGCCGCTTCGGCGGTTTCCAGTGCGGTGGCGACCATCGGGCCGTACGCGATCAGCGTGACGTCCTTGCCGTGCCGCCGGACCACGGCCCGGTCCATGGCGGGGCCGGTGCGGGTGAAGGTGACCTCTTCGCTCGACCAGTAGCGGCACTTCGGTTCGAGGAAGATCACCGGGTCCGGCGATTCGATGGCGTCGCGAAGCAGGTCGTAGGCGTCCTGCGCGGTGCCCGGCGTGACGACGCGCAGGCCCGGCGTGTGCGTGTAGTAGGCCTCGCTGGAGTCGCAGTGGTGCTCGACGCCGCCGATGCCGCCGGCGTAGGGCACGCGGATCACCATCGGCAGCGAGAGCGCGCCGCGGGTGCGGTTGCGCAGTTTCGCCACGTGCGAGGTGATCTGCTCGAACGCGGGGTAGGCGAAGGCGTCGAACTGCATCTCGACGACCGGCCGGAACCCGCCCATCGCCATCCCGACGGCGAACCCGACGATGCCGGCTTCGGCGAGCGGGGTGTCGAAGCAGCGGTCCTCGCCGAAGTCCGCGGTGATGCCGTCGGTGACGCGGAAGACGCCGCCGAGCGTGCCGACGTCCTCGCCGAACACGAGGACGCGGTCGTCCTCCTTGAGGGCGTCACGCAGGGCCGCGTTGAGCGCCTGCGCCATGGTGGTCGTCATCAGGCCTCCAGTTCGGCGGCGAGGGCGGCCCGCTGGGCTTCGAGCTGGCGGGTCGGTTCGGCGTAGACGTGGTCGAACAGCGACAGCGGGTCGAGCTCGGGCTCGGCGTTCAGGGTGTCGCGGACGGACTGGGCGAACACCTCGGCGTCGGCCGCGAACCGCTCGATTTCGGTGTCCTGCAGGAGGTTCTCGGCCTTGAGGTAGGTTTCGAGCCGCTTGAGCGGGTCCGCTTCGCGCCACTTCGCGACTTCTTCGGCGTCGCGGTAGCGAGTGGCGTCGTCGGCGTTGGTGTGGGCGTCGATGCGGTAGGTGTGGGCCTCCACGAGGACCGGTCCCTTGCCTTCGCGGGCGTGCCGCACCGCGTCGCCGAGGACGGCCAGGACGGCGACGGCGTCATTGCCGTCGACCTGCTCCGAGCGCATGCCGTAGCCGATGCCCTTGTACGCCAGCGCGGCGGCGGCGCTCTGCTTCTCGAAGGGCACCGAGATGGCGAAGCGGTTGTTCTGCACGAAGAACACGACGGGCGCCTTGAAGACGGCCGCGAAGTTGAGCGCTTCGTGGAAGTCGCCTTCGCTGGTGGCGCCGTCTCCGATGAGCGCGAGCGCGACGGCGTCTTCACCACGTCGCTGCATCGCGTGTGCCAGCCCGGCGGCGTGCAGAGTCTGCGTCGCGAGCGGAGTGCACTGAGGTGCTACGCGCGTCTCGACCGGGTTGTAGCCGCAGTGCGCGTCGCCGCGAAGGAGCGTCAGCACTTCGCCGGGCTTCAGGCCGCGCGCGACGAGCGCGACGGAGTCCCGGTAGGTCGGGAAGAGCCAGTCCCGGGTTTCCAGGGCGAGCGCCGCGGCGACCTGGCAGGCCTCCTGGCCCGCGCTGGAGGGGTAGACGGCGAGGCGGCCCTGCTTGGTGAGGGCGGTCGCCTGCACGTCGAACCGGCGGCCCAGGACCATCAGCCGGTAGGCCTCCTTGAGCCGGTCTCCCGCGGGCTCGCCGTAGCCGCCGTGCTCGCTGGCACGGCTCCCGTCCTCGGCGACGAACCGCACGGGGGTAGCGGACGGCAGCAGGGTCTCCGCAACCATGACGCGCACCACCTCTCCCAGACATATGATGCTGAAATGGTGGTTCTCGGCGGTGTTGTGTTCAAGGGTTCGCGGAAATGAGCGACAAACGGCCTTCGGAGGCGGCCCCGGCGGACCAAACGTCCACGGATGTCCTGGCTCACGGCGCCCTGGCGGGACGAACGGTCCCGGCACTCGACGACGTCGACCGGGCGATGCTGGCCGAGCTGTCGGCGGACGGCCGCCTGGCGGTGCGCGCTTTGGCGGAGCGCCTGCACATTTCGCGCACGAACGCGTACGCGCGGCTGGAGCGGTTGCTGGCCGAAGGGGTGATCACGGGCTTCGGCGCGCGGATCGATCCCCGCCGGGCGGGCCTGGGGACCTCGGCGTACATCATGGTGACGGTGGAGCAGACGTCCTGGCGCACGATGGCGACGGACCTGCACGAGATCCCGTACGTCGACCACGTGGCACTCGTCGGCGGCGACTTCGACATCCTGCTGCTGGTCCGGACCCCGGACAACTCGACCCTGCGCGACGTGGTCCTGGAGCGGCTGCAGGCACTGGAAGGCGTGCGTTCGACGCGGACGTGGCTGATCTTCGAGGAGCTTCCGGGGTCGGTGCTGAGCTGAGGCCCGCGCTCAGCCGAACGTCCGGACCAGGACCGTCTGGCCTCCTCGGCGACTCCACCGGCCGTGCGGCAGGTCGCCTTCACCGGGGCGTTGTCCCCTCATTGACGACCCACATGCCGTAACACCCGCGCTCGCGAGCCAGCTCCGCGAGCGCCGTCACCGACGACCGGCCGAGTCCCGACATCCGGTGCGCCGACCCGCCGCCCAGTGAGCCGGTCGACGGGACCAGCTCGCCGCCCGTCATCGGGCCGGAGGGGAAGGAAGTTGGCGTTCTTCGGCTTCGGCGCTCGCCGTTGTGCTCCACGATCTGGGCACGTGTCGTCTGGAACGACGACTTGAAGGCTGGTCCTATCCCGTACGCCCTAAGCCGGATGCCCACTTCGCAACCAGGGTGCATTTTTGCAGAGGCATACTTCACCAAGGACACCACACGCACGTATACGGCTACAACTTCTTGCGGTTAGCTTTCTTGACATTTTACTAAATACATATACGGACAGTGACACGAAAGTGTCAACTTAGTTCGTCGCTTTTAACCACACTCGGC
Source organism: Amycolatopsis sp. lyj-346 (assembly GCF_046548975.1). NCBI lineage: Bacteria > Bacillati > Actinomycetota > Actinomycetes > Pseudonocardiales > Pseudonocardiaceae > Amycolatopsis > Amycolatopsis sp. lyj-346. The sequence goes on from NZ_JAJPWT010000005.1 coordinate 142,897, forward strand.
CGCGCCCCAGCAGCCAGGAACTCATGCAGCCCGCGGCGCACGGTGGACATCGGGACTTCAACGCTGGCCGGCACCTCGCTGTGGTTGCCCATGTAGACGTAGTCGACCACGGCGTTCGGATCGCCGTCACCGACCGTCCAGCCGCCTTCGGTCCGGGAGGAGTACCCGATGAAGCCCTTCTGTTTGCCGAGGCCGACCTCAAGAGCAGGTGAGCGCTTCACACCAGAGAGAGCCACCTGGATCATCGACGGAGCCGCGTGGTCGGCCGTCTCGGCGATGATGCGGTCAATCAGCTCGTCCAGTTCAGCGGCGGTGTTCACGCAGATCACGACGTTGCCCTCGTCATCCTTCGGCGTCTGGTCGTACCAGATGTCGAGCGCTACCACTCTTCGCCTCCCTCGAACGTCGCCTCATACCCATCGGGACCGTACACGGTGACGCTGTACCCCTTCGGGAGCAGGACAGGCAGCAGCGAGTCGCACCCCAAGGGACCGACGCATGGACGATTATTCAACACCAGTTCAGTGTGCCGCTGGCCGCTCTGGATCATCTCGGCCGCCACCTTGACCTCTACGTGCGTAGTGATGACCGGCTTCCGATTGGCGGGCATTCCGGCTTGCTGAAGCTGCTCCCACGCCGCCGCCGACGCCTGATCCTCACCACTTACCGTCGTGTGCACGTTACCTTGCGCATCTACCCACTGGCCGTGGGTCTTCTTGTTCTCGGGGTTCGGCTTCGGAACCGACGGGGGCAACTTCGAGCGAAGCTCCTCCAGCTTGTCGGGATCAAGCTTGCCCGGGCTCGCCGGTTGATCCTTCGCCGCGGACGGCTCCTGCCGGCTGCCGCTGGGAGGGGGCGGTTCTACCTTGCCGACCTTCGCCAGATAGCCGGCGAGTCCTTGGGCGGCGGTCGTCAGGGTCTGGTTGATGCGTCCCAAGTCGGCGATGGCGCCTGCAAGGAGTCCGACGGCCTGACTGACCTCCTGATCACCAGTGCCCTGTACGGCCTGCGCCAAGGCAGTGTGCGCGTCCTGGAGGGCTTGACCGGCTTGCTCAAGGGCAGCTGTCGGGAGCTTGTTGATCGCGGCGTTCACATCACGCGCGACGTCCTCGACCGACATCCGCTCCCCTTGCAAAGATCGCCAGAAAACATACAAGCAGGTCAGACGGCGTGTGAACAGCCTGTTTAGCCCTCGCGGGTCAGGTGCCGCAGGAACTCTTCGATCAATCCAGGGAGACGACCCGGCTGAGGTACCAGCTCAACGCGGCGACGACGAACGCAACGCCGAAGGCGACCCAACGAAGAAGGTCGGAACGGGTACGAGCTTCGCCTGAGAACGCTGCGGCAAGCCAACCGATGATGAACCCATAGACGGGCCCCAACCATCCGGGCAGCTCTCGACCGAGGTACGCCCCGACCGTGATGGGGCTGGGCCGCGCCGTCCCGGTTGAACTTCACCGCGGGGCCGCCTGAGTCGCCGGGACCAGGCCGTCCGTCTTCTGCGGGTTGTTCGTGCAGATTTACCCGGCGGTCTGGCCAGCCTCGACGCACCTGATGGACGAGAGAACCTTCGTGTCGAGTTCGTACCGGAACATCTCCGTGCCCTTGTCCGGATGGGCATCTCCACCCCCGTCACCATGCCCGCCGGCACTTCGCCCACGTACGCGACCAGCAAGTGGTGGCCTTCGGCGGCGAGGATGCGCTCGGCGGCCTCCCGGCGCGGGGACCGTCGAACAGGTGCCCGGCGGCCAGGAGCGGATCGAGGGAGGCCACACGGCGGATGTCCATGGGGCAAAAGCCGTGCCCCGCCGTGCTCTTGACCTTCACCCCCGCACCGGCTAAGCGTGGCTCCGCCACCGAGCGACTCTTAGTTTATGTCGAGAATTAACAGGCGCTCCAAACAATCGAAACCCTTGACGGCCTCGCCGTCGCCCGGTGAGGATCGGCCGGTCCGCCGTTCATCGCAGAATGGACTGTCCATGGCCAGTAGATCCCGCGCGTGGTCCCGTGCGCGCCGAAGTTCGCTCGTCACGCTGATGAGCCTGAGCCTGCTGGGCGGGGTCGCGCAGGCGACGCCTGCCCAAGCAGCCGAACCGGCCCAACCCGTCATCGGCCAGCCCGCCAAGGACAAGGACGGCTGCGCCAGGATCGAGAAGAGCCTGCCGACCCTCGCGGACTGGCCGAAGGTCGAGAGCAGGCTCAAGGGGAAGGCCGGCGACGAGCAGCGGATCGCCGAAATCCTCAAGGGCATGACCCTCGAGGAAAAAGTCGGGCAGATGACGCAGCCCGAGATCGCCGCCATCACGCCCGACGAGGTCCGCCAGTACGCCATCGGCTCGGTCCTCAACGGCGGCGGCTCGTGGCCCGGCGGGAACAAGCGCGCCACCCAGCAGGACTGGCTGAACCTCGCCGACGCCTACTGGAACGCCTCGAAGACCAGCCGCACGAAGATCCCCGTCATCTGGGGCATCGACGCCGTGCACGGCAACAACAACGTCTACGGCGCCACCGTCTACCCGCACAACATCGGCCTCGGCGCCGCGCACGACCCCTGCCTGGTCCGCGACGTCGCCGCCGCCACCGCCCGGCAGATCCGCGCCACCGGCCAGGACTGGGCCTTCTCGCCCACCCTCGCCGTCGTCCAGGACGACCGCTGGGGCCGCACCTACGAAGGCTTCTCCGAGGACCCGCGCATCACGCGCTCCTACGGCTTCGAGGCCATCAACGGCCTCCAGGACGGCGCCACCAAGCGCATCGGCTACAACGGCGTGATCGCCACCGCCAAGCACTTCATCGGCGACGGCGGCACGATCAACGGCCAGGACCAGGGCGTCACCCCCGCGTCCGAAGCCGACATGATCAACGTCCACGGCCAGGGCTACTACGGCGCGCTCGCCGCCGGCTCGCAGACCGTGATGGTGTCGTTCAACAGCTGGACCAACGCCGACCTCGGCATCAACGAGGGCAAGCTGCACGGCAGCGACAAGGCGCTGAACCAGATCCTCAAGGGCAAGATGGGCTTCGACGGCCTGGTCGTGTCCGACTGGAACGGCATCGGCCAGGTCACCGGCTGCACGAACTCCTCGTGCCCGCAGGCGATCAACGCCGGCATCGACATCGTGATGGTGCCGAACGACTGGAAGGCGTTCATCACCAACACCGTCGCCCAGGTGCAGAGCGGCCAGATCCCGATGGCGCGCATCGACGACGCCGTCACCCGCATCCTGCGCGTCAAGCTGCGTGGCGGCCTGTTCGAGTCGCAGAAGCCGTCCGACCGCTCCTACGCCAACTCCGACGAGGCGCTGAAGGACAACTGGCTGGCCCGCGACGCCGTCCGCGGGTCGCAGACGCTGCTGAAGAACAACGGCAACGTGCTGCCGCTCAAGCCGGCGTCGAAGGTCCTGGTCGTCGGCAAGAGCGCCGACAACATCACGAACCAGACCGGCGGCTGGACGCTCAGCTGGCAGGGCACCGGCAACACCAACGCCGACTTCCCCAACGCCACCTCGATCCTGACCGGGATCAAGCAGAACCTGGGCGACGCCAACGTCACCTTCGACGCCACCGGGACCGTCGACCCGAAGGGCTTCGACGCGGTCATCGCGGTCATCGGCGAGACGCCGTACGCCGAGGGTGTCGGCGACCTGACCCGCAAGTCGCTCGAAGCGGCACGGCTCTACCCCGAGGACCTGGCCGTGCTGGACAAGGTCAGCGGCAAGGGCACCCCGGTCGTCACCGTGTACGTCGGCGGCCGCCCGCTGTACATGAACAAGGAGATCAACCGCTCCGACGCGTTCGTGGCGGCGTGGCTGCCGGGCACCGAGGGCGGTGGCGTCGCGGACATGCTGGTCAAGGGCAAGGACGGCACGGGCTACCAGGGCACGCTGCCCTACTCGTGGCCGAAGAGCGCGTGCCAGACGCCGCTCAACCCGTCGTCGCCGGGCTACGACCCGCTGTTCAAGCTCGGCTACGGCCTGAAGAGCGGCCAGCGCGTCACGGTCGGGCCGCTCGACGAGACGGCCGGGCCGGCGTCCTGCACCGCCACCGGCGGCGGCGGGACCGCGACCGAGGACCTGCCGATCTTCGACCGCACCGACGTCCCGCCGTACACCAGCCAGATCGGCTCGGCGGAGAACTGGAGCGGCACGGTGATCGGCCCGGACGGCACGGCGGCGCACAGCGAGATCAACGTCGTCCCGACGGACGTCAACGTGCAGGGCGACGGGCTGAAGGCGACCTGGACGGGTGCGGGTGCGGCCCAGCTGTACATGCAGAACACGGCGGGCACGAACGACCTGCGCGGCTACCTCAACGCCGACGCGGCACTGGAGTTCGACACGATCGTCCAGCAGGCACCGGCCGGCCGGGCGGTGATCAGCATGCACTGCGTCTACCCGTGCCTCTCCGAGGTGAACGCGACGAAGCTGTTCACCGACCTGGCGGGCGGCGGGAAGACGACGGTGAAGATCCCGTTGTCCTGCTTCGACAACGGGCTCGACTTCGAGCACATCAACACCCCGTTCCTGGTCTACACCGACGGCGCGTTCCAGGCGTCGTTCGCGAACGTGCGGTGGGTGCCGAAGGGGGCGCAGGATCCCGACGCGAGATCCTGTTCGAGCTTGACCTGACGGCGACCGGGCCGGGAGCGCAGTCCGCTCCCGGCCCGGTCCTTTCCGGCACGATGGGGAGATGACCTCCGAAGCGAGCACCCTCGCCGACGAACTCCTCCACGTCCTGGGCACCTGGGACCCGCTCGAAGCGACCCTCGTGGGCATCCCCGGGCACGACGCCGACCTGCCCGACCCCAGCGAAGCCGGCCACGAACGCCTCCGCGCGCGAGCCGCCGGCATCCTCGACCGGGCACGAAACTCGGCCGATCCGGACCGGGTGACGCTGGGGGTCGTCGTCCAGCAGGCCGAGGCCGTGGTCACCCAGATCGACGCCCGCGTCGTGGAGTTCACCCTCGCCGCCCCGATGTGTGCGGTCGCCATGGTCCAGCTGGCCTTCCTGCCGCAGCTCGAGCCGGTCGGCGAGCAGGCCGAGGAGGACTTCCTGAGCCGGCTCGCCGCGTTCCCCGCCTGCTACGAGGCGATCGCCGAGCGCCAGCGGGCGGGGTTGCGGGCCGGGCGGACGCCGGTGGACCGGATGGCGCACCACGCGGTCGGGGTGCTCGACCGGTTCCTCGCCCAGGACACCCCCTTCCCCCAGCCGCTCGCCGGCGACCGTGGAAAGCGGCGGGACGAACTGGTGGCCGACGTCGTGCGCCCCGCGCTGGCCCGCTACCGCGAGTTCCTCGCCACCGAAGTCGCCGGGAACGGCCGTTCCGACGACGAGCCCGGCCTCTGCCGGCTCGAAGACGGCGAAGCGCATTACGCCGCCCTGGTGCGCATGCACACGACCACCGGCCACACCCCCGCCGAACTACACCGGCTGGGCCTCGACGTGCTCGCCGAGCTCGACGCCGAGTACGCCGAAATCGGCGGCCGTGTGTTCGGCCTGACCGACCCGGCCGAGGTGCGCCGCCGGCTGCGGAGCGACGAAAGCCTCCGGTGGCGCGACGCCGGGGAGATGCTCGAAACCGCCCGGAACGCCGTCGCCCGCGCGACCGCCGCCGCGCCGGACTGGTTTCCCCGGGTGCCGGACGCCGAGTGCGTCGTGCGGGCCGTGCCGGACGCCGAAGCGCCGGTCGCCGCGGCGGCCTACTACCTGCCGCCCGCGCTCGACGGCTCGCGGCCCGGCACCTACTACACCAACACCCACGAGGTGCACACGCGCGACCGGTTCATCGCCGAGACCGTCGCGTTCCACGAAGCCGTTCCGGGTCACCACTTCGCCGAATCGCTGGCCCAGGAGCTGACCACGCTGCCGCAGCTGCGGCGGATCGCGCTGATCACCGCCTACGACGAAGGCTGGGCGCTCTACACCGAGCGGCTCGCGGACGAGATGGGCCTGTTCTCCGACGACGTGATGCGGCTCGGCATGGTGGCCGAGGATTCGGTCCGCGCGGCCCGGCTGGTGGCCGACACCGGCCTGCATGCCCTGGGCTGGACGCGGCGGCAGTGCGTCGAGTTCCTGCGCGCCCACACCGTCCTGAGCGAGGTCGAGGTGCAGTCCGAAACGGACCGGTACATCGAAACCCCCGGCCAGGCGCTGGCCTACCTGACCGGGCGGCGGGGGATCCAGCGCCTGCGCCGGTTCGCCGAGGAAGCCCTCGGGGACGCCTTCGACATCAGGGAGTTCCACGGCGTCGTGCTGGGCGGCGGCAAGCTGCCGCTGACCGTGCTGGCCGACGTCGTCCGGGCGTGGGTCGAACAGCGGGGCGCCAAGGTGTGAAGATCCGGTCAGGATGCGGTGGCGACGGTGTCAGGGCGCCTACCCTCGACGCCGTGTGCGCACGTGTACTGGTCGCGGAGGACGACGAGAAGCAGGCCGAGGTGCTCCGGCTCTACCTCGAAAGCGAAGGCCACACCGTGGTGCTGGCCCCGGACGGCCGGGCGGCGCTCGACGAGGCCCGGCGCGACCGGCCCGACCTGCTGGTCCTCGACGTGATGATGCCGAAGGTCGACGGCCTCGACGTCTGCCGGATCCTGCGGCAGGAGTCCGACGTCGCCGTGCTGATGCTGACCGCCCGCGCCACCGAGGACGACCTGCTGCTCGGCCTGGACCTCGGCGCGGACGACTACCTGACCAAGCCGTACAGCCCGCGCGAGCTGATGGCCAGGGTCCGGACGCTGCTGCGGCGCACCGCCGGCCGTCGCGAACCCCCCGACACCGCGTTGCGGGCGGGCGGGCTGCGGCTCGACCCGGTGCGGCACGAGGTGTCGGTCGGCGGCCGCCCGGTGGAGACGACGCCGGGCGAGTTCCAGCTGCTGGAAACGCTGATCCGGCAGCCGGGCCGGGTGTTCACCCGCCGCCAGCTGCTCGAACTGACCCGCGGCAACGACCGGTTCGTCAGCACCCGGATCATCGACGTGCACGTGCTCAACCTGCGCAAGAAGCTCGAACCCGACCCGCAGCACCCCGTCTACCTGCGGACCGTGTTCGGCGTGGGGTACAAGCTGACGGCGGAAAATGACACGTAGCTTCCCGCGCCGGCGCAGCCTGGTCGTCCGGCTGACCGCCGTCTCGCTGCTGATCGCGCTCGCCTCCATCGCCGCGACCGCGTGGCTGGCCGTGCAGACCACCACCCGCGCGATCCAGCAGGAGCAGGGCCAGGCCCTCTCCGGCGACGCGACGATCTACACCGAGCTGCTCGGCTTCGCCGCGGCGAACCACACCTGGGACCAGGTCGGCCCCCGGCTGCGGGCACTGTCGGAGCAGACTGGCCGCCGGGTCGTGCTGACCACCCTGGACCGGCGCGTCCTCGGCGACTCCGGCGGCGCGCCGGTCACCCTGCCGGTCAAGGCGACCGCGTCGGTCGACCCGCTGCACGTCGACCCGGTGCTGCTGCCCGAGGCCGGCACGAGCGGCATCGACCCGCGCGCGGCCGGCCCGTTCAAGCTGCCGCCGTCCGAACGCAGGGAGACCACCGCGCTGGCCACGAAGGCCGCCGCCTGCCTCGCCTCGGCCGGCCTCCCCAGCCAGGTGCGCGACTCGCCGAGCGGGCGGCCGCTGCTCACCGGGCTCGAGCCGCTTTCCGCCCGCTACTACGCGGGCAAGTGCGGGCTCTACGAACTGGCCATCCCGACGCCGACCGAGCAGGCCGCGCTCACGAGCCTGAACGAAGCCGTCAACCGCTGCCTGCAGAACCAGGGCGGCGAGCAGGTGAAAGTGGGCCTTGACCTGCAAGTTCTCGACGTCGGCGACCAGCGGCCGGTGCAGGGCTGCCTCGACGCGGCCCGCCGTGAGCAGCTGACGCCGTACGTCGCGCCGCCCGCGTTGCTGTTCACGCTCGGCCCGGGCGGCTCGCCGCTGCCGACGTTCACGCTGTCGCGGGAGAACCTCACCCGGATCCTCGCGGTGACCGGCGGCGTGCTGGTGCTGGCCGTCGCGCTCACCGCGCTGGTCGCGCGGCGGCTGTCCCGCCCGCTGCGGGCCCTGACCGAAGCCGCGCAGCAGGACCGGCCGGCGCCGGTGAAGTCCCGCGACGAGGTCGGCTACCTCGCCGCCGCGTTCAACGACCTCACGGCGCGGCGTGAGCGCATCGAGGAGCAGCGGAAGGCGATGGTCGGCGACATCGCCCACGAGCTGCGCAACCCGCTCAACGTCATCCGCGGCCGGCTGGAGGCCGCCGAAGACGGGCACCTGCCGTTCGACCGGGCCCTGACCGCGTCGCTGCTCGAGGAGACCGTGCTGCTGCAGCACATCGTCGACGACCTGCAGGACCTCGCCGCGGCCGACGCGGGACAACTGCGCCTGCACCCGGAGCCGGTCGACGCGGCGGAGCTGGCCGGTCACGTCGCCGCGGCGCACGCCGACCGCGCCGCCGCGGCCGGGGTCGCGCTCGCCGTCGACACCGCCGGCGACTGCGCGCTGGCGGCCGATCCGGTGCGGCTGCGCCAGGTCGTCGGCAACCTGGTGACGAACGCGATCCGCCACACGCCGTCCGGCGGCCGGGTGACCATCCACGTCTCGTCCACTGTGGACGAGGTGACGCTCGCCGTGGCGGACACCGGAACCGGCATCGCCGCCGAGGACCTGCCGCACGTGTTCGACCGGTTCTGGCGGGCGGAGAAGTCCCGCAGCCGCCAGACCGGCGGCAGCGGGCTCGGCCTCGCCATCGTGCGCCACCTCGTGCAGGCCCACGGCGGGACGGTGACCGCGGAGTCCGAAGTGGACAAGGGCTCGACGTTCACCGTCCGGCTTCCCGTGCGCTACAACGGCAAGCCCGCGTAGTTCTCGGCCAGCTCGGTCATCGCCGCGGCCGAGGTCACCGTGCGGTGCAGCTGGGCGAGCTGGAGCTGGGCGTCGAAGCCGTCGCCGTGGCGGTGCAGCATCGAGGTCATCCACCACGAGAAGTGCGTGCACCGCCAGACCCGCCGCAACGCCGTCTCCGAATACGCGTCCACGAGCCGGTCGTCGCCGCGGAACGACGCCGTCAACGCCCGCGCCAGCAGCGAAACGTCCGCCACCGCCAGGTTCAGCCCCTTCGCGCCCGTCGGCGGCACGATGTGCGCGGCGTCCCCGGCCAGGTAGAGGTTCCCGTGCCGCATCGGGGTCGTCACGAAGCTGCGCATCGGGAGCACGCCCTTCTCCGTGATCGTCCCGGTCTCCAGCGTCCAGCCCGGGACGCCGAGCCGTTCGGACAGCGCCGTCCAGATCCGGTCGTCGCTCCACCGGGCGAGGTCCTCGTCCGGCGCGACCTGCAGGTAGAACCGGCTCACCCGCGGCGAGCGCATGCTGTGCATCGCGAACCCGTCCGGGTGCCAGGCGTAGATCAGCTCGTCGGTCGACGGCGCGACGTCGGCCAGCACGCCCAGCCACGCGAACGGGTAGGCCCGTTCCCAGACCCGCGGATCCGGGACCGACGCCCGGCTCGGCCCGTGGAAGCCGTCGCAGCCGACGACGACGTCCGCCTCGATCCGCCGCGCCGTCCCGGAATCGTCCACGAAGGTCACCGACGGCTTGCCGGTGACGTCGTGCAGCGTGACGTCGGCGGCCGAGTAGTACGCCTGGCGGCCGGCCTTTTCCCGCGCCACCATCAGGTCCTTGGTCACTTCGGTCTGCCCGTAGACCGTCACCGACCGTCCGATGAGATCGGTGAAGTCGACGTGGTGCCGGTTCTCCGGCCACTGCAGGTGGATGCCGCGGTGTTCCATGCCCTCGACGTCGAGCCGGGCGCCGAGGCCGACGTCCCGCAGGAGTTCCACGGTCCCCGCCTCGAGGATGCCGGCCCGGATGCGCGCCTGGACGTACTCCGCGGTCTGCCGTTCGAGCAGCACCGAGTCGATGCCTTCGAGACCGAGCAGGTGGGACAGCAGCAGCCCGGCCGGGCCGGCGCCGACGATGACGACCTGGGTGCGCACTCCGATGTCCTTTCCCGCGACGGAGCCCGAGCATGGATCGGCGGCACCGCCCGCCACTAGGGAATTCTCATTCAGTGAGAGGAATTCCCCATCGCCCGCGAAATCCCGCGTGCCGCGGCCCGCAGCGCCGGGATCTGCGTCCGCGCGGCCCGGTCGTTGGGCACGATCACCGACAGCGCCGCGACGACGTCGCCGCCCGGTCCCCGCAGCGGGACGGCGATGCCCGTGGTCCCTTCGTCGATGAAGCCCGCGCAGAACGCGTAGCCGTTGCGCCGGACGTCGGCGAGGAACCGGCGCAGCCGCGCCGGTTCGGTCAGCGTGGTGCGCCGGAAGGCCTCGAGCGGGCCGGACAGCACCTGTTCCTGCAGGTCGGCGGGTGCGTGGGCGAGCAGCACCAGCCCGGACGACGACGCGTGCAGCGGCAGCCGCCCGGCCACCCGCGTCACGTTGAGGACCGCACCGGGCGCCGAAAGCCGCTCGACGAACAGCACCTCGCGGTCCTCCAGCACGGCGAGCTGGGTGTGGTGCCCGACGACGGCGTGCAGGTCCTCCATGAACGGCATCGCCGCTTCACGCAACCCGAGCGTCGGCGACGCGCGTGACGCCAGCTCCCAGAGCCGGACCCCAACGCGGATCCGCCGGTCGGGATCCCGCCGCAGCCAGCCGTGCCCGACGAGCTCGTCGACGATCCGGGACGCGGTCGCGACGTGCAGCCCGGCCCGCCGCGCGATGTCGGTGACGCGCAGGGCGGGCGTGTCCGGCCCGAACGTCTCGAAGATCCGGACGACGCGCGAGAGCACGGACTCGCCCTGTGCAGGTCTTCCCACGTCAGCAGTGTGCCCCACCGGACCGGCGGGGCACACCGCCACGCTCACGGCAGGGCGTTCAGGAACGGCTCGTGGCTGTTCTGGAACTCCCAGCCGTAGTACCGGTCCCAGTTGATCGACCACGTCATCAGCCCGCGCAGGGCGGGCGACGGCCCGCCGCGCAGCGTGTACGAGCCACAGCCACTGCCCTTGACCAGGCAGTTCACCGCGGTCTGGACGTCGGCGGGCGAGGTGTGGCCGTTGCCCGCACTGACGGCCGCGGGCAGGCCGATGGCGATCTGGTCCGGCCGCAGGCCGGGGAAGAACTGCCCGGTGTTCGCCACGCTGAAGCCGGCTTTGAGCATGTCGGTCATGGCGATGTGGAACCCGGGGCCGCCCATGGTGTGGTACTGGTTGTCGAGCCCCATGACCGGGCCGGAGTTGTAGTCCTGGACGTGCAGCACGGTGAGCGAGTCCCGCAGTGCGTGGATCACCGGCAGGTAGGCGCCGGTCCGCGCGTCACCGCCGCCCGAGCCACCGTAGAACTGGTAGCCGACCTGCACGAAGAAGGTCTCCGGCGCCATGGTGAGCACGAACCCGGAGCCGTACTTCGCCTTGAGCGTCTTCAGCGCGGAGATCAGGTTGACGACGACGGGCGTGGTCGGGTTCCGGAAGTCGGTGTCCCCGGCGTTGAGCGACAGCGAGTGCCCCTCGAAGTCGACGTCGAGCCCGTTGAGGCCGTACTTGTCGATGATCGCCGAGACGGAGCTGACGAACCTGTCGCGGGCGGCGGTGGTCGTCAGCTGGACCTGACCGTTCTGCCCCCCGATGGAGATCAGCACCTTCTTGCCCTGCGCCTGCTTCGCCTTGATGGCGGCGACGAAGTCGGCGTCACTCTCGACGTTCGGGCATTCGGTGACCGGGCACCGGGTGAAGCGGATGTCCCCGGAGGTGACGGAGGTCGGTTCCCCGAAGGCGAGGTCGATGATGTCCCAGGCGGCGGGCACGTCGGCCATCCGGACGTAGCCGGAGCCATTGGCGAAGCCGGCGTGCAGGTAGCCGACGAGCGCGTGCTTGGGCAGACCGGTGTCGACGCAGCCACTGGTGCTCCCGGTGGCGGCCGCACTCCTCGCCGACTCCCCCACCGCGTTGTAGGCGGCAACGGAGTAACTGTGGGTTTCGCAGGCCTTGAGCCCGGCGATGGTGGCACTGGTCCCGGCGACGGTGGCGACGACGGAGGCGCCTTCGTAGACGCGGTACCCGGCGACGGCGCCGGCGCTCGCACCCCAGCTCAGACCGATGGAGGTCGAGGTGACTGCGCCGATTTGCGGAGCGCCGGGAGCGCCGGGAGCGCCGGGAGCACCGGGCGCACCGGGGGTGTCGCCACCCGGCCCGTCGAGGACGACGTCGTCGGCGTAGTAGGTGCCGGCGCCGTACCAGCCGTGGAGGTAGAGCTGGGCGGAGGTCTGGTTACCGGTGGTGAAGGTGAGCTGCAGCTGGTTGTACGCACTCGAGTTCCCCGACCAGGTCGAGGGACCACCGGCAATGCCGAGGTAGACGGGGTTCCCCCGCACCCAGGCAGAGACGGTGTAGGTGGTGTTGGCCCGAACGGAGACGTTCTGCGAGCACTGAGCGTAGTCAGTTCCGGCGAGAGCATGGCTCCCGCCATGCACAGGCGCGCTGACGGCGGCGGCGTTGGAACAGCTCCACCCGGACAGCGAGCCGGCTTCGAACCCGGGATTCGCGAGCAGGTTGGCCGCATTGGCAGGGACGACGAGCACCCCGGAGAGGACAAGCAGGAAGGCAGCAAGGGCGACGAACAGTCGGGAACGCCTCATCAAGGGCCTCCAGTCAAGGGGAGACCCAATTGTCTGGACCAATACGACAGTTGTCCAGACCAAAAGGAGGGGTTACGGCTGCAGCCGAGCGAGCCACACCGGAGGTACGGTCACCGCCCGGCGCAACCCGCAGCAAAACAGGCCCCCCGAGCACACCCCCCTGCCGACCCGATACGCAGCCGCATCAGCGGCCGCCACGCCGGGTCAAGGCACGCTTTCCCGCCTTGACGCGGCGTGGCGGCCGTTGAACAATCCGGCGTTCGGGTCGGTGGAAGCCCAACAGTCCGGTCGGCGAAAGCCCACCAGTCCGGTCGCTGGAAGCCCAACAGACCGGGTCAGCGGAAGCCCAACAGTCCGGGTCGCCGGAAAGCCCAACAGTCCGAAAGACCAAGGACGACCCACCCAGCACCGGCTCACCCCACCAGCAGCAGGATCAGGAAAGCCCTCGCCCCAGGATCGCTCAACACCCGACCAGCAGCTTGGCCACCAGCCGCGTCCGCGCCGCCTGCGGCCGATCGATCACCTGGACACTCCGCCACCCGGCAGGCACCTGATCCGCCAGCAGGTCCTCCCGCCACTTCCCCGCCCGCCGGACATGCCGCGCAAACGACCGAGGCCGCACCACCCGCCCCCGGCTCCGCTGCCCCGCCAAGGCGACCTCCGCCGGCACGTCCAGGAACAGCAACCGCACCGATCGCCCGCTCAGCACCCCGACCACCGCAAGCAGCGCCCGAGTCGAGGCCCGCGTCGACGGCTCGTGGACCACGATCGGGCCGTCCTCGCCGATCGCGCGCCCGACGATCCGCAGCCGGTGCCACGTGTGCACCACCGGCCGGTAACACCGGTACGGCACCGACGGCGGGACCACCGCCCCCAATCTCTCCCGCACCTGGTCGGAGTCCAGCACCGGCAGCCCGACGGCGGCGTGGCGGAGCATGGTCGTCTTGCCCGCTCCGGGCAGCCCCGCCACGACGAGCAGGTCACGCGGGCCGAGCTCGATGACAGTGGGCTCGCTCATGCCCCGCCCAACGTCCCGGCGAAGGTAATGGTTCCTTTAACTTCAGGCTCACACACTGTGACGACCACCACCGTGCGGCGAAGACCACCCCGCCGGAGCCCCGGTTGTCACCCGCCGTGCACCACGTCACCCCATCGCCTGAAAAACCCATGCACGGCAAGGCATCCGACGCCCGGAACCGCTTCGGGTGAAGATCGCGGGCAGGCCTTCCCGGCGTCCGGAAAATCCCTATCTTCTGGAAGGGACGCTCAGTGAGAACAGGGGAACTCGTCATGACCCAGTCGCTGGAACTCCCGCTCCAGGAATTCTGTCTCGATTGGACGCTCACGGCCGGCGAAGGCGCCCGGGTCGGGATCACCCTCTCCGGGCAGGTGTCCCTGCTGGACAACAACCGGTTCTACAAGATCGACGGCGTCGTCTACGTCACCGAGGGCGACGCGGACATCCGCGCGGTCGGCAACCCGCGGATCTCCGTGCGCCGCAACGGCGTCGAGAAGACCGGACGCCACTGGGGGTGGGAGATGTGCTCGTCGCGCAAGAGCCTCGGCGCGCTGAACACGATGGAGGGCTACTTCGTCCGCACCGGCTACTGGGCGCCCGCCGACCGCGCCATCCAGCTGGGCCTGTGCGCCGAACACGGGTGGAGCCGGCGCAAGAGCTACAGCCCGCACGTCACCGTCCGGATGGTCGACTGACCACTGTGGACGCCCGCCGCCGCGCGGCCGCGACGACCAGCCCGGCCGCGAGGGCGCCGGCCACCGCACACCCGGCCCCGAACCCGGGCGACGGCTCGTGCAGGCGCAGCACCGACACGCACAGCCACACCGCGGCGCCGAACAGCAGGCCCAGCACGGGCCCGCCGACGGCCGCGCCCCGCCAGCGGTGGCCGTTGCGGATCGTCCGCAGCCCCGACTCGAGGTAGGCGAGGGCGAACAACGCCAGGATGAGACTGCCCGCGCCCATGGCGCTGGCCAGCGGGTGCTGGCTGGTGACCAGGGTGAAGCTCTGGGTGGACGAGCCGGTGCGCACATCGGCGGTGACGGCGCCGCCGACGATCCACCGGGCGATCCCCGGCAGGGTGAGTTCGGCGGTGAAGCCGTTGCCGCCGGGTTCCGCCTCGCCCGACGCCGACCCGAGCGGAATCCCGGCGGCGGACAGGTCGAGGGCAACCCGTCCGGGGTTGCCGGGCCCGGTGAGGACCACCGGCTTGCTGAGGTCGGCTTCGACCGGCGCCGACACGGGCGAACCGCCGAGGGCCAGTGCCGAGGAGGCCTGGTGCCGCAGTTGCGCGGGGTTGAGCAGCGCCAGCACGACGAGCACGACGGCCGCGACCGCGGCGGCGAGCCGCAACCAACGTGCGGCTGCCGACGACGCGGCGGGACCGCTCGTCGAGTCCTGCCCCCGGGTCAGACCGTGCGCCGGATCCGGCGGGCCACCAGTCGCCCCCACCAGTGTGGCTCCCGGCCGTGACACCGGCCGCGTCCGGGCCTCCCCCGGCGGCGATGGCACGGTCGCCGAATTGAGGCCGGCGATCACCCGCGGTGTCAGGTGCAGCACCGGCACTCCGGACCGCTCCAGCCAGCCCGGCCCGTGCGCCACCGTCGCCGCCGCGGCCAGGTCGGCCGCGAACGACTCCGCCTCGCGGTAGCGCGCGTCCAGCTCGCGGGCCAGGCTGCGCATCACCACCGCGGCGATCGGGGCCGGCACCCCGGCAATCGGCTGGGGGTCGGTGAACATGTGCTGGCGCATCATGCTGATCGCGCCGCGGGTGTTGTCGAACGGCAGCCGGCCCGACAGCAGCTCGTACAGCACCGTCCCGGCCGCGTACACGTCGGCCGCCGGGCTCAGTGCGTTGCCCATGGCCTGCTCCGGGGCGATGTACGCCGGCGTGCCCAGGATCTCGCCACCGTGCGTCACCAACGTGGCGCCCTCGCTGATCACCCTGGCGATGCCGAAGTCCGCCACCTTCACCACGCCCTGCGTGCTGAACAGCAGGTTCCGCGGCTTGACGTCGAGGTGCAGCACGCCCGCCCGGTGCGCCGCGTGCAACCCGGCCAGCATCGCCAGCCCGATCGCGCACGCCTGCTCGCCGCTCACCCCGCCGCCGTGGAAGCGGCTGTGCACCGTTCCGCCGTCGAGCCGCTCCATCACCAGCAGGTGCTCGCGGCCGGTGCGGACGTAGTCGTACACCGGGACGATGTGCGGGTGGTCCAGGCTGGCGAGCACCCGCGCCTCGCGATCGAACAGCTCGCTGCTCGCCGCGTGGTTGAGCACGTCCCACGGCAGCTGCTTGATCGCCACGCTGCGGCCCAGCGTCCGGTGCACGCCGGCGAACACGACACCCATGCCGCCCTCGCCGATCGACTCCCCGATGTCGTACTGCGGCAGGGCGGCGACCAGCTCGGCCGGTGCGCTCATCGGGTGAATTCCTGCGTTGACGGGACCGGGAGCTGCACGGTGGCGTCACTCCCGGTGACCGCGGGCGGCGCCGGGTGCGGGGTCAGGTAGCCGAGCAGGAACGCGATCGCCGCGGCGCCGAGCACCACCGGGATCTCGATCGCCGGCTCGGGCGGGACCAGGCGCAGCACCGAAAGGCTGATCACCGCGACCAGCCCGGTGCCGAACCCGGCGGGCAGGAACCGCCCGCCGCGGCGCCAGCGGTTGGGCGCCAGCCGGTGCCGGGCCAGCGCGAGCAGCGCGGTCACCCAGGCGAGGATCGTCAGCACGAGCATCGCCAGTCCGAAGACGCCGTAGACCGACCAGAAGGAACCGCGGATGTCGGCGACCGTCGTCGACTCGCCGAGCGTGGCGCGCCCGGCGTCGAGCAGCTCGACCGACGACGGCAGCAGCCCGGTCGCCTGCCCCGCCAGGTCACCGAGGTCGAGGACGAACGTCCGGGACACCGACCCGCGGGCCGGCACCTCGAAGGGCGCGGTCGTGTCGTAGGCGAAGAAGGTCAACGCGAGCGCGACGCCCGACAGCCGCACGCTGCGGACCTTCACCGGCGCGGTGCCGGGGTTGGTCGCCACGACCTGCAGTTCGACCTGGTTCGCCGGATCGATCGGGACCGTGGCGTCCTCGATCGGCCGCTGGTCGATCGACACCTGCAGCCGAAGCGACGCGGACTCCGGCTGGGCCGAGGCGGGTGCGGCGCCCAGCAGCACCGCGCACAAACCCAACGCAACCCCCGCCGCGATGACACGTCCCATTGGGCATCCCCTACTTGCGTTATCGACTGGCCTGGAATGCTACAGCGAGCACACACCGGCGAGGGACGTCCCAATGCGATTCGTGGTTCGGCTGTTTTTAGGCACTGTGGCCGGAACGTTGCTTCTGCTCACCGCGGCAGGCACCGCCAATGCACAATACACATCGTCGGTTGGTTTGAAACCTTCGAGTGGCAAGGCGGGGAGTTCCTTCACCATTTCCTGGAATTTCTACCCGTGCAAAGGGCCGGTCACCTTTTCCTGGAACAGCACGCCGATGTGGTCGGCGAACACGACCCTCCAGCAGACGAGCGGCACGGTCGCGGCCACCGTGCCCGCCGGCGCCCAGCCCGGCACCTACCCGGTCACCGGCACGTGCACGAACGCCCGGACCGGCGGCCCGCTGAGCGCGGGCAGCCGCTTCACCGTGACCGCCACCCCCACCACCACACCTCCGCCGCCGGTGACGACCACGCCGCCCCCGCCGGTGACCACGCGCCCGACCCGGCCGGGCACCACCACGACCCCGGCCACGCCGACGATCACCACCCCGCCGGCGACCACGAGCACGCCGCCGACGACGACGACCCCGCCGGCCACGCCCGGCACCCCCACGACGACCGGCACCGTGCCGAAGCCCGGTGAGCTGGTGCTCGACCGGCCGAGCATCAAGCCCGGCGAAACGCTCTCGGCGTCCGGGCAGGGCTGCCGTCCGAGCCGGATGGTGACGCTGATGTCGGGCGGCGCCGAGGTCGGCACCGCTTTCACCGACAGCTCCGGCGCCTTCACCGCGCCGGTCGAGTTCACCCGCATCGAAGCCGGGCGGCACACCGTGGTCGCCGAGTGCGGCGTGCGGCTGACCGGCGCCGTCGACCAGGTCGTGACCCGCTCCTCCGGCGGGCAGACCGGCACGCTGGTCATCCTCGTCTTCTTCGTCCTCGCGAGCATCACGGTGATCCGCTTCCGGTGATCCCCGGTTGACATGCAGCCATCTGGCTGCCTATCGTCGCGTCATGGACGAGGCCTTCAAAGCGCTGGCCGATCCCAGCCGCCGCCGGCTGCTGGACGTGCTCAACGAGCGCAACGGCCAGACCCTGCGCGAGCTGTGCGCGGGGCTGGACATGGCCCGCCAGTCGGTGAGCAAGCACCTGGCCGTGCTCGAGGCGGCCGGGCTGATCACCACCGCCCGGCGCGGCCGCGAAAAGCTGCACTACCTCGACGCCGCGCCGATCAACGCGATCGCCGAGCGCTGGATGACCCGTTACGACCGGCGGCGGGCCGGCGCGCTGGCCGATCTCAAACGAGCACTGGAGTCCGCACCCATGAACGATTTCGCGTACACCACCTACATCAACACGACACCGGAGAAGCTCTGGCAAGCGCTTACCGATCCGGCCTTCACGAGCCGGTATTGGGGCGTCTCGTTCGAAACGGACTGGAAAAAGGGCGCACCGATGACGTGGGCCGAGAGTGGGGCGAAAACCACCGATCCCGAACAGGTCGTCCTCGAATCGGAACCCTTCCGGCGACTGTCCTACACCTGGCACACTTTCACGGCGGAGTGGGCAAAAGCCAACGGCGTCGACGAGGAAACGCTTTCGAAACTTCAGGGGGAGAGCCGGACGAAAGTCACGTTCACCATCGAACCGCACGGGGAAATGGTGAGGCTGACCGTCCTCCACGACGGTTTCGACGACGGCAGCACGGCGCTGGAGATGTGCAGCCAGGGCTGGCCCGCGCTGCTGTCCAGCCTGAAGACGCTGCTGGAGACCGGCGCACCCCTGCCCTGACCTGCACCAATCGGTCGATTTTCCCGAACCCGACAGTTCTGGCGCAGCCGACACAGAGCTGTGCGATACAAAAATGTCTGAATTCTCCCCGTTTCGTGGGCGCCCGGCTGAAGTCCGGGTGAATTTCGCTCGTCCGATCCGATCCGATGCGGTTTTCCGGGCGTTAGGCTCGCATAATCCGTGACCGGTGATGGTCCGATCGAGTGACGGGAGACAAGGCGTGCCGGGGTCAGTGCGTACCCGCTGGATCGTGGCGGCCGTGGCCGTGGCCGCCGCGGCGGGAGCCGTCGTGGCGTTCTGGCCGGACAGAGCGGCCGCCGTCGACCCCGAGATCGCGGTCTCGCGCTCGGCGTGCGGCACCGGCTGGACGGATCCGAAGCCGGGGCCGCAGACCTTCCGCCTGCACAACACCGGGTCGGTGACGGCCGAGGTCGACCTGATCGACCCGGCGACCGGCGTGATCTACGGCGAGGTCGAGGGCCTCGGCGCGGCGACGAGCCGGCCGCTGCGGGTGAACCTGGGCAACGGCAGCTACGCGTTCCGCTGCCTGCCCGAGGACGCGGGCGCCATCGTCGGGCCGCCGGTGCGGATCACCGGCGGGGCCGAGCGGACCGGGCCGGGTGTCGCGCCGGTGACGCACGACGACCTGCTCGGCCCGCTCAAGGCCTACCAGCAGCACGTCACGACGGGTCTCGGCGAGCTGGTCGCGAACACCGGCACGCTGAAGACCACCGTCCACAGTGGCGATCGAGCGGCGAGCCAGACGGCGTGGCTGACCGCCCACCTGACGTACGAGCGGCTGGGCGCGGCCTACGACGCGTTCGGCGACTCCGACGGCGTGCTCAACGGCACGGCCGACGGTCTCCCGGGCAGCTCGGCCGACCCGGATTTCACCGGCTTCCACCGCCTGGAGCAGGGGCTTTGGCGCGGCGAGGACCTGGGCGCACTGGTCGCCGTCGCCGACCGGCTCGACACCGACGCCCGCGCGCTGCAGACGTCCTTCGCCGACAGCCAGGTCGACGGGAACGACCTCGGGCTGCGCGCGCACGAGATCATGGAGAACACCCTGCAGTTCGAACTGACCGGCCGCACCGACTACGGCAGCGGCACGAACCTGGCCACGGCCCGCGCGAACCTCGACGGCACCCGCGCGGTCCTCGACGTCCTGCGGTCGCTGCTGACGTCGCGGTATCCCGACCTGACCAAAGTGGACACGTGGCTGAACCGCACGCAGGCGGCGCTCGACGCGGCGCACCGCCCGGACGGCACGTGGATCCGGCTGGCGGACCTGAGCCGCGAACAGCGGCAGAAGCTCGACGCGGACGTCGGCGAGCTGACCGAACTGCTGGCCCCGATCGCGGCGATCGCCGAGCCGAGGAGGGTCTCGTGACCGGGCTCCCCCGCCGTTCCTTCCTGCGCCGGGCCGCGATGGGTGCCGGGCTCACCGTGGCCGCCGGGGCCGGTCTCGGGGCGTCCGCGAACGTCACCGACGGCAGCTCGCCGGTGGCCTTCCACGGCCCCCACCAGGCCGCCATCCTCCGCAAGCCGCCGTCCCAGACCGTCGTCGCCTCCTTCGACACCGTCGCCGAGTCCAAATTCGAGCTCACCGAGCTCTTCCGCGCCATCACCGACCGGGCCCGGTTCCTCACCGCCGGCGGCGCGCCCGCCGCGCTGGGCATCACCGCGCCACCCGCCGATTCCGGCGTCCTCGGGCCGGTCGTGCCCGGCAGCGATCTCGGCGTCGTCCTCGGGGTCGGCGCGAGCCTGTTCGACGACCGGTACGGGCTCGCGAAACTCAAGCCCGCCAAGCTGAAGCCCATGGCGACGTTCCCGAACGACGCCCTCGACCCCGCCCAGTGCCACGGTGACCTCAGCCTGATCCTCTCCGCGAACGACACCGACACCGTCCTGCACGCGCTGCGGGACATCGCGCGGGCCACCCGCGGCGGCATGCAGCTGCGCTGGAAGCTCAACGGCTTCAGCTCGCCACCGCGGCCGGAGGGCACGCCGCGCAACCTGATGGGCTTCAAGGACGGCACCGCGAACCCCACGGGCTCCGAAGTGGACAGTCTGGTGTGGACGCGGGGCGAGCCCGCGTGGACCGGCGGCGGCAGCTACCAGGTCATCCGGCTGATCCGGATGCTCGTGGAGTTCTGGGACCGGGTTTCCCTGGCCGAGCAGGAGAACATGTTCGGCCGCCGCCGCGACACCGGTGCCCCGCTCGACGGCACCGGGGAGACCGACGTCCCGCGCTACGCCGACGACCCGATCGGCTCCGTCATCCCGCTGACCAGCCACATCCGGAAGGCGAACCCGCGCACGCCGGAAACGGACGCCAGCCGGATCCTGCGCCGCGCGGTGAACTACGACCGCGGCGTCGACAGCAACGGCAACCTGGACATGGGCCTGCTGTTCGTCTGCTACCAGCAGGACCTGGAGCGCCAGTTCGAGGCCGTCCAGACGCGCCTGGCCGACGAACCGCTGACCGACTACATCTCCCCGTTCGGCGGCGGCTACTTCTTCGCGCTGCCGGGCGTCACCGGCCCGGACGACCACTTCGGGCGCACCCTGCTCGAGTGAGCGAACCCCACCCCACCACGAAAGGACTCCACTGTGGACAGAACGACCCGACGGCGACGCCGCGGCCTGCTCGGCGCCGGCGCACTCGCCTCGGTGGCCACGCTGGCCGTCGTCACCGGCTCCGCGGCGACCACCGCGGACGCCCAGCCGCTGCACCTGTTCCCCGCGCACGGGATCCCGACGTCGACACCGATCAAGCACGTCGTCGTCATCTTCGGCGAGAACATCTCGTTCGACCACTACTTCGGCACCTACCCGGACGCGGCCGGCACCGACGGCACCCCGTTCACCGCCGCGCACGGCACCCCGAAGGTCAACGGCCTGGACCACCGGCTGCTGACCGCCAACCCCAACGCCTACGACCCGAAGCGGCTGACGCCCCAGCAGGCGCTGACCTGCGACCAGAACCACAACTACGGCGCCGAGCAGGCCGCCTTCAACGGCGGCAAGATGGACAAGTTCGTCGAGAAGACCGAGACCGACAAGTGCACCGGGCAGCCGATCCTGTTCGGCGAGCCCGGCCTGGTCATGGACTACTACGACGGCAACACCGTCACGGGCATGTGGAACTACGCCCAGCACTACGCGATGAGCGACAACTCGTTCAACACGACGTTCGGCCCGTCCACGCCGGGTGCGCTGAACCTGGTCTCCGGCCAGACGCACGGCGGCCAGGCGGTCGACCCGGTGACGCACCAGCCGGTCGGCGACGCCTACGTGGTGTCCTCGCCGGACGCGAACGGCGTCGGCACGGTCATCAACGACCCGGACCCGGCGTGGGACGACTGCTCGGGCAAGAACCACACGAGCAAGGACAACCTGGCCACGATGCAGGGCCGCAACGTCGGCGACCTGCTCAACCAGCGGCACGTGACGTGGGGCTGGTTCCAGGGCGGCTTCCGCCCGACGGGCACGGCCAACGGGTACGCGGTGTGCGGCCAGACCCACACCAACGTCGGCGGCAACGCGGTCGTCGACTACAGCCCGCACCACGAGCCGTTCCAGTACTACCCGTCGACGGCGAACCCGAAGCACCTCCCGCCGTCCTCGGTGCAGGCGATCGGCCAGACCGACCGCGCGAACCACCAGTACGACATCTCCGACTTCGACGCCGCGCTGCAGGCCGGCTCGATGCCCGCGGTGAGCTTCCTGAAGGCGCCGGAGTACCAGGACGGCCACGCGGGCTACTCGGACCCGCTGGACGAGCAGCAGTTCGTGGTCGGTGAGATCAACAAGATCCAGCAGTCCCCGGACTGGAAGTCGACGGCGATCGTGCTGGCCTACGACGACTCGGACGGCTGGTACGACCACCAGAAGCCGCCGATCGTCAACGGTTCCCACGACGCCGCCCAGGACCAGGCGGTCTGCACGGGCAAGCCGGCGACGCTGGGCGGCTACGCGGACCGCTGCGGCTACGGCCCGCGCCTGCCGCTGTTGGTGGTTTCGCCGTACAGCAAGGTCAACCACGTCGACCACACGCTGACGGACCAGACGTCGGTGCTGAAGTTCATCGAGGACAACTGGTTCACCGGCCGGATCGGCGACTCGTCGTTCGACGCGCGCGCCGGCTCGCTCACCGGCATGTTCGACTTCTGGTGGCCCCAGGCCCGCAAGGTCACCCTCGACCCGAAGACCGGAGCCGTGGTCCGGAAGTAGCACCCCCCAGCGCCCCAAGGTGGCCTTGGTTGCGTTGAACGCACCCAATGTGGCCTTCGGTGCGTTGAACGCACCGAAGGCCACATTGGGGCGCTTGGGGCTGGTCAGGGATGGGGGGTGTTCAGGTCCCAGGTCAGGGTTACCACGGTTCCCGAATCGCCCGGGGTGATGTCCGCGCGGTCGGCGCTCGCCCGCAGCAGCAGCAATCCGCGGCCACGCGGCGAAACCGGCCGGGGGTCCGGCACCGGGGTGCGCCACTGGCCGTGGTCGGTGATCACCACTTCGAGCCGGCCGGGGTGCACCGCCGCGTCGACGTCGACCACGCCGGGCTCCACGTCGTCGTAGGCGTGGTCGGCCACGTTCGCCAGTGCCTCGTAACTGGCCAGCACGATGTCGCCGGCCCGGTCCTCGTCGATCCCCGCCGCCAGTACCCACGCCATCAGGTCGTGACGCAGGCGGCGGAGGGCGCCGGGCGCCGCGGGGACGCCGTGGCGGCGGAACGGCGCCGGCATCCGCGCCCGCCTCATCGGAGTGCTTCGTCGACGGTCGGGTGGATGCCGATCCACGTGTCGAGCCCGGTGGTCTTCAACGGGCCCGACGTCACCGGGGAATCGCTCACCACGCACAACGCGCGCTCGGCCAGTCTTCGGTGGGCCGCCGCGAGCACCTGCAGGCCAGCCGAACAGAAGAACGTCACCTCGCGCAGATCGACCACCAGCTTCTCCGGCCCGCGGGCCAGCACCACGTCGACGACTTCCCCGAACTCCGGCGCGCTGACCAGGTCGATCTCCCCCGCCACGGCCAGCACCGCGGACCGGCCCCGCCAGTCGAGCGTCACCGCCAGTTCGGTGGCGGGCAGATCCGGTGTCGAAGGGGTCACGGCCTCCCATCGTGCCGCACTCCCCGCCAAACGGCTACCGGTGCGGGAGCTTCACCACGGTGACCCGGAAATCGTCGATCTTCCGGACCACCTCGACGAACTTCTCGAAGTCGACCGGCTTCGTCACGTAGGCGTTGGCGTGCAGTTCGTAGCTGCGCAGGATGTCCTCGTCCGCTTCGGACGTGGTCAGCACGACCACCGGGATCGTGCGCAGCCCGGGGTCCTGCTTGATCTCGCCGAGCAGTTCCCGGCCGTCCTTGCGGGGCAGGTTGAGGTCGAGCAGGATCAGCCCGGGCCGCGGCGCCGCCCCGAACCGCCCTTCCCGCTTCAGGAAGCGCAGCGCTTCGACGCCGTCTTCCGCGACGTGCAGCGGGTTGCGGATCTTGTGGTGCGCGAACGCTTCCCGGGTCATCAGCACGTCACCGGGGTCGTCCTCGACGAGGAGGATGTCGATCGGGGCGGACGCCTCCGTCATGCGGTTTCCTCGTTGTCGTGAGCTGGAGCCAGGTGAGCCGGCGCCTCGCGGGCCGGCAGGGTGAAGCGGAACGTGGTGTCCGCGGCCTCGGTGTCGAGCCAGATCCGGCCGCCGTGGTACTCGACGATCCGGCGGCACAGGGCCAGGCCGATCCCGGTGCCCGGGTACGCGGTACGCGTGTGCAGCCGCTGGAACAGCGCGAACACGCGTTCGGCGTACTCCGCGTCGATGCCGATCCCGTTGTCCACCACGGAGAACACCCAGTCGTCGCCGTCACGCTCGGCGGTGACCCGCACCTCCGGCGGCGCCTCGCCCCTGAACTTCAGCGCGTTGCCGATGAGGTTCTGGAACACCGCCGTCATCAGCGCCGGCTCGACGCGCACCTCGGGCAGGTCGCCGCGGCTGACCTTGCCGCCGCTGAGCGAGAGCGCGACCTCCAGGTTCGCGGTCGCCTCGTCGACCAGCGCGCCCGCGTCGGTCACGACGTGCTCGCCCGGCTTCCGGCCGACCCGCGAGAACGCCAGCAGGTCGTTGATCAGGACCTGCATCCGCTTCGCGCCGTCGACGGCGTACTCGATGTACTGCTCGCCGCGCTCGTCGAGCAGGCCCTGGTAGCGCCGCTGGAGCAGTTGGCAGAAGCTGGCCACCTTCCGCAGCGGCTCCTGCAGGTCGTGCGAGGCGACGTACGCGAACTGCTCCAGGTCGGCGTTGGACCGCTCCAGCTCGCGCGTGCGCCGGTCGAGCATCGCGTTCGACTGCTCCGCCTCCTGCGTGCGCCGGTCCAGCATGGCGTGCGCCCGCTCGAGCTCGGCGACCTCGTCGAGGATGCGCTGCCGCATCGCCTCGACGTCCGCGCCGAGCTGCGCGATCTCGCGTGGCCCGCTGCCGTGCACCGGGTGGCGGACGTCGGCGTCGGCCACGCGGCGGACCTCCCCCGCGAGCCGCAGGATCGGCCGGGTGACGACCTGCCGCAGGCCGAAGAACAGCATCGCGAACAGCAGCAGGACGAGCACGGCGACGGCCACGAACATCGCGTTGAGGAAGCGCGCCGCCGCGTTCAGCTCGCTCCGGCCGGCGTCGCGCATCGCGGTCAGGTGGTCGAGCTGGGTGTCGAGTGCCGTGCGCACGTCGACGAACAACGTCCGCCCGCGCTCGACCTGGGCCGCGGTGACCGGCGGCGCGGCGGGGGCGATCGTCGGCGCGGCCGCGTCCTGCCAGGCGGCGGCCGCCCGCAGCACGGCGTCGAGGTCGTCGCCGATTTGCGTGCCGGGGGCCGCGCCGAGCTGCCGCAGCTGCGTGACCGCGTCGCCCTGCGACCGGACGCCGTCGGTGTAGGGCACCAGGAACGCCGGCTGCCGGCCGAGCTGGTAGCCGCGGACGCCGCTTTCCTGGTTCAGCAGCGCGGTGGACAGCTGGATCGCGGCCAGCCGCTGCGGCGCGATCACGTCGAGCAGGTGGGTGCGGGCCGCGGTGAGGCTGTGCAGCGCAACACCGCCGGCGATCAACGCGGCGACCAGCAGTACGGTCTCGACGGCGGCGAGCAGCGCCAGCCGGCGGCGGATGGGCCAGCCGCGTGCTTCAACGCTCATCGGCGGTGGCTCCCGGGTCGTGGCTGAGCAGGGCGAGGGCGACGTCGTCGTCGAGCGGGCCGGAGTTGAGCCGTTCGGCGCGGGCGATCAGCTCGTCGAGCAGCGCCCGGCCGTCGAGCCCGGTCCCGTGCTTGATGTCGAGCACCAGTTCGGCCATCCGCTCGTGGCCCAGCCGCTCGGAGCCGGCGCCGACGCGGCCCTCGAACACCCCGTCGGTGTACAGCAGCAACGACCAGCCCGGTTCCAGCGGCACTTCCAGCGCGTCCCACTTGGCGCCCTCGACCACGCCGAGCGGGACGCCGAGGCGCTCGCCGGAGAGCAGGTGCCCGTCGCCGGGGGTGAGCAGCAGCGGCGGCAGGTGCCCGGCCAGCGACAGGCGCAGGGATCTTCGGTCCGGTGCGATGACGACCATGCAGACGGTGGCGAACAGCGGCTCGATCCGTTCGTGCACCAGGACACGCTCGACCATGCTCAGCACGTCGGGCATCGGCAGGCCGGCCATCACGAGCGAGCGCCACGCGATCCGCAGCGCGACCCCGAGCGCGGCCTCGTCCGGGCCGTGGCCGCAGACGTCGCCGATCATCATGTGCACGGTGCCGTCGGCGAGCTCGATCGCGTCGTAGAAGTCGCCGCCCAGCAGGGAACCGTTGCGGCCGGGCCGGTAGCGGGCGGCCAGGTCGACGTGGGGGTCGCGCAGCAGCGGGCTGGGCAGCAGGCCGCGTTCGAGGCGGGCGTTCTCCCGCGCGAGCAGCTGCTGCTGGAGGAACTGCTGCTCGACCTGTTCGGCGCGCTTGCGTTCGCGGGCGAACCGCAGCGCCTTCACCAGCAGCGGGCCGTCGACCTGGTCCTTGACGAGGTAGTCCTGCGCGCCGGCGGCGACCGCGGCGACCCCGGTGGCCTGGTCGTGCTGCCCGGTCAGCACGACCACCGCGACGCCCGGCGCGTGCTGCCCGAGCTTGGTCAGCCCGCTGAGGCCCATCGCGTCGGGCAGCTGGAGGTCGAGCACCACGCAGTCGGCGGTGAGCGGGCCGCTGAGCGCGGCGGTGAGCGTCTCGACGCGTTCGAGCGCGTACGGCACGGCCGTGTCCGCCAGCATCTCCTCGACCAGCAGCGCGTCGCCGTCGTCGTCCTCGATGAGCAGCACCCGCAGGCGCGTGCGGGGATCCCACGATGAGTCGAGCGCGGCGGTCACCGGCGTCTCCCGTTCGGCTGCTCTTGCGCCAGCACATCCAGACGATCAACCCTAGCGGCACCGGCGACGGCGCCTACGGCCGCGTAACCGGTCCCACCGGGGTAGCGCTTTATAGCACCCCGGTGGGACATCGGGTCGATAACGGTTCGGCTGCCGGCCGTGCCGGAACCGGGCACACCGCACCTACGCTGCGCGGATGACCCGGTCCGCGGCGCTCGCCTGGTGGGGTGCGACGGCGTGCTGGTTCCTCGGCACCCTCGCCGGCCGCCTGACCGGCCGCCACACCGCGCTCACCGGAGCCGTCCCGCTCCCGGTCGCCGTGCTCGTGTTCGCGCTCTGCGCCGGGCTCTGGGCGGCGCTCGTCCACGCGGCGTACCGAGGGGTCAAGGGCGCCCGTCCGGCACTGGCGGTCGCCGGCGTGCTCGGCATCGTGAACGTCGCGGTGCAACTCGCCGGCGACGTCATGGCGCGCGACCTCGTGCACGGCGGGTTGTTCCTGGCCGCGCTGGTCCTTGCGGGAGCCGGGTGCACGCTGATGTTCCGGTCCCGCTGACGCCGGTCAGAACAGGGCGCGGCCGCTGTTCTTCGCGGTGACGTAGGCCTGCCAGTCGCGGGTGACCTGGTCGGCGTAGCTCGTCGCGAAGGCCCGCGTCTCGGCCTGCAAGCCGGAGACGGACGTGATGGCGCCGTCGATCGCCGCGTCCGCCGAGTACGTGAGCCCGGTGCCGGGGATGTCCTGGTCGGCGCGGGCGTGGGCGGCGGCCAGGAGCCGGGCGACGTCCCGGACGGTGTCGTCCCAGATCGCCGGCGTCGTCAGATCGCCGATCTTCAGGTCCTCGGCGAACGGCGACTTCTCCTTGACCAGCACCGGGGTGCTGCCCACGCTCGCCCAGCCGGCCAGCGGGTCCGACTCGTTCGCCAGCCAGCGCAGGGCCAGGGCCGGGCGCTGCCCGCCGGTGAGGGTCGCGGCGTTCGGCGCGAGCGGCTTCGGTGCCGGGTCGACCTCCTGCTTGAGTTCGAGGATCCGGTCGTCGGACGCCGAGGTCGTGGCTCCCTCGACGAGCACGTACCAGCGGAACCGGCCGAGGCTGCCGGTGCCCGCGCCGGTCCGGCGGCGGACGTCCTTGACGACGGCTTCGGACGCCTTCAGCGGCTTGCCCGCGGTGGTCCGGTAAGCCGCGATCGCGGCGGCGAGCTGGGTGCGCGTCGTCTCGGACACGGCAGGCAGCTGCGGATCGGCCGTGAAGTGGCCACCGGTGGTCCACTTGGCGAGCAGGTCGGCTCGCTCGTCCCCGGCGGCGTCGTCGATCAGGTCCCCGACGAGATCGGAGGTGTTGCCCGAGGTGAGCCGCCAGCTCGATTCGTCGCCGGTCCCGTGGAACTTCGCGATCCACTGCGCGTACTCGGCGGCGAACGTGTCGACGTCGGTGCCGATCCGGCTCGCGCTGCGGCCCTCGGCCCGGCCGGCGAGGACGATCGACACGGCTTCGCGGCGCAGTTCCCACGTCCACGAACCCCGCCAGGCGTCATCGGTGTCGGTGAGCGCGAACTGCTCTTCGTCGTCGGCACCGCGGTCGGCGCCGGTGTTCTCCAGGTGCGCGTCGCCGGTCAGCCACACGTCACTGCCCGCGGTCGCGTACTGCGACGGGGGCAGTTCTCCCAGATCGCGGTAGTAGAGCGGCGAAGTGCCGCGGAAGAAGGCCCACGCGCTCGACGCCAGTGCCTGCGTCCGCAGCGTCAGCTCGTCGTCGGTCGCCCCGGCGTTGAGGACGTGCAGCGCGTGGTCGCGGTCGTGGATCACCGACACCGGGTCGCGGCTCAGGCCGGCCGCCTCCCCGGGCGCGGCGGTGGCGAGCAGCGTGAAAACGACCAGAGTCCCCACCGTGGTTCGACGCATTCCCCACGTATACGCGGCTGAAGTGACCGGCGGTCAGCGCGCGGTCAACGTCAGGGCGAACGTGTTCCCCCCGCCCTGGACCAGCGAACTCAGGTACGCGGTGAACGCACCGCAGCCGGTCAGCGGCGGGATGGCGTAGGTGCCGGTGACCGGACCGCCCGTCGCCATCGCGAAACCGGGGCCGGTCCGCAGGTCGACCGGGATGGGCGCACTCGCCCGGCAGCCCGCGTCGGCGACCGGCAGCCCGAAGAGCGTCACCTGCGGCAGGGCCAGTGCGAGGGTCGAGTGGGCGGCGAACCCGCCGTCGACGGCTTCGCCGGTCTGCGGGCCGTCCGGGGTGAACCGCAGGTCCGCGCGGCCGGGCACGAACCCGAACGCCTTGAAGTCCGCCGCGGTCTCGTCGAGCGCGGTGGCGAACACCGGGCCTGCCGTGAGCGACCCGGTGAGCGGGGCGGTGGCGCCGAGCACCTTCAGCGCCGTCGATCCCGCCACGGCGTAGCGGTATTCGGTCTGCGTGCCGGCGAGGTCGAAGCTCAGCAGCACCGGGTCCTGGCCGGGGTCGAGCGTGCAGTCCGAGGTGAACGAACCGAGCCCGGTGTACGAGCCGTCCGCCTTCTTCGGCGTCAGCCGGGTGCTGAAGCCGCCGATCGTCAACGTCGTGCGGCCGGCGTTCGGCAGCTGCACCGGCGGGACCGAGCCTGCCGCCTGCGTGGTGAACGCCCCCGAGGCGGGCACCGCCGTCTTCGCCACCGTCAGCGGCAGGCTCAGCGGCAGCGTGAGCGGACCGTTGGCCAGCATCACCCCCGCGGACGCCGTCCCTTCGATGCTCGCCGCGCCGACCAGGGCCAGGCCGCGGGTGGACTTGTCCGGCACGGTCACCGAGACCGCGAGATCCGCCGTCGTGAACGTCCCGCCCGGCGCGGACGGCACGTCGAACGACGCCTTGATCTCCACGTCCAGCTTCTGCAGCCCGATCAACGGGAACGGGCAGGTGTAGCTCAGTCTCTTGACCACCGGCGTCGACGCCTCGGCGGCGGGGACGGCGAGCGGCAGGGCCAGACAGGCGAGGCCCGCCGCGAGCAACGACCGGGTTTTCCGCACGGGCTCTCCTTCCAGGGCGTGGAGCCGGCCCCCGCCTCAGCGCGACGGAGGCCGGCAGATCGGTCACTTCTTGGCGAGCACGAGGTCCAGCGAGTTGCCGTCGCTCTTCGCGAAGGCGCTGATGATGTCGTTGAACGAGCCGCAGTTCTGCAGCGCGGACAGCGAGTAGGTGCCCGCCAGCTTGCCGCCCTTGAGCAGGTCGAAGTCGGGGCCGGTGGTCATCTCGCTGGTCGAGGAGCTGACCGTGCCGCACTTCGGGTCGGTGCTGATCGGGATGCCGAACAGGTTGACCGTGGTGAGGAACGTGTCGAACTTGATGTGCGCCTTGAAGCCGGTGCCCACCAGCTCACCGGTCTGCGGGCCGTTCTGGACGACCTTGACGTCCGAGCTGCCCTGCAGGAAGCCGAACAGCTTGAAGTCGGTGTGCGTCGGGTTCAGCTGCAGGTTCCCGGTGAACGTCTTGGCCGACAGGTTGACGTCGGCGTCGAACGAGCCGGTGATCGGCGCGGTGCTGCCGAGCGACTTCAGCGCGGTCTGCCCGGTGATGCCGAAGGAGTACTTGATGCCCCCGCCCGGCGGGGTGGTCGTGGGCGGGGTCGTCACCGGCGGCGTGGTCGTCGGCGGGGTGGTGACCGGCGGGGTCGTGGTGGGCGGGGTCGTCGGCCCGCCACCGCCGTTGATGGTGATCGTGGCGAGGGTGTTGTTCTGCCCGCTGTCCTGCGTGCAGGGCGCGTCGATCGTGCCGTCCGGCGTGATGCCGGTGACCGAGCCGTCGGCCTTGCGCGGGGTGACCTTGAGGTTCAGGTCGCCCACGGTGATCTTCGCCTGGCCGGCCTGGGTGAACGTCAGCGACGGCGTCTTGCCGGCGGCGTTGATGTTCATCTCGCCGGAGGCCGGGATGTTCGTCTTGTCCAGCGTGATCGGCACGCTGACCGGCAGGTTGAGGCTCGGCGCGGCGACCGTCGCGCTCGCGGTGGCGGTGCCCTCGAGCGTCGTGGCGCCGATCAGGCTCAGGCCGCTGACGGTGTCCGCGTTGATGGTGGACACGGCCTTGATGTCGAACGCACCGGTCGGCTGCCCGGTGTTCACCGTGGTCGGCAGATCGGTGTTGATCACCACCTTCAGCGATTGCGAGCCCACCAGCGGGAAGGTGCAGTGGTAGTTGAGCGTCAGCGAAACCGGGTCGGCGGCGCCGGCCTGCGCCCCGGCGACGAGCGCGGTGGCGACGAGCCCGGCCGCCGCCGCGGCGGCGACGGCCGCCTTCTTCATGCCTCTTGGGTGACTCACGATGGTCCTTCCGTGTATCAACAGTGATACGAAACGGCCCGCTATTCGAGAATCGCGACCTGTCCGTAAGCTAACGAGCGCAACTGGCACCGATCAAGGGATTACCTTAAAAAGGTCACATCGGCCCGGCAAATTGTCACACCGGCACGCCACCCCGGCCGGATTCCTAGCAGGGCAGCGAAGGTTTGCCCAGCACAGTGCCACCTTCGAACCGCTGACACGCGTGACAAATCCGGGCGCCGAAATGTTGACGCACATGCCAACCAGCCATTCCCTTCTTGCTCGCGCGCGAGCGCGGCGCGTAGCTTCGAAACCCATGAAAAGAATGCACAGCGCGGTGCTCGTGATGTCGGCGGCCGCGCTTCTGTCGTGCGCCGCGTGCGCTTCGGACGCCCCGCCCGACCCGGGACGGCACGCCGACCCCGCGGCACTCGCCTGGGTCGACAAGGTGTGCACCGGCGTGGCCGCGGGCTCGGCGAAGCTGTCGCAGCCGCCGGCCGTCGACAACGCCGATCCGGTGAAGACCCGGGACGCGATGGTGGACTTCCTGAGCCGTCTCGGCTCGGCCCTGGACGACATGGCGGGCGGCCTGCGCGCCGCCGGCGTCCCGCCTGTCCCGGATGGACAGTCCGTTGTGGACAAAGCCACCGGCAACCTGACCGAGACCAGGACCCGGCTGGCCGAGACGAAGACCCGCATGGAGCAGGCGAAGGTGACCGACCAGGCCAGCCTGCGCCAGGTCATCTCCGAAGCCGACGCGACGATGGGCAAGCTGGCCGACCCGGAAGGCCCGATCAAGGACCTCAAGGCCAATCCGGAGCTCGACCTGGCCTTCAGCGAGTCCGCGACCTGCAAGCGCGTCTACGGGACCGGCGCGTGACCGCCCGCCGCGTGCTCGTCGCCCTGGTGGCGCTGGTCCTCGCCGCGGCCTTCGCCCCCGCGGCCGCTGCCGAACCCGTACCGGGGCCCGCCGGCGACTCGTTCTACACGCCGCCGTCGCCGCTGCCCGCGGGCCGGCCGGGTGACGTGCTCCGGTGGCGGCCGTCGAAGGCCGGCCCGCGCTCGGCGTCGGTCGACGCGTGGCAGGTGATGTACCTGTCCACGAACGCGCTCGGGCAGCCCGGCGCCGTCACCGGCACGGTGCTGGTGCCGAAGAACGCCGACCGCGCGACGGCGCCGATCGTCGCGTTCGCCCCGGGCACGCACGGCCCGGCGTTCGCGTGCACGCCGTCGAAGATGCTCGACATCGGCGCCTTCTACGAGCAGCCCGGCCTCGACGACCTGCTCGACGCGGGGTACGCCGTCGCCGTCCCGGACTACGAGGGGTACCAGGACCCGCCGAAGACGACGTACGTCGTGGGCCGGTCCGAAGGCCCCGCGGTGATCGACGCGGTCCGCGCGGCCCAGCGGCTCGGCGCGGCCGGGTTGTCGGCGTCGGCGAAGGTCGTCTTCCGCGGGTATTCCCAGGGCGGTGGTGCCGCGGTGTGGGCGGGCGAACTGCAGCCGTCGTACGCGCCGGAGCTGAACCTCGTCGGCGTGGCGGCCGGCGGCGTGCCCGCCGACCTGGTCCAGGTGACGCTGCAGCTCGACGGCAGGTTCGGCTTCGGCGTGTTCGCCTACGCGCTGCTCGGCCTCGACCAGGCGTACCCCGAGTTGCGGCTGGACTCGTTCCTGAGCGGCAACGGCCGCGCGAAGCTGGCGGAGATGAAGCAGAGCGCGTGCACGTTCGAGCTGCTCACGACGTACGCGAACCAGAAGATCGCGGACTACACGACCGGCCCCGGCTACCTCAAGCCGGCGTGGGTGGCGCGGCTGAACGAGAACAAGCTCGGCGGGGCCCCGCCGAGGGTGCCGGTGTTCCTCTACCACGCGACCGGCGACCAGCTGGTGCAGTTCGCGCAGGCCGACAGCCTGCACAAGACCCACTGCGCGGCCGGGGTACCGGTGACCTGGAAGACCTACGACACCGACCACATCACGCTGGTCTACACCGGCAACGCCGACGTCCTGGCCTTCGTGAAGGACCGGATCGCCGGGAAGCCGTCGACGGCGAACTGCTGATCAGCGGTTCCGGCCGCCGTGGGGGTGCTGCTGCCACGAGCTGAGCACCGAACTGACGTACTCGCGCCACTGGTCCTCCGGCGACTCCGGAGTCGACGGCGGCTCGGCCCGCGCGGGCTTGCGCCCGGCACCGGCCGGCGCGCCGGTGGTCTCGGGCGTCGAGTGCCGGACCTCGGCGGTGAGCGGCGGCGCCTCGGCGGAGGCGCTCATGGTCTCCACGGCTTCGCTGGAGGTCGGCGGCGCCACGATCGGGGCGGGCGCGCCGGGTGGCGGCACGGCGGTCCCGCCCACCTGGTGCGGCTGGAGCAGCACGACGGCGGCCAGCCCCAGCCCGACGGCCGCACCCGCGGCGAGGACGTACGGCTTCGCGCGGCGGGACCGGTCGGCGGGCGGGGCGTCCTGGGGACGTCCGCCGCCCTCCGGTTCCCCGGCCGCCAGCTCGGCGTCGAGCACGGCCAGCGGATCGGGGGCGGGTTCGGCGGTCGCCTCTTCGGCGAGCTTCGCGTCGAGCTCACCGCGGATCATCAGCGGCTTCGTCTGCGAAAGGTTCACCAGTTCGGCGACGGAGGGGAGTTCGCCCTCACCGCCTGTGCGTGCCATCGAAAACCTCCACCCTGTCCGGCGTCACCTGGAGGAACCATGCCCGAGCCGCGACAGCTGCTCCGCCTCGCCGTCGTCGGCCTGGCCGCGTACGGGGTCACCCTACTGGGCGACTACGGCCCGAAGCGCACCGTGTTCCGCGAGAAGCCGGCGGAGTGTTCCCGTCAGCGCCACCAGTTGGCGTCGCCGAGGGTGACGAAGCCGAGCTTCTCGTAGAGCGGCCGCCCGGACCGCGAGGCGGTCAGCGTGACGGGCAGGGCGTCGAAGTGCCGCAGCACCGCGTGCATCAGCGCGCGCCCGACACCCTTCGAACGGTGCTCGGGGTGAGTGGTCACCCAGTAGACGCCGCCGACACCGCCGTGGGCCATGGTGAGGCAGGCACCCTGGGCGTCCTTGCGGAAGAACGCGGTGGCCTGGCCGAGGAGGCCGGGCGGGAAGACGGTGCCGGGACGGTAGGGCTGGTACTCCTCCAGCGGAAAGCCGTGGACGACGAGGTCTTCGGCCGCGGCCAGCTCGGCCGGGGTTTCGACGCGCTCGACGTCGTCGGGTTCGGGGACCGGGCCGGGCTCACGGGCCATCACCGGCAGCTGCCCGGCGGTCATCCCGAGCGCCGTCAGGTCCAGCACCTGGAAGGGATCCTCGACGACGACGGTCCGCCCGTCTTCCCGGCGCCGTTCGGCGAGTGCGGTCAGCTCCTCGACGACGGCGTCGCCGGGGGTGGCGGTCCGCAGCATGATCCGGTACCGGCGGCCGTCGATGGCGGTGAAGGCGGAGTGGTCGAGGACCTGGTCACCACGGACGCGGGCAAGGGTCGTCCACATGGCGGCGGCGTTGTCGGAGGCCTGCCGCAGGCGCTCGGTGAGCAATCCGGTCATGCCGGGCAGCCTAGAGCCGCAGCGGGCGCCTGCCGCACGTGTCGACCCTCCGCTCACGCAAGCCGACCCTCCAAGCACACGAGCCGACCGCCCAGGCACGCAAGCCGACCCTCCAGGCGCCGGTCCGTCAGTCGCGGTCCGGCAGGGCTCGCTCGGCCAGCAAGGCCAGCTCGAGCCGCAGCCGCTCCGCCGGGTCGTCCAATTTCTCGCCGAACAGCTCACCGAGCTTCTTGAGCCGTGCGCGGATCGTCTGCGGGTGCAGGTCGAGCAACCGCCCCAGCTCGGGCGCGCTGCCGCGGGTCCGGACCAGTGCCAGCAGGGTCTCGGCCAGCTGCTCGCGGCGGCGCCCGGACAGCCCGGACAGCGGCTCCAGCGTCGTCGAGGCCAGCTGGGTGACCAGGAACTCGTCCGCGAGCAGCAGCAGCGTCGTCACGTGGTCGCGGCACCAGATCACCGGGCCGGGTGCGTCGAGGAGGCCGCGGGCGGCCAGGTCGGCCGCGCGGCGGGCGATCCGGAACGACTCGGGTGCCTCGGCCGGCGAGACCAGCGGGCCGACCGCCGCCGTCCAGCCCGGGGGGAGGCCCGTCAGGCCGATCAGGTCCACGTCCGGGGCCGGGGTCAGCGCGGCAGGCGGGTCGCCCGCCGGGTCGGCCGGGACGTGCTCCGGCAGCAGGCCGGGCGGGAACTCCGGCGCACCCGGCAGCGCCCGGAACGCCACCGCCGCGACCCGCTCGGGCACCGGCAGCCCGGACGCGGCGAGCAGACCGTCCACTTCAGCCGGCGTCCGTCCGCCGAGCAGCGCGCACAGCAGGCGGCGGTGCCGTTCGCCGGTGCCGGACACCGCGGCCTCCGCGGCGCTGTACCCCTCCGCGACGGCCGCCATCGACGTCTCGACGTCGGCGAACATCCCCTCGGCGGCGCCGTACAGGACGTCGCCGGACAGGCCCGCTTCCCGCGCGATGTCGGCGATCCACCGCCAGGTGACCCGGCTCGACACGCGCACGGCCGCCTGCACGGCTTCGCGGCTGAGGCCATTGTGGAACGCGTCGCGCCCGTGGCCGCGGAACCCGGCCAGCCGGTCGGCCTGCCACAGCGCGGGCGTGCCGACGCGGTCGACGTCCCGCTCGATCCCGCGCCGCGCCAGCTCGATCGCGGTCGCGCGGCCGGGGCCGCTGCCGAATCTCGCGGAATATTCCGGAATCTCGGCGGCGATCGCGTCGACGCAGGCCCGGGCGATCTCCGGGATCCGCGGGCGCACCGCGTCGCCGAGCTCGTGCGGCAGCCGGGACCACACGGAACTGTCCGAGGCAGCGGAACCTCGCATGGGGAATTCAGTCCTCCACAGGGAATTGGCGCCTCGAGAAATAACCCCGCCAGCTGACACGGAGCGTAGAACGCGCACCCGTCCGTGTCAAAAGGACGTGGCGGCGTCACCCTTTCCGGGAACCGCTCGTTGATTTTTCCGTGACACATGCGTCGGATACGCTCGGCGCACATCGCACTCGAAGGGGGATTGGTGGTCGAGTACCGCAGCTTTCGCCTGCTGGCCTCGTTGCCGCGCGCGCTGGGCGCGGGGTTGCGCCCGCACGTCGGGCACGCGGCGGCCTCGATGATCCAGGAGGTGCAGCGCACGGTGCCGGCCTACGGCCAGCCGCTCAAGGGCGTGTTCGGCAAGGTCCTGGTGAAGAGCGTCGAGTTCGCGGTGCGGCACTGCGTCGATTCGATGGGCGAGCCGACGCTGGGCCACGAGCACTGGATCGAGTTCTACCGCGGCCGCGGCCGGATCGAGTTCACCGAAGGCCGCAACCTCGACGCTCTGCAGGACACGGCCACGGTCGGGGCCAGGGTGGCGTGGCGCGCGATGCACCCGGCGGTGGTCGCGGCCGGCGTCGACCCGGCCGTCATCTCGGTCGCCGCAGAGGCCATCTTCGCCTACGTCGACGAGCTGTGCGCGACCGCGATCGAGGGGTACCAGCAGGCGCAGGCCGAGGCCGAGGGCGCCGTCCCGGTCCGGCGGCGGCGCCTGCTGGAGCTGATCGCCGGAGCGCCGGAAGGGGCGGCGAGCAGCATCGCGGGCCTGGCGGGCGGGGCGGGCTGGCCGCTGCCGGAGACGGCCGCGATGGTGGCGCTCGAACGCGGCCCCGACGCGGCGGACTTCCCCGCCGACCTGCTCGGCGACGGCGTCCTGGCCGATCTCGACGGCCCCGAGCCGTACCTGCTGACCCGCGACCCGGACGCCGACCTGGCCCCGTTGGTGGCCAAGCTCGACGGCTGGCGCGCGGCGGTCTCCCCGACGGTCCCGCTGGCCGACGCCCCGGCCGCCCTGCGCACGGCACGGCGGGCGCTGCTGCTGTCCGGCCCGGACGTGCCCGGCCCGATCATCTGGTGCCGCGACCACCTCGCGACGCTCTGGCTCCTGGCCGAGGACTTCCTCGCGGCCGAGCTGGCCCGGCAGAGCCTGGACCCGTTCGCATCGCTGAGCGAGAAGCAGCGCGACCGGCTGAGCGAAACCCTGCTCGCCTGGCTGGAGACGCGCGGGGGCGCGCCGGAGATCGCGCAGCGGCTGGGCGTCCACCCGCAGACGGTCCGCAACCGCCTGCGTCAGCTGGAGGAGCTGTTCGGAGACCGGCTGAAGGACGCCGACGACCGGCTGGGTATGCAGCTGGCCCTGCGCGCACAACGGCTGATGCGCGCCCACCGGCCCCCAGAGGCCTGACACACTGCCCGACCTGCCCGGACTGCCCGGCCCGCACCTCCAGCGGCCCCCAGCGCCCCAAGGTGGCCTTGGTTGCGTTGAACGCACCGAAGGCCACATTGGGTGCGTCCAACGCACCGAAGGCCACCTTGGGTGCGTCCAACGCACCGAAGGCCACATTGGGTGCGCTCAACGCACCGAAGGCCACATTGGGTGCGTTGAACGCACCGAAGGCCACATTGGGGCGCTGGGGACCCGGCTCGCGTAGCCCGCTGCCGAGGGGACCGGGCCGGGTACCCGCAGCTCAGCCCGGCTGCGCCACGGCGCCGGGCTCACCGAGCCACGTGAGCCCGGCCGAGCCGTGCGCCGCGGGCCTCGCCACCCGGTCGAGCGTGCGCACCGGCATCGGCAGCACCCGCCGCCACGGCCGGCGTCCCGGCCATCTCGGGCGCGGCCCCGGCCCCTGGTGAACGAAATGGAAACTCGCGCGGCAGGACATCAGCGCGTCCGGTGCGTCATTGCGACCATGCCTTCGAGGATTACCGGATACCACCGGAATGTCGATACGCATTCCCGGTGACGCGGCGAAAACCCGCACGGGCCGCCGCCTTTCCGCAATCCTTCTTGTCACGCTCGTCCGTGATTCACCCGTCGTGGCCTTCACCACATCCGCGGCAGCAGTCGGATGCCCTAATTTCGGGTCCGCGAGAAAGGCCGCCCATGACCGTCAAGACCCTCACCCTGCACGGCAGGCGCATCCGGCTGCACGAGCACCTGCCGTCCCCGGCCGCCTGCGACGAAGCGGTCGTGCTGCTGCACGGGATCGCCGGCAGCGCCGAGACCTGGGCGCCGGTGCTGGCCCGGTGCGCCGCGCTCGGCCGCCGCGTGCTGGCACCCGATCTGCCCGGCCACGGCGAGTCCGAGGCACCCCGCGCCGACTACGGCCTCGGCGCCATGGCGAGCACCGTGCGGGACGTGCTGGCGGTGTCCGGCGTGCGGCACGCGACCGTCGTCGGGCACTCGCTCGGCGGCGGCATCGCGCTGCAGTTCGCCTACCAGTTCCCGGAAATGTGCGACCGGCTGGTGCTGGTGGGCAGCGCCGGCCTCGGGCCGGAGGTGAGCCCGGTGCTGCGCGCCGCCGCCTTGCCGGGCGCACCGGCCACAATGGCCTTGGCCGTCAACCGGGTGACGCTCGCCCTCGCGCGGGCCGTGGCGCGTCTCGGACGGCGGCTCGGCGGGTCGCTGCCGCCCGAAACCCGGGAACTGGCCCGGCATTTCGGCTCGCTGGCCGACCCCGCGCGGCGGCGGGCGTTCCTGTTCATCGCCCGCAGCCTGATCGACCTGCGCGGCCAGCGCGCGAGCGCCGTGGACAAGCTCTACCTCGCCGAAGCCGTGCCGGTGCTGCTGATCTGGGGCGAGCGTGACCCGCTCATCCCGGTGGCGCACGGCCACCGGACGGCCGCACTGCTGCCGGACAGCCGCTTGACCGTGCTGAAAAACGTGAAACACTTTCCGCACGTGGCCGACCCGGACCGGTTCTGCATGCTGCTGAACGAGTTCCTCGCCGAGACCGCGCCCGCCCGGCTGACTCTCGACGACGTCGTCACGCGGCTGACCACCCGCACTGTGACACCTCAGCAGCGGCCGCGCTGAAAAGTTGTCACGCGCGCACCATTCGCCCATGCCGGAAGTGTCACGTCCTCTCGCGACGTTCCACCCGTTCGGGTGTAGTCCGGACGGGTTACCGCGAAGTCAGCGGGGAACCCGTTGACAGTGCCGTCGGCGCGAAATTATGTTGCCTGAGCCACAAAAACCGGATCGGCGTCCCCGCCGACGAGGCCGATTTTGTTGCCAGCAAGGATAAATCACATGACCGACGTGGACACCGGATTCGCCGCCCCCGCCCTGCGGGCCGGACGGCCGAGCTCCGGCGAGCGCACTCCCGGACCGGCCTACCGGCAGCAGTCCGTGTCGGCCGACCGGCCCCGGCCCGCCTACCCACCCGCTCCGCGCACCCCGGTGGATCCCCGGCCCGGCCGTGCTTCCGGCGCGATCGGGCTGTGGGCGTCTTTGCCCCGTGAGCTGGCGATCCGCTTCAAGCCGCGGGTCGACCCGCTCGCCCGCGCCATCCTGCAGGAGGTGCAGCGGGCGGTGCCCGAGTACCGCCAGCCGCTCGAGGGCGCGTTCGGGCACATCATCACGCAGGGTGTCCGGCAGTCGATCATCCAGTGCCTCGACAGTGTCGGCACCCCCGGTGCCGTGCCGCTCGAGACGTGGACGACCGTGTTCCGCAACCTCGGGAAGATCGAGTTCAA
Source organism: Amycolatopsis sp. lyj-346 (assembly GCF_046548975.1). NCBI lineage: Bacteria > Bacillati > Actinomycetota > Actinomycetes > Pseudonocardiales > Pseudonocardiaceae > Amycolatopsis > Amycolatopsis sp. lyj-346. The sequence goes on from NZ_JAJPWT010000005.1 coordinate 182,723, forward strand.
CGAGGGCCGCAGCCTCGACTGCCTGCAGACCGCCTACCGGGTCGGCGGCCGGGTCGCGTGGCGGCACATCAGCGAGTTCGGGCAGGCCGCCGGCCTCCCGGCGGACACGCTCTGCACTTCCGCGGAGGCCATCTTCGCCTACGTCGACGAGATCTCCGCGCTGTCGATCGAGGGCTACACGGCCGCGCAGACCCGCGCCGCGGGCACCCGCGCCCGCCGCCGGAGACGGCTGCTGGAGCTGCTGCTCGCCGACCCGCCGTCCGCACCGCAGACCATCACCGCGCAGGCCGCCACGGCGCAGTGGCCCCTGCCGGCCGAAGTCACGGTCGTCGCCCTCGAACCCCGCGCCGATCAACACAGCTTGGCCGCGCCGGACCTGCACTCCGACGTCCTCGTGGACCTCGAGGGCAGCGAGCCGTGCCTGGTCACCGGCGACCCGGAGAAGCACCTGAAGAACCTCGCCGAGCGGCTGCCGGGCTGGCGGGCGGTGATCGGCCCGACCGTGCGGCTCACCGACGCGCCGCGCTCGCTGCTCTGGGCGCGCCGCACCCTGAAGCTGCTCCAGCGCGGCGTCCTGCCGGACACGCCGGTGACGCGCTGCACCGACCACCTGTCCACGCTGTGGCTGCTCGCCGACGAGTTCCTCGTCCGCGAACTGTGCACGCGCAGCCTGCAGCCGTTCAAGGACCTCACGCCGAAGCAGCGGGCGCGGCTCGGCGAGACGCTGCTGATCTGGCTGCAGTCCCGCGGCAGCGCTCCCGAGATCGCGAAGAAGCTCAAGGTGCACCCGCAGACCGTCCGGTACCGCATGCACCAGCTCATCGACCTGTTCGGCGACCGGCTCAACAACGCCGACGACCGGCTCGACATGGAGATCGCGCTGCGGGCGGAGGCACTGCTCGGTTCCTGAGTCCCCTTCGAAGACGAGGTGGGTCAATGACGGGATCGCCCGTCGAAACGGCCTTCGGGCCGATGCTGAGCGGCGACGGACGGCCGGGGCAGCTGTGGGCCATGCTCCCGCGCGAGCTGGCCGCGGTGTTCCGGCCGCGGCTGCTGGACGTCGCCGACGAGGTGCTGCGCGAAATCCAGCGGACCATCCCGGACTACGCGCGGCCCCTCGACGGCGCGTTCGGCAAGGCGCTGCGGGCCGGCGTCCAGGCGGCGATCCTGCAGTTCGTCGACCGGATCGCGGCGTCGGGGCCGGTGCCCGAGGAGCGGCGCAAGGTGTTCGTCGGACTCGGCGTGCACGAGCTCGCGCAGGGCCGCAACCTCGACGTCCTGCAGGCCGCCTACCGGGTCGGCGCGCGGGTGACCTGGCGGCGGATGGCGGAGGTGGGCACGCGGGCCGGCGTACCGTCGGCGACGCTGTGCCTGCTGGCCGAGGCGATCTTCGCCTACATCGACGAGCTGTCCGCGCTGTCGATCGAGGGGCACGCGGCAGCACAGGCGCGGGCGGCGGGCGCGCTCGAACGGCGGCGGCGCCGGCTGCTGGACCTGCTGCTGGCGGACCCGCCGTCGCCGTCACGGACGGTGCAGGAAGCCGCGACGGCGGCGGAGTGGCCGTTGCCGCACCGGCTCGTCGCGGTGGCGCTCGACGGGCCCGCCGACGTCACCGGGCTGAACGCACTGGAGGACCTCGAAGACGGAACCCCGCGGCTGCTGCTCCCCGCACCGGCCGACCGCCGCGTACTGACGGCGGCACTGGCCGGGCACCGGGCGGTGGTGGGGCCGCCGGTGCCACCGCGCCAGGCGGGCCGCTCACTGGCGACGGCGCAGGAAGCCCTGCACCTGGCGGGCGACGTCCTCCCCGACGAACCGCTGACCTGGTGCGAAGACCACCTCGCGACGCTGTGGCTGCGCAAGGAGCCGTTCCTGGTGACGGAGGTGTCCCGCCGCCGGCTCGCCCCGCTGACGGCGTTGACCCCGAAGCAGTACAACCGCCTGGCCCCCACGCTGCTCGCGTGGCTGGAGACGTGCGGCAACGTCCGCGAAGTCGCCGACCGCCTCGCGATCCACCCGCAGACGGTCCGCGCCCGCGCCCAGGAACTGGAGACCCTGTTCGCGGACCACCTCCGCAACCCGGACGACCGCTTCGAGATGATCCTCGCCCTCCGCGCCTCCCTCCCCTGACGGTCGGTTCGCGTACCCGGACAGTCGGATGGCGTACCTGGAGGGTCGGCTCACCATCCGACCCTCCAGGTACGCGAGCCGACGCTCTGGGTACGCGAACCGACCGGTCAGAGGGTGGAGAAGTAGGGGCGGAGGAGGTCGGGGAGGCGGGGTGGGCCGAGCTGGACGATCGTCGCCGGGAGGCCGCGGGAGCGGCGCCAGGCCGCGAAGGACTCCAGCCAGGCGTCGGCCGTTGCGCGGGACGTTCCGCCCGGGGCGCCGAACAACGCCGTGGCCGACGTGCCCAGCAGCCACCAGTCCGGTGGGACGTCCGCGGTCGCCTCGTGCAGCCGTCGCGCGCCGAGCACTCCGTGCCGCCAGCCCGACGACGGGTCGCCGGTGCGGACGCCCGCCGCGTGCACGATCCCCCGCAGCGGCAGGCCGTCCGCGGTGGCGGCCGCGACGAGGCGTTCCGCCACGCCGGGCTCGGCGATGTCGCCGGGTACCACCACGACGTCCACATCGGACAGATTACCGCCGGGATCTCCACAGAGGACGATCCGGGTGGCTCCGGTGTCCGCCAGCCACCGCGCGGTCGCGGGCCCGAGGCCGCCGGTGAGCACGTACGCACCCGGCCCGGCCGGGACGTCGACGGCGAACGGCACGCGGGCCAGCCGTGCCGCGTGCCGGACGTCGTGGCGCCACCGCACTTCGTCGTCCGGCGCGTCCGACCGCAGCTCACGCACCAGCACGTCCACATCGGACCGTGCGTCGACGTCGACCAGGCTCGCCCGCAGCTGCGGGCGGTCGACCGCGAGCACCCGCACCAGCCCGCGCAGGAACGCCAGCCCCGGCTCGCCCGCCGCCTGCGTGACCAGGTGGAACCGGGCGCCGAAGCCGAGCCGCGCGACCACCGACAGCACCGAAAGCAGCAGTTCCTGCGCGGCCTCCGGGTCGTGGTAGGCGTACGGCGAACCGGTGAGGAAGACGACGCCGCGCACCGGCCGTTCGGCCAGGAACCCGGGCAGCTCGTCGAGGTCGTCGCGCGGCAGCGAAAGCGCGTCGTCCCCCTCCGCGGCCAGCGCCAGGGCCAGCGCGACGGCCCGGCCGAGCGCCGCCGGGTGCTCGTCGGTGAGCAGCAGCCACGCACCCGGCCCGTGCGCCACGGGCGGCGGCAACGGCACTTCGGGCCAGGTCACCTCGAACGACGAAGTGGCGAACGGGAGACCGGGCGACAGCGCCCGCTCCGCCGGCCCGGTCACCACCGGCCCTCCCGGCCACCACGGCGAGCCGGCGTCGAGGGCCTGGCTCCGGAACTGGTCAACATGGGTTCCTCGCGCATCCTCAGGCGGCAGCCATCCCGGTGACGCGCCACTTCCCGGCGACGCGCTCGGCCGTGACGCTCAGCTGGGCGGCGCCGGTGCTGCGTTGCCCGTCGCCTCTCGTTCCGGTCTGGTCGAGGAACACCAGCAGCGCCGCGCGGTCCCCGTCCAGGAGCTTCACACCCGACGCTACGGCGGTGGAGGTGACCACGAGCTGCTGCTCTTCGGCCTGCTTGCGGACCTGGCCGAAGAGCTGTTCGTACTGCGCGAGCGCGGGTCCGGTGAGGACGTCCTTCGCCGCCTGCTCGCTCTTGGCCGGATCGTCGTAGCGGTAGGAAAAGACCGTGCCGAGCGCCGCGCTGATCTGCTTGGCGGCCTCCCCGGTACCGGCGACGTCGGAAAGCGCGCTGTTGTGCGCGACGACGGCGTTCGTGCTCCGCGCTTCGAGCGTGAACCACACCGCGAGCGCGGCCATGAGCACGGCCACCCCCGCGAGCACCACCCGCGCCCGCCGCCGTGGCCCGCCGGTCGTGAGTGACAACGCGGGTTCCACCCCGTCAAAATCCTCACGAGGGTCCTCGTGGTGGCGCCCCGCGACCTTCACCGTGCGCTTCTTCACCGCTGTCTTCATGGTGCCTCCCCCACGGGAACCTGGCCGAGGCCGGTGACGCGCCAGCCGTCCGGCCCGCGCGTCAGATCGGCCTGGAACCGGTTGCGCTTGGTCACGGCGTCGCCGCCGTCCGGGGTCACGACCAGCTCGACCGAGGCGATCAGCTTCGCCGTGCCCGCGCCGGTGTCCACTTCGGTCACCGCGGCGTCGGTCACCTTGCCGGTGGTGACGGTCTTCGCCTGGGCGATCCGGTCGAGGCCGCCCTGCCGGTCGGCGGAAAGCTCGTCGTGCAGTGCGCCACCGGAGAGGTCCAGCCAGCGCTGGTACCCGGGGGCGGCCTGGCGGTAGTCCAAAGTGGTCAGTCCGGCGACCGCCGTCCGGCCCGCCCGCAAGGCCTCTTCCCGGACGACCGCACGCGCGACGCCGTCGTCGTGCGCCGCCTGCCACCAGGTGAAACCCGACCACCCGGCCGCAACGGTCGCCAAGACCGCGGCCGGCAACGCGAACATCCTCACGGCCGTCCTCCCGGTGCGTTCTGCGAGCCCCGCACGTTCGTCGGGTCACCCTTCGGCAGCGCACAGCGCGCGGCCGTGTTCAGCGGGCGGACGGACGTGTCGAGGCCGTTGCGGTACGGCGTCGTGTACCCGGTGGTGCACGGCGGCGGGTCGAAGAACGTCAGCGACAGTCCGATGTGGACGCCATCCGGCCGCACGATCGCGCGGCCCGCGGCGACCGCCTGCGGCGCGGTGATCAGCAGCTGCCGGAGCCCGTCCTGACGCGTTTCCAGGACGTCCGCGGTGGTCAGCAGGTTCGCCAGCAGCACACCCAGGCTCGGCCCGGAGTCGCGGATCAGCGCGCCGACCTCGTTCGCGGCCGCGGGCACCGCCGGGATCAGCGTGCGCAGGTCGCCGTCGGCCTGCTTGAGCGTCGAAGCCAGCAGTTTCGCGTTGGCCCCGAACTCGCGGATCGCGCCGGCCTGCTGCACCTGGGTGTCGAGCACCGTGTGCGCGTCGGTGACGAACCGGGTCAGCGGCCCGACGTGCGCGCTCGCCGCCTGCACGAATTCGATGCCGCGGCCGACCAGCTGGTCCAGCGCCGGGCCGGCGTCGGACGTCGCGTTGTACAGCTCGTCCACGACCGTGCGCAGCGCGGGCTTGGGCACCGAGTTGGCGAACGAGTCCACTGTCGACAAGACGACGTCTACCGGCAGCGGGATCTTCGTGTCCGCCTGGGTGATCACCGAGCCGTCGTGCAGCTTCGGGCCGCCGTCGGTGCGCGGCCGCAGGTCGACGTACTGCTCGCCGACGGCCGACCGGTTCGCGACGACGGCTTCGGTGTCGGCCGGGACCGGCGCGGTGCCGGAGTCGATCTCCAGGTCGGCCTCCATCCCGGCCGGAGTGAGCCGCAGCGGCCCGACCCGTCCGATCGGCACCCCGCGGTAGGTGACCTCGGCGTTCGTGAAGATGCCGCCGCCGGTCGGGAACTGCGCCGTCACGGTGTAGCCGCGGTCGAAGAACACCTTGTCGAGACCCGCGTAGGTGGCCCCGACGTAGGCGACGCCGAGGACGGCGATGACGACGAAGACCGTCACCTGGACGCGCACGAACCGGGTCAGCATCAGTGGCCTGCCTTCAGGAACCCGTTGAGGTAGTCGCCGCGGATCGTGTCGAGCGCGGCGTCCGGGAACGGGAAGGTGAAGATCATCTCCATGGCTTTGGGCAGCTTGTCGCCGGAATCGGCCAACCGCCGCAGCAGCGGCTCCAGCGCGCGCAAGTCGGCGACCAGATCGTCCTTGCTGCGGTTCACCGTGTCGACGGCGACCGAGGTCAGCCCGTCCAGGGACTTGAGCATCCCGACCAGCGCTTCCCGCTGCTGGTTGAGCACGCCGATGCCGGGTGTCAGGCCGGTGAGCGTCGTCGTGATCTTGTCGGTGTGCGCGTTCAGCGTCGCGGCGAGCTTGTTGACGCTCTCGATGGCCCTGGTGATTTCGTTCCGGTGCTCGTCGAGCCCCCGCACGAAGGTGTCCAGATTGGCCAAAAGCGAACGCGCTGCCGTTTCGCGACCGCCGAGTGCTTCGTTCAGCTCGCGGCTGATGTTCTGGACCTGCGCCACGCCACCGCCGTTGAGCAGCAGCGACAGCGCCCCGAAGACCTCCTCGATCTCGGGCGTCAACGTCGAGCGATCGAGCGGGACGGTCGCGCCGTCGAGGAGCCGCCCCGACGGCGTCGCGTCGTCCGGCGGGGCGAGCTCGACGAACTTCTCGCCGAGGATACCGGCCTGCCGCAGCCGGGCGACGGCGTTGCCCGGCAGGTCGACGTCGCCGTTGAGCAGCAGCTCGACGACCGCGCTGCGGGAGTCCGGGGCGAGCTCGACCTTGACCACCTGGCCGACCGGGACGTCGTTGACCTTGACCCCGGACTGCGGCACCAGGTCCAGCACGTTCGTGAAGCTCGCGGTGACGTGGATCGGGTGATCGCCGAGCGCGGCACCGCCCGGCAGCGGGATGTCGTAGACGCTCGCGCCGTTGCCGCAGCCGGTGGTGACCAGCGCGAGGATCACCACCGCGGCCAGCTTGACCGGCGACTTCATTTCGGCTCCGCGAATTCGAGGAGGTTGCCGCGTCCGTCGATGGTCCCGTTCGCCTGGTCGTAGGCGCCCAGGAGGTTCGTCAGGGCGTTCGGGGCCGCGTCGAGTGCCTCGGCGAGGGAGTTCTTCTGGTTCACCAGCACCTCCGTGACGTCGGCCAGTTTGTCCACATCGGACTGAATTTTGCCGCGGTTGTCCTTGACGAACCCCTGCACGACGGTCAGCGCCTGGGTCAGCTCGGTCAGCGCGCCGGAGAACTGGTCACGCTGGCCGGCCAGCACCTTGCTCAGCGACGCGATCTGCGAGATCGCCTGCTTGACCTGCCCGTCGTTGGCGGCGAGCATCGCGGTGAACTTGCTGATGTTGTCGACCGAGCCGAACAGGTCGTCCTTCGAGTCGCTCGCGGTGCGGGCGAACTCGCCGAGGTTCTTGATCGCCTGGCCGATGGTCTGCCCGGTGCCGTTCAGGTAGTCCGCCGAGCGGGTCAGGACGTCGCTCACCGCGCCGTCCTTGTTGGCGCCCTGCGGGCCGAGCGCGGACATCAGCTGGTTGAGGCTGTGCAGCAGGTCGTCGACCTCGACCGGCGTCGCGGTGCGCTCCCGGGGGATCGACGCGCCGTCGGCCAGCTGCGGTCCGCCGCGGTAGACGGGCGTGAGCTGGACGTACCGGTCGGCCACCAGGCTGGGCGTGATGACGACGGCGCCGGCGTCCGCGGGCAGCGCCACCCCGGGCCGCAGCGTCATCGTCACCTTGACGTCCGTGCCGTTCGGTTCCACTTCGGTGACCGAGCCGATCGCGACGCCGAGGACGCGGACGTCCGAGTTCGGGTAAATACCGACGGCGGCGGTGAAGTACGCGGTCAGCGTCCGGTCACGCGGCGCGGTGACCAGGGGCCAGGCGGCCGAGACGACGAGCGCCAGCAGCACACCGACCGAGAGGGCCCGCAACCGCGACTGGCGCTTCGCCCGCGTCCCGAGGTCGGCGAGCGGGGAAGGGGCACTTTCACGTGAAAGTGCCCCTTTCGAAGCCTGGTGGGCCATCAGCGTCCTCCGTTCTTCGGCGGCTGGCAGCTGCCCGGTGTGATGCCGGTGGGGATCAGCCCGCAGAGGTAGGTGTCGATCCACCGGCCGTTGCCGACGGCGTTGCCGAGCAGCCGGTAGAACGGGCCGGCCAGGCGCAGGCTGTCCTCCAGCTTCCCCTGGTTGCGCTGCAGGACGGTGGCCACGCGGTCGAGCTGGTCGAGCGCCGGGCCGAGCGTCTTCTGGTTGTCGGCGACCAGGCCGCGCAGCTGGATCGAGAGGTTCTTGATGCCGGTGAACAGCTTGGCGATGGCGTCCTTGCGGGCGTTGAGCTCGGTGAGCAGCGTGTTGCCGTCGCGGATCAGCGCCTGGATCTGGTCGGAGCGTTCGCCGAGTGTCTTCGAGACCTGGTTGGTGTTCTGGAACAGCTTGACCAGTTCCTCGTCGCGAGAAGCAAGCGTTTGCGACAGGGCGGCGATCCCGTTGAAAGCCGTCTTGACGTCGCTGGGAGCGGACGCGCCGAGCGTGTCGGACAGCACGCGGAACGCCTGCGCGAGCTGCTCGGTGTCGATCGCCCCGACCGTGCTCGCCAGGTCGTTGAACACCGCGGTGACGTCGTAGGGCGAGCTCGTCCGCTCGGCGGGGATCGGCCGGCCGGGGTCCAGCTCGGCGTTGCCGACCGGGTCGAGCACCAGGTTCTTCTGGCCGAGCAGTGTCTTGATCTTGATCGCCGCCGTGGTCCGGTTGCCCACCCAGGTGTCACGGACCCGGAACACCACCTCGACGTGGTCGCCGGCCAGCACCACGTCGGTGACCTCGCCGACCTTCACGCCGGCGACGCGGACCTCGTCGTTCGGCTTCAGGCCGGCGGCCTCGTGGAACTCGGCCCGGTACGTCGTGCCGCCGCCGATGACCGGCAGGTCGTCGGAGAAGAACGTTGCCCCGCCGATCAGGGCCATGACCAGCGCGGTCACCGCGCCGACGGCGATCGGGTCGCGGCTGCGGAACGGTTTCACCGGCACCTCGCAGCCGTCACGGGGATGCCCGGTGGCGGACCGCCCGGCGCCGGTTTCGCGTCGGTCTCCACCGCGCACAGGTAGAAGTTCGCCCAGGAGCCGTAGGAGAAGAGCGTGCCGATCCGGTCGAGCTTCTTCGGCAGGTTGTCGAGGAACTGCTGGAACACCGGCGTGTTGTCGGCCAGGTTCTTCGACAGGTCGCCGAGGGCGGTGATGCTGTCCTTGAGCGGACGGCGGCCCTGTTCGAGCAGCCCGGCGGTGGCCGTGGTCAGTTCGCCGAGGCCGCCGATGGCCTGTCCGATCGGCTGGGCGTCCGCGGCGAGGCCGGTGACCAGCTGGGCGGTCGTGTCGACGAGCGTGTCGAACTGGTCGCCCTGGCTGTTCAGCGTGTCGAGCACGGTGTTGAGGTTGCCGATCACCTGGCCGATCAGGGCGTCCTTTCCGGCCAGTGTCGAGGTCAGTGACGCGGTGTGCCGCAGCAGGCTGTCGATCGTGCTGCCCTCCCCCTGCAGGACCTGGATGATTTCGAACGACAGCTGGTTGACGTCGTTCGGTGACAGGGCCTGGAAGAGCGGCTTGAAGCCGTTGAACAACGCGGTGAGGTCGAGTGCCGGTTTGGTCCGCTCGAGCGGGATCTGCGCGCCTTCGGCGAGCGTCGGCGACGTGTCGGTGGCGCCCGGGTCGATCGAGAGGTACCGCTGCCCGACGAGGTTCCGGTAGCGGATGGTGACCGAGGCCGACGCGGTGAGCCGGTGCGTGCGGCCGACCGAGAACTCGACGTCGGCGAGGCGGTGTTCGACGACCCGCACCGAGTCGACCTGGCCGATCCGGACCCCGGCCATCCGCACTTCGTCACCGCGGTTGACCGACGTCGCATCGGTGAACCGGGCGGTGTACCCGATCGTCGCGCCGACGCCGGAGTTGGCGATCGTGATCGCGAGCACGGCGGTGGCGGCCGCGGTGACCAGGAAGAAGACCAGGCCCTTGACGGCTGGTCCGGCAACGCTCCTCATCGGACGGTCACCTCCGTCCCGCGCAGCGCCGGTCCGATGAGGACGCTGCTCCAGTCGGGCACGTCACCCAGCGCCGGCCGCAGGAGCTCGGCGACGAGCTGCCGTTCGCCGGGCGAGTTCGCCGGGCCGAGGTCGCCGCCGGTCGCACTCGCGGCCGCCGCGCCGCCGCCGTGGCACTTCGGGCCGCCGGTGGCGTCGAACCGCGGGGTGTCCCGGCCGGGGACGTACTTCTCGCGCGGGTCCTGCACGGTGAGCGTCACGTGCAGGCCCGGCTCGTTCGTGCCCTTGCCGAGGGCCTTCTCCATCAGCGGTTTCAGCCGGTTGACGGCGTCGAACAGGCACGGGAACTCCGGCGAGTAGCGAGCCAGCAGCTCCAGCGTCGGCCGGCTCGCCGCCGAAACGCCGATGAGGTTGTCCTTGTTCTTCCGCAGGAACTCGTTGAGGTGCCCGGTGGCGCCGGTGACGCTCGAGTAGAGGTGGTCGAGGTCGGCCCGGGTGTCCACGATGGTCTTCGCGGTCGTCGACAGGTCGCTCAGCGCCTGCAGGATGTCCGGCGCGGCTGACGTGTAGACGTCGGCGGCGTCGGCCAGCCCGGTGACGTCGGCCTTGAACTGCGGCATCAGCGGGTTCAGCTGCGCGAGGAGGTCCTTCAGCTGCACGAAGCTCTCGCCCAGTGGCTTGCCGCGGTTGTCGAGGGCCTGGGAGATCGCACCGAGGGAGCTGTTGAGCTTCTGCGGCTGGACCGCGCGCAGCAGCGGCAGCAGATCGCCGAGCACGCGTTCCAGCTCGATGGCGTTGGTGGAGTGGTCCTGGGCGATCACGTCCCCGGCCCGAAGCGTCCCTTGTGGACTGTCCGGCAGCACCAGGTTGACGTACCGCTCGCCGAAAACCGTCTTCGGCAGCAGCCGCGCGGAGACGTTCCGGGGCAGCCGACCGAGCTTCTCCGGGTCGAGGGCGAGGTCGATCTCGGCGCCCGCACGCGTGCTGCGCACCGCCCGCACCTCGCCGAACGGAACGCCCTTGACCTTGACCTCCGCGGTCGGCGCGAGCTGGTTGCCGACGCGGTCCGCCCGCAGCGTCACCAGCTCGGCGTCGTCGAAGTCCTTGTCGTAGACGGCCACCGCGAGCCAGCCGAGCAGGACGAGCACGCCGAGGAAGGCGACCCCGGCGAGCTGCGTGGGCAACCGGCTCATCCGGACACCTTCACCGTGGTCGTCGCGCCCCAGATGGCCAGGGACAGGAACAGGTCGAGCACGCTGATCAGCACGATCGACGTCCGCACGGCCCGGCCGACCGCGACGCCGACCCCGGCCGGGCCGCCACTCGCGCGGTAGCCGTAGAAGCAGTGCGTCAGGATCACGCCGACGCTGAAGACGAGCACCTTGCCGAACGACCACAGCACGTCGCCGGGCGGCAGGAACAGCGTGAAGTAGTGGTCGTAGGTGCCGCCGGACTGGCCGAAGAAGACGACCGTGGTCAGCCGCGAGCCGAGGTAGGAGATCAGCAACCCGACGACGTACAGCGGGACGATCGCGATGAACCCGGCGACGATCCGGGTCGTGACCAGGTACGGCATGCTCCGCACGGCCATCACCTCCAGCGCGTCGATCTCCTCGGAGATCCGCATCGCGCCGAGCTGCGCGGTGAACCCACTGCCCACAGTGGACGACAGTGCGAGCCCGGCCACCAGCGGCGCGATCTCCCGGGTGTTGAAGTACGCCGTCAGGAAGCCCGTCATCGCCGAGATGTTGATCTGGTTCAGCGCGCTGAAGCCCTGCAGGCCCACGGTGACGCCGGTGAACACGCACAGCCCGACCATCACGCCGATCGTGCCGCCGATCACCGCGAGGGCGCCGCTGCCGAACGTCACTTCGGCCAGCAGCCGGACGACCTCGCGGAAGTACCGCGTCACGGCGAGCGGGACGGCGGCGAGCGCGCGGACGTAGAAGAGCAGCTGGTCGCCGAGGTCGAACAGCCGGTCGCCGGGTTTGCCGAGGATGGCCACTCAGGTTCCCTTCGCCGGGACGAGCTGCAGGTACAGCGCGGTCAGCACGGTGTTGACGAAGAACAGCAGGAGGAACGTGATGACGACGGACTGGTTGACGACGTCGCCGACGCCCTTGGGGCCGCCCTTCGGGTTCAGGCCGCGGTAGGCCGCGACGACGCCGGCGAGGTAGCCGAAGATGACGGCCTTGATCGAGCTGACGACCAGGTCGGGCAGCTGCGCGAGGGCGTTGAAGCTGGCCAGGTACGCGCCGGGGGTGCCGCCCTGGACGATCACGTTGAAGAAGTAGCCGCCGGCCACGCCGACCACGCTGACCAGGCCGTTCAGCAGCACGGACACCCCGACGGCGGCCTGCACGCGCGGCACGACCAGGCGGTGGATCGGCGAGACGCCGAGCACCTCCATCGCGGCGATCTCCTCGCGGATGCTGCGGGCGCCGAGGTCGGCGCAGATGGCGCTGCCGCCCGCACCGGCGATGATCAGCGTCGTCACGATCGGGCTGGCCTGCTGCACGACGGCCAGGACGCTCGCCGCGCCGTTGAACTGCTGGGCGCCGATCTGGCTGGTGAGCGAGCCGAGCTGCAGCGAGATGACCGCGCCGAACGGGATGGAGACCAGGATCGCCGGGGTGATGGACACGCTGGCGATGAACCAGAACTGCTGGACGAACTCCCGCACCTGGTACGGGCGGCGGACCATGGCGACGAGGACGTCGAGGCCCATCGCGCACATCCGGCCGAACTCGCGCAGGCCGTTCGCGGCCTTCTGCGGCGCATCGCCGAGGAAAGTCGTCATGGCTGCTTGCACCCGGTGCTGAAGCAGCGCAACGTGAGGTTCGAGACGAAGGTGTTGCCCGGCCCGGAAACCAGGCCGGTCAGCAGCCGGCTGACGTCCTCGTGCCCGACGCACCCGGCGAACGGGGGCGTGGTGAAGGTCGACGTCACCTTCACCGGCGGGGCCGGCAGCGAAATCGGCACCAGTGCCTTGATGGTGACCGCCGAGGGCTGGGCCGTCCGGCAGTTGGGGCCGACGTCGAGGACGCGGCCGTCCACCTGCACGTCCGAAAGCTTGATGAACACCTTCGCGGTCACGTCCGTGTCGGCGCAGATGTTGGTTTGGGTGGCCTTGCAGTCCTTGTCCTTGCCCGTGCGCACGGTGGCCGTCCCCGAGGCATCGCCGTCCGGAACGATTTCGACCCGGCCAGTGGTGGCCATGAACCGGAACGCGACGAAGTAGCCGTTCGTGGGCGGGATGTTCAGCTTGCCGGAGATCGGCACGGTGTTCGTGAGACCGCCCAGCGCGCCGTCGAAGGTGCCCGGCGGGAAGGCGATGTCGGACCCGAGCTTGGCCACGTGGCTCGTGGTCGGCTGCTGCGCGTCCCCGAGGGTGAAGCCGAAGGGGATCTGCGTGGCCGCCGCTGCTGGTTCCGCGGTTTCGCTCGGCGCCGCTTCCGCGGCGCCGGGCGAGACCGCGGCCAGTGCCAGCACCAGTGACAACCGGGTCAGCATCCGAAATTCCTCATCGAGCGAGGTTCCTTCACTTCTTGGTGAGGGTGACGTCCAGCTTGTTGCCGGGGCCGAGGTGATGCCGGTGATCAGGCCGGTCAGGAAACCGCAGCCGGTGAACCGCGGGATGCCGTAGGTCGCGCTCAGCTTGCCGCCCTTGAGCGGGTCGAACCCGGGCGCCGAAACGAGCGGCACGTCCGCGGGCTTGACCGTGTGGCACGACTTCGACGACAGGATCGGGAAGCCGAACACGCGGACCTTGGTGAGCTGGACGTCGACCTGGGCGTTCGCCTTGACCGCACCGGCGGTGAGGGTGCCGGTGATCGCGCCGACCTGGTTCAGCCTGACCGTCGCGGACGCCGGGATGAAGCCGAGGACGCGGAAGTGGACGTCCGACTTCGGCAGCGTGAGCTGGGCACCGAACTTGCCGGAAGCCGCGTCGAGCTTCGCGTCCAGGGTGCCCGGGCCGAGGGGCAGCGTGGCGTGCAGCTGCTTGAGGACCGACTTGCCCTGCACGGAGTACTTGACCTCGATGCCGCCCGGCGGGTTCGTCGGCTGGGTGGTCGGGGTCGTGGGCTCGGTGGTCGGAGTCGTGGGCTCGGTCGTCGGGGTCGTCGGCTCCGTGGTCGGCGTGGTCGGTTCCGTCGTCGGGGTCGTCGGGGTCGTCGGCTCCGTCGTGGGAGTCGTCGGCTCGGTCGTCGGGGTCGTCGGCTCCGTGGTGGGAGTCGTCGGTTCCGTCGTCGGCGTGGTCGGCTCGGTCGTGGGGGTCGTCGGCTCGGTGGTCGGAGTCGTCGGTTCCGTCGTCGGCGTTGTGGGTTCGGTGGTCGGGGTCGTCGGCTCCGTCGTGGGGGTTGTCGGCTCCGTGGTGGGGGTTGTCGGCTCCGTGGTGGGAGTCGTCGGGGTCGTCGGCTCCGTCGTGGGAGTCGTGGGCTCGGTGGTCGGGGTGGTCGGGGTGGTCGGCGTCGTGGGCGTGGCCGGCGTCGTCGTGCCGCCCGCCGGCTTGATCTCGAACGTGCCGAGCTGCTGGTTCTGGCCCGGGACGGCAATGCAGTCCGAGGTGAACGTGCCGAGGTCGGTCGGCTGGCCGTCCGCGGTGCGCGGGGTCATCGTGGTGCTGAAGTTCCCGACCGTCACCGACGCGGTGCCGGGGCTGGGGAACGTCACCGCCGGCGCCTTGCCGCTGCTCTTGACGTGGAACGCGCCCGACGGCGGCACCGGTGTCGACGCGATCGTCAGCGGCAGGTTCAGGTTCAGCGTCTTGTCGACCGGGTACTTGAGCACGGCCGCGGCCTTCGCCGAGCCGTCCAGCGCAGTGGCGCCGACCAGGGCGAGGCCCTCGGTGGCGGTCTCCGGCACGGTGACGTCGACGTCGAAGGTGATCGGGGTGGACGCGGCACCCGCGACGGCGTTGTCGGGCAGGTTGGTGTCGATCTTCACCGACAGCACCTGGTCGCCGATCAGCGGGAACGGGCAGTTGTAGTTCAGCGTCAAGCTCACCGGCGCGGCCTGGGTCGGGCCCGCCCCGACGAGCGCGACGGTCGCCGCGACCGCCGCGGCGGTGACGGCGGCCAGACCGAAGGCGGGCTTTCTCGACTTCCACGAAAACTTCACGGCTCGTCACCTCGGGAAATGGGGGAATTTCGGCAAAGCTACCTCCGTGTTTCCGGGTGAACAAGCCGCGTCCGATTCTTTGTCACACGCAGGAGATCGCCCCGGCCCGGAAGAGTCACGCAGGTCAGGCCTTATCACGCGGGTGCTATCCGGTTTCGCGAAAACTGTCACGCTTCCGGCGAATGGCGGCGATCTTCTTGCTCGGCACGGCCCAGTCCCGATACCTTTTCCCCGGCAGGAAAGGAGCGGCCATGCCCCAGCCGGTCATTGCCGTGACGGATCTCGCGAAACAGTACGGCGAAGTCACCGCGCTCGCCGGGATCAGCCTCACCGTCGCCCGCGGCGCGGTGCTGGCGATCCTCGGCCACAACGGCGCCGGGAAGACCACCCTGATCGACATCCTCAGCACGCGCGTCCGGCCGAGCGCCGGCACCGCCCGGGTCTGCGGGTACGACGTCGTGCAGCGCGGCCGCGCGGTCCGGCGGCGGATCGGCGTGACCGGGCAGTTCGCCGCGGTCGACGACGCCCTGTCCGGCCGCGGGAACCTCGTGCTGATCGCCCGGCTGCTGGGCGCCAGACCACGGCAGGCACTCGCGCGGGCCACCGAGCTGATCGCGGCCTTCGGCCTCGAAGACGCGGCCGACCGCCCGGCCGGCACGTATTCCGGCGGCATGCGGCGGCGGCTCGACCTGGCCGCGGGCCTGGTCGGCGCGCCGCAGGTGCTCTTCCTCGACGAGCCGACGACCGGGCTGGACCCGGTGAGCCGGGCCGGGTTGTGGACGATCGTCGAAGGGCTCGCGGCACGCGGCACCACCGTCGTGCTCACCACCCAGTACCTCGAGGAGGCGGACCGGCTGGCCGACCACGTCGTCGTCCTCGGCTTCGGGCACATCACCGTGTCGGGGACGCCGGCGCAGCTGAAGGCCCGGCTCGGCACCCGCACCGCGAAGTGCACGTTCGGCACCGAACTGGCGTTGCGGCGCGCGGCCGACGCCCTGACCCGCCTCGGTCTCGCGGCCGGCCGCGCCGGGCTGGTGCTCAGCGTGCCGCTGTCCGGCCCGGGTGACATCCCGGTGGTGGTGCGCGCCCTCGACGCGGCGGGCGCACCGCTGCGGGACCTGACGGTGACCGAGCCGACGCTCGACGACGTCTACCTTTCACTGCACCGGACGGCGGCGTCGTGACGCAATCCCGGCACCGCGCGGCCGTCGCCGCGCTCGGCGACCCCGGGGCCTGGCCGGAACCCGGCTTCTGGACGCAGGTCCGGGTGCTGACGGCGCGTTCGCTGCGGACGGCGTTCGGCGACCGGCGGCTGGTCTTCTTCGGCCTGCTGCAACCGGTGGTGCTGCTGTTGCTGTTCAGCCAGGTGTTCAGCGGCGTCGGGGCACTGCCGGGCGTGGCGGCGTACCAGGGTTACGTGAACTTCCTGGTGCCCGCGACGCTGGTCAACATCGCCATGACGACGGCGATGAGCTCGGGCGCGGGCCTGCTGGCGGAGATCTACGGCGGCTTCACCGGACGGCTGCGCTGCCTGCCGATCTCGCTGTTCTCGGTCCTGGTGGCCCGCACCCTGGCCGACTCGGCGCGGCTCGCCGTCCAGCTGCTGGTGACGGCGCTGGCGAGCGTGGTCTTCCTGGGCTTCCGCCCGGCGGGCGGGGTGCTGGGCCTGGGGCTGGCCCTGCTCTTGACACTGGTCGTCGGCTGGTGCCTGAGCTGGGTGTTCGTCGCGATCACGACGTGGCTGCGGAAGGCGGAAACCTTACAGGCGGCGTCGTTCGTGGTGATGTTCCCGCTGATGTTCTCCTCGAGCGCGTACATGCCACTGGACACGATGCCTACGTGGGTCCGCGCGGTCTCAACCGTCAACCCCCTGACCTACGCGATCGACGCGACCCGCGCACTGGCCCTGGCCCGTCCCCTCGGCTGGTCCCTCCCGATCGCCCTCCTGATCGCCGCACTCGCCGCAGTGGCCGGCGCCACCCTCGCCGCCCACACCTTCCGCACCCGTGCCTAGCCGGTCGGTTGGCGTACCCAGAGGGTCGGCTCGTGACCCGACCCTCCAGGTACGCGAGCCGACTGCCCAGGTACGCGAGCCGACCGTCCGGGTACGGGTCAAGCCAGGGATTCGAGGTGGGTGGCTGCTTCTTCGGGGCCGCCGGCGGCTTCGAACGACTGCCGGATGCGGGTCGCGCCGGGGCGGTGCCGGCCGGCCGACTCGATCGCCGTGCGGATGTCGGCTGCCTTGGCGCGGTCGAAGCGGAGCCGGACGCCGGCCGAGGCCGTGACCACCTGCTGGGCCAGCATCGACTGGTCGTCGCGGATCGGGGCGACCACCAGCGGTACCCCGGCCGCCAGGGCTTCGCACACCGTGTTGTGGCCGCCGTGGCAGACCACCACCGACGCGCGCGCGAACACCGCCGGCTGCGGGATCCGCCGCGCCAGCCCGACACTTTCGCTCACCAGCGCACCCGAAGGGTCCACCACCAGCCCTTGGACGGACGGCATCCCGGCCAGCGCGTCCACGCTCTCGGCGAGGAACCGGGAGCCCGCCGATGCGTTCGACGTCCCCAAGGTGACCACGACCAGCGGACGATCGTCCCCAAGGGACCACTCGCCCGGGGAAGCGGGCAGAACCGGCCCGACGTACGCCACCGGCACCGCCAGGCGGGGTGCCCCGGCCAGTGCCCGGGTCGTGAACGCCAGCACCAGGTGCGGCGAGAACCGCAGGTCCCCGAGCAGCACGCCGTGGCGAGCGCGCAGGCCCGATTGGAGCTCACCCACCCAGGACGCGATCTTCGGCAGCGCCCCCAGCGGGTCGGCCAGCTCGGTGGACGTCGACGCCGACGTCGCCCACGGCAATCCGCACCGCGAAGCCACCAGTGCCCCCGCCATCGCCTGCTGGTCCACGACGACCACATCGGGCGAGAAAGCCGCGACGGCGGCCAGCACCCCGGGCACCATCGCGTCGGCCAGCGGGACCAGGTACGACTCCCACAGGTACTTCAACGCGGCGAACCCGCGCAGCCCCGGCGGCCGCAGCGCCACCGCGAACGGACCCGAATCCCCCGCCGGGAACACGTGCCCGGAGACCAAAGTGGACAGTTCGGGGCAAGGGCCGCACCAAGCCACGGAATGGCCCCGCGCGGAAAGCACCGATGCCACCCCGCGCAACGGCGCCACGTGCCCGGCCAGCGGCGGCACGACCAGCAGGAACTTCACGCCGCGTGCCGTTCGATCCACTCGAGCACCAGCGCGCGCACCTCCCGGTGCTGCTCCACCAGCACCGAATGCCCCTGCCCCTCGAACACGTGCAGCTCGCCGTTCGGCAGCAGCGAAGTCAGCGCTTCGAGGTCGTCGGCCTGGTAGCCGTGACTGCCCAAAATGGACAGCACCGGGCAGCCGATCGCCGCCACCTGCTCCCAGGTGAGCAACGGCCCGAGCGGCACCTCCTCGGCCATCTTCGTCGACGTGATCCGCTCGGCCGCCAGCCGCGCCAGCCGCCGGTGG
Source organism: Amycolatopsis sp. lyj-346 (assembly GCF_046548975.1). Lineage (NCBI taxonomy): Bacteria > Bacillati > Actinomycetota > Actinomycetes > Pseudonocardiales > Pseudonocardiaceae > Amycolatopsis > Amycolatopsis sp. lyj-346. The sequence continues at coordinate 201,026 of NZ_JAJPWT010000005.1, forward strand.
TGGGCGCTGAAGTTCGCCTCGATCCACTCGAAGCTCGCCTCCACCTGCAGGAACCGCACGGTGTGCGCCAGGATCGCGCTCATCTTCTCCGCCCACACCTCGGTCGCGGGCTCGGATTCGATGCACACGATGCTGCGCACGCGGTCGGGGTAGGCGGCGGCGTAGCTGTAGGCGAGGGTGCCACCGAAGCTGTTGCCCACCAGGTGAACGGGACGCCCGACACCGAGCTGCCGCAGCAGGTCGTCGAGGTCGGCGACGAAGTCCCCGAGGGTGTACCCGCGCTCCGGCCGCTCGGTCTTGCCGTGCCCGCGCAGGTCGTAGCTGATCACGTCGATGCCGGCGGCCGCGACCGGCGGCGCCAGCGTGAGGTAGAAGCTCGCCAGGCTGTCGGTGCCCATCCCGTGCAGGAACACCACGGTCTCGGTGCCGCCGGCGGGCACGAGCTGCACGTTGGTGCGCAGCCCGTTGACGGTCATCGTGGGCACGTGCGCTCCCCCACGAACCGGGCGATGTCGCCGACGGTCAGTCCGATGACGTCGTCGAGGTCCTGCTCGGCCAGGTACTCGGCGAGGTTGACGTCGGCGCCGAAGTGCTCGGCGAGGATGCTCGCGAAGGTCACCAGGTCGATGCTCTCCAGCTGCAGGTCTTCGTGGAACGTCGTGTCCGGGGTGAGCTCGATGCCGAGCACCTCGGCGTCGCCGACGAGCTCGGCGAGCAGCTCGGCGACGACGTCGAAGACGGCGGACGCGTGGTCGGTGGTCATGGCGTGCTCCCAAGGTGTGCGGTGGCGGTGTCGCCGGTCAGCTCGACCGTGACGGCGAAGCGCGGCAGGTCCCGGTGCCGGCCCGACACCGTGCCGTCGTCGTGGACGCGGATTTCCGCCGGGTAGACGGGTTCGCCGAGCCGCGCGCGGACGGCGTCCTTGACGGCGATCCGCCGCAGCAGCCAGCTGCGCTGCTGCCGCGGCGGGACGGCGGCGAACTCGGCGCGTTCGGAAGCGCTGAGGTAGATCCCGGCGTAGATGTCCCGCGCGGCGACCGTCGGCCAGCGGTCGGTGACGGCGACCGAGCCGTCGTCCCGCCGTTCGGCCAGCAGGTTTTCCGCCGGGAACGCGTAGACGCGGTGGGCCGCGCGGTCACACGGGAACCGGACGTCCCGCCAGCCTTCGATGCTCGCCAGTACCCCGCCGTCCCGGACCAGCTCGGCGTCCATCTCCAGGACGTCCGGCCGCGGCAGCCGGACGCGCACCAGGCACTCCAGCCGCGTCCCGGGCGCCGGTTCGGGGCCGTGCCAGGTGAGCTTGCCGATCGAGCGCGGGAACGCGAGCAGGTCGTCGGACCGGGTGGCCATCAGCCAGCAGCCGAGCAGCTGGCCGACGTTGTCGAGCAGCCCGCCGGGCGCTTCCGGGACGACGAGCTCGCCGCGGATGTGCTGCTCGCCGAGGCCGCTCAGCCGGGCCAGGCCCTGGTAGGCCGGGCCGTGGAACATCTCGCGCCGCGCGTAGATCTCGGGCGCGCTCAACGGCGGCGCGGTCTCCGGCCCCGGCACCGCGGTCCGCGACGGCGGTGGGGCGAACGCCCCCAGCTCGACGGTCATCAGCGCGTACGGTCCGATCTCGACGGTCACCTGGTCGTCCTCGCGGCTCATCACCAGCGGCACCCGCCGCGCCGGGGCCGCGATGAGCCACCGCGAGAACACCGCGTCCCGCACCGCGACCGCCGTCGTGCCCGGCCAGGTGCGCTCGACCGCCCGGCAGGCCAGGTCGACCAGGGTCGTCGCGGGGACCACCGGCCGGAAGTCGGACTCGTCGGGCCAGCCGTCACGCTGCCGGAAGAACCGGTGGTCGCGCAGGTACGGCATGGCCGCCGCGGAAACCTCCACAGTGGACTCGATCCGGCGTCGCGCGGCCGCGACGACGTCCGCCGCGGCCCGGCGGGTTTCGGTGAGCAACGCGGTGAACTCGGCGACGATCGGATCCGGCACCCCGGCGGGCAGGATTGCGGCGTCGTCCAGCAGACCGCGGGCCGGTTCGCCGAGCGAGAGCAGGGAGTTCCCGGTGGCGAGCCGGATCCGCCGCGGTTCCAGCGCCGTGAAGTCCGGGTCGCCGCCCTCGGTCCACAACGCGGTCGCGAGCCGCCGCAGCTGCGCGAGCCCGGGCCGGGTGGCGGACGCGGCCGCGACGACCAGGTGCCGCCGCTCGCCGAGCGTGTCGGTGACGAACGAACCGAGCTGACCGGCGCCGACCTGCACGAAGACCCGGAACCCGGCGTCGTGCACGGCTTCGGTCAGCTCGCGGAACCGGACCGGGCGCAGCAGGTGGTCCAGGTAGAGCCGGCGGACGTCGTCCGGGGCCGCCGGGTACGGCCGCGCGGTGGTCGCCGACCACACCGGCAGCGCCGGCGCGCGCAGGTCCAGCTCCGCGACGAGCCGGGCGAAGGGCGCGAGGTGCGGCCGCATCAGCGGGGTGTGGAAGCCGGAGCGGAACGGCAGCGTCGTGGCCACGATCCCGGCACCACGGCAGGTGGCCGCGAAGTCCGCGACGGCGTCCGGCGGCCCGCACACGATCGTCTGCCGGGCCGCGTTCTCGTGTGAGACGACGAGGTCACCGGGGAGCAGCTCGGCCACCCGGACCGCCGGGGCGCCCAGCACGAGGTAGTCCGCCTCGGGCAGCGCGAAGCCGTCCGGCCAGTAGCGCGCCAGTGCGTCCGGCGCCGCGGTGTACATCCCCGCGGCCTGCATCGCCGTCCACTCCCCGACGCTGTGCCCGGCGACCGCGTCCGGCCGGATTTCCAGCCGGTGCAGCGCCTCGTCGAGCAGCAGCCCGGCCGCCGACACGCTCGCCGCGTGGTCGAGCACGCTCGCCGTCGACCACTGTGGACGGTCGAGGCCGAAGTGTCCGGCGACGTCCGCGAGGCGCGGTTCCCCGCCGGCTTCCAGTCCCGGGTGGACGAACACGGTCTTCCCGGCCGGCAGGAGGGGGTCGACGCTGCACCAGACGTCGCCGGCACCGTGCCAGGACCGGCCGTCGGCCGCCACCTTGGCGAGCACCCGGCGGGCGGTGGCCCGCTTGCGCTCGTCCGGGCCGACGATCCCGAGCCGGCACGGACCGTCACCCGGGCCGGGCCGGTCGAGCTGCTCCAGCAGTTCCGCGGGCGTGCGCGCGGCCAGGCGCAGCACGCGTTCCGGCTCCTCGACGCGCACGCGCCGCTTCGGTGCCGGGTCCCCGGCTTCGAGCACGACGTGGGCGTTCACCCCGCCGAAGCCGAACGCGTTGACCGCGGCCACCCGCGGCAGCGCACCCCACGGCTGCGCCTCGGCCAGCACCCGGAACCGGGTCTTGTCGAGCAGCGGGTTCGGGTCGGCGCAGTGCAACGTCGGCGGCAGCACCCCGTGGTGCAGGGCGAGGGCCACCTTGACCAGCCCGGCGACCCCGGCGGTCGGCAGCGTGTGCCCGATCATCGACTTGACCGAGCCGACCACCGCGCGCGGCCCACCGGCCGGGCCGAAGAAGCCGGCGACAGTGGTGAGCTCGGCGGCGTCCCCGGCGGGGGTGGCGGTGCCGTGCGCTTCCAGCAGGCCGATGTCCGCGGGATCGCGGCCCGCCCAGGCCCGCCGCAGGGCGAGGGTCTGCCCGGCGACCGACGGGCTGAGCAGGCTCGCGCCGCGCCCGTCGCTCGACGTGCCGCTGCCGCGGATCACGGCGTACACCCGGTCGCCGTCGCGACGGGCGTCGGCCAGCCGCTTGAGCACGACGATCGCGGTGCCCTCGCCGATGAGCATGCCGTCCGCGTCGCGGGACAGCGGGCTGATCCGCTGGCTCGGCGACAGCGCGCCGAGCTGGGTGAACAGCGACCACAGCGTGTCGTCCTGCGTCTGGTGCGCGCCACCCGCGAGGACGACGTCGCAGCGGCCGCGGGCCAGCTCGCCGATCGCCTGGTCGACGGCGACCAGCGAGGACGCGCAGGCGACGTCCACCGTGTACGCCGGGCCGCCGAGGTCGAGCCGGTTCGCCACGCGGGCCGCGGCGAGGTTCGGCACGAGCCCGGCCGCGGTCTCGGGCCGGAACTCGCCGAGGGGCTCCAGCAAGGCCGTCCGCAGCCGCTCGAGCACGGCGGGCCCGGCCGACGGCATCAGCTCGCCGACCGTGCGGGTGATCTGCCGGACGGTGCGGACGCGCTGGTCGAAGCCCCGCAGCCCGGGCGAGAGGTACCCGCCGCGGCCGAGCACGACCCCGATTCGTTCGGGGTTGCCGAGCCGGCCGAGGCCACCGGCGTCGCCGACCGCGGTCACGGCGACGGCCAGCGCCGTCAGCTGGTCCGGTTCGATGCCGTCGAGGGACGTCGGCGGGACGCCGTGGGCGACCGGGTCGAACTCCAGGGTGTCCGGGGTGAACCCGCCGCGTCGGCCGTGGGTGCGGTCCGGCGCGGCGCCGGCGCGGCCGTGGAACTCCGGATCCCGGCGGTGCGGCGGGACTTCGGTGACGGCGTCGGCGCCGTCCACCAGGTTCCGCCAATACTGGTCCACTGTGGACGCCCCGGGCAGGAACACGCCCATGCCGACGATCGCCACCGGCTCCTGGTTCACCACAGCGACGCCGTGTACAGCACCGAACGGTCCGTGCCGTAGGCCAGTTCGCGCAGCAGGGCCGCGGTGGCCTCGCCCGGGTCGAGCAGGGCGACGGCACGGCGTTCGTACTCGCGCGCCAGCTCCGCCGACACCATGCCGGAGTGGTCCGCGGCGGGTGCCCACGGTCCCCAATGGACGGTCACGGCGCGGCCCGGCCAGGCCGTCCCGATCGTTTCGAGCGCGTCGTTGGCGGCGGCGTAGTCGGTCTGGCCACGGTTGCCGAGCACCGCGGCGATGCTGCCGAAGAACGCGACGAATCGCGGCTCGACGTCCGCCAACGCGGCCAGCAGTGCTCGAGCACCCTCCACTTTGGTCTCGAACACCGTCCGGAACGACGACTCGTCCTTGTCGGCCATCAGCTTGTCGTCGAGCACACCGGCGGCGAAGACGACACCGTCGAGCCGGCCGTGTCGGGCGTGCACGTCCTTGACCAGCTGGTGCACGGCATCGGCGTCACGCACGTCGAGTGCCCGGTAGGTGGGCTCACCGCCGGCGGCACGGACCTCGTCGAGGGTCCGGCCGATTTCGCGCTGGGCCAGCACCGTCCGCACGCGGCGTTCGATGCCGGCGACCGAGCCGCCACGACCGGCGAGCACCGCGCGCATCGCGGCGGGATCGGCGGGCAGGTCGTCCGGTTCGCCGGGCCACGGCGTGCGGCCGGCGAGCTCGATCCGCCCGCCGGCCGCGGCGAACGCGACCGCGGCGTGCGCGGTGATCCCGCGGGCCCCGCCGAGCAGCAGCACCACCGACTCCGGGCCGAGGCCGAGCGCGGCGAGCTCACCACCGCCCGGGCCGGCCCCGGCGTAGGCGATCGACGGCAGGTCGGCGGGCCGCGGCTCGATCGTGAAGCGGCCGGTGTCATCGTGGCAGACAACCGGGGGCCCGTCGCTGAGGGCCTCGTCCACCAGTGTTTTCGCCACGTCCTGCGTGACCTCGACGAGCCGCGTCACGCCGTCGCGCTCCAGCGCGACCGAGCGCACCAGGCCCCGGAGGCCGGGCACGGTCTCCGGCTCCGCCGCCACGAGAACGGTCCCCGGCAGCGCTTTGAGCCGGGTGAACACCTCCGTGAGGTCGCGGGCGAACAGCACGGTGATGTCCGCGTCCCCGGTGACAACCTCCGCCCCGGCCGCGGCGAAGGCGGCTCGCACGGCGTCGTCCGGCGCGGCCACGGACTTCCCGCGCAGCCGCGCGGGGTCCGGCTCGAGCGGCACCGGTATCCGGTCGAGCCGGTACCGGGTGGGCGCGGTGGCCGGGGGCACCGGGCTCAGCCAGCTCTCCAGGTGCGACGTCAGCGCATTCGCCGTCCGGTCGCGGCTGAGCTGGTCGGTGCGGTCGTCGGCCGGGAGCCCCAGCCGCGCCAGCAGCGTGCCCGCGATCTCCGTGCGCTTGATCGAGTCGATCGACAGGTCGGCTTCGAGGTCGAGGTCGCCGGCGATCATCTCGGCCGGGTAGCCGGTGCGCTCGCTGATCACGCCGATCACCGTGCCGAGGACGTCGGCCGGGGTTTCGGCCACCGGTTCGGGTTCCGGCTGTGGCTCTTCGATCACCACCGGAACCGGGGCGGGCGGTTGCCCGGGTGCGTGGCCGAGGTAGCCGAGCATGACCTCCCGCTGGGCCGCGACGAGCTCGCGGGTGGTGCGCAGGAAGTCCACGATCGCCTGGTCGCGGCCGGGCGCGGGCTGGGTCATGGCGGTACTCCGGATTCGTCGGGCCGGGGGCAGGGCGGGGGTGCCCGAGCCGGGCGCGCGGGCGGACCGCCCGTCGACGGCCCAGGCATGGGGGGAAGGTTCCGGCGGTTTCGGCCGGATCAGCCGTTCGGTGCGGACGTCGACACCGGCTTCGGCGAGTTTCCGCAGCGCGGCCAGGAAACCGGGGAGATCGGGCCCGCAGGCGACGACGGTGTGCGGCCGGTTGCCGAGGATGTCCTTGACCAGCCGCGACAGCACCCGCCCGGGTCCGGCCTCGACGAAGATCCGCGCGCCGGCCGCGTACATGGCCTCGATCTGGTCGAGAAACCGCACCGGGGCGGCGATCTGCGCGGCCAGTTCGGCGCGGACGTCGTCTTGGTACGGCTTGGCGGTCCGGTTGGCCCAGACGGGTTTCCGCGGCGGTTTCACGGTGACTTCGGTGAGTTCCCGGGCAAAGACCGCACCCGCGGCGGCGACCAGCGGACTGTGGAAGGCGCAGGCGACGGGGATCCGCTGGGCGCTGATGCCGGATTCCCGGAGCCGCCGGACCGCGCGTTCGATCGCGGCGACGGGCCCGGAGAGGACGACCTGCTCGGGAGCGTTGTGGTTGGCCACGACAACGTCCGGGCCGATGAGGGTGGCGGTGAGGAGGTCCCGCTGCGCTTTGACGGCAGCCATCGCCCCAGGCCGGGCGACCTGGGCGATGGCTTGCGCGCGGGCCCGGCTGAGCCGCAGCAGGGTTGCGGTGTCGAAGGCACCGGCGACGGAGAGGGCGACGAGCTCGCCATAGCTGTGCCCGGCTAGGAAGTCGGGGTGGACGTTGAGCTGGGCGAGAAGCCGGGTAACGGCGATCTCGACAAGCCCGAGCGCGGGTTGGGCGACCCGGGTATCGGTGAGGGCGGTTTCCTGGGCCTCGACAGCCTCGACAGCCCCGACGGCCTCGGCGCCGAAGGCCCGCGGTGGGAAGGCGGTGGCGGCGATGTCGGGCGCGAGACGGAGGAGCTCGGCGAGTTCGGGGAAGTGGACGAAGAGCTCGGCGAGCATGCCGATGCGCTGGCTGCCCTGACCGGGGAAGAGGAAGGCGATCTTGCCGGTCACGGGCGCGGCGGTGCGCTTCGCCGCGGACATCGGCTGCTCAAGCCCGCCCGCGCGGAGCTTGCCGGGATCGGCTGAGCCCGCACCGCCTTCGCCGGCTTCGGCCCCACCCGCGCGGAGCCCGCCGCCCGGGCCGGGTCGCCCTGCCGCGGCCGTTCGCTTCTCGGCCACCGCGCCTTCCAGCTCGGCCAGCGCCTGCTCCGCCTCCGGTGCCCAGTCGCGCAAGCCGTGTCGGCGGTCCGGGGCCACCGGGGCCGCGGCCAGCACCGCGTGGAAGTTCGTCCCCCCGAACCCGAAGGCGCTGACCCCCGCCAGCCGCGCCGGATCCGCCCACGGCCGGGCCGTCGTCGTGAACGTGAAGGGGCTCGCCGCTGGGTCCCAGGCCTCGTTCGGGGTGCTCAAGTGCAGCGTCGGCGGGACCACCTCGTGCCACAGCGCCAGCGCCGCCTTGATCAGCCCCGCCAGGCCCGCCGCGCACTTGGTGTGGCCGATCTGGCTCTTCACCGACCCCAGCACGCAGGATCCCGGGCGCGCGCCGGCTTCGGTGAAGAAGCCGGTCAGCGTCCGCAGCTCCGTTGCGTCGCCCACCACCGTTCCCGTGCCGTGCGCCTCGACCAGCCCCACGTCCGCCGGCGACACCGCCGCGTCCCGGTACGCCCGCTCCAGCGCCCGGCGCTGGCCTTCCGGGCGGGGCGCCGTCAGCCCGAGCGCCTTGCCGTCGCTGGCCGCGCCGACCCCTTTGACCAGCGCGTAGATCCGGTCGCCGTCGCGCTCGGCGTCGGCCCGGCGCTTCAGCACCAGGCACGCCACGCCCTCGCCGAGCGCGATGCCGTCGGCCGCCGCGGCGAACGGGCGGCAGCGGCCCGTCGGGGACAGCGCGCCCGCCGAGGTGAACATCAGGTAGTCGTGGATGCCGTTGTGCAGGTCGACCGCGCCGCACAGGACCAGCGAGCTCGTTCCCGCACGTAGCTCCTTCGCCGCGAGGTCCAACGCGGCCAGCGACGAACCGCACGCCGCGTCCACCGTGTAGTTCGCGCCGCCGAGGTCGAGCCGGTTCGCGATGCGGCCGGAAATGACGTTGGCCAGCGTGCCCGGGAACGTGTCTTCGGTCGGTTCCGGCAGCTGCGCGAGCAGCTCGGGCGGCACTTCGCCGAGGTAGCCGTCGAGCAGCGACCGCAGCGTGCCCGCGTTCGCCAGGTCGCCGCCCGCCTCCGCGCCGAACACGACGCTCGTGTGCTCGCGGTCGAAGTCCCGGTTCGCGTACCCGGCGTCGGCCAGCGCGCGGCGCGCGGTTTCCAGGGACACCAGCTGCGCCGGGTCGATGCTGCCCATCGCCGACGGCGGGATGCCGAACACAAGAGGATCGACGTCCAGCGCGGGCAAGAAGCCACCCCACTTCGACGTCGACTGTCCGAAGTAGACGTCCGGGTCCCAGCGGTCGCGGGGCACTTCGGTGACGGCGTCTTCGCCGCGGAGGATGTTCGACCAGAACGCCGGCAGGTCGCGGGCACCGGGGAACGTGCACGCCATGCCGATGATCGCGATGTCGTGCGAGTCCGCCGCGTCGACGGGTTCTTCGGCGCGCGCGAACGTCTTCCCGGCGGTGACCTCGCGGTGGAGCTCGGCGATCGTCGTCCGGCGGTCGCGCAGGACGGCCACCTGGCCCGCCATGAACATCCCCTCGGCCAGCTGGGTGGCGACGTCGAGTGCCGCACCGTCGCGACGGACGCCCTTGCTGGCGACCCGCAGCCGTCCGGTGTTCAGCTCTTCCAGCCGCTGCCACACTTCGGGCGTGTCCCCCAAACTGGCCTTGACCTGTGTGAACTCCGCCGTGTACGGGCTGGGCAGGCACCGCGTGCGGTGACCGGGAGCGGTTTCGAGCGTCACGGTGGCGTCCGCGTCGAGCGCACGTTCCTGGAACAGCCCGGTGATCGCGCCGTGCGTCACGGCTTCTTCGGTGAAGAGGTACGCGGTGCCCATCAGGACGCCGGCGGCGTCGAGCGGCTCGGCCATCGCGGCGACCACGGCGGCCGAGCGGGCGTCGTGGATCCCGCCCGCGAACAGCACCTCGACGTCCTTCGCGCCGTCGAGGACAGCCAGTTGTTCTTCCCACAGCTCGAAACTCGCCCGCGGGCCGACGTGCCCGCCGCACTCGGCGCCCTCGAAGACGAACCGGCGGATCCCGGCGTCGAGGTACTGGCGGAGCAGGACCGGCGAGGGTACGTGCAGGAACGTCGCGATCCCGTCGGCCTCCAGCGCCTTGGCCTGCCCCGGTTTCCCGCCGGCGACCAGCACGCACCGCGGCCGCGCCGCCCGGATCGCGGCGAGCTGGGCGACGCGCAGATCGTCGGGTACGAAGCCGAGGATGCCCGCGCCCCACGGCCGGTCGCCGAGGCGCTCGGCGGTCCGGGCGAGCAGTTCGGTGGTGCGCGCACCGTTCGCCGTGGCCACCGCGATGAACGGGAACCCGCCCGCGTCGGCGACCGCGGCCGCGAAGCCCGGCTGGTCGCTCACCCGCGTCATCGGCCCTTGGACGACCGGCAGCGCGCTGCCCAGCGTCCGGCACAACCCGGTGCCGAGCGCGGCCACCGGCACCTTCGCGCCGATGATCCGGCGCACGTCCACAGCAGACTTGACGACCACGCCCGCCGCACCTCCGGCGAGCGCACCCACGGCCGTCCTCGGCCCGGCCACACTGCCCCAGACCGGGACGTCGAAGGTGCGCAAAAGCTGCTGCAGCAGAACGAAATCGGTCAAGTCACCACCGCGTGCGACGAGTCCCCGCGCGCCGCCGCGCACCGCCTCGGCGGCCGTGGCGACGTCCGTGACCTCGGCGAGCGCCCCGGTCCACGGCGCTTTCGTGCGGACGGCGAAGGCCGCGCCGCCGGGCAACGGGCCGTCGGTCCGCACGGCGTACGGCACCCGGACGCGGGCCGCGACCAGCCGCAGGTCTTCCGGATCGGCGCCGTCGAGGATGCCGAGGCCGCCGGCGCGCGCGACGGCGGCGACCACGTCGGGATCACCGGCCCCGAGGCACCGCAGCCGGCGAGCGTGCGACGGCGGGACGAGCTCGGCCATCGGCGGACCTCCTGTGCGCGGGGCGTTGCGATCTTCAGGAATAACGCACAAGGCACCGTAAACGCAATACTCGTGCTAACGTGCAAAACTGTGGAACGAACCACTATCATGACGCTGACCAGCACTTTTATCACTCGCATCGCAACCGGAAAATACATTTCCCGCACGCACGTGACAATTCGACTCTGAAATACCTGGAGCCCGCGTGGAACTGACTGGACGCGTGGTCGCGCTGACCGGCGCGGCACACGGAATCGGGGCCGCCATGGCCCGCCGCTTCGCCGCGGAAGGCGCGGCCGGGGTGGTGGTGTCCGACGTGGACGCCGCGGGCGCCGTCCGGGTGGCCGGCGAGATCGCGGCCGCGGGTGGCCGGGCCGTCGCGGTGACCGCCGACGCGACGTCCAAAAAGGACTTGAAGGCGCTGGTCGCGACGGCGCGCGCCGAGTTCGGCCCGGTCGACTTGTTCTGCGCCAACGCGGGCGCCGCGTTCGGCACCGGCGTGCACGCGGCCGACGAGCAGTGGCAGCGGTCGTGGGAGATCAACGTCATGCAGCACGTCCACGCCGCGCAGGTCGTGCTGCCCGCGATGCTGGCGCGCGGCGAGGGCTACCTGCTGATCACGGCGTCGGGCGCCGGGTTGCTCGGCATCCCGGGCGACGCGCCCTACTCGGTCACCAAGCACGCGGCCGTCGGCCTCGCCGAGTGGCTGGCGATCACCTACCGCCCGCGCGGGGTGCGGGTCAGCGCGCTGTGCCCGCTCGGCGTCCGGACGGCGTTGCTGGAGCCCGGCATCGCCGCCGGCCACCCGGCCGCGCTGGCCATCGCCGCGGCGGCGCCGCTCATCGACCCCGAGGACGTCGCCGACGCCGTCGTGCGCGGACTCGGCGAAGAGAAATTCCTGATCCTGCCGCACGAATCGGTGCGGGAGTCCTTCGCCCGCAAGGCCGGCGCGGTCGACGCGTGGATCGACGAGATGGCCGTGGGAGGCTGAAGTGGAGTACCGCAGGGTCGGCGCGAGCGGGCTCGCCGTCAGCGAGATCGCCTACGGCAACTGGCTGACGCACGGCACGCCCGGCTGCGTCGCCGCGGCGCTGGACGCCGGCATCACGACGTTCCACACCGCGGCGGCCTGGGACGGCGGCGCCGCGGAGGCCGCTTTCGGCGCGGCGTTCGACGGCCTGCGCCGCGACGACCTGGTCCTGTGCACCGGCGTGTTCTGGCCGGAAGGCCCGGGCCCGAACGACGCGGGGTTGAGCCGCAAGCACGTGATCGCCTCCCTGGACGGCTCGCTGCGGCGGCTGCGTACCGACTACGTCGACGTCTACCAGCTGCTGCGCTTCGACTACCGCACGCCCGTCGCGGAGACGTTCCTCGCGCTCTCGGACCTCGTGCGGCAGGGGAAGATCCGGTACGTCGGGACGTCCGAGTGGACGGCCGAGCAGCTGCTGCAGGCCCACGAGGCCGCGGCGCGCCACGACGTGCCGCTGATCGCCAACCAGCCGCACTACTCGATGCTGTGGCGGGTGCCCGAGGCCCAGGTGATGCCGGCGGGGGCGCGGATCGGCGTCGGGCAGTTCGCGTCGGTGCCGCTCGCCCAGGGGGTGCTGACCGGCAAGTACCGGGACGGGCGGATCCCCGCGGGTTCGCGGGCCGCCGGGCCACCGCACGCCCGGCCGTTGCTCATGCCGGAGCTGCTGGAGCGGGTGGCGCTGCTGCGCGGCGTCGCGGACGACGCCGGCCTGACGATGGCCCAGCTCGCGCTCGCCTGGACGTTGCAGCACGAGACGGTCGCCGCGACGGTGACCGGCGCGAGCACACCGGAGCAGGTCACGGAGAACGCCAAGGCCGCCGGCGTCCGGCTCGACCTCGACGTGCTGACCCGGATCGACCAGCTGCTCGGCAGTTTCGTCCAGACCGACCCGCGGCTGGTGTGGTCACCCCCGGCCCGGCCGGCTTGACCGGATCAACCGGATCAACCGGATCAACCGGCGCCGAGGCAGACGAAGGGGCGGCGGAACGGGTCGACGGCGATCGCGTCGGCCAGCGCGAGCGCCGGGCTGTCCCGGACGGCCAGCGCACGGTAGTAGTCGTCCATCGCGGCCGCCGAGGCGAGATCGCCGACGCGCGACAGCGGCGCGATCACCGTCCGGGAACCGCTGGCCAGCAGCGCGCTGGCGAAGCCGAGGGCCTCGTCGCCGGGCCGGATCCGGTTCATCGCGAGCTCGCACGCGGCGAACACGACCTGCCGCGGCGGTTGCCGCAACCCGGCCATCTCGTGGCCGAACAGGGCGCCGTCGGCGAGTTCGAGCCGGGAGAACAGCGCGTTCTCCGGCTCGTGGGCGCCGTGCGCGGCGAAGTGCGCGAGCTTGGCGCCGTCCATCGCCCGCAGCACGGACTTCACGGTGGCCTTGGCGCCGGTCATCGTCGTCGCGGTGCGGTAGTGCGTGGTGAGCTTCTCGAGTTCACCACGGGCACCGGCCAGCCCCGGCCCGCGGACGAGCACGATCTTGCGCGCCCGCGACGACTTGGTCAGCTCCGCGGCGAGCCAGGCGGTCGCCGACGGCGCGACGACGGTCGGCCGCCCCCGCAGACCCGGCAGCACCCCCCACGGCACGGCGTAGAGCGGCCCGGTCGGGACGATCACCAGTTCCCGGTCGCCGATGACGTCGGCCAGGGGCTGGATGAGCTGGGCGTCGAGCTTGTCGGCCTGCTTGTGCGCCGAAACCATGACGACCTCGGCCAGCCGCTCGGGCAGGTTGTCGGGCGCCAGGGCATCGAGGTCGACGTTCAGCACCCGCGCGGACTCGGCGGCCGCCCCTGCGGACCCCAGCCGCACGAGCCGGCACTCACCCCCGGCAACGACGACGGCGACGAGCTCGTCCCCGGAAGCGGCAAAGCTGACCATGGCCCGCTCACCGAGCCGCGCAACAACCTCGGCCAGCCCGGCAACCGGCCGCGGCCGCCCCCACCGCCCGGTGTGCCACCCGAGCCGCTGGGCTTCCCGCAGCCGTTCGTTGTACTTCGCCCGCAGGCCGGCGATGGGGTGCCCGTCGTGCTGGGCTTCCTGGATGGCCTGCCCGAGCCCCCGCACCTCGGCCACCCGCGCGGCGAGCTCCGGATCGGTCCCGGCGGAGAGCGGTTCGTAGCGGTAGGTCTGCGCCCGCGTCCGTTCGAGCCAGACGAAAAGCCGCCGCGCATCGTGGCGATCAAGCACGAGCCGGACGGCGAGATCGGCAAGCTCCTGCCCGTGCAGAGCGGTCCCGGAGACGAGATCCAGCCCACCCATCCGATCCCGCACGGCGTCCAGTTCGGTGAGCCCGGACCGGATTTCCCCGAGCGCCTTGGCCCGATCCCCCCGGGCAACGGCGAGTTCGGCCCGGCAGAGCCGCCGGAGCATCCGGTAGTCGATCGGGGTGAGCTGCCCGGGCCGCGGAACCTTCCGAAGCGTCTCGACGGCCCGTTTGAGGTTGCCCCGCCGGATGTCCAACCGCACGGCGAGCATCCGCGCGGTGGCGGCCTGCTCGGTGAGCTGCGGGGTCGGCATCTTCGCGGCGAGCCGGAGCGCGCGTGTCGGCAGAGCCGACGGGATGTCCGCAGTGCGCAGGGCATCACGAACGTCCGCCTGGAGGCCGGCCAGGGTGGCGTTGGCGATGCAGGTCTGGCAACCGACACGCAGCATTTTCCGCCGTGCGGAGTCGGCCATCTGCCGCGCGAGTTCGATCTCGTCGGTCATCAATGCCGCGGCGGCCCGGTACAGCTCGGCCCGCGCCACCTCGCGGCTGATGCTCTGCTGAGCCACCAGCGTCGGCAGCACCTCATCCAGATGAGCACCTGCTTCTTCGGCGAGCCCGGCAGCGAGCAGCGCTTCTGCCTGCTCGAACCGGAGACCTTCGGGCACCCCCAGCTCCAGCGCGCGGTAGGTCCGCTCGGCTTCCTCGTAGAACCGGAGAGCTTCCGGGACATCACCGGTACGCAGGGCGAGCATGCCCATGGTGCGCCGCATGTCGGCGGCGACTGTGCGAAGTTCGTACTTCTCCGCGAGTTCCAGCGAACGGTTGAGATCCTTGTGAGCGGCGCTCACATTGCCCAGCCGGATCTGAACCCAAGCACGCGAGGACAACGTCTGCACGAAGGCACCCATTCGTGCCTCCGGAGCCGGGCCGTTCGCCAGCCGGTGCTCCTGGTGCGCGACAGAGATGTCGAACGAGACCAGGCTTTCCTCGTTGCGGCCGACGCTCATCAACCGGGCCGCATAGTTGTGGTTGAGAGCACCGTTGAGTTCGGCCTGCAAGACAGCGTCCGGCACCGCGTTGATGAGCAGCCGGACATCATCGAGCCCGGCGAGTCCCGCCGCGAGGTCACCGCTGATCTCCGAAGACAGTGCCGCCATGAGGCTCGACAACCGGATCCGGGCCACCAGCCAGTCGGTGCGGTACTCCGGAGCGACCGGGTGAATCGAATCCAGCATCGTCATGCCGCGACGGAGCAGGCGGACGCCCTCTCGGTAGTGCTTCAGGCAGGACCCTTCGGCGGCTTGTCTCTGGAGGCCGCGGACCGTCTCGATGACTTCGGCCGGGTCCAGGTTCGTCACAGGCACACTCCTATGACATCACAGCAAGTCGCAGAAAGAAGCCCGCCTGCCAGGCGAAGATCGGCAGGCGGGCGGTCACGAATCGGTGAAGGTCAGGGCTTGACCGTCTGGTAGCACGGGTTGCCGCAGTTCGGCACCATGCCCGGGCCGTCCTTCGGCTTCTCCGGGACGTGGTCGATGTGCACCCAGCCGTGCTCGTCCGCCTCCGGGGCCACCGGGCCGGCCTGGTTGATCGGCTCCGGAGCTTCCTCGGGCTTGACTTCCGTGGGCGTCGACATGGTCGATCTCCTCTCCCCTGGGGATCTTCATGGGGAGGCTGCCCGTAACGGTGAGTCCCCCCGGTCGCGAGGCCCTCTCCCCGCGAACGGCCCAATAGTTTCACATCGGAGCAATGATCGGGAGAGTTTTCACTACGGAAAGTCAGTCCAAAGGGCGTGAACTGGGCCGATGTCTCGATCGGAACGTCCTAACGGGTGAAGTCTGTAACGACGTCCACTACGGACGTGCATTCCTGCAGCTCAGGGACTGCCCGGCGGCACGTGTTGTTCCAGGTACGGAACGTAACGACGGGCGGCGGTCCGGACCGGATGGTCCTGTGTGGACGGCTAGGCCGTCGCTGCCGCGTGGACGGCGCGGACCAGGCGGACGTTCTCCGGTGCCGCTCCGCCGGGGAAGGCGAACCGGCGGCGGTTGTAGCCGTACGCGAGGCCGCTGCGTGGGTCGGCGAAGGCCTGGGAGCCGGCTGCGCCGCTGTGGCCGAAGGCGCCCTGGCCCAGCACCGGGTAGTCGTCCGAGACGATCGCGAAGCCTACGCCGAACGCGTTGTGGTTGCGGGTGACGAGGTCGTCACCGACCGAGTGGATCTGCGCGAACTTCGCCGCGGTCTCCGGAAGCAGGAGCGGCTCCGGGCCGCTGATCGCCGCCGCGTACATGCCGGCCAGCCCGCGTGCCGACGCGACGCCGCCCACCGAAGCCGGGCTGAGCCGCCGGACCAGCTTGATGTTCGGCAGCTCCCAGAGCTCGGGGGCCTTCGGGTGGTTGCGGTTGAAGGCGATGCCCGTGATGCTGTCCGGCCCGGTCGCGTTCGCCTCCAGCTCCGCCAGCTGCTCCGGCGTCGGCAGCATCGGCTGTGTGGTCAGGAAGCACGGCTCCAGCTCCTCGGGAAGCCCCAGGTAGAAGTCCAAGCCGAACGGCTTCCGGACACGCTCCTCGAAAAGCTCCTGGATGCTGCGGCCGGTGACGCGCCGGACCACCTCGCCGGCCAGCCCGCCGATCACCAGCGCGTGGTAGCCGAACGCGGTGCCGGGCCGCCAGTACGGCCGCTGCGGGGCGAGCCGCTCGGCGATGACGCGGTCGTCGGCGATCTCTTCGGCGGCGAACCCGTCGTCGGCGCCCACGACGCCGGCACGGTGCGCGAGCAGCTCCCGCAGGGTGACGCCGCTCTTGCCCGCGGCGCCGAACTCCGGCCAGTAGTGGGCGACCCGCTGGTCGAGGTCGAGCACGCCGTCCTGGACGAGCAGCGCGATCACCAGGTACGCGGCCCCCTTGGTCGAGGAGAACACGCCGGTCAGCGAGTCGCCCGTGACGGCGGGCCCGGTCCACAGGTCGACGACCCGCTCGCCGTCGACGTGCGCGACGAGCTGGGCGGCGTAGTCACCGCCTTCTCCGGCCGCGACGGCGGCGAACTCCTCCCGGACGGACTCGAACCCGTCGGCGACGGTTCCCTGGACGTGCTCGGACGACATGGCAGCTCCCTCGGTGATCCCCGTGCGCTCAACGCCTGCGGAAGGAACCAACTCACGCGGTGCCGAGGTATTCCGGTAACGCACGACCGCCCGGGCGGATGTTCCCGGCATGGGGGAACCGGAGCCCGAAGCGGGGGAAACCACCACCATCGGCCAGTCAGGCCGCGGCCTGGCGATCGCGTCGGTCGCGATCGGCGCGTCCGGCCTCACGCTGGCCGTCGCAACCTGGGCGGCCTGGCTGATCGTCCGGCCGCCGCTTCTGACCGCGTGGACGTTTCCTGGCTCGCGCAGGCGTTCGTGCTGGTCCTCGGCGCGCTGTGGTTCGCGCTGCTGCCGATCAGCGTGCTGGCGCTGGTCTTCGGCGTCTGCGCGGGCGCGCGCACCCGGCCCGGTTACGCCCGCATCGGCGCCACGCTGGCCGTCATCACCTCCCTGCTCGCGTTGTCGGGCGCCGCGGTGTTCGCGACGACGTCGTGGGGCCGGATCGGCCCGCCGATCGCCTACTTCGACACGGGCACCTCCGGACCGCGGTAGAGAACCCGCCGCGCGGGTACCAGTCCGATCATGAAGCTGACCTCCACCGTGCTCGGCACGCCGGAACCCCGTGCGCTGGCCGAGTTCTACTCGAAGCTCCTCGGCTGGCCGATCCGCACCGACGAACCGGAGTGGGTGACGCTCCGCCCGGACGACGGCAGCGCGGGCCTGTCGTTCCAGCTGGAGACCGGGCACGTCCCGCCGGTGTGGCCGCCGGCCGACGGTGCCCAGCAGATGCAGCTGCACCTGGACATCGAGGTCGACGACCTCGAGGAGGCGACGGCGGCGGCGATCGCGGCGGGCGCGGTGGTCGCCGGGTTCCAGCCGCAGGACGACGTCCGCGTCTGCTTCGATCCGGCCGGGCACCCGTTCTGCCTCTGGACTCGCACGGGGTGACGCCCCGCGTTCGAGCGGTCACAGGATCCGCTATGTTCGGCTGAGGTCCTGTCCCCGGCGAACGGAGTTGAGTCCTGTGGGGGTGCACCGGATCTGGCACCACGGACTGGTCCCCACCGAGGGGAAACGCCCCCTGGACGCCCTGCGCAGCAGGCTGATCAGCCGTCAGCGGCAGCACGACGACTACACGGTGACCGACCTCGGCTCGTCCGACGACGGCGGTTCGCGCCGGTGCGACCTCAAGTTCGCCTACGAGGGCAGCGAAGGCCGCTACTCCGTTCAGGTATTGCTTTCGCTGTGCTACCGCGCCGGCGAAGACCGGGTGACGTGGTTGCTGACCGCGGCCTGCACGCGGCCGTGGCGCAGCTGCCACGAAGCACCGGCCGAGCGGATCGGGCTGGAGGAGCTCGGCGCCAGCGGCAGCGACGAAATTCCGATCGAAACGCCGGTGCTCGCGATGCGCGGCTGGTCGCGCAAGGAATGCGACCACCTCGCCGACCTGCTGGGCGAGGCGCTGGTGGCGCCGTGGCGGTCTTCGGCGGTGCTGGTGCTCACCGAGCCGCCGACGGTGCCGGTCGAGGGCTGGCCCGGCCTGGTCAACGTCTTCGACGTCGACGACCGCTTCCGCCACACCCTCAACCGGCACCTGCCGCTCGGCTGCGCGGTGCCGCAGGGTGCTCGGCTGTACGTGCCGCCGTGTGACCAGCTCCCGGATTTCGTCGTCACCGAAAGCCCGGTGTCCGGCGAGGCGCTGCAGGGCGCGATCACCCGGCTCATCCAGACCCGCGGCCGGACGCCGCTGCCCGAGGGGTGGGCGGACGTGCCCAGCGTGCGGACCTGGTACGAGACCGATCCGTTCGCTTCGCCGGAGCACGAACCCGACGCCGAGCTGGTCGAACGGCTCGGCCGCGCCGAGCGGGAGCTGGCCGAGGCGCGCGGCGTGATCACGATCCTGCGGAAGAAGGCCAAGGCCCACGCCGACGAACGGGACCGGCGCGCCCGCGAAGTGAAGACGCTCCGCCGCCGCCTCGAGGACGCCTGTGCCACCGACGTGGCCTGCCTGCGCGAGCAGCTCGCGCAGCTGCAGGCGGAGGTGGACGACTACGCGCGGGCGTTCGAGGAGACGGAGGCCGAGCGCGACGAGCTCAGGCGCGTCAACGGGCTGCTGGCGGGCCGGCTCGCCCGCCACCACGATGCCGACGACGAGGTCGCCGCCGCCGAGCGCCCGCCGGAGGACTTCCCCAGTTTCGCCGAGCTGATCGGCGCCGCGGAGTCCTCTCTCAAGTACCTGGCGATCACGGCCGAACCGGGGCCCGCCGCGATCCTCGACCACCACCCCAAGGCCGCCGCCTGGCGCCGCAAGGCGTGGGACGCGCTCCGCACCCTCGACGCCTACGCGGGTGCCCGGACGGCCCTGCTCGACGCGGGCCAGGACCCGGGCCCCGAGCTGTCGGACGTGCTCGCGTTCGCCCGCACCGGCCAGCCGGGTTCGCTGATCAGCGCGAACATCATCGCGCTGGCCGAATCGGACACGGTGACCACGAACGAGCGGCTGCGCCAGGCCCGCACGTTCCGCGTCGATCCCCGGACCAACCCGGCGGGCCGCGACTACTTCGGCGCCCACATCGCCTTGGAGCGCTTCAAGTCGCCGGCACCGCGCCTGCACTTCCTCGACGACACCGACCGCACGGGCACGGTGTACGTCGGGTACCTCGGCGCCCACTTGCCGACGTCGAAGACCAACTGAGCGAGAATCGCGCGCATGACGGAGATCGCGCACAAGCACCTGGCCTACTGCTGGATCGCCCGCGGCGACCGGGTGCTGTTCCTCCGCCGCAGTCCCGGGGTGTTCCTCGCGGGCGGGTGGGAGCTGCCCGGCGGCACGGCCGAACCAGGCGAGCGCTTCGAGGACACAGCGACGCGCGAAGCGGCGGAGGAAACCGGGTTGACGGTGCGCGTCACGGCCGAGCTGGCGCGCGACGCGTGGCCGGACGTGGCGGGGCGGGCCTTGCGCATCCACGCTTTCGTTTACACCGTGGAAGAAGAGGGAGCCGGCGAGGTCGTGCTCAACCCGGAGGAGCACGACGACTTCGCCTGGCTGACGCGGGCGCAGGCTCGGGAACTGCCGCTGCCGGACCACTTCCGGCGGTTGCTCGATCGGTAGGGGTTTTCCTTGGCGCAGCACCGGTTCGCGGCGCCGCGAAGGTCTTCGGGTCGTGGTCATGTCTTCGACGGTACCCGAACAAATGTGCGAACATCATCGCTGGAACGGGTGAACTCCGGCGGCGAGCCGAGCAGCGGTTTTGCCTGCGCCACAAGGCAAATCCGCCTAGGGAGCCCCCGAATTCCACGTTACCGGAAGGGACCGACAAAACTAGCGGGGCACCAGGTACCTCAGCAGCATGCTGGCGCCGTCGGTGAGCACGGAAGCCAGTTCGAGCTCCGCCGGATCGACCGGTGCGCCGAGGGAGGCGCGGCCGGCCGTTCCCGCCACCAGGAACGGCGCCACCGTCAACCGGAACTCGTCGACCACGCCCGCCTCGATCAACGAACCGAACAACCGGGGCCCGCCCTCGCAGTCGATGCGGCCCAGTCCTTCCGCCACCAGCGTCGACACCACCCGTTCGGCCGACACCGACAACTCGCCCACCACGAACACCCGGGCGCCGTGGGCCTCCCATGCGTCACGCAACGCCGAGGGCGCCGCCGAGGACGTGAAGACCAGCGTCGGGACCGCCGCCTTGGTGATCACCGGGGCGTCCGCGGGCAGGGACCGGCCCGTCGTCACCACCGCCACCGGAGCGATCGGAGCCAGGCCGAACCGGCGGCGGCGGTCGGCCGTTGCGGTGTCGGGGCGCATTCCCTCGAAGCCCTCCGCCATGGCCGTTCCCGCGCCCACCAGCACGACGTCCGCCAGGTCGTTGCCGAGGCGGTAGACGATCCTGTCCGCCGGGGTCGACAGCGCCCCCGACCGGCCCTCGACCGCGATCGCGCCGTCCGTGCTCGACACGAAGTTCACCGCCAGCCAGCGGGGGTCCGCCGGGTAGCGGTACAGCTGCTCGAGGTCGTCCTCGGCCAGGTCGCGCGAGGACGGCCAGACCTCGCGGATCACTCCCACCGGACCGCCTTCGCCGGCGGGCGCGTGCCCGCGATGCTCGCCGCCATCTCCGCCACGTGCCGCATCTCGCGCACGTGCTTCGTGCGAAGGATCGCCACCCCGGCCGACGCCGCCAGTGCCGCGCGCGCCAGCCCGCCGGGCGTTCCGTCGCCGGCCACCGAAGCCAGCACCGGCAGGTCCGGCAAAGGCGTGCTGAATGCCCCGATGTCCAGGACCACACCCGAAGCGGGCAGGCCGGCCGCGGAAGGGATCGAGGGCGCGGCGTAACCCGCGCCGTACCGGGCCGCGACCTCGGACAGGTCTTCGCGCGCCACGATCAGGTCGGCGCCCGCTTCGCAGCAGGCCGCGGCGACCGACGGGTCCGCGGTGTCCACCCCGATGACGAGGCCGGGGAAGGTCTCACGCGCCGCCTCGACCAGCGACTCGGCGCCGGCTCCGGCGAAACTCACGAGATCGGCGCCGTCGGCGACGGCGTCACGGGCCGCGGGGAGCGACGCGACCGCGGCCAGCACCAGCGCGCGGTCACTGCTCAACCGGCGGCCCCGGAAGACGAGGTCGGGGGTCTTCATCGCACTCTCCCTGCTGGACGTCGTTCGCGATCATAAGCCAGCAGGGGAGCTTTCTTCGCCGTCAGGTGGCGGGGCATCGTCGCCGGGCCACCCGACCATGACGGCGGTGACGGCTGTGACATCCGGGGCTTCGCCCCGAGCCGGGGCTCCGCCACCCGGCCCCCCGGAAGAGCCGCTCCTCAGGAGGCGATGGCCTCGTTGATCGCCAGCAGCTCCTGGGCGGTGCGCGTGGCGGTGAACTCGATGACGTCGTACCGGGCGAGCCGCCGGACCACGAACGGGTCGCTGGCGAGCACGGCGTCGAGCTTGCCGCGCAGCACCGGGCGGACCAGTATCACGTGGTCGGCCGCGCCGTCACCCTTTCCGCAAACCAGGAAAAGTCCTTTCGCAAATTGTTTGCGCACCCAGTCCGAATGGTCGGGAAGCGCGTAGTCGACTTCTGTTTCGGGCGCCGTGTAGGTCAACAGTGCGATGTACATGTTCGCAGCGTAGAACGCTTTTGCCGACACCGCATCCGCCTGGCGAGTGGTACCGGACACGCCTTTCGTCAATATTTCGTCAAGAACAACGAAATTCCTTTACCGGCACTTTTTCGACGTACTCACCGATTTCCGTACGCTCGTCGTCGTACGACGCGGTGTCGCCGCCGGGCCGACGCGGTGACCCCCGTCGCGGAGCGAGACTCCCCGGTATGAACGCACTGACCCGGATCTGGTCCGGCGGACGCCGAGCCGAACGCATCGCCTACGCCGCCGGCGCGGTGCTGTTCCTCAGCGGCGTCGTGCACGCTCTCCTGCTCATCGCCACCGGCGGCTCGTGGCTGGGGCCGCTGTCGATGCGCAAGGCCGTCACCTTCGGCCTGTCGTTCGGGCTGACGCTCGCGTCGGTCGCCTGGGCGGCGTCGTTCCTCACCATGCGCCCCCGGTTACGCGGCGTCCTGCTCGGCGCGTTCACCGCGGCGAGCGTCATCGAGGTCGCGCTGGTCGGCATGCAGGCCTGGCGCGGGGTGCCGTCGCACTTCAACTTCGAGACACCGTTCGACAACGTCGTGTCGATGACGCTGGCCGCGGGCGGCGGGGTGCTCATCCTGACCGTCATCGGCTTCACAGCCACCGCGCTCGTGGAACCCGGCCCGGAGGCGCCGAGCCTGCGCCTGGCCGTCCGCGCCGGCCTGGCCGTGCTGCTGGTCGCACTGGCCACCGGCGCGGTGATGATCGGCCGCGGGGTCGTCGCGGCCCGCAGCGGCGACCCCCGGCTGGCCTACACCACGGCCGGCTCGCTCAAGCCGCTGCACGCGGTCGCCATGCACGCGATCCTGGTGCTGCCCGCGCTGGCCTGGGTCCTGGGCTTCACCGGCCATTCCGAAGCGCACCGGCTGCGGATCGTCCGGACGGCGGTCGCCGCCGACCTCGTGCTCACCGCCGTGATCGGTGCCGAGTCCTTCGCCGGCCTCGACCCGCTGGCCGCGCCGCTGCCGCTCATGCTGGTGTCCGCGCTGGCCGCGGCCGTGCTGGCGGGCACCGGGATCCACGCGTTGTCCGGCGTTGAACCGGCCGTCCGATTCGTACGTGTCCTCAACGGGAAGGCAAGGGGCCGGTAAACGGCGGACGGAGATCACGCGTGCGGCACGGTATGACCACCCACGGCCTTTTCCAGCAGAACAAGGCCCACAGCCCGTCGTTCTTCTCCGTGGCCAGGGCGATGGGACAGCACGCGGACGACCTCGCGGACTTCTGCATCCCCTGCAACCCGTACTTCCCCACCGACGAGATGTTCGGTGAGCTCGAACGGAACCTCCGCACGATCCTCAAGTTCTACCCGAGCGACTCCGCGGCGATCACCGCGCAGCTGGCGAGCGTGCTGCGGCTCAACCCGTCGACGATCTCGCTGGCCAACGGCTCGACCGAGCTGATCACCTGGATCGACCAGCTGCTGATCGGTTCCAGCGTCGCGGTACCGATCCCGACGTTCGGCCGCTGGACCGACCAGCCGATGGAGACCGGCAAGCGCGTCGACATGTTCCTGCTCAAGGAAGCGGACAACTTCGAGCTGCGGGTGGACGAGTACATCGACTTCATCAAGCGCCGCGGCTCCCGGGTCGCGGTGCTGTGCAACCCGAACAACCCCGACGGCGGGTACCTGCCGCGCCGGGAGGTGATCCGGTTCATGGACGCTCTCGAGGACCTCGACCTGGTGGTGATCGACGAGTCGTTCATCGACTTCGTCGAGGTCGAGCGGAACCCGTCGGTGGCCGCCGAAGCCGTCGTCCGGCCGAACGTGATCGTGCTGAAGAGCCTCGGCAAGAACTTCGGGCTGCACGGCATCCGGTTCGGCTACCAGGTTTCGAACCCCGCCCTGACGCGCAAGCTGTCGGCCGCGCTGCCGAAGTGGAATCTCAACTCACTCGCCGAGACCGTGATCTTCATGCTCGCCGAGCACCGCGCGGAGTACGAAAACAGCCTCAAGAAGCTCGCGCTCGACCGGTTCATGATGCATTCGCAGCTCGGGCAGTTCCCGGAGCTGACGGTGTTCCCCTCGCAGGCGAACTTCCTGCTCGTCAAGCTGCCCGCGTCGGTCGACGGCGCCGAGCTGTGCGACTACCTGCTCGCCGAGCACCACCTGCTGGTGCGCCAGTGCGGCAACAAGATCGGCATGACCAGCCAGTTCATGCGTTTCGGGGTGCGACCGGACACCGAGGTCGAGCGGCTGGTCGAGGGACTGCGCGGCGTGGAGCGGCTCGGCGGCGGGCGGCACACGACGCCGACCATCGAGCTGGTCTCGCACTCCCGCGAGCCGGAACGGTCGATCAGCTGAGCACCTGGGCGATGGCCGACTTCCAGGCGAACACCCGGCCGTTCGCCGAGCTCGACCGCGCCGGCCGGACGCGGCGCCTGCGCCGGCTCGCCGAAGCGGCGTTGACGGCCTACGCCGTGCCGGTGGCTCGCCTGACCCCGCTGGCCCACGGGCACAACACGTCGTTCCGCGTCGACGGCGCGGACGGCCACCGGTACGTGCTGCGGGTGCAGCGGCCGGACGGCCCCGGCGTCGCGCAGGTGCGGGCCGAGATGACCTGGCTCGCCACGCTGCGCCGCGAAACCGGCCTGGTCGTCCCGCAGCCGGTGCCGACGCGGGCGCGGGACCTGGTCACCGTGGTCGCCGACCCGGCCGTGCCCGAACCGCGCACCTGCGTGCTCTACCACTGGGTCGAGGGCCGGTTCGTCGACGAGCGGCTCGGCGCGCCGCAGCTGTACGCGGTGGGCGAGTTCACCGCGCGGCTGCACCTGCACGGCGGCCGGATGAACGGCCTCGACCGCGGCCGCGTCGACGACCTGACGGAGTTCGGCCGCACGCAGGTGGACGGCTTCTCCGCCGCGGTCGTCGAACGGGCCGTCGCGGCGGCGGACGGCGACGAACGGATCCGCAAGGCGGTGGCGCGCGCCCGCGCGGTGCGGGCCGAGCTGGGCTACGGCTCCGACGTCTTCGGCCTGGTGCACGGCGACCTGCACCAGGAGAACTACCTGCTGCACCGCGGCCGCGTGCACGCGATCGACTTCGACGACTGCGGGTACGGGCACTACGCCTATGACCTCGCCGTCGCCTGCTCCGCGCTCGCGCACCTGCCTCAGCGCGAAGAGCTGAAGGAGGCGCTCCTGGACGGCTACCGGACGGTGCGCCCGGCCGAGGCCACCACGGACCCGGGGGTGCTGGCCGCCTTCGCCGCGCTCCGCCGCGTCCAGCTCCGCCTTCGCTGACCCCCGCCCGAGGGCACTTTCCCGTGAAAGTGCCCTGTTACAGACTGGCGTTACAATTGCTACATGGCCGGACGATCGAGCAACGCCACCAGCACCCGCGACCGCCTGCTCATGGCCGCCGGCCAGCTCCTGCACGAAGCCGGCGACGGACCGGTGTCGACGCGAGCGATCTGCGAGCGCGCCGGCGTCCAGGCCCCCACGCTGTACCACCACTTCGGCAGCAAGCAGGGCCTGCTCGACGCGGTCGTCAACTACGGCTTCACCCAGTACGTGCAGGCTCCCGAGCCGGGCGGCGACCCGGTGGACCGGATCCGCGCGGGCTGGGATCGGCACGTCGAGTACGGCCTGGAGCACCCGGCGTTCTACGTCCTGCTCTACGGCCAGATCGAGCCGGGTGTCCCGTGCAACCTCACGTCGAGCGCCGAAGCGATGCTGCTGGAGCTGTTCACGCCACTGGCTCGCGACGGCCGCCTGCGCGTCGAAGCGGCGGAGGCCGCGCGGCAGTTCGCGGCGGCCAACAGCGGCGTGACGCTCAGTCTCATAGCCCAGCCCGAGGACCGCCGGGACCCGGCGATGTCCACGCAGGTCAGGGAGTCGGTCCTGGCCGGGCTGCTCGCCGATCGCCCGGCGGAAGGGTCGTCCGTGAGCGCCCTCGCGGTCGCCTTGTCGACCGCGCTCGAGGACGAGCACCGCGCCTTGACGCCGACCGAGCGTCAGCTGCTGCGGGAGTGGCTGCACCGCCTCGCCGCCTGACTGTGCACGCTGACAGCGAGCGCTACATTTGCTACATTGATGCCTATGACAAATATAGTGAAGCAGTTCGGCGTGTTCCTGGCCCCGCACCGCGACGACGTGGTCCGCAAGGAGCAGGCGATCGCGGCGGACGAGCTGGGGTACGGCGCGGTCTGGCTCGGCACCGGCCGCAACTCGGTCGGCGACCTCGCGTTCGTCGAAGACGTCCTCGCCGCCACCGAACGGATCACCGTGGCGACGGCGATCGTCAACATGTGGGTCGACGAGCCGGAAACGCTCGCCGGGTCCTACCACCGGCTCTCGGGCCGGTACGGAAAGCGCTTGCTGCTCGGCATCGGCGTCGGCCACCCGGAGTCGGTCACCGGGTACCGCAGCCCGTACGCCAAGGTCGTCGACTACCTCGACCGGCTCGACGCGGCCGGCGTCCCGGCCGAGGCCCGGGTCCTCGCCGCGCTCGGCGACCGCGTGCTGAAGCTGGCCGCCGAGCGCACCGCCGGAGCGCACCCGTACCTCGTGCCACCCGGGCACACCCGGCACGCGCGGGCGATCCTGGGCGCGGGCAAGCTGCTGGCGCCGGAGCAGAAGGTGGTCGTCGACGACGATCCGGTGGCCGCGCGCGCCATCGGACGGCCGTACGTCCAGACCCCCTACCTCGGCCTGCGCAACTACGTGAACAACCTGCTGCGCCACGGGTACACCGAGGCCGACGTCGCCGGCGGCGGCAGCGACCGCCTGATCGACGACCTCGTCCTGCACGGCACCCCGGAAACCGTCGCCATGGGACTGCGGTCCCATGTGGACGCCGGCGCCGACCACGTGGCCGTGCAGGTGCTCGGCCCGTCACCCCGGGTGGAGCTGGAAAACCAGCGGCGGCTGGCCGAACTGCTGCTCTGATCAGCCGGGCGCGGGCAGCAGGACGTTCAGCGCGGTGACCAGCGTTTCTTCCTCGTAGGCGAAATGTTCGTCCAATGCGGACTGGAGCCGGTCGAACTCCGCGCGGAGCCGGACCGGATCGGCTTCCTGCTCGACGAGCTGCTCGATCTCCTCCTGCAGCCGGGCCACGACGACGTGCTCTTCGTCGAGCTTCGCCAACGTGGGCTTGAGGGCGGGGAACCGCTCGGCCAGCACCGGGAAGATGTTCCTGGCTTCTCCGCCGTGGTGCCGCGTGAGGGCCGTGCAGAAGCCGGCGCACCGCGTGCGCAGCTGCCGCGGGACGCCGCAGTCCAGCTCGGCCCGCATCTCCTTCAGCTCGCCGCGCAGCCAGTCGTGCATCTCGACGAGCCAGTCACCCATGCGGCGGGCGGTGTCGAACCGGTGCAGCTCGACGACGGGCAGGATCCGGGTCGTTCGCTTCTGGTAGTCCGCGAACCCCGGCTCCCGCTCGATCACCTCGGCGAACAGCCGGTCGCGGTCCGGCGGGAGGGCCGCCATCGCCTCGTACGTTTCGGTGTCCGTTTCCACGGTGACCAGCGGGTTTCGCCGGATGTTGTGGTACCAGGCCGGGTGCTTCGGCGCGCCCATCGCCGAGGCGACGACGACCAGCCGGCCGCCGATGTCCAAGGCGCCCAGGGCAACCCGGTGCTTGCGGCCCGTCCGGGCACCGGTCGTGGTGAGCATGATCAAGCTGAGTTGTCCTTTCCGATGACGAAATCACCGGAGGCCGAGAGGCCGACACGGAGGGCACAGCTCTGCCGGGGAAAGGCAGAACGTGTCGATCTCAAGGGGGCTGAGTAGCCACTACCTCCGTGTGTCGGCCCATCCGGGGCACGACTGCACGTTACCAATCGGACCGGCCGCCTGCCATCCTCAATCCGGATAGCCCGGGCCGTGACCGGTCACGGCTCAGCGGGCGGCGTCAGCGGCTTCTCGTGCGGCGGTGGCGGCCGCGTCGGCTTCGTCGAAGGCCGCCTTCGCCGTCTCGAACTCCGCCGTCGCCCGCCCGGCGCGTTCCTCGGCCTCCGCCAGGCGCTCGCGCAGGTCGTCGACGCGGGCGGTGGCCTGCTCGGCCGCGCGCTCGGTGCGGACCAGGTCGCGCTCGGCCACCGCGCGTTCCTTGTCGCGCTCGGCGGCTTCCTTGCGCAGGCGCTCACGTTCCGCGCGGGCCTGCACCCGCTCCTCTTCTTCACGCCGGTGATCCCGCTTCGGCCGGGCCGGTTCGGCCTTGTCCACCAGCTTTCCCGGCCGCTTCCCGGTGGCGGGCGGGACGCTCGCGGCGAGGCTGAACCACTGGTCGGTGTCCTGGTGCGCCACCGACGTCAGCCGCCCGGCGAGCGCCAGTGCGGCGACGTCCGGCTCGGCCGCGACGGCCTCCAGGGTCGCCTCCACCTCACGGGACACCGCGTCGCTCATCGACGGCAGCTCGTGGAGGATCCGCCGCACCAGCTCACCGCGGCGCCGGGTCAGCGCGCGCAGCTCGTCACCGGCCAGGCGGGTGTGCGCGTCCCGCAGCTCGGCACCGAGCTCGGCCAGTTCGCGCAGCTGATCGGAGTCGTCCCTGGCCAGGCCGTTGACGATCGCCGCGGCCGTGGTCGGCTTGCGAAGCTGCTGGATCCGCTTCGCGAGCTCGGCGTCCCCCTCGGCCTTCGCGGCCTTCGCCGCCGCGTTGCGCGCGCTGATGAACTCCGCGAGGTCGCCCCCGTAGAGCTCGCCGGCCACCGTGTCGAAGTCCATCGTGGTCCAGCGAACCACATCGGACTGGTGCCGGCACCCGCGAAGGGGTCATCATCGGGGGATGTTCTTCGATCTGGGTGTCCGGGACTTCCTCGACCGCGCGGAAACGGTGTACCCGGATCGCGTCGCGGTGGTCGACGAGCCCGGCCAGCCCGCGCCGAGCTGGGGCTCGCTCACCTACCGCGAGGTGGCGCGCCGGGCCCGTGCGCAGGCCGCCAACCTCGACGCGCTGGGCGTACCGGCCGGCGGGCGCGTCGCGGTGGTGTCGCACAACGCCGCCCGGCTGCTCGTGTCGTTCTTCGGCGTGTCCGGCTGGGGCCGGATCCTGGTGCCGGTCAACTTCCGGCTGGCACCCGCCGAGGTCAAGTACATAGTGGAGCACTCCGGGGCGGAGGTGCTGATCGTCGACCCGGAGCTGACGCACCTGCTGGACACGGTGACGGCGAAGCACGTGTTCGTCCTCGGCCGCGACGACGACGCCATCTGGGGTGGCGACGGAACGCCCCGGCCCTGGGACGGCGACGAGTCGGCCACCGCGACCGTCAACTACACCTCCGGAACGACCGCCCGGCCGAAGGGCGTGCAGCTCACCCACCGCAACCTCTGGCTGAACGCCGCCGTCTTCGGCCTGCACACGACGTTGAGCGACAACGACGTCCTGCTGCACACCCTGCCGATGTTCCACTGCAACGGCTGGGGGATGCCGTACGCGGTGACCGGCCTCGGCGGGCGGCACATCGTGCTGCGGAAGGTCGACGGCACCGAGATCCTGCGGCGCATCGGCGAACACGGCGTGACGATCCTGTGCGCGGCGCCCGCGGTGGTCACGGCGGCGCTCGACGGCGCCTCGACCTGGGACGGCGAGATCCCCGGCCGCGACCGGGTCCGGATCGTCGTGGCCGGCGCGCCGCCGCCGACGCGCACGATCGAGCGGGTCCGGGCGGAGCTGGGCTGGGAGTTCATCCAGATCTACGGGCTCACCGAGACCGCGCCGCTGCTGACGGTCAACCGGATGCGCAGCGAGTGGGCGGACCTCGACCCGCACGAGCAGGCGCGGCTGCTGGGCCGGGCGGGAACGCCCGCGCTGGGCGTCCGGATCGCCGTCGACGCCGACGGCGAGGTGCTCGCCCAGTCGAACCACAACCTCGACGGCTACTGGGAGAACCCGGCGGAGACGGCCCGCGTCCAGGAGGGCGGCTGGTTCCGCACCGGCGACGGCGGCTCGTTCGAAGACGGCTACCTGACGATCGCGGACCGCAAGAAGGACGTGATCATCTCCGGCGGCGAGAACGTGTCGTCGATCGAGGTGGAGGACGCGCTGAACTCGCACCCGGCGATCCGCGAGGCCGCGGTGATCGGCATCCCGGACGAGAAGTGGGGCGAGCTGGTGACGGCGCTGGTCGTGGTGGACACCGACGTCACCGCCGAGGAGCTGATCCACCACTGCCGCGGGTACCTGGCCGGGTACAAGTGCCCGAAGCGGATCGAGTTCCTGGCCGAGCTGCCCCGGACGGCCACCGGCAAGATCCAGAAGTTCAAGCTCCGCGAGCCGTTCTGGCAGGGGCAGCCCCGCCAGGTCAACTAGCGGACCAGCCGGAAGAACGTCCGCACCTCGTCGGCGAACAGTTCGGGCTGTTCGTACGCCGCGAAGTGGCCACCGCGGGCCGGCTCGTTCCAGTGCCGGATGTCGGTGTACCGCTTCGCCGCCCAGCGCCGCGACGGCCGCGGCATCTCCTTCGGGAAGATCGAACAGCCCACCGGGACGTCGACCGTGTCGTCCGTCGCCTCCGAGAACCACTTCTGCACCTTGCGGATGCTCTCCCAGTACAGCCGCGCGGACGACGCCGCGGTGCCGGTGAGCCAGTACAGCGTGATGTCGTCCAGCAGCTCGTCGCGGGTGAACGGGAAGCCGTCGGACCAGGCGTGGAACTTCTCCACCAGCCAGCCGCACAGTCCCGCCGGGGAGTCGAGCAGGCTGTAGCCGATCGTCTGCGGACGGGTCGACTGCAGCACCGAATACCCGTCTTCCCAGCGCTGAGCCCGTTTCAACGCGTCCAGCGCCGCCCGCTCGGACGGCGTCAGGTCGTCGAACGTCGCCGGGTCCGGCGCCGCGATCGGCGGGTTCAGGTGGATGCCCGCCAGGTGCGCCGCGTCCTGCTGGGCCAGCGACGTCGTGATCGACGTCCCCCAGTCGCCGCCCTGCGCGCCGTACCGCGAGTACCCCAGGCGGGCCATCAACACCGCCCACGCCGCCGCGATCCGCTCGATGCCCCACCCCGGCGACGACGGCTTGTCGCTGAAGCCGTAGCCCGGCAGCGACGGGATCACCAGGTGGAACTCCTCGGACAGCGGCTCGATCACCTTCGAGAACTCCACGAACGAGCCGGGCCAGCCGTGCGTGAGGATCAGCGGCAACGCGGCCGGATCCGGCGAACGCACGTGCAGGAAGTGGATGCCCAGTCCGTCGATTTCGGTGCGGTACTGCGGAAACCGGTTCAGCCGAGCTTCCGTGCGACGCCAGTCGTACTCCGTCGCCCAGTATTCGCACAGCGGACGCAGGTACCCCAGCGGCGTGCCCTGGCTCCAGTCGTCCACGGGCCCCGCTTCGGGCCAGCGCGTCTGCCGCAGCCGTGCACGCAGGTCGTCGAGGTCGGCTTCGGGGACCTCGATCCGGAACGGCGTGATCACGACGGCCCGCAGGTCAGCCGGACCACGCCGGCCAGCGAGACGAACAGGTTCGCGACGATCTTGCGCATGGGCCCCCTCCGGTCAGGGTCCCACTATAAACCTCTTCAACCGTCAAGACCGTCCACTCGCGACGGTCCGGCTGTCCGCCTCCGCCCGGGCCCGCTCCTGTTCGGTCGCGGGTTCCAGGCGTGCCGGGACGTCCTTGTGGTGCGGAGTACCGGCGATCGGGTCGCGATCCAGCGCATCGGTCAGGAGGTTGATCCGCGGGCCGCTGACCACCCGGCGGCCGTCGGCGGCCGGGTGGGCCATGCCGTAGCCGTGCGGCAACGAGAGCTGGCCCGGCCGCAGCGCGGGGTCGGCCTCGGCGCGGACGACCACCCGCCCCGCCGGCGTCACGACGGCCACCCAGTCCCCCGGCGAAGCGCCGATCGAGGCCAGTTCTTCGGGACGCGCACGCAGGGCACCGTCCGGATCCGTGCGGCGCCAGCGCGGGTCACGCAGGATCTGGTTCGCGTTGTGCGCCCGCCGCTGCCCGTTGAGCAGCGAAAACGGGTACGCCGGGTCCGGCCGTTCGGCGGCCGGGTCCAGCGCGGCCAGCCAGTCCAGCAGTTCCGGCACGGCCAGCCGGACGCGCTCGCGGCGCATCAGGTCCCACACCTCGTCCTGCTCGTGCACCGAGAACGGCGTCGGACCGGCCAAGACGCGTTCGAAGAGCTCTTCCCCGAGCTGCGGTCCGGTGGCCGAGCTGCCCAGCGCGCGCTGGACCGGCACGGTCATCGTCTTCGCCGCGCGGTGGCAGCCCGCCCACAGCGGGGCGATCGACGCCGCGCCGCCGGGCAGCGACGCACCCAGGGTGCGGTAGAGCAGCACCGGCAGGATCGCCGCGCGCTCCGGCACCGCGTGGATCAGGGCGCCGAGGGCCGCCTGCAGCTCCGCACGCGGCCGGGCGGCCAGTTCGGCGAGGACCTCGGGCGGCGGCAGGACCCCGAGCGCGTCGAACAGCCGCGCGTAGATCTCGGCCTCGACGAGGGTGCCCGGCAGCGGATCCAGCAGCGGCTGCCGCAGCTGGAAGTAGTTCGTCGGCCACTCGAAGGTGAAGAGCGTGAACTCCCACTTCTCGTGCTGGGACGCCGCGGGCAGCACGTAGTCGGCCAGCGCGGCCGTCTCGGTGTAGGCGACGTCGACGACCACGGACAGTTCCGCGGCCTCGAGCGCGCGCTCGACGTCCCGTGTGCCCGCGAAGGTGTTGGCCGGGTTCGACGACTCCACCCACACCGCGCGGACGTGGTTCGGGTGGTCGGCGAGGACCTCTTCGGCGAGGGTGTTCGCCGGCAGCAGGCCACCGATGTACTCGAAGCCGGTGATCTCGGAGCGCTTACCGGTCGTCGCACCCCACAGTGGCAGCAGCCACGAGTGGAGGTTGTTCGTGCCACGCCTGCCGAAGTGCCCGGTGAGCAGGTACAGCAGCTTCTCGAGGTAGCTGTTCAGCGTCGAGTGCCGCCCCTGCTGGATGCCCAGCTCGACGCGGACGACCATCGCCTTCGCCGCGCACATCAGGTCGACGGCCCGCTCGACGTCCACACGGGACAGTTCGGCGTGCGCGATCCACGCGTCCACCGGCACTTTCGCCAGCACGGCGGCGACCTCGGCGAAGCCTTCGGTCCGTTCCGCGAGGAACCGCTCGTCGACGGCACCCCGTTCGAGCAGCAGCGCCAGGATCGCGCCCAGCAGGTAGGCGTCGGTGCCCGGTCGCAGCGGGAGGTGCAGGTCGGCCAGTTCCGCGGTCTCGGTGCGGCGCGGATCGATCACGACCATCCGGCGGTCCGGGTCGTTCTTGAGCGTGTTCAGCGCGTGCCGGGCGTTGCTGAAGCCGTGGGCCTGCCACGGGTTGCAGCCGAGCACGACCAGCAGGTCACAGTGCTCGACGTCTTCGGCGGTGTGCACCATCGTCGAGCCGAACATCTGCCCGTTGACCCAGAAGTCGCCGGTCTTCTCCTGCGACAGTGCGTTGAAGTGCCGCGTCGAGTTCATCCACTTCAGCAGCGACGCACCGTACGCGCCGCCGGAGTGGTTGCCCTGGCCACCGCCGCCGACGTAGGCGAACGAGCCGGGCCGCCCGGCCGCGGTGTCGGCGTCGCGGATCGCGTGCAGCTTGGCCGCGATTTCGGTGAGCGCGGTGTCCCAGCCGATCGGCTCGTGGGTGCCGTCGGGACGGCGGCGCAGCGGCGTCGTCAGGCGGTCGTCGTGGTCGCCGTACCAGGTCAGGCGCTGGGCTTTCTGGCACAGGTAGCCGCCTGAGCGCGGGTGCGCCCTGTCGCCGCGGACGCGGGTGATCTTCCGGCCGTCGAGCTGCACCTCCAGCCCGCAGTTGAGGTAGCAGAGGCTGCACGCGGTGCGCTGCCACTCGCCCATGGCGTTCCCCTTCACAGCAGGTCCAGTGCGCGCCCGAGGGTCGTCAAACGCGCTTCGAGCGTTTCGCCGGCCGGATAGAACCGGACCGTGTCGATGCCGGCGTCGCGCCAGACGCGCAGGCGTTCGCGCACCATGTCTTCGGTGCCGATCAACGTCGTGCCCAGCACCATTTCGTCGGTGACGAGCGCGGTGGCGCCGTCGCGGTCACCGGCCTGCCAGCGCTCGCGGACCTCGGCGGCGACGTCCGCCCAGCCCTGGCGGCTGTAGGCGTTGTTGTAGAAGTTCGTACTGGCCGAGCCCATCCCGCCGAGGCTGAAGGCGAGCTCCTTCTTGCGACTGCCGACCAAGGCACGCAGCTCGTCTTCGTTGTCCGCGAAGGCGACTTCGGCGCCTTGGCAGACATCGAGGTCCTTACGCTGCCTGCCCGCCTTCGCGAGTCCGGCGTCGAGATGCGCGAAGTACGCGTCGGCGCCTTCGGGCACGAAGCTGGTGCCGAGCCAGCCGTCCGCGACTTCGCCGGTGAGCTCCAGGAGCTTCGGCGACAGTGTCGCGAGGTAGATCGGGATGTCCGGGTTGGGCGCGGCCGACAGCCGCATCGGGCGGGCCTCGCCGGGCAGCGGGATCTCGAACGCCTTGCCGGAGAAGGAGATCTTCTCCCCCGCGAACGCCTGGCGGATGATCTCGACGGTCTCACGCATGCGCGTCAGCGGCTTCGCGAACGGGACGCCGTGCAGGCCTTCGATGACCTGCGGCCCGGACGGGCCGAGGCCGAGCGCGAACCGGCCGCCGGAGAGGTCGGCGAGGGTCAGCGCGGCCTGCGCGATCGCGACCGGCGTGCGCGTGCCCAGCTGGACGATGCCCGAGCCGAGCCGGATCCGGTCGGTGCGGGCGGCGAGGAAGCCGAGCGCGGACGGCGCGTCCGAGCCCCAGGCTTCGGCCACCCAGCAGACGTCGAGACCGAGTTTTTCCGCCTCCAGCACGAAGTCCAGCGTCGTGCGGGTGTCCTTCGAGAACTCGACGGTCGTCGCGGTCCTCATCGGTTTTCGATCCGGGCCTTGATCGCGGCGAGGTTGCCCTGCATCGCCGTCTCGAACTCGCGCATGCGGACGAAAACGATCTTCTGTTCCTTCTCCGGCATCCGGTCGATGGCGAACGACAGCCCGGACCGGCCGGGCCCCATCCGCATCCACTGGCTCAGGCGCGTGCCGCCGTTGTCGGGCTCGAGGGTGAACTTCCAGACGGCGCTGGGCTCGTCGGGGTCCTGCACGGCCCACGCGAACACCCGCGGCGCTTCGCACTCGACGACGTACGAGGTCGTCTCCCACTCGCCGAACGCGTCGTGCTTGCTGCGGCCGAGGAACTTGCGGCCTTCTTCGCACCACTCGACGGACTGCAGTTCCGGGCTCATCGCGGGCATCAGCGAGATGTCCGAGACCAGCGGCCAGACGTCCTCGGGTGCGGCGTCGATCCAGGTCGACACCTCGGCCGTCGGCAGGTCGGCGTACCGCGCGCCCGTCCACTCCATCGTGGTCGCACTCCTCTCGAAGGACCTTCTGACCACGATAGTTGCGTAGATAGACCTACTCTGTCAACGTCACTCTTGCCGGGCGAAGCGCTCCTCGACGTCCGGGCGCTGCGCCAGCCGCGGCGGGAAGCCGGGACCGCGGCGCATCCGCGTGTCGTCCGGCGACATCGGTTCCCCGCAGTCGCCGCAGACGGTTTCGGCGTGCGTGTCGTGCCCGCAGGCGAGGTGGTGCACGGTGATCGGCGGGCCGGCTTCACTCGCGAGCCACTTGTCGCCCCAGCGGGTCATCGCGAGCAGCACCGGGTAGAAGTCGCGGCCCTTCTCGGTGAGCACGTAGTCGTAGCGCACCGGCTCGGTCTGGTACGGCACCTTCTCCAGCAGTCCCTCGTCGACCAGCCGCTTGAGCCGGTCGGCGAGGGTGTTGCGCGCGATGCCGAGCGCCTGCTGGAACTCGTCGAAGCGGCGCACGCCGTAGAAGGCGTCCCGCAGCACCAGCGGCGTCCACCAGTCGCCGAGCAGATCCATGGTGCGCGCGATCGAGCACGGCCACTGCGCGAACGATGTCCGTTTCATGCGGCCGAGGGTACGCCGTCCTGGGAAAGACTCAGCAGGTCAGCCGCATGACGACAGCCGCGACTCGACGACCATCGGTCAGACGAGGTGCCCGGTGGTCACGTCGACGTGGGCCGGGACGTCGTCGTGCGCGTCCCCGACCGAGAGCGTCCCCGACGGCTCGACGAGCAGCACACTCGCCCCCGCCTTCGACGAGGGCTTGTGGAAGGTGCCCTTCGGGACCACGAAGACCTGCCCGCGGCCGAGCGTGACGACGCGTTCGCCCGGATCGCGCAGGCCGATCTCGATCTCGCCGTCCAGGACGAGGAAGAACTCGTCGGTGTGCTCGTGGACGTGCCAGACGTGCTCGCCGTCGAACCGGGCGAGGCGGATGTCGTAGTCGTTGACGCGGGTGACGATGCGCGGGCTCC
Source organism: Amycolatopsis sp. lyj-346 (assembly GCF_046548975.1). Lineage (NCBI taxonomy): Bacteria > Bacillati > Actinomycetota > Actinomycetes > Pseudonocardiales > Pseudonocardiaceae > Amycolatopsis > Amycolatopsis sp. lyj-346. The sequence continues at coordinate 237,249 of NZ_JAJPWT010000005.1, forward strand.
AGGCGGCGTCGAAGCTCGCGAGGACTTCGTTGAGGTCGATCGGGTTCATGCGGGTCATGGTCGTCCTGGCTTCCCCGGCCCGGGAGTGCTAGGAATCGCACATGCCGCAAGAATTCTCGCACCGGGTCGTCGCGATCGTCACCGAAGAGTCGAACCCGTTCGAGCTGGGCGTCGCGACCGAGCTGTTCGGCCTCCGCCGTCCGGAACTCGACCGGCCCTGGTACGACTTCACGCTCTGCGCGGCGACCCCCTCGGTCCGGATGAACCTCGGGATGTTCACCCTGTCCGGCGTGGCCGGGCTCGAAGCGGCCGACACGGCGGACACCCTGATCGTCCCGGCCCGCCCGGACACCCACGTCCCGACGGCCCCGGCGATCATCGCCGCGATCCGCCGGGCGCACGAGCGCGGAGCCCGCCTGGTGAGCTTTTGCACGGGAGCGTTCGCCCTGGCCGAGGCCGGCGTGCTGGACGGTCGCCGCGCGACCACCCACTGGCAGTGGGCCGCCTCGCTGGCCGCGCGGTTCCCCCGCGTGCACTGGGAACCGGACGTGCTGTTCATCGACGAGGGCAACGTCCTGACGGCGGCAGGCAGCGCGGCCTCCCTGGACCTGGGCCTGCACCTCGTCCACCGCGACCACGGCGCCGAAGTCGTCAACGCGGTGAGCCGCCGCCTGGTGTTCACCGCCCACCGCGACGGCGGCCAGCGCCAGTTCATCGCCCGCCCGGTCCCGGCGGTCCCGGAGACGTCACTGGCCCCGGTCCTGGCCTGGGCGCTGGAGCGGCTGGACACCCCGTTGACGGTGCCGGACCTGGCCACCCGCGCGGCGACGAGCCCGGCGACGCTGCACCGGAAGTTCCGCGCGGAGCTGGGCACGACACCGTTGGCGTGGCTGACGACGGAGCGCGTGACGCTGGCGTGCCGCTTGATCGAGCGAGGCGAGCTGAGGCTGGACCGGGTAGCGGCGTTGAGCGGCTTCGGAACGGCGGCGAACCTGCGGGCGCAGTTACGGCGTCACACGGGCCTCAGCCCGAGCGCTTACCGCCGCCGCTTCGGCCCGGCGGCGTGAGTTCGGCGAGCGCCTCGGCCAGCGCGGCCCGCTGCAACCCCGCCGGATAGGTCTTCGGGTCGGCCGCGGCCAGGACGTTCATCCCCTCCACCAACGCCACCAAGCTCTTCGTCGTCAGCTCCAGCCGCTCGTCCGTCCACTCCGGACGGCAGGCCGCCACCAACCGGTGGATGCGGGCCAGGAACGAACGGTTCGCCGCGCGGTGGCGTTCGGCCAGGTCGTCGTCGGCCAGTGCGGCGGCCAGGAAACCCACCCAGATGCGGGATTCCTCGTGGTGGCCGTGCGGGAGGTCCACCGACTGGCCGAGGACCGCCGCCAACGCCTCGGACGGCTGCGCGCACGCCGCTTCCGCCGCGTCCGCGCGGACCGCCGTGCGTTCGTACAGCAGGTCGCGTGCGTGCAGCAGCAACGCCTTCTTCGTCGGGAACGCGTGCATCACCAGACCGGTCGTGCAGCCGGCGCGCTCGGCGACCGCGCGCAGCGTCAGCCCCGGCAGGCCGTCGTCGGCGAGGACCTGCCAGGTCGCGTTCGACAGCAGGTCGCGCTGCGCCTGGACATCACGCTGTTTCGGCATGGCCGGGAAGCGTAACAGATGCTACGGTAACGTCCGTTACGGAAAGAGGGGGTGTGCCCTGATGATCGGCTCCACACTGACGATCACCCCGGTGACCTGGGACGATCCCGACGCCGTCCGCCTGCGCGAAGCCCAGCGGACCGAACTCGACGCCCGCTACGGCACCGACGACCACGAACCCGGCGCGGTCCCCACCGCCGAGACCGTCGCCGTGTTCCTGCTCGCGCGCGACGCCGGCGGCACCGCCGTGGGCTGCGGTGGCCTGCGGCCGCTCGGCCCCGGCTCGGGCGAGGTCAAACGCATGTACGTCGAGCCGGCGGCCCGTGGCACCGGCGTCGCGGTCGCCCTGCTGCGCGCCCTCGAAGACCACGCCAGGGATCTCGGCATCACGCGGCTGCTGCTGGAAACCGGCACCGGTCAGCCGGACGCGATCCGCTTCTACCAGCGCGAAGGCTACGAACCGATCGAGGCGTACGGGCCTTATCGCGGCGAGCCGCTCTCGCGCTGCTTCGCCCGCGATCTGTGATCGGCCGGCGGGATCGCCTGCGCGACGGCGCGGACTATTTCTCCACTTCGGACGGAATAGCGGAAATGAACGTGCATCCGCACGCCGATTGTGCACGCGCCTTCCGTGATCTTCGGGAAACGGTTGCTGGGAATTGAATCCACCGGTAAGTTGGCGGACCCCGGTGTTCGTCATCGGTCACCGGGGTTCGCGCTGCTCGGCGGAGCGGGGAGGCCACGCCGAGAGAGCGCTTTCCGGCGGTAGGGGTCACCGCCGGGTGCAGGAGGGAAGCTGTGCCTTGGTGTTGCGGGGAACGGTCATGGCCGAGCACGTGACCGAGCCGTACGTGGTCGGGCTGGAAGCCATCGCGGGTGAGCTGCTGCGCGGCAAGTGGTGCGTTTACCTGCACGAATGGCTGGGTGACGACCTGGATCTGCCGAGCTGGCAGGCCGAGGTGGCCGCCCACGCCGAGCACGCCGGCGTCGAGGTGTGCTTCGTCGGGATCCCGCGCAAGGACATGACGCTGGTCGCGAACGTGCGCGCGCTGCCCAGCTTCGAGCAGGTGACGGAATCCGTGGCGGCGCTCGAACACTACCGGGGTTTCGGCGCGGGCAGCCGGAACGTCGTCGCCCGCCGGTCGGCCCGGTGACACGAGCGCGATCCCGCGCTGCCGCACGCCCGGCAACCCGGACGGCAGCCGCCGCGGCGGGCGCCCGGCACCGGCGAGGTTGACTTCAACCTTTCTCGAGCTTTTACCGTCGCAGCCATGACCGATCTCCGCACCGCACCGCCACCGATCCCGCGCACCGTCTGGATTGCCTCCGGAGTGCTGGCGCTCGGCGGCTTCCTGGGCAACATGGACGCTTCGATCGTCGCCGTCGGGCTCGAGTCGATGCGGGACAGCCTCGGCGTCACCCTCGTCGAAATCCAGTGGGTTGCGACGGCGTACCTGCTCGGGCTCTCGGCCGCGCTCCCGCTCACCCCGTGGCTCGGGCGCAAGTTCGGCGCCGGACGGCTGTGGCTCGGCGCACTGGCCGCGTTCCTGGTCACGTCGGTGGCGTGCGCGCTCGCCCCGGACGTGGGCACGCTGATCGGCCTCCGGGCCGTGCAGGGCATGGCCGCCGGCGTCATGGTCACCGCCGGGCAGACCGTGATCGGGCTGGCCGTCGGCCCGGAACGGCTGGGCCGCACCATGGGGACGCTGGCGCTCGTGGTCGGGCTCGCGCCGGTCGTCGGGCCGAGCGTCGGCGGGTTCCTGCTCGCGCACTTCTCGTGGCCGGTGCTGTTCTGGCTGAACCTCCCGATCGGACTGCTCGCCTTCGGGCTGGCCCTGCGGTACGTGCCGCGCGGCGACCGGGAGCAGCCGCCGCCGATGGACTGGCGTGGCCTCGCCATGGTGTCGCTCGGCCTGCCGCTGCTGGTGTACGCGCTCACCGAACTCGCCACCCCCGGCTCGCTCGACATCGCGCTCGCGGCCGTCGGCGCCGCCGCGATGGGGCTGTTCACCTGGCGGTCGCTGCGTACTCCGCACCCGGTGCTGCAGCTGCGGCTCGCCGCGCGGCCGGTGATGGGCGCCGCGCTCGCGTCCGTGCTGCTCGGCGGCGCCGGGATGTTCGGCGCCGTCCTGCTGCTGCCCCTGTGGTTCCAGGTCCGGCTCGGCGCCGGCCCCGCCGAGGCCGGGATCATGCTGGCCCCGATGGGGCTGGCCACGGCGGTGTTCGTGTTCGTCGCCGGGCGAACGACCGACCGCTACGGCGGCGGCACCGTTGCGCTCACCGGATCCCTCGTGGTGCTGGCGAGCACGGTGCCGATGCTGTGGCTCGGCCCGGATTCGCCGGCGTGGCTGATCCAGGCCCTGCTCCTGGTCCGCGGCGCCGGGATCGGGCTGTCGATCATGCCCGCGTCGACGGCGGCGTACGCGTCGGTCGGCGCCGTCGAACTCGGCCACGCCACCGCGCTGGTGAACATCGTGATGCGCGTGGGCGGCGCGCTCGGCGGCGCCCTGTGCGTGATCGTGCTGTCCCAAGGCCTGAACGACGGTCCGGCAACCGGGTTCGGCTGGGCCTTCGGCGTGCTGGCGGTGCTGTGCGTGCTGGGCGCGATGGCCACGGCCTGGCTCCGGCGGGCCGAGCGATCGTCCACAGTGGCCGCGACGGTGTGATTCACCTGGGAAGCTGGCCAGATCACCGGATCGGTGATTTGCTGGAGCCGGTCAAGCACTGTCGGTGAGGGGGAGGACTGGCCATGGCGGGGGTGCGCAACCGGCTGCTGACGGCCGCGGCGGCAACGGTGGTGTGGGGCAGCCTGCTGGCGGCAACACCCGCTTCGGCCGCCGGAGCCGTTGACTGGCAGCCGTGCGCCGACGCGCCCGGCGTCGACTGCGGCACGGTGACCGTGCCGGTGGACTGGGCGCACCCGGACCGGGGCACCACGACCGTCGCGCTCGCCCGGCGCAAGGCCACCGACCCCCGGGCCCGGATCGGCTCGGTCCTGATGGACCCGGGCGGCCCCGGCGGCTCGGGCACCGAGGAGGTCAAGTACGGCTGGTCGCTTTCGGCCGAGATCACCCGGCGCTTCGACACGGTCGGGTTCGATCCGCGCGGCGTCGGCGCCAGCGGCCGGATCTCGTGCGGGCTCGAGGAGCTGATCGCCGACCACCCGCGGATGCCGCGCAACCAGGCCGAGTTCGAGCAGCTCGCCGAGTACAACCGGAAGCTCGGCGAGAGCTGCAACCGCATCTCCGGGCCACTGGGGCAGTTCGGCGACACGAAGAGCGTCGCGCGGGACATGGACGCCATCCGCGCCGCGCTCGGCGATCCGAAACTGACCTACTACGGCGTTTCCTACGGCACGCTGATGGGCCAGCAGTACGCGGAACTGTTCCCGGACAAGGTCCGCGCGCTCGTGCTGGACAGCAACATGGACCACTCGCAGTTCACCGCGGCCGAGTTCCTGCTCAGCGAAACGCGGTCCGTGCAGGCGGAGTTCGGCGAGTTCGTCGCCTGGTGCAACCGGACGCCGAGCTGCGCACTGCGCGGCCGCGACGTCTCCAAGCTGACCCGCGACCTGCAGGACAAGGCCGCACGCGGGGAATTGAAGGACCCGCGGAGCGAGGAGCCGATCGAGCCGCTGGACCTCGCGTCGATCTTCCAGGGCAATTTCTACGCCCCCAGCTGGGATCGGCTCGCGACGACGCTCAAGCTGCTGGCCGACGGCACCGCACCGGCGGCGTCGGCGAGGCTGAGCGAAGACATCCCGATCAACCACGTCTTCCCGAGCGTGTTCTGCGACGACTGGCGGCTGCCCGTGCACAACTTCGCGGAACTCGAGACCTACCGCCGGGTGGCCGCGGCCTTCGCGCCGGACGTCAAGGTCAACTCACTGGGCTGGACCGCGATCACCGGCTGCATCGGCTGGCCGAACCGGACGAGCAACCCCCAGCGCCCGCTGCAGGTGCACGGCGCACCGCCGATGCTGCTGCTGAGCAGCCGGCACGACCCGGCGACACCGTACGCGTGGTCGCAGTCCGTGGCCCGGCAGACCGGCAGCACCCTCTTGACGTACGACGGCTGGGGCCACGGCGCGTACTTCAAGAACAGCGAGTGCATCACCAAGGCGACCGACGACTACCTGATCACCGGCAAGCTCCCGGCCCGGGGAACGCACTGCCCCGCAGTCGAACCACCGGCGGCGGCTCTCATCGCCCGGCCACCTTCGACGATCGGCTTCTGAGGTTTCTTGCCAGGGCTTGGTGTTCTGGGTCCGGCCAGCCGGTCGGGTGTTCGCACCCGGGGCCCATGCCGCACGCCACGCCGGCTTGGACGCCATCACCGGAAATCCCTGGCTGCCAACAACTATCGACATCCTCTCAACAGGTGCACCCGTTCGTGTGATGAACGTGTGTTCGATGACCGGTAGTTTGGAGGTATGACCAGCAACGCAGTACTTTCCTCCTCTTCTGATGCGGTGGCTTTGGCCGATCGCATCGGTGAGCTGGTGGCGTGTATGCGGTCTGCCGAAGCCGAACTCGGGGCTGTGCTGGTGGAGATCGAGCAGCGTGGGGTGATGGAGCTGTTCGGCTACCGCTCTGCGGCCCGGTTGCTGGAGCAGCTGGCCGATATCCCGAAGTCCGCTGCTGAACGGATCGTGAAGCGGGCCCGTCTGGTGAGCCCGGGCCGCACCCTCGACGGGAGCCCGATTCCCGCCTTGGCACCCGCCACCGGTGCTGCTGCCCGGGCGGGGCGGTTGAGTAACCCGATGATCGATGTGATCACCGATGTCCTCGGCCAGGTTCCGCCCGAGCACCACGACAGCGCCGAGGCCGACCTGCTGGCTTTCGCCGCCGAGGCCGGGCACAAGCAGGTCGCTGCGCTGGGGGCTCGCATCCTTGCCCACCTGGCCCCTGACGGCGAGGAACCCGCCGTCGCCGACCCGGTGGTTCCGCCGCGGGAGCTGTTCCTGCGGCGCAAGAGATCCGGGGTTTGGGAGTTGAACGCCCGGTTCGATGACGAGATCGGCACCCGCGCCAGCGCCCTGCTGGATGCCTTGGCCGAACGCCGGACCAGCGATGAGGGCCCTGACCTTCGTACGCTGCCGCAGCGTTACGGCGATGCCTTCTCCGACGCCATCGACCTCGCCCTCAACTCCCCAGAGCTGCCGATGCAGGCCGGGGAACGAGCCCACGTCATGGTCGCCGTATCCCTCGAAGACCTGAAGACGGGTGTGGGTGCGGCAACTCTTGGGGATACCGGCACCATCTCGGCCGCCGAGGCCCGCGTGCACGCCTGCGACGCGATGGTCATCCCCGCGGTGCTGGGTGAGAAGAGTGAGCCTCTCAACCTGGGTCGGCTCCGCCGGTTGATTTCCGCTGGGCTCCGCCGGGCCCTGTTCTTGCGGGACCGTGGCTGCGCGTTCCCTGGCTGTCATCGGCCACCCCGGCACTGCCAAGGCCACCACATCCGCCACTGGGCTGACGGTGGCCCGACCGATCTCGCCAACCTGGTGCTGATGTGTGCTCACCACCACCGGCTCCTGCACCGCTCGGGATGGGAAGTCCGGATCGCCGCCGACGGCCTGCCCGAGTTCCTTCCACCGGTGTTCATCGACAGGCGCCGAAAACCCAGGCGCAACAACCTGCACGAACCGCTGCCGTTCGCAGCCTGAACACGGGAAAGGCCCGCAGCCACACGGCTACGGGCCCACACCCACGGCACCGCCGAAAAGGACCCGTCCCCGGCACCTCGGGGCGGCAGCGGATTCACTTCCCGCGGGCAAGTCTGCCAACGGTTCCACCGCCCGCCCACAAACCAAAGATGCACCCCACATCACCCGCCGGCGGCCCCGGCGGACCCACAGTCCACACGGCAAGCAAACGCCGGAACCCCAGCCAGCGCGACGTGACCGGGCTATCTCGGCCTGCGCCGCCAAAGGCTGGTCACCACTGCCAGTGCCCGGGCGCGGGGTGATGGGGTCCGCGTCTCGGTCTCCGGGCCGATTCGGCGGCGCATGCGGTACGCGAGTTCGAGAACCTCGATGTCCTCGGGGCGGCGGCGGCCCCGGACATCCGGCCGCAGCATCAGCTCACCCACCGTGACGGGTCTGCCGTTGGCACGGTGCGCCGTGCGCGCCATCAGGAACCTCCGCTGCTTTCGCCGACCGGGCTCCGAAATTCTATGAATTCGATTCGGGTTCGTCACCTTACTCGCGAGTTGTGTCCGGTGCATGTCCCCCGCGCGTTAGCCTCGAACCATGATCACCATTGGGGGCCTCACCGAAGAAGACCGCGCTGCCTGGGAAAACCTGTTCGCCGGCTACAACTCGTTCTACGGCCGGACCCTCGCGCCGGAACTCATGGACCGGGCCTGGCGGGAGTTCGCCGCCGGGGAACGGATGCACGCTCTCGGCGCGCGGGTCGATGGCGAGCTCGTCGGGATCGTCCACTTCTTCACGCACGTCAGCACCACCTCCGCCGACGTCTGCTACCTGCAGGATCTCTTCACCGACGCCAACGCGCGCGGGCGCGGGGTCGGCCGGGCGCTCATCGAAGCCGTTGCCGAGTGGGCTCGGACTCGGGGGTGCGTGCGCGTCTACTGGCACACCCAGACGTCGAACACGGCCGCGCGGCGGCTCTACGACCAGGTGGCGCTCGACAAGGGCTTCATACAGTACCAGATCCCGCTCGGCACCTGAACTTCAGCGGCGGTGGCGGCCGCCGCCGCAGCCGTGGTGGCCGCCCGTGGGAAAGCCCGCCGGGCGGCGGCCGGCCGACATCGACGGCCAATCCTGGGTTTTCGGACGGCCGTGCGACCAGAGCGGGACGTCCGGGATCTCGTGGCGCACCGGGGCGGCCCGCTCGGGCGGCTTCGGTTTCGCCTTCACCGGCGTCTTCACCTTGTCGACGATCTTCACCGCCCGCGCAAGGGTTCCGCGGTGCGCAACCGGGCTGACGGATTTCGCTTTCGGATCCTGGGCGGCTGGGAAAATATCGGCTGGTTCCAGGGATGGCGCTACGGATTCCGGAACCACCGGTGGCTGCTGCACCTGCTTGGCCGGGGGCACGACGACGTCCGCCGGCAGCGGCACCAGTGCCACCGCCGGGGGTTCCAAGCCGGCCGGGGGCCAGGTCGCGGCCGCGTTCCGCTCGCTCGGCATCGACACCGCCGCGCTCACGCCGCCCGTCAGCGCCAGCGCCCCGGCGACCACGGACAACACCCGCAACCGGGCCAGCGAACGCAGGACCTGCGGTTTCTCCCGGTGCCGCGCCCGCGGGAGCACGAGGGTGTCCTCGTCGCGGTAACGGTCGGGCGGTGCGTCGGACCGGACCAGCAGCTCGGCGACGGTGACCTGCTCTCGGCGCGGAGCCCTACGTGCCATCAAACCCTCCACCTGGGCCGTCCGGACGGGCGGCAACGCGTCCGGACGGCCGATCATAGGAACGCTTGAAGTCCGTGTAAAGGCTCATTCACCCGAGCCGGCCGCCACCGTCCACATGCAGCACCGAGCCCCTGACGAAACCGGCTTCGCCCACCTCGTCGACAAACGTTTTCACCGACGATTCCCCGCAAGATCCGAACGAGTGGTCCGGACCGGGTGCGCGCCCGCCGAGGCGCTGGAGCCGGGCGAAGCGGACGTCGCGGGCGAGCCGGCGCGGCTTGTCCGTCGGGCAACTCTCCGCAGCACCCCGTTAAGTCCTGGTGAATCTGACAGATTTCCTACGAAGGTTTTGTGCCATCCAGACGAACTTCTCCCTCAAGGGCAGATTTGGCTGTGGCATTCGCCAAAGTTTGCTTCCATCGGATAGCTTGCTCCTACCGGTCAGTACCGGTGGGTGAGGCCGATCGGGTGAGGCGATCAGCGACAGATCGAGGGAAGCGGGGACGACCATGCCCAAGCACCGGCCACGTCGCAAGAGCGGGCGCTCGGTCCGCCGGGCCGCCGCCGCGCTCGCGGGTGGGGCGCTCGTCGTGCTGCCCACGCTGACCACGGGCCTGCCCGCGCCGGTCGTGGTGGCCAACGCCGGGGACAGCGTGCCGGACCAGGCTGTCGCCGCGGCGCCGCAGCAGCCGAACATCGTCATGCCGCCGATCGCGGTCGACGGCAGCCTGCCCCAGCCGCCGCTGCCCGAGCCGCTGGTCGTGCCCGGTGGGCGCGCCGGCTCCGCGGGCATCTCCGGGTCGCTCGGCATCCCGGGGAGCATGCTCAGGGCCTACAAGAACGCCGCGGACATCATCGCCAAGGAACAGCCGAACTGCCACCTCGACTGGGCGCTGATCGCCAGCATCGGCCGGATCGAGTCGAACCACGCCCGCGGCGGGTACGTCAACGTCAACGGCGACACGCTGGAGCCGATCCTCGGCCCGGTGCTCAACGGCGCGGGCGCGTTCGCCGCGATCCGGGACACCGACGGCGGCAAGTACGACGGCGACACCGTGTGGGACCGCGCGGTCGGCCCGACCCAGTTCATCCCGTCGACGTGGCGCGGCTACGCCTCCGACGGCAACGGCGACGGCGTGTCGAACCCGAACAACATCTACGACGAGACGCTGGCCACCGCGCGCTACCTGTGCTCGGGTGGTCTCGACCTCTCCACCGACGCGGGGCAGCGCATCGCCGTCCGCCGCTACAACAACTCGCAGTCCTATGTGGACACCGTGCTGGCGTGGGCCTCGGCCTACCGCGGCGGGGTGGCCCAGCTGCCCGACAGCCAGGTGCCGATCGGCGCGCCCGACGCCCCGGACGCCGCCGCGGCCGGATCCCCGGTCGGCATCCCGGCCCCGCCCGCACCGCCGGTCGTCCCCACGCCGCCGGGTACGCTGCCCGGCACGTCGACGACGCCCACCACGCCGGCGTCCACGACCCCGACGTCCACCACGCCGACCTCGACCACCCCGACGTCCCCGGACCCGACCACTCCGCCGTCGACGCCCACGCCGCCGCCCACGACGACCAGCACCACCGAGCCGCCGTCGTCCACGGCCGCCACCCCGGCCAACTCGGAGACCACCCCCACCGGGACCACCTCGACCAGTTCGGCCGGGTGAGGCCGGTGGAGCCGTTCCTCGTGCACATCCGCTGCGACACCGACGGCTACACCCACGCCGTCACCGAGGAGGAGTTCGCGGTGGGACGGCACGAAGGGCGGTTCCGGGCGGTCTGCGGGCACGTCGTGCTGGCGGCGCCGATGATCGAGGAGCCCGGCCGGTTCGACCCGGTCTGCCGGGACGTCCTGCGCGCGGCCCCGGTGGCTTCGGTGCCCCGGCAGGAGCGGCGCGGGCTGCGGTGGCGCAGCCGGCGCTAGTCCACCAGGGCCTGGATGCCGTCGAGCATCCGGTTCAGGCCGAACTCGTACGCCGTGTCACCCTGCGACTTGGCGCTCTGGTCGAAGCCGCCGCCGAGCCAGATGCGGTTCATCGCCGGGTGCGCGTCGACGTCGAAGTAGTTCTCCCAGAACGACGACCGCTGGTGCCACCACGCCTCGGTCGACTGGCCGGTGCTGCGCTCCAGCCGGGTGTTCTCGGCGTCGAGCGCGGCGTTCGCGTCGACGTACGTACCGATCCCGTTGGCCGCCGCGACGGCCTGCCGCGGCGGCAACCCCAGCGCGTCCATGATCGACAGCAGGTACTCCTGGCCCGCCAGCTGCCCGGGGCCCAGCGGCGGCCGGACGCGCGAGACCTCGCACAGCCACGGGTGGTCGCGGTAGGCCTGCCGGGTCCGCTCGGCGTAGAGCGCCACCTGCTCCCGCCAGTCCCCGCGGCGCGGCTCACCCGGACCGGGCAGCCGCCGCCCGACGAGCACGTCGTCGACCATCAGGTCCACCAGCTCGGCCTTGCCGGGCACGTAGGTGTAGAGCGTCATCGTGCCGGCACCGAGCTCCTTGGCGACGCGGTGCATCGACGCGGCGGCGAGCCCGTCGGCGTCCGCGACGGCGATCGCGGCGGCGACGATCCGCTCGATCGTCAGCGTCGGACGGCGGCCCCGGGTCGGTTCGGTGGCGGCGCCGCGGGCGCGCCAGAGCAGCGCCAGCGTCCGGTCGACGTCCTCGGCGCCACTGCGTTCGGCGGTCATGCGGTCCCCTCGCTCGTCGTCCGGAGATTATCCTGGAAGCGGACGGAGGGGGTGTGAGGAGATGACCGCACGCAAGCCGCCCAAGGTGTCCTTCCGCTGGTGGGTCGACCGGCAAATCGAACAAGCCAGGGCACGCGGCGAGTTCGACGACCTGCCCGGCACCGGGCAGCCGCTGCCGAAGCCCACCGGCAACGACGCGGCGACCGACTGGGTGCTCCGCGAAGTCCGGAAGGGCGGGCACGACACGAAGGCGCTGTTGCCGCCGTCGCTGGCCCTCAAGCGCGAAGTGCAGGACCTGCCGGTGACGCTCGCCGCCGAGCGGACCGAACGGCGGGTGCGGGAGCTCGTCGAGGAGCTCAACGAGCGGATCCGCCAGGCCTACCTCAACCACCTCGCCGGCCCACCGCTCACGGTGGCGCCGGTGGACGTCGAAGAGGCGGTCGAGGACTGGCGGCGCTCACGAGCCGCGTCGTAGCAACGCCCGCGCGGAGGAGCGAAGACGCTAACAGCCCGATGGGCTGTAACCTGGTTCGATGAGAGGCCAACTAGTCGTCGTGCCGCTCCTGGCGCTGCTCCTGCTGTTCGCCGTCCCGTGGTGGACGCTGGTGCTCGCGCCGGACTGGGGCACCGCGGGCACGATCGCCGGCACCGCGCTGTTCGTGCTGGGCATGGTGACCATGCCGGTCGCCATGGTCCGCGGCCACGGGCGGCGCCAGCGCGACGGCGCCGCCCGGCTCGGCGACTCGCTGCTCGCCGTGATCTGGGTGCTGTTCAGCTGGTCGATCCTGAGTCTCGTCCTGCGGGTCGCGCTGCTCGGCGTGGACGACCCGGCGCGGTCGCGGATCGTCGCGGGTGCGACCGCCCTGATCGCCGCGGGGCTGCTCGTGCACGGAAACCGCGTCGCCATGCGCGTGCCGCCGGTGAAGGCCGTCGACGTCGTCATCCCGCGGCTCGGGCCGGGACTCGACGGCCTGCGCGTCGCCGTGCTGACCGACACCCACTTCGGGCCGATCGACCGGACGAAGTGGTCGGAGGACGTCGTCGCGGCGGTCAACGCGCTCGAGGCGGACGTCGTCTGCCACGCCGGCGACCTCGCCGACGGCGCGGTGGCCAAGCGCCGCAAGCAGGTCGACCCGCTCGGCGGCGTCCAGGCCGGGCTCGGGCGGTTCTACATCACCGGCAACCACGAGTACTTCGGCGAGGCCCAGGCGTGGCTCGACCACATGGCCGGGCTCGGCTGGGACACCCTGCACAACCGCGCGACGCTGCTCGAACGCGGCGGCGACCAGATCCTCTTCGCCGGCATCGACGACCCGACCGGCACCGCGTCCGGCCTGCCGGGCCACGGCCCCGACCTGGCCGCGGCGCTGGCCGACCGGCCCGCCGACGTCCCGGTGGTGCTGCTGGCGCACCAGCCGAAGCAGGTCCGCCAGGCTCGCGAGGCGGGCATCGACCTGCAGATTTCCGGGCACACGCACGGCGGGCAGATCTGGCCGTTCCACTTCCTGGTGCGGTTCGACCAGCCGACGCTGTCCGGCCTGACCCGGCACGGGGACACGCAGCTGTACAACAGCCGCGGCACCGGGTTCTGGGGCCCGCCGTTCCGGATCTTCGCGCCCAGCGAGATCACGCTCCTGACCTTGCGCTCCGCCTGACACTTTCCCTCCGACCGCCCTGGACGAGGTCTACCGACAAATTTTTTTGTCTTGACAGACCGATGCTTCGGCTGCAGGCTGTGCGCATGACGACGACAAGCTCTGCTGACAGCACCCGGATCGCCTACACCCGCACCGGATCCGGTCCGGCGCTCGTCCTCGTGGACGGCGCGATGTGCTACCGCGGCTCGTCCCCCAACGACGCGCTGGCGAAGGAACTGGCCACGCACTTCACCGTGTACACCTACGACCGCCGCGGCCGGGGCGCAAGCGGCGACACCGGGCCGTACGCGGTCGAGCGCGAGGTCGAGGACCTCGCCGCGGTCGTCAAGGAGGCGGGCGGCGAGGTGTTCCTGTTCGGCATTTCGTCCGGCGTCGCACTGGCGCTCGAAGCGGCTCGCAACCTCCCGGTCACGAAGCTGGCGCTGTACGAGCCGCCGTTCATCGTCGACGGCACCCGGAGCCGGGTCCCGCCCGGCTACGCGGCCCGGCTCGACCAAGCGCTGCAGGAAGGCAAGCGGGGCAAGGCGGTCAAGCTGTTCATGACCGAAGGCGTCGGCCTGAGCGCCGCGATGGTGGCGACGATGCGGATCATGCCGTTCTGGGCCAAGCTCAAGAAGGTGGCCCACACGCTCCCGTACGACACGGCGCTGGTGATCGAGCACCAGACGGGCGAACCGCTGCCGTCGGCCTGGCCGGAGGTGCAGGTCCCGGCGCTGGTGATCGACGGCGGCCGCAGCCCGGACTGGATGCGCCACGGCGTGGCGTCACTGGCGAAGGTGCTGCCGTCGGCGGAGTACCGGACGCTCCCGGGCCAGACGCACATCGTGAAGGCGCCGGCGCTGGCCCCGGTGCTGAAGGAGTTCTTCCTGGCTTGAGGCGGGCCCTCGTCACAACCCGCTTGCCCGAACGATCACCGAGCGGGCAGGGTGCAGGCGTGCCCACCCGCGCTCTGGTCTTCGACTTCGACGGCACGCTCGCCGACACCGAGTCCGCCGTCCTGCAGTCGTGGCAGGCCGTCTTCCGGGAGCACGGTACCGAGCTGCCGCTGGACGCCTGGTACGCCGTCATCGGCACGCAGCACACCACGGCCGCGATGTTCGCGCTGCTCGCCGAGCGCGCTCCCGGCATCGACCCGGAGGCGCTGCGGCCCCAGACCCGGGCGCACGTCCTCCGGCTCCTCGAGGACCTCGGTCCGCGCGAAGGCGTGCTCGGCTACCTCGAAACCGCGCGCCGGCACGGCATCAAGCTGGCCGTCGCCTCCAGTTCGTCCGGGGCCTGGGTGAACCCGCACCTCGAACGGCTCGGCATCGACGGCTACTTCGACGCCGTCCTCACCGGGGACCGGCACCGCGCCAAGCCCGATCCCGACCTCTACCTGGCCGCCCTCGCCGCGCTCGGGACAGAAGCGGACGAAGCCATCGCCTTCGAGGACACCCCGCACGGCGTCACCTCCGCCAAGGCCGCCGGCCTGACCTGCGTCGCCGTGCCGAACGCGATCACCCGGAGCCTCGACTTCGGGCAGGCGGACGTCGTGCTGCCGTCGTTCACCGCCAAGCCGCTGGAAGCCCTGCTCAGCCGCTGACCAGTGCCAGCAGCCGGTCCAGGAACGGCAGCTGGCCCTTCACCAGCTTCTCGCGGGCGTCCGTGAGCGAAAACCACGCGACCCGGTCCACCTCGGGGAACTCCTGCTGACGGCCCGAACGCGGCGGCCACTCCATGGTGAAGGTGCCGGGCACCACCGAGGCCGGGTCGAGGTCGGCCTCGACCGCCCACGCCGTGACGACCTTGCCGCCCGACTGCTTCACCACGCCCAGCTCGACGTACTCGCCGTCGGGCGCGGGCAGGCCCAGTTCCTCCTCGAACTCCCGCCGGGCCGCCTTCTCCGGAGACTCGTCCGGGTCGAGCTCGCCCTTGGGCAGCGACCACGCGGCCGCGTCCTTCTTCGCCCAGAACGGCCCGCCCATGTGGCCGAGCAGCACCTCGACGTCGTCGCCGCGGCCTCGGTAGAGCAGGAGCCCGGCACTGTGTTTACCCGCCATGGGGACAGTGTCCCGAAACTCTTCCAAGATTTTCCGCGAGGGTGTCGATCCGGCCGGGGCCCGCTCGACGCGTAGGCAGAAGGCAAGCGGAACCCAGGGAAGGAACCACCATGACCGCCACCATCGCCCACGACAGCAAGACCACCACCGCCCCGGCGAAGACCAAGGTCACCGGCATCGTGGTCGGCGCGAGCAGGATCGTGATCTCGTTCCTGTTCGGCTTCCACGGCCTGCAGGGATTCGGCTTCTTCGGCGGGATCGACGGCCAGGGCGGCGGCGTCCCGTTCGGCTCCTGGCCCGGCTGGTGGGGCAGCGTGCTGGAGCTCGCCGGCGCCGTCCTGCTGCTCATCGGGCTCGCCAGCAGGCCCGCCGCGATCCTGCTCTCCGGCGTGATGGCCTACGCCTACTTCACCGTGCACGCGCCGATGGGCCTGCTGCCGCTGCAGAACATGGGCGAGCCGTCGGCGGTCTACGCGTGGGTCTTCCTGCTGCTCGCCGCGGTCGGCCCGGGCCGGTTCGCGCTGGACAACCTGATCAAGCGACGCCGCTGACGCAGACCCCGCGCGGTCCGATCAGTAGCCGCCCTGGGCGGCCGCGAGGTCGGACCGCGCCATCACGTGTTCCATCAGGCTGGTCAGCACCTGCTTCGTCGAGTCGCGCTCGCGGGCGTCGCACAGCAGCAGCGGGACGTCCATGCCGACGTCGAGCGCCTGCCGGACCTCTTCCGTGCCGTAGCGGTACGCGCCGTCGAAGCAGTTCACGCCGACGACGAACGGCAGGTTGCGGCGCTCGAAGAAGTCCACCGCGGCGAAGCAGCTGTCGAGCCGGCGCGTGTCGGCCAGCACGACGGCGCCGAGCGCGCCCTCCGCCAGCTCGTCCCACATGAACCAGAACCGGTCCTGCCCGGGCGTGCCGAACAGGTAGAGGATCAGGTCCGGGTTGATCGTGATGCGGCCGAAGTCGAGCGCGACCGTCGTGGTGGTCTTCTGCTCGACGCCGGACAGGTCGTCGACTCCCTCGGACGCGGTCGTGATGACCTCTTCGGTCCGCAGCGGCGGCACTTCGCTCACCGAGCCGACCATCGTGGTCTTGCCGACCCCGAACCCGCCGGCGATGAGTACCTTGACCGCGGTCGCGGTCAGGTTCCGCCGGGGGTCAGAGTTTCCGGATGCCATCAAGAACCGCCTGCAATACGTGTCGGTTGGGAGTTTCCTTGACCGGTGCCGCGGTACGGAACAGCACCAGGTTCTGCTCGATGAGGTCGCTGAGCATCACCTTCACCACGGGCAGCGGGAGATCGACCCTGGCGGCCACCTCGGCCACCGAGACCGGCCGCTGGCACAAGGCGATGATGCGGGCGTACTCCGGTTCGAGCATGCCCGCTTCGTGCGCGGTGCGCAGCGCGACCACGAGCGTGATGAGGTCGAGCCCGAGCGTGTCCGACCGGGTGCGGCCGCCCGTGACCGCGTAGGACCGGACCAGCGGGCCGGCCTCGTCGTCGAACCAGGCTTCGTGCCGTGCGCTCATGGTGCGGTGGGCTGCGCGCCGGCGGTCCGCGGGGCCGAGGTGAGCACCTGTCCGACCCGCTTCACCATCAGGTTCATTTCGTAGGCGACCAGCCCCATGTCCGCGTCTTCACGAGCCAGCAGGGCGAGGCAGGCACCTCGCCCGGCCGCCGTCACGAACAGGAACGCGTGATCCATCTCGACCATCGTCTGACGGACGTTGCCGCCGCCGAAGTGCCGCCCGGTGCCGCGGGCCAGGCTCTGGAACGCCGAAGCCACCGCGGACAGGTGTTCGGCGTCCTCCTCGGAAAGGTTGCCCGACCTGCCGATGAGCAGGCCGTCCGAGGACAGCACCACCGCCCGGTCTGCCCCGGCGACCCGCTTGACGAGGTCGTCCAGCAGCCAGTCGAGCTCGTGGGCGCCTGAGTTGACCATTACTCGCGCTCTCCGTACCTGTCGTCGTTCTCGGAAAACTCTTCGTCACGGGCCCGCCGGGTGCCCTGCTGGAAGGCGGACAGCCTGCTGCGGGCGGCCTCCGGCGAGTCCAGCCGGACCTCTTCGCGTTCCTGTGCGGGCTTATCTTCCCGCAGCTGGGGCACGAGGCTCTGCTGACGTCGCCGTTGCGGCAACGGCGGACGGCCGGGTGCTTCCGGGCGGCGCGGCTGCTGGGGGCGGCTTTCGGGCGTCGCGGCGGACCGCGGCTCCTGCGGCGGCCACACGGGCTGCTGCGCGGCCGGACGCGCCGGGCGCGAAGTCCGGTTGGGCGAGGCGGGCGGCCGCACCGCGGCCACCGGCTGGGCCTGGGTCGGCTGGCTCACCGGCTCCGACACGGACCCGGCCGGGACCGGCGTCGGCGCGGACGGCGGCTGCGTGGACGACGGCGGTGTGGATGCCGGCTGGGACGGCGACCGGTCCGCGGCCGGCGTCGCCACGGTGACCGGCGGGACGGCCACGGGCGGCGGGGGCACCGCGGCCGGAGCCGTCACGGGCGGGGCCGCCGGCTCGGTGCGGTGCCGGGCCGGGCGGCGCACCGGCCGCTTGAGCGGCGCGACCTCGTCGTTGGCCATCGTCTCCGGCTCGGCCGGGTTCGGGACGAGCTCCGGCTTCGGCGGGGTGATCGGCTGCTCCGGCTCGGTCTCGGCGAGCGGGGCGAGCAGGTCGGTGCGCACCAGCACGATGGCCCGGGTGCCGCCGTAGGCCGACTCCCGCAGGTGCACCTGGATGCCGTGCCGCGCGGCCAGCCGCGCGACCACGAACAGGCCCAGGCGGGGCTCGTCCGACAGCGCCATGATCCCGAAGTCCGGCGGGTCGGCCAGCATCGCGTTGATCTCTTCGGTCTGGTCCGGCTCGAGCCCGAGACCCTGGTCCTCGACCTCGATCACGACACCCTTGCCGACCACGTTGCCGCGGATCTCGACCCGCGACTGCGGCGGCGAGAACGCCGTCGCGTTGTCGATCAGCTCGGCGAGCAGGTGCACGAGGTCGCCGACGACCGGGCCGCGGATGGCGATCTGCGGCAGCACCGCCGTCTTGACCCTGGCGAAGTCCTCGGTCTCGGCGGACGCGCCGCGGACCAGCTCGGCCAGCCCGACCGGGTTGCGCCACTGACGGCCCGGCTGCCCGCCGCCGAGGATGATCAGGTTTTCCGCGTTCCGGCGCGCACGGGTGGAGAGGTGGTCGAGCTGGAACAGCGTGTCCAGCTGGTCCGGGTCCTCCTGCTTGCGCTCGGCCTGGTCGAGCACCTTGAGCTGGCGGTGCACGATGACCTGGCTGCGGTGGGCGATGTTGAGGAACACCGTCTTGGTGCCCTCCTTGATCTTCGCCTCCTCGATGGCGGCCGCGATGGCGGTCTGCTGCGCCTTGTTGAAGGCGTCGGCGACCTGGCCGATCTCGTCGGTGCCGTGGTCGAGGAAGTGCCCGCCCTCTTCCAGGTCGACGGGCTCGCCCGCCTGGACCCTGGCGACCAGCTCCGGCAGCCGGACCTCGGCCGCGTCGAGGGTGTCCTCGCGCAGCCGGTGCAGGCGGCCGATGAGCCGGTTCGACAGCCGGACGGCGACGAAGACCACGAAGACCGCGAACAGGACCGCGACCACACCGGCGATCAGCGACTCGGTGAACGTCGAGTCCGCGTCGTTGATCGCGGCCTGGCTCGCGTTCGAGCTCTGCAGGACGAAGATGCCCATCATCGCGGCGCCGACCTGGCGGGCGGCGGCGCGCCACTGGTCCTGCGGCACCGGCAGCTTCGACAGGTCGCCGCGCAGGAACGCGGTCTCGACCTGGTTCACCGTCTGCCACGGCTGGCTGGCCAGCAGCTCGTCGTACTTGGCCTTGACCTCGGGGATCAGCTTCGGCGCCGACGCGTCGAGCTGGGCGTGGTAGGCACCGACCTGGCCGACGTAGGTCCGGAAGTCGTCGTTGCTCAACCCGCCCGCGGCCAGCCCGGCGGCGGCGAGCGCGTCACTGCGCTGCATCGCGTCGGCCGCGGTGAACAGCGGGATGGCCGTCAGCCGGTCGAACGCGTTCTGGGCGCCGCGCGCGTTCTGGGCCAGCCCGGCCACGCCGTCGGTGAACTGGTCGATCATCTTGTTGTAGTAGACGAAGGCCTGGTTGAGCTGCATCTGGCCGCTGTCGACCGCCTGCCGGTTCTGCGGCAGCTGCTGGAACAACCCGAAGAAGGTGGCGATGTTCTTCTGGACGCTCGGCGGGGTGTCGTCGTAGTCGGCGAAGTTGTCCCTGAGGTACTGGACCGTCTTCGCGGCGTTCTCGTCCGTCTTCGGCCGGACGGCCGCGAGCACGGCACGCTGGTTGCTCTGGCCCGCGATCAAGGTCAGCGTGGCCTGGCGCTCCTGCTGCAGCGAGGCGAGGAACGGGATCGACGGGGCCTCCGAGCCCCGGATGCGGTTCGTGTAGTCACGGCCGGTGACGGCGTCGTAGATCAGGTAGCCCGCGAGGACCACACCGACCAGCAACAGCGCGACACTGGGGACGAGCGCGATCGTGAGCACGCGCTTCCGAATCGAGGATCCCCGGTTGCGTCGAAGAGAAATCTGCTTCACCTGGGTCCGTTTTCCTTCCGGCAGTACATGGTTTCGGGTCGCCCGAGGCGGTCAACACCCGGATTCCGACCAGCCGGATCAACATCACCGTGGTCTGCTTCGCCCGCGACGACGTTAGGCAGCCCTCCAGGGCGCGTCAAGTCCGTGGCGATAACGTGATCTTGGATCGGTGACCCGTCCACACTCGCTGCCTGCGCTTGGAAAGTCCACCACCGAAAGTCGTGACGTTCGTCCCAGCGCGACATCCGTTCCACCGCAGTGCGTACCGGCCGGAACCGGTCTCGGTCGCCCTGCGCGTCCCCGCCGGCTCCGCTACGTACGACAGGGCCGAATCGTTCGGTGACAAACATCACGGACACCGGTCCACGTGCCCGGGGACACCGTTCGTCCGGGGTGGACGGTCTCACGAAAGCGGATTGGGCAGTTTTCTCGGACCCAGCCACGGATTCTCCGGAGCGGGAGGCGGAATTCCTGCCATTTCGCAGGCGCGGCCGGAGGACCCCGCCGTGGCGCGGCGGAACCGGTTCCGCCGCGGCGGCGGCGTCCTCAGCCCGGGAACTCGTCGGCCAAGGTGTTCCAGAAGAGCAGTTCGTAGCTCTGGAACAACCGCGCGTAGCGGTGCGCTTCGCGCTCGTCGAGCCGGTGCGCGTCGAGGCCGGCCTGGATCGCGGCGAGCGCTTGGTCTTCTATTTCCGGGACGTCCGCGGCGAAGAAGTCGAAGAACGCGCACTGCTCGCCGGTGAACCCGTAGTGCTCGCGCATGCCCGCGGCGACGTCCCGGCAGTACCGGCCGAAGGCGGCGAAGTTGGCGAAGATTCCCGCCGCGGTCGCCGACGACTCGCCGTTCAGCGCGAGCCAGGCGACGTACGCCGGGTAGACCTGGCAGCCCGCCCGCGGCCGCTCCTCCCCGTGGTCCGGACCAGTCGCCGCGAGCAACGCGTCCAGCATCCCGTTCGCCTGCTGCTCGCCCGGCGCGAGCCCGCCGAAGAAGGCACGCGCGTTCGGCTCGTCGGCCCGGGCGGCCAGCTCGTGGAAGCTCCGCCAGTCGCTCAGCGTGATCAGCTTCTCTTCGGCGGCGAGCGCGGCGAACACCGCGCGCGGTGCCCGGCCCGCGGTGATCAGCGGCACGAGCCGGTTGTCACCGTCGCGCGGCGCGAGTTCGGCCTGGATCTCTTCGAGCAGCTTGCGCGCCGACCGCGTCATCGGTTCCCCCTGGAGTCCACGTCCTTGAATGAAGCAGTCTTGAATGATGCAGTCTTGAACGAAGCAGTACTTCCATTGAAGCGTGGTTCACGCGCGCCCGCTCGTGTACACAATGGACAGTCGTGAAGACCTGACCGCGGTGTCCGTTTCGACGGCGACGCTTGACCTGGCCGCGATTCTCTATCCACCTGCGCCGGGAGCCCCTACAGTGTGGCCATCCGGAGCACCGAGGAGGCCAGCGTTGACCACCCCGTCCGTCGCCGAGCAGACCGAAGGCCAGACGATCCCGCGGTTGCTGCACCGCAACGCGGTCGACTACCCGGACCTGCCGGCGATCACCTCGCTCGACATCGAAGGACAGCCGACGCTGACCTGGAGCGAGTTCCGCACGGCGATCGCCGAGGTCTCCCGCGGGCTCGCCGGGCTGGGCCTCGCCCCGCGCGACCGCATGCTGATCATGGCGCCCGGCTGCCCGGACCACATCGTCGCCGACCTCGCCGCGACGCACCTGTCCGCGATCCCCTGCACCGCCTACGCCACCCTCAGCCCGGACCAGGTCCGGTTCGTCGCGCGGCACAGCGCGGCGCCGGTCGTGGTGCTCGGCGGGGAGAACGAGCTGGCGCGCTGGCGGCCGGTGCTCGACGACCTCCCGGCACTGCGGCACGTCGTCGTGCTGGACGAGACGGCCATCCCGGCCGGCGACGACCGCTTCCTCTCCTTCGCCGACCTACGCGCCCGGGGCCGGGAAGCGCTTGCCGGCGACCCGGACGCTTTCGAGCGCTCGTGGCAGGAGATCAAGCCGGACGACCCGCTGTCCATGATCTACACCTCCGGCACCACCGGTGACCCGAAGGGTGTCGTGCTTTCGCACCGCAACGCGATCCACCAGGCGTACGCGGTCACCGAGCTGCACCACCCGCCGATGCACGCGACGAACATCGCGTACCTGCCGCTCGCGCACATCGCCGAGCGGGAGCTGTCGATCTACCTGCCGATCGTGTGGGCGGGGCACGTGCACACCCTCGCCGACCCGACGGCGGTCGCCGGCGCGCTCGGCAAGGTGCACCCGCAGAGCTTCTTCGGCGTCCCCCGCGTGTGGGAGAAGATGGTCGCCGGGCTCAAGAACATGCTCGGCGGCGTGCCGGAGGACCGGCGCACCGCGCTGCTGCAGGCCAACGAGCTGCTGCAGCAGGGCTACAAGCTGCGCAGCGCCGGCAAGCCGGTGCCCGCGGAGCTGGCCGAGAAGATCCGGCAGACCGACGAAGCCGCGCTGGCGCCGGTGCGTGCGCTGCTCGGGCTCGACAAGGTGCTCGTCGCCTCCAGTGGCGCGGCCGCGCTCCCGGTGGAGATCATCTACTTCCTGGCCGGTCTCGGCATCGAGATCTGCGAGGTCTGGGGCCTGTCGGAAACGACCGGCGCGGCGACGTCCAACTCCGGCTCCGACTTCCGCGCGGGCACCGTCGGCAAGCCGTTGGACGGCGTCGAGGTGAAGGTCGCCGAGGACGGCGAGCTGCTGGTCCGCGGCCCCATCGTGTTCCTCGGGTACCTCCAGGAGGACGGGACGATCGCCGACGCCACCGACGCCGACGGCTGGTACGCGACCGGCGACATCGGCACGATCGACGAAGACGGCTTCGTGACGATCACCGACCGCAAGAAGGAACTGATCATCACGTCGAGCGGCAAGAACATCGCCCCGACCCGCGTCGAGGGCCTGCTCAAGGAGCACCCGCTGGTCGGCCAGGCCGTCGCGATCGGCGACGACCGCCCGTACCTGACGGCGCTGATCGTGCTCGACGACGAGATCGCCCCGGGCTGGGCCGCGGCGAACGGCGTCGAAGCCGCGCCGGAGGAGCTCGCGGACCACCCGGCGGTGCGGGCCGAGCTGGAACGCGCGGTCGAGTCGGCCAACAGCAGGCTCGCGCGGATCGAGCAGATCAAGCGCTACCACGTGCTGCCGAAGACGTGGACGCCCGAATCCGGCGAGCTGACCCCGACGCTCAAGCTCAAGCGCCGGGTCATCAACGACCGCTATTCGGCCGACATCGAGGCCCTCTACGCCGCAACCCGCGACCCCGAACCCGCCGCCGGCGCCTGACCAACCCCGCCACTTTCGCCAGGAAAGATGCGTCTGGAGGCCCTTCGGACGCATCTTTCCTAGGGAAAGCTCGGCTTTGAAAAGCAAAGTGGTCAGGCAGTGCGGGGCGAAGTGTCGGTCCACTTGCGCAGCCGGGGCGGGACGCGCTTCTCGAGGCCGTAGTTCTCCAGGTGGGCGGAGAAGACCTCGTCGAAGGCCTTCTGCACGGTCTCGGTGTCCCACACCGGGCGCTCGAGGATCGGCTGCTTGAGGAACGGCTGGCCCATGACGTGCAGCTGCGGGCCGTTGCACCGGATCATCTGGCCGGTGATGCCGTCCGAGCCGTCGCCGAGCAGGAACAGCACGACCGGCGCGATCCGCGACGGCGTGCGGTCCGGCGGGCAGGCGCGCAGGGAGCGTTCGGACTTCCACACCATCCGAGTGTGCGCGAGCGGGCAGACGGCGTTGACGCGGATGCCGACGTCCTCGAGGTCGAGGGCCCAGGAGTAGGTCAGGGACGCGACCGCGCCCTTGCTCGCCGCGTACACGCCGAGCTTGCGCTGCCCGAGCGAGGCACCCGAGGAGATGTTGACGATGGAGCCGCCGGTGCCCGCGTCGACCATCGCCTTGATCGCGGCCAGCCCGGTGTTCACCACGCCGAGGACGTTGACCGCGACGAGCTCCCGCGCCTGCTCGGCGTCGTCCTCCCAGGGCAGTGCCTCGTAGTTCAGCCCTGCGTTGTTGACCAGCCCGTCGATCCCGCCGAACTCCTTGACGCACAGGTCGACGATCTCCTGCGCCTCGCCCGCCTCGGCCACGCTGTGCCCGCTGGCCACGGCGCGGCCGCCGTGCGCCCGGATGTTCTCCGCCGTCCGCTCCGCCAGCTCGGCGTCGACGTCGTTGACCACCACGGCCCCGCCCGCGCGCGCGACGTGGACCGCGAACGCCTCGCCGAGGCCCCGTCCGGCGCCGGTGACCACGACCGCCTTGCCCTGCATCAACCCGTCCATGCTTCTCCCCGATCTGCAGCGCCGCGGCGCGGTCCGCCCACCCCGGCCGGCTCCCTGTCCAGTCTTGGCCCATTCGGTCCAACGCGGCATCGGCGCGACGACGAGCGGCCGCCGCCCTGCGCCGAACGAGTCCGGTTCGATCAGCCCGGAGGTATCCGGGGCCGGTCACGAGGGGGTGACTGGCGCGCATTCCGGTGACATCGGCGCGTAACCGGCGGCATACTGTGGGTGCTTCCCGGTGGTCGTCCGTGACTCCCCCGGCTGGGGTCGTCACCGGAGAGGCACAATGCGGACGTCCATGTTCACTCGATCGGGGGACGGTGGTTACGAGGTGACGACGCGCGCGACACCCCGGTTCCGGGCCGTGCTGGCCAACCGCGAGTTCCGCGCGCTGTGGTTCGCCGAGACGCAGTCGATGCTGGGTGACCAGCTGACCATCGTCGCGCTGGCCATCCTCACCTTCGACCGGACCGGGTCGCCGCTGCTGTCGGCCGTCGTCTACTCACTGACGTTCCTGCCCGCGCTCGCCGGCGGGCTCGGCCTGTCCCAGCTCGCCGACCGGTTCCCCCGGCGCGCGGTGCTGGTGACCGGCTCGTTCGCGCAGGCCGTGCTGATCGGGCTGATGGCCCTGCCCGGGATGCCGCTGGGCTGGCTGTTCGGGCTGTTCGTCCTCGCGCGGCTGGCGAACGCGCCGGGCAACGCGGCGCAGAACGCGCTCGGCCGCGAAGTCTTCGCCGACGACGACGTCTACCTGCAGAGCCAGGACCTGCGCGGGATCACGAACAACACGGCGATGCTGGCCGGCCTGGCCGTCGGCGGCCTGCTGGTGACCACCGTCGGGACGTCGTGGGCGCTGGCGATCGACGCGCTGACGTTCCTGGTGGCCGCCGTCGCCGTGCGGCTGCTGGTGCTGCGCCGGCCCACCGCGGGCAACGGCGGTGCCCCGTGGTTCGGCGCCGTCCGGCAGGTTTTCGGCGACGAACGGCTGCGGGTGCTGCTCTACCTGTCCTGGCTCGTCGGGCTGGCGGTGATCCCGGAGGGCCTCGCGGCGCCGCTCGCCGCACAGCTGGGCGTGGGCGACCAGGCGGTCGGCTGGCTGCTGGCCGCCGACCCGCTGGGCTTCGTCGCCGGGACGTTCCTGCTGTCCCGGTTCGTCACGACCGAGCACCGCCGCAAGCTGCTCGGTGTGCTGGCCGCGCTGCCGCTGGCCGCGCTGGCGGCGTTCGCGCTGCGGCCGAACCTGGTGTTCGCGCTGATCCTGCTCGCGCTGGCCGGTGCGACGGGCGCGTACGTCATCACGGTGTCGGCCACGTTCATCACGTGGGTGCCGAACGACATCCGGGGCAGCGCGGGTGGCCTGTACCGGACCGGGCTGCGGGTCGCGCAGGGGGTGGGCGTCGGCGTGGGCGGGCTGGTCGCGCAGGCGCTCGGTTCCGCGCACGCGACCATCGCGCTCGCCGGCGCGGTGGGTCTGCTGCTGGCCGTGCCGGTGGCGTTCGCCTGGCGCCGGGTGGGCCGGGCGGAACCACCACACTGGCCGTCATGAGCGCCAGGTGCCACCTCCGGGTACGACCAAGATCATGAATGGCATTCGCGGACGTCACGAGCGACAATTCGAGGGTGGTTCAGAAGTCGCGGTTGCTCATGGGGGCCACCTCCATGCGGGGAGAGTCTCGCAGAACCTTTTGCGCCGCGTTCCCGGCAGTTACTCCGGGACCTTGGCCGATCCGTTGCTGTGGGATGATACCCGGCTACGGAATGCGTGAACACTCTGCCAGGTACCGATGAGATTACTCAAGGGCGCGACTAGGCCGGAAAGGAGGTGACCAATTGCATCCAGGACCGGACGGGGACCCGGCCGGGCCGGGCGAACCGGGCGTGACCACAGGTGCGCCCGCGACCACGACCAGTGGTCCACCCGCGGCCGCCAGGGTGCGCCACGCGTACTGGCCGGGCAACTGGGCGCTCTGGCGCCGCCGGCCGGTGCAGGTCGCGTTCATGCTCGCGGCCGAAGCCGTCGCGGTCGCGGTTCTCGCCGTCTCGTTCGCGCGCTCGCCGATTCCGTCCGGAAACGACTGGATCAATTTCGCGATTCTGGCGGCAGGCGCCACCGTCCACATTCAGCTGACCCAGCGGCAGGAAGAACGGCGGCGCAACCGGACCAAAACGGTGCTGATCGACCTCACCGCCGTGTGGACGTTTTCCGCCGCGATGATACTGCCGGTACCGCTCACCCTTTTGGTCATCGCCGTCATCCGGCTGCAGCACTGGTTCATCGCGCGGCGGCCCGCGCACAACTTCATTTTCTCGTCCATCACCCACGGCCTCGCCGGCGCGCTCGCCCACCTCACCTACACGGCGCTCGGGCCCCACCTCTTCGGTCGGCCGGACTGGGGCGATTTCCTCCGCGAGTTCGGCACGATCGTCGTCACCGGAGCCATCTACGAAGCGATCCAGATCGTGTACGTGGGCGGGGTCCTGCTGCTCGGATCCCCCGCCGGGCGCACGGTTCGTAACGTGCTGGGCAGCCCGGCCGACAACATGCTGGAAGCGATCACCATCGGCCTCGGCGCGGTGACCGCGATCCTGCTCGCCGCCGTCCCGCCGATGGTGGCGGTGATGGCCGTGGTCACCGTGGTCTTCAATCGTCTCGCGGAACTCGACCAGCTCCAGAACGACGTCCGGACGGACCCGAAAACGGGCATTCTCAACATGCGCGGCTGGTCGGAGTCGGCCGAGCGGGCGCTCGAACGGACCGCTCGATCGGGTGATCAACTGGCGCTGCTGATGGTCGATCTGGACCACTTCAAGTGGATTAACGACACCTATGGACATCCTGCGGGCGACGACGTGCTGCGCACCGTTGCGCAAACGCTCGACGAAGTGACCAGACCGAGCGACTTGGTCGGCCGTTTCGGCGGCGAGGAATTCCTCGTTCTGCTGCCGGACATCGACGAAGAGGCGACGCGGGACGCGGCCGAGCGCATCCGGATGGCAATCGCCAAACTGCACATAGTGACCACGGACAAGCGCGGCGACCCGGCGACCATCGCCGACCGCACGACGTCGATCGGCGTGGCCCGCCACCCCCGCCACGGCGACACCCTCGAGCGTCTCCTCCAGTCCGCCGACGCGGCGGTCTACCTGGCGAAGGAGAACGGCCGCGACCAGGTCTGCTTCGCCCCGGACACGCTCAAGCCCCCAGCCGAACGGTGAGTTCGAGCTTGACGAGCACCTCGGCGCAGGTCCCGGCGGCGGCGGGGTCGAGGCGCACCCGCTCGCCCCGGTAGCCCGCGGACTCCAGCCGCAGCACGCGCGCCCCGGGCGCGAGGCGCGGGTGGCACCAGTGCCGGACGGTCCCGGTCCCGGCGTGGTCCTTGGCCAGGAGGAGGTACTCGTACCCGAGATCGTCGACGACCCGGCCCAGGCCGTTCCACCAGAGGGCCCGCAGGGTGAGCCCGTCGCCGTCGCGGAGCAGGTCGACGGGTGGATCGGCGTGCACGTCGACCTGGAAGCCGTGGTCGCCGACGCGGACCGAGCGGACGCGGAGGAAGGAACTGCCGTCCGGACCGGCGGGCGGCGGCCCGGCCTGCCCGCCGTCCGGCGAGGGCAGCAACACCTCCCGTCCCCCCGTCCCGGCCTCGGCCCGCGGCAGCAGCGCCGCCACCGCCAGTTCCGCCGCCAGCCGTCCGTCCTCTTCCGCCGGGAGCTCGCGTACCCCGCGCAGCTCTCCCGCCAGGATCCGGTGCCCGCGTGCCTCCGCCCAGGCCAGCGCCGCCGCGTGCAGTCCCGGCTCGGTGCCCGGCCGGTCGAGCAGCAGCCGGGCCTGCCGGATCCTGCTGTAGCCGGCTGCCCTGACCAGGCGAGCCGCGTCCGGGCCGCCCGCTTCCGGTGCGAAGAAGCCCGTCATCGCGCGATCCAGCGCCCGCAGCTGGGCGGCCAGCACCACCCGGGCGACCGGCCCGGGGTGGGCCCGGGCCAGTTCCGGCGGCGCGCAGTCGCGCAGTGCACCGGCGATCACCCGCAGCTCCGGCGTGCGCGGACGGCGCAGCCGGGCGCCGGGGGCGAGCCGGCGCAGTGCCCGCACGGTGTTCTCCGCGGGCACGGCGAGCTCGGTCGAGCGCACTGCTGCCTCCTGGTCGCCGCACCCCCTGTCCCAGTCTCACGAGGCCATCCCCACCGCGGAAGGGAAGAACGGGCAGCCGTCCGGGCAGCCTGCGGGAAACCTCCAGACAACCCTGTGGTTATCCCCATGTCGGCCGCCGGACGGGGCTGGCACCCTTGAACCCATGCCGGCACCGACCACTCCGCCACGCACCCGCCGACCCTGGTCGACGTCGGGGTGGTTGCTGCTGGTCCTGCTGGTCGTCTTCGCGTTCGGCCTGATCGCCTCGCGCCCGCCGTCCCCGCCGGACCAGGGCCCGCCCACTGGTGACGTGCTGGCCGCGCAGAACGCCGTCGAAGCGCTGGTCCACCCCGGCCCGCACCCCGACGCGCTCGCCCGGCTGCCGCCGGACTTCACCGCGCTCAGCGGCGTCATCCCGGGGGCGATGCCGGCCCGCGACGGCACCGTCCGCGCCGTGCACGTCGACGGCGGCTGCTCGACGCCGTGGGGCGACGACAACACGAAGTGGGACTACGCCGTGCCGTGCAAGGCCCACGACCTCGGCTACGACCTGCTCCGGTACGCCGCTCGCAAGGGCCACCCGCTCGGCCCGGAGGTCCGGGAGGCCCTGGACGACCGGCTCTCCTCCGACATGCACCACGCCTGCGACCTGAACCCGATGAACTCGGCGCTCACCTGCCGGGCCGTCGCCTCCTTCTACTCGGCCGGGCTGGTCGTCAACTCGTGGCACCAGCGCTGGGGCCCGCCGGTCGGCGATCCGATCGGCCCGATGGTCGCCGGCGTGCTGGTGATCGGCTGCCTGCTGGTCTTCCGGCTGCGCGGCTGGCTGCGGGCCCGTCGCGAGCCGCGGGCACCCGTACCCGTCGCCGACCCCGCGCAGGTCAGCCGCTGGGCCCTGCTCGGGGCCGGCGGGGTCGTCCTCCTGCTGCTCGGCGAGTCGGTGACGGCGCTCGCGCACTGGGCCGGGGCTCCCGAGCCGGCGCTGTGGCCGCTCACCTGGCTCGCCCAGCTCGCCCCGCTGATCTACTTCGCCGGCGGCCACGCCAACGCGGCAGGCTGGCGCGCCGAGCAGGAGGCGGGCGGCGGCTACCGCCACTACCTGGCCGAACGCGCGAGCCCGCTGCTGCGCCCGGCGCTGATCTTCGCGGTCGTCGCCCTGCTGACGCCGCTCGCGCTCGAACTGCTCGGCAGCCCGGCGGGGACGACGGCGACGGTGATGCGGATCGCGCTGCACCCGCTCTGGCTGCTCGGCGTCTACCTGCTGACGATCGTCTGCGCGCCCCCGCTGCTGGCCCTGCACCGGCGGGCGCCGGTGAGCGCGGCCGCCGGCCTGCTCGCCCTGGTCGCCGTCGGTGAGCTGGCCGCGAGCTGGTCCGGTTCGCCGTTGCCCCGCTACGCGGCGACGTTCGCCATCGCCCTGCTCGCCCAGCAGCTCGCCTTCGCGCACGCCGACGGCGTCCGCCCGGCACGACGGCTGTTCGCCGCGGCCGCCGCGGCCGGGATCGCGGGTCTCGCCGGGATGAGCGTCCTGCGAGCTGGGCCACCCGTCCTGCTCGGCAGCCCGGGCGCGCCCGCCGCGTTCTCCGCCCCGCCGTGGGGCGTGCTGCTGCTGGGCCTGGTCCAGCTGGGCGTGCTCGGGCTGCTGGCCCGCCCGCTCGGCAGGCTCGGCGACCGGCCGGGCGTCACCCGTGCCTGCCGGTTCGTCCTGCGTGCGCCGATGAGCCTCTACCTGGCGTTCCTCGCCGCGATGCTGCTGCTGGTCGCCGTCGTCTACCTGCCCGGCCGGATCGTCGACGGCCTCAGCTGGCTGATCCGCCCGCGCACGCTGGTCGCGGTCGGGCTGCTCGCGGTGCCCGCGACGCTGGTCTTCTGGTGGTTCGAGCGGCACGGCCACGGCGTCCGGCAGCCGCGCGCGGCCGAGCACCCCGGCCGCCGGACCGCGGTGCTCACCCGGGCCGCGGCCGGGCTCGGGATCGGCTACGCGACGCTGGGCGTGTTCGGCTTCGCGCTGACCCGCTTCGGCGGGGTCGCCGCGGACGCCGACCTGCTCGGCCTGCGGCTCGACCCGATCCAGAGCCTGGTGCACCTGCTGCTCGGGGTTTTCCTGCTGCACACGATCCGGATCGGGGCCGGCGCGGCGACCGGCACCTGGCTGGCGACGGCACTCGCCTGCGCACCATCGCTGCTGTTCGCCGCCGACGGCAACACGCCCGGCTTCCTCGGCGTCACGCTCCACGCCGTCACCGCCGCGTTTGCGCTGCTGGCCGCCGCGGGCACCCTCATCCCGGCTCGACCACCGGCGAACGTGACGTCCTGACCAGGCGAAACCGTCGAACATACGGGAAACTGGGTGGTGCATGACACATTCACGGGGGGATGTGTAACGCTACGGCAACCGGGGGAAGGCACCATGCGTCCCAACCCCTAGCACCACCCGATCGATGGAGTGAGGAGTCGCCCGCGTGGATCACCCGCCTCGGAACGGGCAAGGCGGCCGCCGCCCCGCCCGGCCCTGGCAGGACGAGCCAGGCCGGGACGACGCACGGCGCGGTACGCTGCCGCCGCGCCGCCCCGCACCCCGCGGCGAGCCGGCCGACGCCCGCCGTGCGGCCCCGCCGCCGTCCCGCCGCCCGCAGCCGCGCCCGGCCCCGCGCGCCCGCCGCAACTCCTTCCGCGGCGCGAAGGTCGCGCTGGCCGTCGTCTCGCTGCTGGTGATGGGCCTGACCGGGTACGCGTGGGCCGCCATGCAGGGCCTGGTCAACGGGCTCAACTACACGAACGTGATCAGCGACGGCGGCGGTGGCGACAAGCCCGCCGACGGCGCCCGCGACATCCTGCTGGTCGGCCTCGACAGCCGCACCGACGCCCAGGGCAACCCGCTGCCGCGCGAGGTGCTCGACGAGCTGCGCGCCGGCGAGGCCGACGGCGAGCTCAACACCGACTCCCTGATCTTCGTCCACATCCCCAACGACGGCAGCAAGGCCGTCGCGATCTCGCTGCCGCGCGACACCTACGTCGACATCCCCGGCGGCTACGGCAAGCACAAGATCAACTCGGCGTACGCGCGGGCGATGCTGTCGGCCCGCAAGGACCTGCAGAAGCAGGGCGTCACCGACCCGAAGGAACTCGACGTCAAGGCCAACCAGGCCGGGGCGAAGGAGCTCATCGAGACCGTCGAAAAGCTCACCGGGTCGACCATCGACAACTACGCCGCGGTGAACCTCCTCGGCTTCAGCGAGATCACCAAGGCCATCGGCGGCGTCGACGTCTGCCTGAACAACACCGTCAAGGACCAGTACTCCGGCGCGAACTTCACCAAGGGACGGCACACGATCTCCGGCGTCCAGGCCCTCGAGTTCGTCCGGCAGCGCCACGGCCTGCCCAACGGCGACCTCGACCGCGTCGTGCGCCAGCAGGTGTTCATGGCCGGGATGGCGCGCAAGGTGCTCTCGGCGGGCACGCTGACCAACCCGGGCAAGCTCAACGGCCTGATCGAGGCGATCAAGAAGTCGGTCGTGCTCAACCAGAACTGGGACATCCTCGGGTTCGCCCAGCAGATGAAGGGCCTGACCGGCGGTCAGCTCGAGTTCCGCACGATCCCGGTGAAGAACGTCGAGTACCGGACGCCCGAAGACGGCGTCGCCATCCAGGTCGACCCCGCGGCGGTGAAGCAGTTCGTGCAGGGCCTCGCGGGACCGCAGCCGGGCGAGTCCGCCCCGCCCGCCCAGCAGGCCGACCCCGCCAACAAGGCGACCACGGTCGACGTCCGCAACGCCTCCGGCCGCACCGGTCTCGCGGCGAGCGTCGCCAAGACCCTCGAGGGCAAGGGCTTCACCTCCGGCGAGACGGCCAACGCGACCGCGCGCAAGACCACGGTGATCTGGGTGCCGAAGGGCGGCAAGGACAAGGGCCAGGCCGTCGCGGACGCGCTGGGCGGCTCGCCGACGATCCAAGAGGACAAGAGCGTGCAGGCGGGCCACGTGACGGTGTTCCTCGGCGCCGACTACGAGGGCACGGCCTCCGAGGCGAGCGCGGGCGCCGGTGCCGCGGGCGCGACGACGTCGCAGGCCGCCGCACCTCCGCCGGCCGCCACGGACGACGAAAAGCCGATCACGGCCGAGGGTGTTCCCTGCGTCAACTGAGCCGGTCGACGACCTGTCGTTAACCCGTTCGGCCTAACTCGCGCAATCGGTATCAAAGACATGCGCAAAATCGCGTAAGGGCCTGGGCCCAGCGCACTTACATACACGTGAGGGTGCACCTGCACGGGAATCATCACGCCCGTGCGGTGCCGCGGGAGCGCACGGCAGGGGACATTGATGTGCTGATCGACGCTGAGGAGTACCAGCGGATCCTCGGAGACGAGCTCCGCAAGCTCCGGCGCAGCCGAGGGTGGACGCGCAAGGAGCTGAACCAGCACTTGCAGAGCGAGATCTCGCTGCAGACGCTGGCCACCTACGAGCTGGGCACCAGACAGTGCTCCGTCGTGCGCCTGGTCGAGCTGTGCGTCGCGATGGACGAACTCCCCCAGGACCTGCTGGCCAAGGTGCACCGCCGGGTGTTCCTGGACGAGCCCGGGCGGGTGCGCGTCGATCTGCGCAAGGTCGTCGCCGACGCCTCGGCCGATCTGCTGCCGCTGCGCCGCTGGGCCGAGGACCGCCTCCGGCAGGCCGGCGACCAGGCCGGCGGCGAGGTCTCCCTGGACCTGCCTGCGCTCGAGCGCATGGCCGAGCTGTGCCGCCTGCCGACCGTCGACCTGATCGCCCGCCTCCGCCGCTACACCTCCCGCTGAGCCTGCGGGGTCCCTCCCCGCGGCGAGGGACCCCGCAGGCTCAGCCGACCAGGAAGTCCTCGCGCCGCACCTTCCGCGTGTCCAGCCAGTACCGCCAGGTGAAGCCGGGCCAGATCGTCCGGTTGACGCCCTTCGCGTCCAGGTACCAGCTCTTGCAGCCCCCGCGGGTCCAGATGCCCTTCGCGAGCTTGCGCTGGATCTGCGCGTTGAACCGCTCCTGTGCTTCGGGCTTCGGCTCGATCGCCCCGCCGCGGGCCAGCCGCAGCGCTTCGGCGACGTACGAGATCTGAGCCTCGATCATGAACACGACGGAGTTGTGCCCGAGGCCGGTGTTGGGGCCGAGCAGGAAGAACAGGTTCGGGAACCCGGCGACCGTGATCCCGAGGTGCGTCCGCATCCCCTCGGTCGCCCACTCCTTGCCGAGGTTGCGCCCGTCGCGGCCGACGATCTCCAGGTCGTCGAAGGCGTCGGTGACGTGGAAGCCGGTGCCGTAGATGATGACGTCGGCCTCGTGCTCGACGCCCGCGGCGTCGACGACGCTGTGCTCGCGGACCTCCCGCACGCCCCCGGTGACGACGTCGACGTTGTCGCGCGCCAGTGCCGGGTAGTAGTCGTTGGAGATGAGCACGCGCTTGCAGCCCATCGTGTAGTCCGGGGTGACCTTGCGGCGCAGCTGCGGATCCTTGATCGCGCGGTCGATGTTGCGCTTGGCGATCCGCTGCCCGAGCTTCATCACCCACGACTGGCCGTTGAAGCCAATAGCGCGGGCTTCGAGCAGCCAGTAGAGCAGGGTGCGGTAGGCGCGCTGAGCCGGCGGGACCGCCTTGAACAGCGCCCGTGCCCGGCCGGACATCTCCTGGTCGGCCTTCGGCATGATCCACGGCGGGGTCCGCTGGAACAGCGTCAGCTCCGCCACCTCGGGCGCGATCTTCGGCACGAACTGGACCGCGCTGGCGCCGGTGCCGATGACGGCGACCTTCTTGCCCGCGAGGTCGACGTCGTGCCGCCACTGCGCGGAGTGGTAGGCCGGGCCCGCGAACCCCTCGATCCCGGGCAGCTCGGGGATCATCGGCAGGTGGAGCGCGCCGACGCCGGCGACCAGCGCGGTCCCGGTGAACTCGTCGCCGCCCCTCGTGGCGACGTGCCACCGGTTCTCTTCGGCGTCCCAGCGGGCGCCGGTCATCTCCTGGCCGAACCGGATGAACCGGCGCAGGTCGTGCTTGTCGGCGACCTCGCGCAGGTAGCGCCAGATCTCCGGCTGCGGCGAATAGGCCCGCGACCAGTCCGGGTTCTGCTCGAAGGAGAACGAGTACATGTGCGACGGGATGTCGCAGGCGCAGCCCGGGTAGCTGTTGTCCCGCCAGGTGCCGCCGACGTCGTGGGCCTTTTCGAGGATGACGAAGTCCTCGCGGCCCTCTTTGCGCAGCTGGATCGCCATGCCGAGACCGGAGAACCCGGTCCCGACGATGACGGCCCCGGTCTCCGTGCGGTTGCCCATGACGCCTCCGGGTTCCTGTTACTCGTCGTCCATCTTACTGTGAGTAGGTTACCAGCGGTAGAGTGTGACCCGTGACCACCGCGAAGCGCAAGCGCATGCCACGGGCCGACCGGATGCGGCAGATGATCGAGGTCGCCGAGCAGGTCTTTTCGGAACGCGGCTACGCGGCGGCGTCGATGGACGAGATCGCCGAACTGGTGGGCGTCTCGAAGCCGATGCTGTACGAGTACTTCAACTCGAAGGAAGGCCTGCTGCTGGCCTGCATCCGGGAGTCGCGAGCGGTGCTGCGCGAGGTCACCGAGCAGGCGACGGTCGGCGCGACCGACGCCGAGGACGCGTTGCGGCGCGGCCTGCTGGCCTTCTTCGTCTTCATCCGGGAACGGCGTCAGGCGTGGTCGCTGCTGCGGCACGAGATGGTGCTGATCGGCACGTCGGCCGCCGACGAGGTCGAGGAGACCCGCCGCCAGCAGACCGACCTCATCGCCGCGCTGATGAGCGGCCACTTCGACAACGGGGACGAGCTGCGGGCCGAAGCGGCCGCGGAATTCGTGGTCGGCGCCTGCGAGCGGCTCGCGATCTGGTGCGAGCGACACGAGGAAGTGAACCCCGAGACGGCGACCGAATACGCCATGGACGTGCTGTGGGCCGGCTTGCGGCAGCGGGCACGTTAGCCCGCGCTGCGCTGGGCCATTCGTTCGTTACTCAGCGTTGTCGTGTCCTGTGACACAGAGTTGCTCTACAGTACCGATGACAAGGTAGAAAGTGTGCTGGACCTTCGCGACCGGAGGAGGGGCACGGCAATCACGTCACGAAAGTGCGGTGGCCGCGTCACGGTTGTGTAAGGATGTCGGTGAGGGAGAGGGGCGTGAGGCAGATGATGGAAACGATCACGGCGACGTACGTCCAGGAAGACGCCGACTGGACCATCGCGGTCAGCGGCCGCGGCAAGGAGCTGACCGCACGCGCGCCCGGCATCATCGCCGCGCGGGACCGGGCCGACCAGCTGGTCGAGGAGCTCGCCGGCGACGCCAAGACGACGGTGGTGCACCTGCTCAACGGCAGTGCACTGGACTTCACCAGCGCGTACATGACGGCGCGGCTGACGCTCCCGAAGCTGCCGCCGCTCGAGGTCCCGCCGCCCGGCAGCGTGCCGAAGCAGCAGACTCCGGCCGCGGCGGACAAGAAGCCGCAGCTGCCGCCGAGCAAGCAGCTCCCGAAGGCGGTCGAGGACCGCAAGAGCCCGGCGGCGCCGGCGCCCGCTGCCGAGAGCAAGGCGCCGGCGAAACAGGCCTGAGCGCTACTTCAGGAGCTTGCGCACCAGCAGGACCAGCACGAGGACGCCCGCACCGATCAGCGGGAACTTGACCTTGGGGTTGTCCAGCTTGGCGCGCACGCCGTCCTTGGCCGCGTCGGCGAGCTTCTTCGGGTCGGCCTTGACGGTCAGCTGGTCGAGCGTCGCCGCCAAGGCGGTCCTAGCCTGCTCGATCTCACGCTCGATCGTCTCGGGATCGCGGGCCACGTGTCCTCCTCGCCGCATGGGACTTCCAAGGCCCCAACTTAGTCGACCGCCCCGCCGCGTCCGCACCGGCCACGCCGCACGCTACGCTGCGAAGTGCCGGGGGCCCGTAGCCCAATTGGCAGAGGCACACGGTTTAGGTCCGTGCCAGTGAGAGTTCGAGTCTCTCCGGGCCCACTCGGGATTGGGCGAGGTCTGCTCGCGGAGAGCGCTCGCCGATATCCCTCGTCGTGTCTTCTGGGGGTGCAACCCCCAGAACCCGCCCGGCGGGCTTCGCCCCCGGACCCCCTTGGTCACCCCGCGTCGGAGACCGTGATGTGCGGGGCCAGCGCGCGCAGGAAGTCGGCCGCGTCGAACATCTCGCCGGCCGGTGCGACGCCCTTCACCTTCGTCCGCCCGGTCAGGATGCGGTCCACCGCCTCCACCGCCAGCGGCGCGCTCACCGCGTAGATGTCCTCGCCGCGGGCGACGATGCGGCGTTCCTCCGTGCCGGCCCGCACCACGACGTCCACCACGAACGTCTCGGCCGCGTCGCGCTCGCCGGCCGCCGCGAGGCCCTGCGCCGCGTCGACCGTCATGTAGCTGATGACGTCACGCACCTTCAGGTGCCGGGGGATCGTGACGATGTCGGCCATCGAGAACTCGCCGAAGACGGGCCGCGTGCCGAGCGGCTCGGGGAACGCCCACTCGCGCGTCGGCAGGGCGTCGTCGCGGTGCTCCAGCCGGCCGCCCGCGTACCGGATGCGTTTGCCGTCACGGCGTTCCCGGGACACCCGGCCCGCGGCGAGGGTGCCTGCCGTCGGGCGCCAGCCGCTGAGCCCGTAGGCGACGTGCACTTCGTCGGCCGTCGTCCAGTCGCCCATCGCCGCCGTGGCCAGCAGGTCGGCCAAGCCGCCGAAGAACGCCATCGCGGGCACCACCGCGGTGTCGGCGGTCAGCGCGAGGGTGTCGAGGTTCGCCTCGATCTCGGCGGCGACGTCCACGTACGGGACGCCGGCGCGGATGGCCGCCTCGGCGAGCGGCGGCGCCGTCTCGGCGAACGGGCCCGCGCAGTTGATCACCGCAGCCACGCCGTCGAGCGCGCGGTCGAGGGCGGCCGGGTCGTCGACCGAGGCGGGCCGCCCGCCCGGCAGCTTCGCCGCGTTCCGTCCGGAAAGCACCGCGTCGAAACCGCGCTTGCGCAGCTCGGCGACCACGAAGCGGCCGGTGTGTCCATAAGCGCCGTAAACCAGTACCGAAGTCATGAGGCAATCCTGGCGACCGCCGGCCGCCGTCACCAGTGTCCGGAACGACGTGATGCGTACACTTTCGGACATGCACGCTGTCGCCCTCGCCGCCACCGACGGGATGCTGTCGTTCGAGCTGACCATCGCCACCGAGGTGTTCGGCGACGATCCCCGCTACGGCTTCGCGGTCTGCGGCTCGGCCCCGGTCCGGGTGGGCCGGTTCCTGCTGGAGCCGGACCACGGCCTCGACCGGCTCGCGCGCGCGGACACGGTGATCGTGCCGGGCTGGGCCGACGTCGACACGCCCCCACCGGACGGCCTGGTCGACGCGGTGCGCGCGGCCCACGCCCGCGGCGCACGGGTGGCGTCGCTGTGCACGGGCGCGTTCGTGCTGGCGGCGGCCGGCCTGCTCGACGGCTTGCGCGCGACCACGCACTGGGCGCACACGGACGTCCTGGCCGCCCGCTACCCGCGGGTGACGGTGGACCCGGACGTCCTCTACGTCGACAACGGGCAGGTCCTCACCTCGGCGGGCAAGGCGGCCGCGATGGACCTGTGCCTCCACCTGGTCCGCGCCGACCACGGCCCGGCGGCGGCCAACACGATCGCCCGCCGCCTGGTGGTGCCACCGCACCGGGCGGGCGGGCAGGCCCAGTTCGTCACCACCCCGGTCCCCACCCGCGACGACCACCCGCTGGTTTCGCTGCTCCCCTGGATAACGGCCCGCCTCGACCGGCCGCTGACGGTCGAGGACCTGGCCCGCCACGCGAACCTGAGCTCCCGCCACCTGAGCCGCCACTTCCGGTCGGCAACGGGCACGACGCCGTTGCAGTGGCTGCTGAACCAGCGCATCCGCCGGGCGCAGGAGCTGCTGGAGAACACGGACACGAGCATCGACGGGATCGCGGAGGCGGTCGGCATGGGCACGGCGACGACGTTGCGGCGGCACTTCAACCGGACGGTCGGCGTGCCCCCGGACACCTACCGCCGCACGTTCCGCAGCGCTGCGAC
The DNA here is from genome assembly GCF_046548975.1 of Amycolatopsis sp. lyj-346. Taxonomy (NCBI): domain Bacteria; kingdom Bacillati; phylum Actinomycetota; class Actinomycetes; order Pseudonocardiales; family Pseudonocardiaceae; genus Amycolatopsis; species Amycolatopsis sp. lyj-346. Next base: position 275,676 of record NZ_JAJPWT010000005.1, read on the forward strand.
ATCGGTGGTGGCGGTTCGGCGAACCGGCCATCAGTAGCGGACGTCGCTCTGCAGCAGCGGCGGGTACACAGTGGACTGTTCGCCGTCGACCGTCGCGCCCGCGAACTGGAGCATCGCCCGCTGGGCGCCGTGCATCGGGGCCGGGTAATCCAGTGACGGCACCGAAATCTCGTCCAGCCGGGCCAGCTGCGCCGGCGTCAGCGTCACCTCCAGCCCCGCGAGGTTGCCGGTCAGGTGCTCCAGCCGCCGGGCGCCGATGATCGGGACCACCGTTCCGCGCCGCGCCCGCAACCACGCCAGCGACACCGCCGCGGACGTCGACCCGAGCTCCCCCGCGATCGCCGCGACCGCGTCGATGACCGCGAACTCCGCTTCGGACGGACCGCCGACGAAAGCCGCGCGGGCGGAATCCGGCACCGAAGAGCCGCGCCGGTACTTGCCGGACAGGAAGCCGTTCTTCAGCGGGCTCCACGGCACCAGCGCCAGGCCCTGGTCGAGCGCGAACGGCGCCAGCTCGCCCTCGACCGTCCGCGCCAGCAGCGAATACTCGACCTGCAGTGCGATCAACGGCGTCCAGCCGCGCAGCAACGCCGTCGTCTGCGCCTGCGCGGTGACCCACGCGGGGGTGTTGGAGAAGCCGACGTACCGGATCTTGCCCGCGCGCACCAGGTCGTCGAGAGCCCGCATGGTTTCCTCGATCGGCGTGCCGCGGTCCCAGTTGTGCAGCCAGTACAGGTCGAGGTGGTCCGTCCGCAACCGCCGGAGCGTCTCGTCGAGCTGGGCGATGATCGACGCGCGGCCGGCGCCGCCGCCGTTGGGGTCGCCGGGGAACAGGTTGCCGAAGAACTTCGACGCGAGCACCACCCGGGCCCGACGGCCGGGCCGGGCGGCGAAGAAGTCGCCGAGGATCTTCTCCGAATGCCCGTTGGTGTAGAAGTTCGCCGTGTCGACGAAGTTGCCGCCGAGGTCCAGGTAGGTCTCGAGGATCTTTTCGGACTCCTCGACACCGCAGCCGGCGCCGCCGGGGTCCTCTCCGAAGGTCATCGCACCGAGGGCGAAGGGGCTGACGCGAAGGCCGGAACGACCGAGGGTGACGTAGTGATCGAGTAACACGAAACTCTCCTTGGGTAACGGATCGACTGCCATCAGGAAACCGCGAATGACCTGCTCAGCGGTAGACCGATCGCCGCGGGCTCTTGCACGATCCTCTCGGCCACGGTTATCTGGATGCGTGCTCGAAGAACTCCGCGACCTCGTCGCCCGGCATGCGCACGGCGACCTGCGCACCCCGGTGCCGGGCCTGCTGCTGTCCAAAGTGGAGACCAGCGAGCCGCACCACTCGCTCGCCGAGCCGCTGCTGGTGGTCATGGCCCAGGGCGGCAAGCGCCTGCTGCTCGGCGAGCAGGTGCACGAGTACCGCGCCGGGCAGTACCTCCTGGTCGGCACCGACCTGCCGGTGACCGGCCACTTCGTCGGGGCCACCCCGCGGACGCCGGCACTGGGCCTCGGTCTCGCCCTGCGGCCCGCGGCAATCGCCCCGCTGCTGCTCGAGGCGCCGCCCCGCACGCCGCCGTCGTCCCCCCTCGCCATCGACGACGCCGGCCCGGAACTGCTCGACGCGGCGGTGCGGCTGCTGCGGCTGCTCGACCACCCGTCCGACGCGCCCGTGCTCGCGCCGCTGATCGAGCGGGAAATCCTCTGGCGGCTGCTGACCGGACCGCACGGCGGCCTGGTCCGCCGGATCGGCCTCGCCGACAGCGGCACGGCCCACGTCGGCCGGGCGATCCGCTGGATCAGGGACAACTACGCCGAGCCGATGCGGATCGAGGAGCTCGCGCGGCTGAGCGGGCTGAGCGCCTCGGCGTTCCACCGCCGGTTCCGCGCGGTCACGGCGCTGAGCCCACTGCAGTTCCAGAAGCGCATCCGCCTGCAGGAAGCCCGGTCGCTGCTGCTGGCCGACGCGGGCGACGTCGCGCGGATCGGGCACCTCGTCGGCTACGACAGCCCGTCGCAGTTCAACCGCGAGTACCGGCGCCTGTTCGGCGCCCCGCCGGGACAGGACGCGGCGCGGCTGCGCGAAGCCGCGGCCCCCGGGCCGCAGCTGCCCTGAGTTCCGATCCGTTCAAGACCGCCGTCGCCGCCGGGTGCGACGCTGGCGGCATGTCCGTGAACCTTCCCGCGGCGGCGTCCTTCATGGCGACGCACGCCCGCCTCCTCGACCGGCGCCGCTTCGAGCTGCTCGACGGCGCGACGAACGCCGACTCGGTGCTGGCCGCCGTCGACGGCTACCGCAATCCCGACGGTGGGTACGGCTGGGGCCTCGAACCGGACCTGCGGGCTGCGGAAAGCCAGCCCGGCGGCGCCCTCCACGCCTTCGAGGTGTTCGAGGAGATCGCCCCGGCGACGACACCGCACGCCGCGAAGCTCTGCGATTGGCTGGCCACGGCGTCCCGTCCGGACGGTGGCCTGCCGTTCGCCCTGCCCGTGGCCGACCCGGCAGGCTGCGCGCCCTTCTGGGCCACCGCCGATCCGGCGGAGGCCACCCTGCAGAGCACCGCGTTCACCGCCGGCGTGGCCCTGCGCGTCGCCCGGCACGACCGGGCCGTGCGCGAACACCCGTGGCTGACCGCGGCGACGCAGTACTGCTTCCGCGCCATCCGCGAGCTTTCCGCGCCGCCGCACGCGATCGCGTTGTCCTTCGCGGTGCAGTTCGTGGACGCGGCGCACGAGCTCCACGAGGAGGCGCCCGTGCTCCTGGAGCACCTCGCCGCGTTCGTCCCGGCCGACGGACTGGCCCCGGTGGACGGTGGTTCGGAGGGGGAAACCCTGCGCGCCCTGGACTTCGCGCCGCTGCCGGACCGCCCGGCGCGCGCGTTGTTCACCGGCGACGTCGTCGACGCCGAACTGCGGCGGCTCGCGGCCGCGCAACAGGACGACGGCGGCTGGCGGGTGGATTTCGCGAGCTTCTCGCCGGCGGCGGAACTCGAGTGGCGCGGTTACGCGACCGTCCGTGCGGTGACGATCCTCCGCCGTCACGGCCTCGCCTGAGCTTCTACACGAGTGGCGCCCAAGTTCACCCGCCCGTGGCGTGTCGGGAGTGGACGGCCGCCCGCACCTTCCGGCGTGCGTGCCCGAACGCGTACTGTGACGGGGAAACCGGCCCCCGGAGGTGCAGCATGGCGTCGCGCAACCCGTTGCGCTGGATCGCTCGCTGGGCGGACTGGTTCGAGGAACGCGGCGTGTACGTGCCCGGCGAAGAGAGCCGCGCCGTCGACCCGGTCCGGGATTTCGGCTGGCTGATGGCGGCGTGGGTGGCCGGCGTCGCGATCTTCATCCTGTTGTTCGCGCTCGCGGTTTAAGTGGCATGTGGGCAGAGATTGTCACCAGCCGTGCCGTTCCGGTCACGGATTGGCCACGGGGCGGCACCAGGTGCGCGACAACCCCCGGTGGCGCCTCGTAACGGCGCGCGATCACGGCCAGAGTGGAGCGGGTTCCCGCGGCAATCCCCCGTTGCCGACGGCACCCCGACCCGCCGACTGGAGTACCCGCAATGGCGCTCGCGCGCACCCGCAAGATCATGTTCGCCTCAGGACTGCTCGGCCTGGCGGTGGCGTGCGGGGTCCCTTCGGCACACGACGGCACCGCGGCCCTCGGCGCGGCCGGCTCCCCCGCGGGCGCCGGCGCCTCGGCTTCGCCGGTGGGCAACGACCTCAAGTTCGGCGCCGACCACCGGTTCGCCAGCGGCCTCACCATCTCGGTCGGCTCCCCGCAGTCGTTCCGCCCCAGCCCGTCGGCGTACCCGCAGAGCCCGCGCGGCGCGGCCTTCGACGTCCAGCTGACCAACGACGGCTCGACGACGTACAAGCTCTCGGGGCTCAACGTCACCGCCACCGCGGGCGGCACCGCGGTCAAGCAGGTCGTGGACACCGCCCAGGGCTTCGCGGGCATCACCGACGCGGGCAAGGACGTGCTGCCGGGCCGCTCGGTGCACGTCACGCTGGCCTTCGCGGTACCGCGCGAGCAGACGCAGCTGCGGCTGCAGATCCGGCCGAGCGCGACCGAAGCCGTCGCGGTCACCTACTGTGGCCCCGCCTGACCCGACGCCATTAGGCTCGGGGGCATGACCGAGCGCCTTTCCCCCGGTGACGAAGCCCCGGACTTCACCCTGCCCGACAGCGAGGGCAAGGAGGTGTCCCTGCGAGACTTCCGCGGCCGATCGGTGGTGGTGTACTTCTACCCGGCGGCGAGCACCCCGGGCTGCACCAAGCAGGCCTGCGACTTCCGCGACAACCTCGCCGAGCTGAACGACGCCGGCTACCAGGTCATCGGCATCTCGCCGGACAAACAGGCGAAGCTCGCCAAGTTCGTCGAGAAGGAAGGCCTCACGTTCCCGCTGCTGGGTGACCCCGAAAAGAAGGTCATCGAAGCGTGGGCCGCGTACGGCGAGAAGAAGAACTACGGCAGGACGTACCTCGGCGTGATCCGCTCGACGTTCGTCGTCGACCCGGAGGGCAAGATCGCCCACGCCTTCTACAACGTCAGGGCGGCCGGCCACGTCGCGAAGCTGATCCGGGACCTCGGCCTGACTTCTTGAGCCCGTGACGAGCCTGGAAGGACCGGCGCTCAAGCTGGGCGGCCAGATCGCGTCGGCGGCGGCGAAGTCGTGGCTGCAACGGCGGAAAGCCGGCGTCGCCCGGTCGGCCGACCTGGTCGACCTGGCGGCGGGCGAGCTCAAGGGGCCGTTGGAGCGGCGCAAGCTGGAGAACCTCGTCCAGCTCTTGCCACTGGTCCGCCATCTGAAGAACGTTACCGAGTTGCGCGTCCACGTGCTGTTCTCGGAGCCGCTCACCGACCTGGATGCACTCGACGGTCTCCCCCACCTGGTGCGAATCGAAGCCGAAGTCGCGCATGAAGCAACTGTCGACCTCAGCGTCCTGAGCAGCCATCTCGAGCTCACGGCCATCAGCCTGTTCGGGCCTCGCCAGGTCATCGGCGAACACAACCTGCACGGACTCGAAACCCTCGTGCATCTGAGTCTCTTCCGAGACGAACCCTGCCGCTGCATCGCCACCGATCGCCGGGCCTGTTCACGTCACCCTGTTCAGCGTGGACGACCCGCTAACCGGCGAAATCATCATCGGTTGCTTCCCCCGGGTGGCGGATCTCCAGCTCTACGATCTGGAGATCCCCGACCTTCGTCCGCTCGCCTTCCCCCACTGCGCAAGCTCACTGCACTCAGCGCGCCCGTCGATGTCAGCCCGCTGGCGGACCTGGAACTGACCATCGATGCAACCAACACCGAGCTCATCGGCACCGAAGAGCTCGGCCCCGGCGTGCGCCTGCTCTAAGCCAGCTCACGCAACGCCGGCACCAGCGCCCGCAAAGCCAGCCCTCGGTGCGAAACCGCGTCCTTCTCCGCCGGTTCCATCTCTGCCGACGTCCGGCTCTCCCCGTCCGGCCGGAAGATCGGGTCGTACCCGAATCCGTTCGTCCCACGCCGTTCCCGCACCAGCGTCCCGCGCCACTCGCCCCGGACCAGCGTCTCCTCACCCGACGGCAGTACCAGCGCCGCGACGCAGACGAACTGGGCCCCACGTCGCTCATCGGGCACATCGGAAAGCTGACCCAGCACCAGATCCAGGTTCGCGTCGTCATCGCCATGACGCCCGGACCACCGAGCCGACAGCACGCCCGGCATCCCGTTCAACGCGTCGACCGCGATACCCGAGTCGTCCGCAATGGCAGGCAATCCCGTTGCGGCAACAGCGTCGCGGGCCTTGGCCACCGCGTTGCCCTCGAAGTCCGGCGCCGTCTCGGGCGCCTCCGGAAACGAGGGCACATCGGCGAGACCGACGACCTCGATGCCCGAAAGGCCTTCCGCGGCAACGATCCGCCGGAGCTCGCCCAGCTTCTTCGCGTTGCGCGTCGCCAGAAGCAGCTTCGTCACTTCGAGCCCTTCTTCTTGTCCGGACGCGGCTCCGGCAGCTCGCCGGGGTACGGCAGCGCCAGTGCTTCGTTCTGCAGGCGGGTCAGTTCCGCGCAGCCCGCCAGCGCCATGTCCAGCATCGTGTCCAAAGTGGACCGGGCGAAGGTCGCGCCCTCGCCGGTGCCCTGGACCTCGATCAGCGTGCCCGCGTCCGTGGCCACCACGTTCATGTCGACCTCGGCGCGCGAGTCCTCTTCGTACGGCAGGTCGAGCCGGACGCGGCCGTCGACCACGCCCACGCTCACCGCCGCCACCGACGACGACAGCGGCTGGGGGTCGTTCAGCCGGTTCGCCGCACCCAGCCACGTGATCGCGTCCGCCAGTGCCACGTAACCGCCGGTCACCGCGGCCGTGCGGGTGCCGCCGTCGGCCTGGATGACGTCGCAGTCGATGACGATCGTGTTCTCGCCCAGCGCCGCCAGGTCGATGCAGGCCCGCAGCGACCGGCCGATCAGCCGCGAGATTTCGTGCGTGCGACCGCCGATCCGGCCCTTCACCGACTCGCGGTCACCGCGCGTGTTCGTCGCGGACGGCAGCATCGCGTACTCCGCCGTCACCCAGCCGAGGCCGGAGCCGGCCCGCCAGCGCGGCACCCCTTCGGTGACGCTCGCCGCGCACAGCACCCGCGTGCCGCCGAATTCGATCAGCACCGACCCGGCCGGCCACTGCTGGAACCCCCGGGTGATCTTGATGTCGCGGAGCTGGTCGTCGTTCCTGCCATCTTTACGAGCCACAGGTGCACTCTATGACCGTCCGGTCAGACGTCGTAGACGGCACCCTGCTTGACGACCTCGGCACCCGGGAACCCGGCCGACGCCTCGGCCAGCACGGCACCGGCGTCGGTCCACGGCGCGATGTGCGTCAGCAGCAGCCGTCCGACGCCGGCGTCGCGCGCCAGCTCGCCGGCCTGCTTGCCGGACAGGTGCACACCGATCGGCCGCTCCGCCGAGTCCGTCCAGGACGCTTCGGCGAGCAGCAGGTCGACGCCGTCGGCGAGCTCGTTCAGCGCCGCGCACGGCCCGGTGTCGCCGGTGAACGCCAGGATCCGGCCGCCGTAGGAGATCCGCAGGCCGTACGCCGGGGTCGGGTGGTCGACCTCGACCGCGACGACCTCGAACGGCCCGATCCGGAACGGCTCGGGCCGCAGCGGCCGGAAGTCGTAGACGTCGGACAGGTCCGTGACGGCCCGCTCGGTCTCGTTGGGCGCGTACGCGTTGGCCAGCCGGACCGGGGCGTCCGGCGGGGCGTACAGCGGCAGCAGCCGCGGACGCGCCGGGTACGGCGGCGCCGGGTGGTAGCGCCGCAGGACGGTGAGTGCGCTGACGTCGGCGCAGTGGTCGGGGTGCAGGTGCGTGAGCACGAGGGCGTCCAGGTCGAACGGGTCGGCCACGGCCTGCAGCTGCGCGAGCGTGCCGTTGCCGAGTTCGAGGCCGAGCAGGAAGCCCTCGGCCTCGACCAGGTAACCGGACGCGGCGGCGTTCGGCCCGGGGATGCTGCCGGAGCACCCGAGGATGGTCAGTCGCACGACGACACCCTAAGCGTCCGCCGCCGCGATCACGCGGTGGTGGGAGCGAGGACACCCGGCGCGAACCCCATGAACCGCTGGGCGAGCCGGGTGAACGGCTCCGCCGAGCCGGTGGCGAGGAACTCGTGCCGCGGCGGCGTGTCCCTCGTGGTCAGCAGGTCCCGCTCGGTGAGCACGCGGACGAGGTCCTTCGCGGTCTCGTCGGCGCTGCTCACCAACGTCACTTCCTGGCCCATCACGATCTGCAGCACCCCCTGCAGCAGCGGGTAGTGCGTGCAGCCGAGGACGAGCGTGTCGACCTGGGCGTCGAGCAGCGGCTGGAGGTAGCCCTGCGCCAGCCCGAGCACCTGGCGCCCGGTCGTGATGCCGCGCTCGACGAAGTCGACGAACCGCGGGCAGGCGACGCTGGTGAGCGTGATGTCCGGCGCGGCGGCGAAGGCGTCCTCGTAGGCTCGCGAGCGCACAGTGCCCTCGGTGCCGATCACGCCGACCCGGCCCGTGTGCGTCGCCACGACGGCGCGGCGCACGGCGGGCAGGACGACCTCGATGACCGGGACGTCGTAGCGCTCGCGCGCGTCGCGCAGGCAGGCCGCGGACGCCGTGTTGCAGGCGATCACCAACGCCTTCACGCCGCTCTCCACCAGCTCGTCGAGCGCCGCGAGGGCGTAGCTGCGGGCGGTGGCGATCGGGAGCGGGCCATACGGGTTGTGTGCCGTGTCGCCGACGTAGCGGAGCTGCTCGGCAGGCAGCTGCTCGAGGATCGCCCTCGCGACCGTCAGCCCGCCGACGCCGGAATCGAACACGCCGATCGGGGCATCAGCGGGCGGAGACGTCACACCCCGAGGTTACCCGGGGCGGCCTTGGCCGACCGGCGGGTGGTCAGCCAGGCCGCGAGGACGCCGGCCAGCGCGCCGAAGACGTGGCCCTGCCAGGAGACGCCGGGGCTGCCCGGCAGCAGCCCGGCCAGCATGCCGCTCCACACGCCGAGCAGGACGACGGCGACCACGATCTGCCCGGCCGCGCGGTTGAACAGGCCGCGGACCAGCAGGTAGGCGAGCCAGCCGAAGGCCAGCCCGGACGCGCCGACGGTGACGCCGTCCGCAGGCCCGATCAACCACACGCCGAGCCCGGACACCACCCAGATGATGGCCGTGACCAGCGCGAACCGGCCGATGCCCGCCGCCATCGCGAGGAACGAGAACAGCAGCACCGGGACGGTGTTCGCGAACAGGTGCGACCAGCCGGCGTGCAGGACCGGCGCGAACAGCACGCCGTCCAGCCCGGACAGCGCCCGTGCGTGGATACCGCCCTGGTCCAGATCACCCGGGAGGATGACGTCGACCAGCTCGACCAGGTACAGCAGCAGGGTGAACGACAGCGCGACGATCGCGGCCGCCACCGGCTTCGGCGGCAGCACGCGCTTGGCGGCGTCGGTTTCCGGGGCGGGGTTCAATGTGCTCACGTCTTCGAGGCTACGTCCGGGTACGGCCCCTTCACCTCGGGTGAAATCCCTGATCCGGGCGTCCATCGTTCGGTTGAACGCGGCTTCCACCTCCAGCACGCCCGATCGAGCCGTCCGAACGACGCGGTGGCACGCCGATCGCACGACGATGGGGGTGGCCCACGGCACCTGGGCACCACCCGTTCCCCAGCAGAGAGGTTTCCTCGACGTGGCCAGCTCCCTGAACAGACGAAGTGTCCTCGCCGCCGGGGCGGGCGCCGCCATCGGCATCGGCATGGGTGCCACCGCGGCGTCGGCCTCGCCCGCGTCACCGCGAGGTGGCGGCCCGGAGGAGACCCGGACGCTCGACGAGCTGTACCAGGCCGCGCTCGCGGAGGGCGGCAAGCTCGTCATCTACGCCGGCGGCGACACCCCGACCCAGCAGGACGCGACCAAGGCGGCCTTCAAGGCCCGGTTCCCGGACATCGCACTGACGCTGATCGTCGACTACAGCAAGTACCACGACGTCCGCGTCGACAACCAGTTCGCCACCGGCACCCTCGTCCCGGACCTCGTGCAGCTCCAGACCGTGCAGGACTTCGTGCGCTGGGACGGACAGGGCCGGCTGCTGCGGTACAAGCCGGCCGGGTTCTCGAAGGTCTACGACGCGTTCAAGGACCGCCAGGGTGCCTGGGTCGCGGTCTCGGCGCTCGCCTTCAGCTTCATGTACGGGACGGCGGCGGTCGGATCGGCCGCGCCACGCACCCCGCTCGACCTGGTCGACCCGAAGTGGCAGGGCAAGATCGCGTCTTCGTACCCGCACGACGACGACGCCGTCCTCTACCTCTACACGCGCTACGTCCAGGCCTACGGCTGGGACTGGGTGGCGAAGCTGGCCGGCCAGGGTGTGCGGTTCGCGCGCGGCAGCAACTCGCCGGGTGAGGCGGTGATGGCCGGGCAGGCCGCGATCGGCATCGGCGGCGCGGGCTCGCTGACTTCGCCGTCGTCGGCGCCGGTGCGGTTCGTGGCCGCCGACGGGCACCCGTTCATGGCCTGGGGCCAGCGGGCCGCGATCTTCAAACAGGCCGCGAACCCGACCGCCGCCAAGCTCTACCTGAACTGGCAGCTGTCGCTCACGCAGCAGCAGGCGTCCTTCAACGGCTGGTCGGTCCGCACGGACGTCACGCCGCCGGCCGGGCTGAAGCCGCTCTGGGAGTACCCGAACGCCGACCTGGGCGGGTTCCCCCGCTTCATGGCCGACCGCGCCGAGGTGGAGCGGTGGAAGCAGACGTTCGCGCTGTACTTCGGCGAGGTCAAGGGCGACCCCACCCCCGGCTGGCCCGGACTGCACCCGGGCGCCTGACCTGACGTGCACCACACCGGCATCGGCTAAACTCCTGGACGGCACTGTCCTATTTGGATGATCCGTCCAGGAGGTTCGCCGTGGCCGACCACCCTCCGTCGTCGGCACGCGGAAGCCGGCTCCTGTGGCACGTGCCGCACCTGCTGTTCTTCGTCGTCGCCGGTACGGCGCTGGTCCGGCTGACCGGCCTGAACACCCCTCGCTGCTGGGAAATCTTCACGATCAGTTGCGTGCTCGCCGTGGTGTACGCGGCCGGTTTCGTGCTGTGGTCCGCCATGGGCGCCCGCGTCCGGTACGCGTGGGTCGCGGCCCTGCTCGTGCTGTGGACGGTCCTGGTCGTGCTGGTTCCGCCGTTCCTGACTGCCGCCTACGTCTGGTGCGCCGTACCGCTGGCCTGGGCGGTGCTGCGGGCGCTCGGCCGCCGTGGCGCGACGGTCGCGGTCGTGGCGATCACCGTCGTGCTGGCCGGCCAGCTGACCCGGGTCACCGGCCGGTTCGACCCGGAGATCGTGCTCATCCCCGTCGCGGCCGTCTGGAGCACCGTGGCCTTGTACCGGGCGTTGGAGCGGGAACAGCGCCGGGCCGGCGTGCTGGAGGAACGCATGCGCCTGGCGGGCGACCTGCACGACACGCTGGCCCAGGAACTGGCCGGCAGCGTGCTGCTGCTGCAGGCGGCGGAGCGGAGCTGGGACGAGCCGGATGTCGCCCGGACCCGCGTTCGCGGGGTCACCGACCGGCTGAGCGCGAGTCTCGCCGAGACCCGGCGGATCATCGAGGACCTCACCCCCGCTCCCCTCGAGCAGGCCGGGCTCGGGGGTGCCCTGCGGCTGCTGTGCGACCGCGCCCGGCAGGACGGCACCGCGGCACGCGTGCGGTTCCGCTCGGTCGGCGGGCCCGGTCCCGACCTCGGCGAACAAGCCGCCACCGCGCTGTTCCGCGTGGCGCAGGGCGCGCTGGCCAACGTCCGCGAGCACGCGCACGCCACCACCCTCCTGGTGATCCTGCGCCACCACCCGGACCGCGTCGAACTGGACGTGCGCGACGACGGTGTCGGCTTCGACCCCGACGCCGCGCCGGGTCCCGGCCGGGGCGTCGGCCTGCCGTCGGCCCGGGCGCGGCTCCGCGAGTTCGGCGGTGACCTCGAGATCAGCACCGCACCGGGCCGGGGCACGCGGATCCGGGTCACCGTCCCCGGTCGCCTGCGGTCCGGCGCGGTCGTGCCGGTGACGTCCGTGGCGGTCCGATGACGACCGCGCCGCTGCGCCTGCTGATCGCCGACGACCACCCGGTCGTGCGGGCCGGGCTCCGGGCCCTGCTCGAAGGTGAGCCGGATCTCGAGGTGATCGCGGAGGCGGGCAGCGGCGAGGAGGCCGTGCTCCTCGCCGCCGAGGTGGCACCGGACGTCGTGCTGATGGACCTGCGCTTCGCGGGCACGGACCGCGGCATCGACGGGGTCGAGGCCGTCCGGCGGCTGACCGCCCAGGCTCCCGGCGCGGCCGTGGTGATGCTGACCAGCTATTCCGGCCGAGCCGACGTCGTCCGCGCGCTGGAGGCCGGCGCCCGCGGTTACGTGCTCAAGGCGGGGCCGCCCGATGAGCTCTTCGTGGCCGTGCGCGAGGCGGCCGCCGGCCGCATCGGCCTCGCGTCGGAGGTCGTCGTGGGTCTCGTCGGCCAGGTGGTCGACCCGCCGCCGGAACTGAGCGAGCGGGAGCGGGAGGTCGTCCGGTTGCTGGCCGACGGCCACAGCAACCGGGCCATCGCGAAATCCCTGTACCTCAGCGAGGCGACCGTCAAGACGCACCTCGTGCGGATCTACCGGAAACTGGGCGCCGACAACCGGGCGGCGGCGGTCTCCGAAGCGGTCCGCCGGGGACTGCTGGAACTCACTTAGCCGAGGTGGCGCCCGGCGCGTGGACTCGGGTGAAATCCCTGGTCCCGCGGTTTTGTCGGTGCCCGCCGCTAGCGTGGCAGGCATGGGGAACTTCGACGTCACCGGATACCTGCAGCGGCTCGGTCTCGACGCGGAACCGCCGAGCCTGGCCGCCCTGCGGCGGCTGCACGCGGCCCACGTGGAACGGGTGCCGTACGAGGCGCTGGAGACCCAGCTCGGGCGGGCCACCCCGCTCGAGCCGTCGGCTTCGCTGGCACGGATCCTGCGAGGCCGCGGTGGGTACTGCTACCACCTGAACGGGGCGTTCTCGGCGTTGCTGGCGGCGCTCGGTTACCGGGTCACGCGGCATCCGGGCGGGGTGCAGGGCAGCGCGGCGGACGCGCCGAACGTCGACCGGAACCACCTGGCGCTGACCGTCACCGGGCTGCCGGACGCGCCGGAGACGGCGTGGCTGGCCGACGCCGGGCTCGGCGACGGCCCGCACGAACCGCTCCCCCTCCGGGAAGGCACCTACGTGCAGGGCCCGCACACCTACCGGCTGCGGCCGTCGGCGGTCGCGCCGGGCGGCTGGCGCTTCGACCACGACCCTTCGGCCAGCTTCACCGGCATGGACTTCGCGCCCGGCGTCGCGGAGATGGCGGACTTCGCGGAGAAGCACGCCTGGCTGTCGACCGCGCCGGAGTCCGGGTTCGTGCGGGTCTGCGTGGTGCAACGGCGGGACGCGGCGGGCGTCGACACCCTGCGCGCGCTCACCCTGAACCGCCACGGCGTCAAGGAGCTGATCGAGTCACCCGGCGACTGGTGGGTGGCCGTGGGCGACGTGTTCGGCATCCCGCCGGCGCGGTTCACGGCGGAGGAGCGCGAGCAGCTGTGGCGGCAGTGCGTCGCGCAGCACGAAGCTCACGTCGGCGGCAAGGGCAGCGAGGTGGTGCCCAGCGCGTAGTCCACCGCCGCTTCGGCGTGCAGGCGGGTCGTCGGGAAGGTCGGCACCGGGGCGTCTCCGGGGCCGACCAGCAGCTCGATCTCGGTGCAGCCGTAGATGACGCCCTCGGCACCGGCCTCGACGAGCCGCGCGATCACGCCGCGGTAGGCCTCGCGTGATTCGGGCTTCACGACGCCGAGCACCAGCTCGTCGTAGATGATCCGGTGCACGAGGTCGCGGTCCTCGGCGTCCGGCACGAGCACGTCGAGCCCGTGCGCGGCGAGGCGGTCGCGGTAGAAGGGCTGTGCCATGGTGAAGCCGGTCCCGAGGAGCCCGACGCGGTGGACACCGGCGGCCTTGATGGCCGCGGCGGTGGCGTCGCCGAGGTGCAGCAGCGGGATGCCGAGGCCGTCCGCCAGCTGCGGGGCGACCTTGTGCATGGTGTTGGTGCAGAGCACGACGAACTCGGCCCCGGCGGCTTCGAGCGCCTTGGCGGCCCGGTTCAGCTCGGCACCGGCGTCGTCCCAGCGGCCGCCGGCCTGCATCCGCTCGATCGCGGCGAAGTCGACGGAGTAGAGCACGGTGTGGGCGGAGTGGAACCCGCCGAGGACGGCCTTCACCCGCTCGTTCACCAGCCGGTAGTACTCGATCGAGGATTCCCAGCTCATCCCGCCCAGCAGCCCGATGACCTTCATGCCATCAGGATGCCTAAGCCCAGAGCTGCCCGTCGAGCCGCTCGGCCGCCTCGTCGAGCGATCCCGCGTAGGCCCCCGTGGACAGGTACTTCCAGCCGGCGTCCGCGACGACGAAGGCGACGTCGGCCGCCTCGCCCCGGGCCGCGGCCTTCTCCGCCACCGCCAAGGCCGCGTGCAGCACCGCCCCCGTCGAGATGCCCGCGAAGATGCCTTCGTGCTCCAGCAGCTCCCGCGTGCGCCGCAGCGCGTCGTACGCGCCCACGGAGTACCGGCCGTTGAGCACGCTGGGGTCGTACAGCTCCGGCACGAACCCCTCGTCGAGGTTGCGCAGGCCGTACACCAGCTCGCCGTAGCGCGGCTCGGCCGCGATGATCTGAACGTCCGGCTTCGCCTCGTGCAGGTACCGGCCGACGCCCACCAGCGTCCCGGTCGTGCCGAGGCCGCCGACGAAGTGCGTCAGCGTCGGCAGGTCCTTGAGCAGCTCGGGCCCGGTGCCGCGGTAGTGCGCTTCCGCGTTCGCCGGGTTGCCGTACTGGTAGAGCATCACCCAGTCCGGGTTCGCCTCGGCCAGCTCCTTCGCCCGCCGGACGGCCTCGTTCGAGCCGCCCGCGGCCGGCGAGAAGACGATCCGCGCGCCGTAGGCCTGCAGCAGCTGCTTGCGCTCGGTGGAGGTGTTCTCCGGCATCACGCAGACCAGCCCGTAGCCCTTGAGCTTGGCGGCCATGGCCAGCGAGATCCCGGTGTTGCCCGACGTCGGCTCCAGGATCGTGGAGCCGCGCCGCAGCTTGCCTTCACGCTCGGCGGCTTCGATCATGGCCAGCGCGGGCCGGTCCTTGATCGAGCCGGTCGGGTTGCGGTCCTCCAGCTTCGCCCACAGGCGCACGTCGTGCGTCGGGGAGAGCCGGGGCAGCCCGACCAGCGGGGTGCCGCCGAGCGCGTCGAGCAGCGACTCGAAGCGAGCCATCGATCAGCCACCGGCCACGGCGGGGAGGATGGTCAGGGTGTCGCCGTCCTTGACCTCGGCCGCGAGCCCGCCGGCGAAGCGCACGTCCTCGTCGTTGACGTAGACGTTGATGAAGCGGTGCAGCTTCTCCTCCTTGACCAGGCGCCCCTTGATGCCGGCGTGGCGGGACTCGACGTCGTCGATGACCTCGAGGACGGTCGCGCCCTTCGCCTCGACGGACTTCTCGCCGCCGGTGTGGGTGCGCAGGATCGTCGGGATGGAGACGGTCACGGCCATGGGTTCTTACCTCCGGTGGGTTCTTACACGCAGACGCCGGTGGCGCGGCGGTTTATTCCGAACGGGGTCAGTCGACGATCTCGACCGGCTCCTCGGTGATCTCGGCGTCCACGATCCGGTACGACCGGAACTCGTGCACTTCGGGGTCGCGGGTGGAAACGAGCACGTAGTGCGCGTCCGGCTCGGCCGCGATGCTCGCGTCGGTCCGCGACGGGTAGGCCTCGGTCGCGGTGTGCGAGTGGTAGATGACCACCGGCACCTCGTCGTTCGCGGCCATCTCGCGGTAGAGCTTCAGCAGGTCGCCGGAGTCGAACTCGTAGAACGTCGGCGACCGGGCCGCGTTGAGCATGGGGATGAACCGCTCGGGGGAATCCGAGCCTTCGGGTCCGGCGATCACCCCGCACGCCTCGTCGGGGTGGTCACGACGGGCATGGGCGACGATCTCGTCGACGAGTTCACGGCGGATCCGGAGCACACCAACATCTTAGGTGGTGGACAAAGCCGGTCCAGATGATGAGAAACACCTCACCAAGCCGGTCAGCCGGACACTTCGGGCCAGACGTCCCGGTACGCGGGCACCCCGCCGGCCGTGGTGGCCGCCAGCAGGCCGTGCACCATCGCCCGCGCGAACACCCGCGCCGCCGCCGAGCACAGCGCGTCCAGTGCGACCGGCCGCGCCATAGGGCCGCCCGCGTCCGGCAGCTCGCGGGCCCCCGTGGCCAGCGCGAACACCGTGTCGCCGTCGAACATCGTGTGGGCGGGGCGCACCGCGCGCGCCAGCCCGTCCTGCGCCGCGACCGCGATCCGCCGCGCTTCGGCCTTCGACAGCGCAGCGTCCACCGCGACCACGCCGATCGTCGTGTTGAGACCGGTGCGGCGGGACGGCAGCGAGGCAGCCCGCGAGGGCCACGTCACGCCGAAGTCGCCGTGGTCGGCCGCGTACGGACGGCCCGTCGAGAGGTCCACGGCCTCGCCTGCCGCGTTGACCGCCGCCACGGCCCCGACGGTGAACTCGCCGACGACCTCACTGGCCGAGCCGATCCCGCCCTTGAGCGAACCCACGACCGCGCCCGCGCCCGCGCCGACCGTTCCCAAAGCCACCGGGCCGGACGAAGCCGCGTCGCACGCCGCGTAGCCGAAAGACGCGTCCGGCCGGTTGCCCCAGTCGCTGCGCGGCAGGTCGAACAGCACCGCCGCGGGCACGATCGGCACGACCTCGTGCGGCTGCGTGCCCACCGGAAAGCCCAGGTTGCGCTCGGCCAGCCACCGCATCACGCCGTCCGCCGCGGCGAGGCCGTACGCCGATCCGCCCGAGAGGCAGACCGCGTTGACCCGCTGCACGAGGTTCTCCGGCTCCAGCAGGTTCGTCTCGCGCGTGCCGGGCGCGCCGCCGCGCTGGTCGACCGCGCCGACCGCACCCTCGGGCACCAGCACCACCGTCGTCCCGGTGGCCCAGCCGTCGCCGACCCGCTCGTGGTGCCCGACCAGGACACCCGGCACGTCGGTGATCATCCCGTCAGCGCCTGGATCAGCGTCTCCTGCACCCACGTCAGCCAGTGGTAGACGCCGAGGTGGGGCGCCCGCGGGTCGTCCTCGGGCAGCTCGTCGGGCATGTCCTCGGTGACGTCGAGCGCGGTGCCGAGCGCCAGCCGGACGTCGTTGAGCGCGCCCAGCCACGCGTCGGCCTGCTCCTCGGTCAGCCGGACGTGGCCGCCGTCGCGGGGCAGCGTGTCGAGCACGATCTTGGCCACGCCGACCTTGATGTCCAGCAGCTCCGGCTCGTGCAGCGACCGCATCGCCGCGACGGAGTCGATGTCCTCCCGCGACGGGTTGTCCGGGTCGAGCTTGTGGAAGTCCGGGAGCAGCCGCGAGAGCACCGGGTCGTCCGGGGACTCGGTGGGCCCGGTCCGGATGCCGGTGAGCTCGGCGAGCTCGTCCTGGGGCGCTTCCTCGGCCCGCGCGGTGAGCATGTCCTCGAGCTGGCTGACCAGCCCGCGCAGGACGGCCGCTTCCTGCTGCTCGAACCCGGCGTGGATCACCGCGCCCTTGCGCCGCCAACCGTTCACGAGGGCTGCTCCATGGTGGCCCAGAGGCCGGCCGCGTGGAGTTTCGCCACGTCCGTCTCCACCTTCTCCTTGCTGCCGGACGACACGATCGCCTTGCCCTTCTGGTGCACGTCCAGCATCAGCTTGGTGGCGTGGTCTCGGCTGTAGCCGAACAGCTTCTGGAAGACGTACGTCACGTACGACATCAGGTTGACCGGGTCGTTCCACACCACGGTCCGCCACGGTGTGTCCGACGCGGCGACTTCGGCACCGGCCGGTTCGACCTGCGTCTGTTCGGATGCGACAGGCGTGGACATGCACCCCATGGTGTCACGGGGGTCACGGGGTACGCCGCGCCAGGTCCGGCCATGTGGGTGAATAGGCTTACCCCATGGGTTCACCGGAGCCGGTCACGGCCAGCACTGCGCTGCTCACCGACCACTACGAGCTGACCATGCTGGGCAGCGCGCTCGCCGACGGGACGCACGCGCGGCCCTGCGTCTTCGAGGTTTTCGCGAGGCGGCTGCCGGACGGGCGGCGCTACGGCGTCGTCGCGGGCACCGCCCGGGTCCTCGACGCGATCGCGGACTTCCGCTTCACCGATGCCGAACTGGCGCAGCTGGAGGCCACCGCGGTCGTCGACGAGGCGACGCTGGCCTGGCTGGCGGACTACGAGTTCTCGGGTGACATCGACGGCTACCCCGAGGGCGAGCTGTACTTCCCCGGCTCGCCGATCCTCACCGTCACCGGCTCGTTCGGCGAATGCGTGCTGCTGGAGACGCTGGTGCTGTCGATCCTCAACCACGACAGCGCCATCGCGTCGGCCGCGGCCCGGATGTCCGGCGCCGCGCACGGCCGCCCGATCATCGAAATGGGTGGCCGCCGCACGCACGAGTACGCCGCGGTGGCGGCCGCGCGCGCCGCCTACCTGGCCGGGTTCGCGACGACGTCCAACCTGGAAGCCGGGCGCCGCTACGGCATCCCGACGCGGGGCACCGTCGCGCACGCCTTCATGCTGCTGCACGACAGCGAGGAGGCGGCCTTCCGCGCCCAGGTGGACAAGATGGGCGCGGACACGACGCTGCTGGTCGACACCTACGACATCACCGCCGGCATCGAGACCGCGGTCCGCGTCGCCGGGCCCGAGCTCGGCGCGATCCGGATCGACTCCGGCGACGTCGGCCCGCTCGCCCGCCGGGCCCGCGAGCAGCTGGACTCCCTCGGTGCCCGTGACACCCGGATCGTGGTGTCCGGTGACCTGGACGAGCACGCCATCGCGGCGCTGCGGGCGGAGCCGGTGGACGCGTACGGCGTCGGCACCTCGGTGGTCACCGGGTCCGGCGCACCGACCGCCGGCATGGTCTACAAGCTGGTCGAAGTGGACGGCAGGCCGGTCGCCAAGCGCAGCGCGCACAAGGAGTCACGCGGCGGCCGCAAGTCCGCGCTGCGGCGCCACCGCGGCACCGGCACGGCGGTCGAGGAGGTCGTCTGGGCTTCCGGTTCGGCTGCCCCGGAGCCGGAGGCCAACGACCGGCCGCTGCAGATTCCGCTGATCCGCGCCGGCCGTCCGGAGCCGGACCTGCCTACGCTCGACGACGCCCGGCAGCGGCTGCGCCGCGGCCTGGTCAGCCTGCCGTGGGAGGGCCTCAAGCTCTCGCACGGCGAACCCGCCATCCCGACGCAGTTCTTGTAACGGACACTGTCTCTGACGACCCTGCTCTGAACGGAGTTCGACCATGGGGACCGCACTGATCGTGGTGGACGTGCAGAACGACTTCTGCGAAGGGGGTTCGCTCGGCCTGCCGGGCGGGGCCGCCGCGGCCGCCGCCATCTCGAAGCAGGCTGCCGAAGGCGGCTACAGCCACGTCGTGGCCACCCGGGACAACCACATCGACCCAGGTGCCCACTTCAGCGAGACGCCGGACTTCAAGGACAGCTGGCCGGTGCACTGCGTCGCCGGCACGCCGGGCGCGTCGTTCCACCCGGCGCTCGACGTCGTCCCGATCGGCGAGGTGTTCTCCAAGGGCGAGTACAGCGCCGCGTACTCGGGCTTCGAGGGGACGGCCCGCGAGGGGACGTCCCTGGAGGCGTGGCTGCGCGAGCACGACGTGACCGACGTCGACGTCGTCGGCATCGCGACGGACTTCTGCGTCCGCGCGACGGCCCTCGACGCGGCGAAGGCCGGCTTCGGCGTGCGGGTGCTGCTGGACCTGACCGTCGGCGGTTCGCAGCCGACGGTCGACGCGACGCTGAAGGACTTCGACGAGGCAGGCGTCGCGTACACCGGCACCGCCGTCGTCGGCCCGGCGGCGTGAGGGACCTGCAGGCGGCGCTGGCGGAACACCGGCTCGTCGCAATCCTGCGCGCCGTCGACGCGTCGCGGTTCGCCGACGCCGCGATGGTGCTGCACGCGGCGGGCATCCGCCTGCTCGAAGCCACGCTCACCACGCCGGGCGCGCCCGCGGCCATCACCGCGCTGCGCCTGGCGCTGGGCGAAGACGCGCTGATCGGCGCGGGCAGCGTCCGCGAACCGTCCGATGTGGACATCGCGGTCGACGCGGGTGCCGCGTACCTGATCACGCCGACGGTCAACCCGGCGGTCCTCGAGCGCGCCGCGGCCCTGGACACCCCGGTGATCTGCGGCGCGCTGACGCCGACGGAGATCGACCAGGCCTGGCGGCTCGGCGCGGCCGCGGTGAAGGTGTTCCCGGTCGCGGCCGCCGGCGGGGTCGCGTACCTGCGGGCGGTGCGGGCGCCGCTGCCGGACGTCCCGCTGGTGCCCACCGGCGGCGTCCACCTGGCCGACGTCGAGAGCTACCTGCGCTCGGGCGCGATCGCGGTCGCCGCGGCGACCCCGTTGCTGGGCGACGCGCTGTCCCCCGGCGGCAGCCTCCCGGACCTGGCCACCCGCGCCGGCGAGTTCGTCGCCGCCACCACCCGCTTCACCACCCCCTGACCCGGCCCCAAGCGCCCCAATGTGGCCTTCGGTGCGTTCAACGCAACCAAGGCGGCCTTCGGTGCGTTGAACGCACCCAAGGCCGCCTTGGGGCGCTACTTCTTGCCGAACGGGTCGCAGGCGGCCGTGCCCAGGTAGAGGTCGCCGCTCGCCGGGCCGCCCTGCGGGAACAGCTTGATGTGCACCGCGTGCGTCACCAGGCTGCCGTCCGGCGGCTGGGGCGTCACGGTCTCGTTGAGGACGACCGTCGCCAGCGCGGTGCCGGCGGCGCCGCCGGGGATGACGATCCGGTAGTTCGGCGGGATCTCCTCCGGCACGGTGACCCCTTCGACGGCGCCGACCGCCACCTCGCCGAGGCTGCCGGTGGCCGTCGTCGCGCACTTCGCCGAATAGGTGCGGACAGTGAGTTCCGGACCGCCGAAGCGCCTCAGCACGGTCGCCCGGAAGCGCCGCCCGGCCGCCTGCGCGACCGACACCTCACCGGATCGCCCGCACCCGGTGTCACCGGCCCCGAACACGGCGACGTCGCCCGTGGCGCCCCCCTGCGTCCAGCCCTTGTACGGGCCGTCGACACTGCATTTCGCCAGCTCACCGGTGACGATGTGCTCGTTGTCGATCGTCACGTCCACCGAGCCGGACGACGCCCATCCGGTGGACGTCACGGGAGCCGCCGCGCCGAGGAGCGGAACGGCCAGCGTCGTCACGGCCAGCAACCGATAGGTCCTCTTCCTGGTGTTCCGCATGCTCGGGCCTCCACGGTCGGCGTGACAGATCGCAGCTATGCCCTTCGTCATCGGCCGGTCCGGCGTCCACCCTGATCGGGTCCACCCGGACGAGTGGCCGGTGAGGAACGCAACTCGGCGGGTCCACGGGACGGTAACGAGCGTTAACCTCGATCGTCGCCTGTTCACCTCGGGAGGTTTCGTGTCTTCGCTGTCCTTCGCCGGCAAGCGGCCCGTGCTGGCCGACCTCGTGCCCGGCTCGCTCGTGCGGAACATCGCGCTGGTCGCCGGCGGTGCCGTGCTCACCGGCGCCGCCGCGCAGCTGACGATCCCGGTGCCGGGCAGCCCGGTGCCGATGACCGGCCAGACGTTCGCCGCGCTGCTCGTCGGCGCGTCGCTCGGCATGTCGCGCGGTGCCGCGTCGATGCTGGTGTACCTGCTGGTCGGCGCGGTGGGCGTGCCGTGGTTCCAGCACGGCACTGCGGGCCTGTCCGGCGCGAGCGCCGGCTACATCGTCGGGTTCGTCTTCGCCGGCGCCCTGGTCGGCGCGCTCGCCGGCCGCGGCGGCGACCGGACGCCGGTGCGCACCGCGGGCACCATGGTGCTCGGCAACCTGGTGATCTACGCATTCGGCGTGCCGTGGCTGATGGCGTCGACCGGGTTCGACCTGTCCACCGCGTTCGCCAAGGGCGTCACGCCGTTCCTGGCCGGGGACGCGGTCAAGATCGTCGTGGCCGCCGGTCTGCTGCCGCTGACCTGGAAGCTGGTCTCCGGCCGCACCCAGGACTGAGTACCGGCCGAAGGGGGCTTGTCCGCGCTCGCGGGGAAGCCCCCTTCGCCGTACCCGAGCGGCGCGAGTGGCCCGTTCGCGACGGAGCACCGATCTTTGTCGGGGGCGGCGGCTAATGTGTGTCGCTGTGCCCGCCCGAACCGATTTCCCCGGCGTCCTCGAACTCCTCACCCACGCGGTGGAGTCCGTCGGCGGTGCCGAACGCCCGGGGCAGGTCCAGATGGCCGACGCCGTCGGCCGCGCCATCCGCACCGGTGAGCACCTGGCCGTGCAGGCCGGCACCGGCACCGGCAAGTCACTGGCCTACCTCGTGCCCGCGATCCGCCACGCCGTCGAGAAGGAGGCCACGGTCGTGGTCTCCACGGCCACGATCGCGCTGCAGCGCCAGCTCGTCGACCGCGACCTCCCGCGCCTGGCGAAGGCGCTGAAGAAGCCGCTCGGCCGCGAACCGACCTTCGCGATCCTCAAGGGCCGCCGCAACTACATGTGCCTGCACCGGCTGGATTCCGGCGCGCCGGACGAGCCGGAGGACGCGCAGCTGTTCGACCCGTTCGCGGTGTCCCGGCTGGGCAAGGAGGTCACGCGGCTGCGGGAGTGGGCGTCGGACACCGAAACCGGCGACCGCGACGAGCTCGTCCCCGGCGTCACCGACCAAGCGTGGCGTCAGGTTTCGGTGACGGCGAAGGAATGTCTCGGCGCTTCGCGTTGCCCGGTCGGCACGGACTGCTTCGCCGAGAAGGCCCGCGCCGAGGCCGGCCGCGCCGACGTCATCGTCACCAACCACGCGCTGCTGGCGATCGACGCCCTGCAGGGCTACCAGGTCCTGCCGGACCACGACGTGGTGATCATCGACGAGGCCCACGACCTGGTCGACCGGGTCACCTCGGTCGCCACCGGCGAGCTGACCAGCGCGATGTGCGCGTCGGCCGCGCGCCGCTGCGGAAAGCTCATCGACGCCGACGTCGCCGACCGCCTGCTGGAAGCGGGTGACGGGCTGGCGCTGATCGTCGACGACCTGCCCGCGGGCCGGCTGGACGAGCTCCCGCGGCCGCTGCAGGGGGCGATCCCGGCCGTCCGCGACGCCGCGCACGCGTGCATCACGGCGCTGGGTTCCGACCGCAAGGAGGACGTCGAAGGGGCCACGGCACGCAAGCTGGCGCGCTCACTGCTCGACGAGGTGCACGACACCGCGGTCCGGCTGCTGGAGGCGTTCGACGAGGACCAGGCGCACCAGCGCGACGTCGTCTGGCTCTCCGGCGACAAGTACGCGTCGAACCCGCGGCCACCGGCGCTGAAGGTGGCGCCGCTCGGCGTCGCCGGCCTGCTGCGGGAGCGGGTGTTCAACCAGCACACGACGATCCTGACGTCGGCGACGCTGACCTTGGGCGGCACGTTCGACACCATGGCGCGCCAGTGGGGTCTCCCGCCGGGCGCGGCCCGGGTGGAGCAGGCGCCCGGAGCCGCGACGGAGAAGGAAGCGCCGTCGGACGACTCGGGCCCGAAGTGGACCGGCCTGGACGTCGGTTCGCCGTTCGACCACCGGCGCAACGGCATCCTGTACCTGGCCAAGCACCTGCCGCCGCCGGGCCGCGACGGCCTCCAATCGTCCACAATGGACGAACTGGCCGAGCTGATCGAGGCGGCGGGCGGGCGCACGCTCGGGTTGTTCTCCTCGATGCGGGCGGCCAAGCAGGCCACCGAGGAGATGCGCGAACGGCTGGACTTCCCGATCCTCTGCCAGGGCGACGACGCGACGTCCTTGCTGGTCCAGAAGTTCTCCGAGGACGTCCGCACGTGCCTGTTCGGCACGCTGAGCCTGTGGCAGGGCGTGGACGTGCCCGGCCCGTCGCTGCAGCTCGTGGTGGTCGACCGGATCCCGTTCCCGCGCCCGGACGACCCGGTGTCGTCGGCGCGGCAGCGCGCGGTGGAAGCCCGCGGCGGCAACGGGTTCCTGACGGTGGCGGCCACGCACGCGGCGCTGCTGCTGGCGCAGGGCACCGGGCGGCTCCACCGGGCGGTCACCGACCGCGGGGTGGTGGCGGTGCTCGATTCGCGGCTGGCGAACGCCCGCTACGGCGGATTCCTGCGTGCGTCGCTGCCGCCGTTCTGGCCCACGATGGACCCGAAGGTGGTGCGGGACGCACTGCGCCGACTGGACGCAGCCGCGCCCGCGTGACGCGGTCCACGGCCGCGCCCGGTACGGTGAAGCCACCGAAGCAACAAGGGAGCACCGGTTGACCCAGGATTCGTCCAGCGCCCAGTCCCGGACCGTCAGCGTCGACGACACCGGAGTGCGGCGGCGGCTCGCGGACGGCAGCGAAGAGGCTGTCACGTGGTCCGACCTGTCCTCGGTGATGGTCAGGGTCATCCCCGACGGCCCGTGGAACGAAGACGTGTTCTTCATGCTCGTGGGCACCGACGGCAAGGGCACCGCCGTCCCGAGCGGCGACCCGGCGGCCGACGCGCTCATCGAGCGCCTGCAGTCCCTGCCGGGCTTCGACAACGAGAAGTTCATCGAAGCCATGACGACCGACGCCGACCAGGCCTACGTCGTCTGGGAATCCGGCCAGAACTAGGCCTGCGGGAACGTCTCCGTCACGGGGATCCCCTTCTTGAGCGTGCGGCTCACCGTGCAGAGCCGCTCGATCGCGCGGTCGACGGCGCCGGCGAGCGCTTCCCGCTGATCCGCCGCCAATGTCGACACGTCGACGTCGAAAGCAACGTGCACGGCGTCCAGCTCCGAAACACCTTCGCGCCGGT
Organism: Amycolatopsis sp. lyj-346; assembly: GCF_046548975.1. Lineage (NCBI taxonomy): Bacteria > Bacillati > Actinomycetota > Actinomycetes > Pseudonocardiales > Pseudonocardiaceae > Amycolatopsis > Amycolatopsis sp. lyj-346. Next base: position 300,012 of record NZ_JAJPWT010000005.1, read on the forward strand.
CGGCGCTCACCGCGACGCGGAACTTCGCGTCTTCGCCGATCCGCCGCGTGATCAGCTCCTCGGCGGTCACCGCGCTGCAGCCCGCGGCCGCGATCTGCAGCAGTTCGGCGGGCGAGAAGGCCCCTTCGGCGCCCTTGCGGCCCAGCCGCACCTCCGCGCCACGCTCGTTGCGCCCGACGAACACGTGCTCGCCCTCGCGCGTCACTTCCAGTGTCATGCCCGCTCCAACCGGCTCAGGGGGCCGCTTGTTCCGGCGCCCATTGGGCGAGCACCGTGATCGTGCCCGGGTCGACCTCGGTGAACCCGGCGTCCCGCACGGCGATCACGCGGTCGCGCCGCCACGCGCCCTCCGGGTCGTCACCGGGGTGCAGTTCCTTCCACTGCACGGGACTGGCCGTGCGCACGGCCACCCGGAAGCCCCGATCGGCCCAGGCGGCCCGCTCCGCGTCGCCCAGCAACGCGGCGAGGATCATCGTCGCGTGGCCGACCTGCGCCGCGCCCTTGCCGACCGTCATCGGCACGTGCGGGTTGAGCAGCAGCAGCGGGACGCCGTCCGGGAGCGGACCCGGCTCGTCCGGCGGCAGTTCGCTGCCGGAGATCTGCAGCCGCGCGACTTCCTTGGGGGTCTCGGTGACCAGACCGGGCACGAGGGCCCGCGCCTCGGCGCCGTCGACTTCGACCGTGGTGCCCGGCAGGTCCTGGACGGCCGCCCAGTGCGCGCCCCGCGCCCGCCGCGCGACCTTCCGGATCCGGTTGTCGAGCCAGGCGTGCATCGGCTCGGCCCACTCGCCGCCGGGTCGTGAACGCTCGTCGAGGCACACCGCCAGCGCCGCCGCGGCCGCCGCCTCCAGCAGCGGCGTGCGGTCCGGGGGCTCGGCCCGTTCGATGCGGAGGATGACCGGCATCGCGCGGACTTCCCCGGGGAGCTCGTCGGAGGTGTCCGAAGTGTCTTCGGCCGGAAGCCCCAGCCAGAAGGCGTAGCGGGCGCCCAGGGGGTCGAGAACGCTGCTCACGGACGCATCAGCTCGAGCCCGTCGGCGGCGTCGGCCGCTTCGACCTCGCCGCGGGTGAGGCCGAGCACGAACAGCACGGCGTCGAGGTACGGGTGCGACAGCGCGGTGTCGGCCACCTCGCGCAACGCGGGCTTCGCGTTGAACGCGACACCCATGCCCGCGGCCGAAAGCATGTCGATGTCGTTGGCACCGTCCCCGACTGCGACGCACTGCTCGAGCGGGATGCCGTACTCCGCGGCGAAGCGGCGAAGCACCTTCGCCTTGCCCGCGCGGTCGACGATGTCGCCGACGACCTTGCCGGTGAGCTTGCCGTCCACGATCTCGAGCTCGTTCGCCACCGCGAAGTCGAGCCCGAGCTCCTCGGCGAGACCCTCGATGACCTGGGTGAAGCCGCCCGAGACGACGCCGGTGCGGAAGCCCATCCGCTTGAGCGTCCGGACCGTCGTGCGGGCGCCGGGGGTCAGCTCGATCGCCGCGGCGACCTGGTCGATCGCCGACGCCGGCAGGCCGGCCAGCAGCGCGACCCGCCGTTCCAGCGACTCGGTGAAGTTCAGCTCGCCACGCATGGCGGCTTCGGTGATCTCGCGGATCTCCGGCTCGACTCCGGCGTGCGCGCCCAGCATCTCGATGACCTCGCCCTGGATCAGGGTCGAGTCCACGTCGAACACGACGAGCCGCTTCGCCCGGCGCATGATGCCCGCCCGCTCCACGGCGATGTCGAGCCCCGCCTCGACGGCGGCGTCGGCGAGTTCGGAGCGCAATGCGGCGTCGGCGTCGAGGGTGTCCTCGTGAACCGAGACGTAGAGCTCGAGCCCGGTCACCGGGTAGTCGGCGACGCTGCGGATCGCGTCGATGTTGGCGCCCAGCGACGCCAGCCGGCGCGCGACCGCGGAGAAGCCGCGTGCGGTCACCGGGCGGCCCAGCACCACCAGCACGTGCGAGGAGTCCCGGCGGCCGAGCGCGAACGGGTCCTCCCCGATCGCCGGGCCGATCTTGACCTCGACCTGCATGCCGACGGACGCCATCGCCTGCTCGACCGACTCCTGCAGGCCCTCCGGGTCGCGGTAGACCCCGGCGAGCACCCCGAGCACGAGCTGCCCGCGGATGACCACCTGCTCGACGTCGAGCACATCGACGTCGTGCCGGGTCAGCACGGCGAACAGCACGGACGAGACACCCGGCTTGTCGGGGCCGGTCGTCGTGATCAGGACGGGGGTCTGGGTCACTGGTCATCCCTCGTTCGGCAACGCTGCACAACCAGTCTGCCGGTCCGGGCTTGGACATAAGTAGAGCGCGTGCCCGGCTTCACATCAGCCGGGCACGCGCTCACTCGTTCAGGGGGTTACTTGTCGCCTTGCTCGCTCGCGTTGTCCTTGGAGTGGTCTCCCGGGATCACCGCTTCGGTGAGCAGCTGCGACGGCGCCGCGTGGCTGTTGACCTTCTGCTTCCCGAAGAAGCCGATCTCGCCTTCCTTGTGGATGCGCTCGATCATGTGCGGGTAGTGCAGCTCGAACGCGGGCCGCTCGGACCGGATCCGGGGCAGCTCGGTGAAGTTGTGCCGCGGCGGCGGGCAGGAGGTCGCCCACTCGAGCGAGTTGCCGTAGCCCCACGGGTCGTCCACCGTGACGATCTCGCCGTACCGGTAGCTCTTGAAGACGTTCCAGATGAACGGCAGCGTCGAGGCACCCAGGATGTACGCGCCGATCGTGGAGATCGTGTTCAGCGTGGTGAAGCCGTCACTGGTCAGGTAGTCCGCGTACCGGCGGGGCATGCCCTCGGCACCCAGCCAGTGCTGGACCAGGAACGTGCCGTGGAAGCCGATGAACGTGGTCCAGAAGTGCCACTTGCCGAGCTTCTCGTCCATCATCCGGCCGGTGATCTTCGGGAACCAGAAGTAGATACCGGCGAAGGTGGCGAACACGATCGTGCCGTAGAGCACGTAGTGGAAGTGCGCGACGACGAAGTAGCTGTCCGACACGTGGAAGTCGATCGCCGGCGCGGCCAGCAGGATGCCGGTCAGGCCACCGAAGAGGAACGTGACGATGAAGCCCATCGAGAAGATCATCGGCGTCTCGAAGGACAGCTGGCCCTTCCACATCGTGCCGATCCAGTTGAAGAACTTGATGCCGGTCGGAACGGCGATCAGGAACGTCATGAAGGAGAAGAACGGCAGCAGCACGGCGCCGGTGGCGTACATGTGGTGCGCCCACACCGCGACCGACAGGGCCGCGATGGCCAGCGTCGCCCAAACCAGGCTCTTGTAGCCGAACAGCGGCTTGCGGCTGAACACCGGGAAGATCTCCGACACGATGCCGAAGAACGGCAGCGCGACGATGTACACCTCGGGATGGCCGAAGAACCAGAACAGGTGCTGCCAGAGGATCACGCCGCCGTTTTCGGGGTCGAACACGTGCGCCCCGAGGTGCCGGTCCGCCAGCAGGCCCATCAGGGCCGCGGTCAGGATCGGGAAGGCGAGCAGGACCAGGATGCTCGTGACCAGGATGTTCCAGGTGAAGATCGGCATCCGGTACATCGTCATGCCCGGCGCGCGCAGGCAGACCACGGTGGTGATCATGTTGACCGCGCCGAGGATGGTGCCGAGACCACCGATCACCAGGCCGGAGATCCAGAGGTCGGCGCCGACGCCCGGCGAGTGGATGGCGTCCGACAGCGGGGTGTAGGCGAACCAGCCGAAGTCGGCGGCGCCACCCGGGGTCAGGAAGCCGGACATCACGATCAGGCCGCCGAAGAGGTACAGCCAGTACGAGAACGCGTTCAGCCGCGGGAAGGCGACGTCCGGCGAGCCGATCTGCAGCGGCAGGACGAAGTTCGCGAAGCCGAAGAGGATCGGCGTCGCGTACAGCAGCAGCATCACCGTGCCGTGCATGGTGAACAGCTGGTTGTACTGCTCCTGCGAAAGGAACTGCTGCCCGGGCCGCGCCAGCTCGGTGCGGATCAGCATGGCCATCGCGCCGCCCGCCATGAAGAAGGCGAACGACGTGACCAGGTACATGATCCCGATCTGCTTGTGGTCCGTCGTGCGGAACAACCGCAGCAGGTACGAACCCTTGACCGACTCGCGCGCGGGGTACGGGCGCGTCGCGATCGGCTTGGGGGCTACGGCCGTCACTCCTGCCTCCAACACTGAAACCTTGTGGTGGTCATCGTCCCGCCACCGGGGCTCGGGAAGATCCGGTCCGGCGGCTTAGAGGGATCGTAGCCCTCGCTACCGACAGTCGCGCGCACCGGCTGGCAAGATCGGGGCGTGGCCGACGACTACACCCGCGCGGCGGTGCGCGCGGCCCGCGCCGTGACCGCCCGGCTGGGGCTGCCCGCCCACGATCCCGAGGTGCTCCACGAACGGTCGAACGTGCTGGTGAGGCTGGGTCCGCTGGTCGCCAGGGTGCCTGCCACGACCCGGCTGCTCCGCCCGGAACCGGCGGCCTGGCTGGCGCGGGACGTGGCGCTTTCGCGGTTCCTCACGGAGCGTGGTGTGCTCGTCGTCTCACCCACCACGGATCCCCCGGCAGGACCGCATTTCGCCGACGGGCTGCCGGTCACGCTCTGGCACCACACCCCGCACGATCCGGACCACCGGTACGCGCCGGACATCGTCGCGCGTTCCCTTGCCGAAGTGCATTCGGCGCTGCGCGAGTACCCGGGCGAACTGCCTCGCCGCGGGCCGCTGGCCGAACTCGAGCGGCTCCTCGGCCGGCACGATCTCGACGGCGAGGCACCGCGTCTGCGCGCCGAGGCCGCCCGGATCGGCGCCGCCCTGCCGGACGGCGCTGTCCAGCCGCTGCACGGCGACGCCCACCCCGGCAACCTGATCGCCACGGCGGCGGGGCCGTGCTGGCTGGACTTCGAGGACACCTGGCTCGGGCCGCTCGCCTGGGACCTCGGCATCCTGGCGCGGCAAGGCGGCCCGGAGTACCTGGCTGCCTACCCCGGCTCCGTGCCCGAGGACGCCCTTCGCGCGTACACGCGGTTGCGAGAACTGTTCGCCGTCGCCTGGCGCTTCGTCATCGCTCAGCGGTTCCCGCACCGGCTTCCCGAAGCCCGCTCCGCGCTCGCCGGCTACTTCTCGCTCTCGTGAGTCGCGGGGTACCAGGACAGGATCGCCTCGACCACGCCCGCGGGGTCTTCGAGCGGGGTCAGGTGACCGGCGTCCGGCAGCACGACGAGCGTCGCGCCGTCCATGACCCCGGCCATCTCGCTCGCCGCCGCCACCGGGGTGATCGGGTCCTCTTCCCCGACGATGACCAGCGCCGGAACTCCGGCGTCCCGCAGCAGGTCCAGCGAATCGGGCCGGGTGCGCAGCGCCAGCGCCGTCCAGGAGATGCCGGCGGGCGGCTGCGATTCGATGATCTCCCGGACCGTCTCGACGAGCTCGGGACGCTGTTCCCGCGTCGAAGCGGCCAGCAGGTTCGGCAGGGTGGCCTCGGCCAGCCACGTTTCGGTGCCTTCGCGCTCGACGCGGACCGCGACGTCCAGCCTCGTCTGCGCGGCCTCGGGCGTGTCGGGCGTGGCCTTCGTGTCGATGAGCACGAGCCCGCCGATCCGCTCCGGCGCGAGCCGCAGCACGGCCATCGCGAGGTAGCCGCCCATCGAGCAGCCGCCGAGCACGACGCGGTCGAGGTCCAGCCGGTCGAGCAGGGCGACGACGTCCCGCGCGGCGTCCTCGAGGCTCGGCTCGCGGCCGGACTCCGGAAGCGGCGAGCGGCCGAGACCGCGCTGGTCCGGGGTGATCACCCGAAGGTGTGAAGCGAGTGGCTCGCGCACCGCGTTCCACATGCGGGAATCCAGGGGGAAGGCGTGGAGGAGGACCAGCGGCAGTTCGGTCATGCGCGTCATTTTGTCGGACCCCCTCGCTAGCTTCGCCCATGTGTTCACCGACATCGAAACCGACCGGCTCCGGCTGCGTCCGCTCCACGAGGCGGACAGGCAGGCGATGGTCGACATCCACACCGACCCGCGGACCAACCGCTTCCACCCGGATCCACCCGACGTCCCGCGCGCGTCGGCGATGTTCTCGGACTGGCTGGCGCACTGGGCCGAGCACGGGTTCGGCTACCCCGCGGTCCTCGAACGCGGCGGCACGGAGGTGCTCGGCGTATGCGGCGTGCGGCTGCGCGAGTTCCACGGCGAGAAGGTCCTGAACCTCGGCTACCGCTTCCGGCCGTCGGCGTGGGGCAAGGGGTACGCGGTGGAGGCGGGGCAAGCGGTCCTGGCGTGGTGCGCCCGCGAGCTGCCGTCCGTGCCGGTGCTGGCGAGCGTGAGCATCGCGAACAAGCCCTCGCTGCGGGTGGCCGAGCGCCTCGGTTTCACCGAGTACACGGAGGAGATGTACGAGGGCGCGATGTCACGCCACTACCGGCGCTGACCGCCGGGCGATGTTTGACAACTCCAGAGCGGATCACCAGCGGCGGTGCGGCCGCCGCCGGGCCCGGGCTTCCCAGCAGGGCCGGTGCCAGTGCCGGCGGTCGGCGATCCCGCCGGTCTCGTCGGCGGGCCAGACGACGAGGTGCGGCGTCCCCGGCCGGATCTCGTGGTCGCACCCGGGACAGCGGTAGAACTTGGTGGCCTGGCTCCCGGGCACGGTCCGCACGAGCCAGTCCCCGTCGGCCCCGGACTCGGCCCGTGCCCACCCGGTGGCGGCCCCGAGGTCGCGCTCGGGCGGCCCACCGTCCGAACGGCGGCCGGGACGGTTACGTCGTGGCACGCCCAAACGTTAACCGCCACCCCGTTCCCACCCCCCGCCCCACCCGACCCTCCAGGCACGCAACCCGACCCTCCAGGCACGCGAGTCGACCCTCCAATCACGTGTGATGCTGGCGGAGCTCAGGCTGCCCGGCCCGTCACCCGGCCGCCGGCGCCCAGGCGGTGCAGGATCGCGTCGTGGGCGAGACCGTCCCAGCCGAGGCGGCGGAGGGTGCGGCCGGTCCGGCGGAAGTCCTCGCCGCCGAGCACGGACATGATCGTGATCGCCGCGTCCACCATCGGCGTGGCGACGCCGGCGCACCGCGCGAGTGCCTGCAGGGGCACCAGCGTGGAGCGGATGTCCTCGGTGAGGAAGCGGTGGTCGAGGCTGGTCGGCGCGGCGATCGTCCGGTACGGCTTCACCGTCCGCAACGCGTCGAGCAACGTCGTGGCCGGGCAGCCGTAGTAGCGATCGAGGACCTCGGTCATGGGCAGCAGCCGGGCGTCGTAGGCGGCCGCGACGGCGGCGAACTCGGCCTCGGTGCGTTCCAGCAGGGCGACCGTCCGTGCCGAGACGCCTTCGACGTAGAAGAGCAGTTCCTCCGCGCGGTCGATGGTGCCGAGGTTGGCCAGCGCGATCGGGACGTGCGCGACCGCGCCGAAGTCGTGCAGGCCGCGCTCCACCGGGTTGCGCGCGACCTCCAGCATCGGGAACCACTCGCGCAGCAGCCCGGCTCGCCGGGCAACGGCGGCCTCGGTGCTGCCGGAGAGCAGGTTCCAGCCCTTGGCGCCGAGCACCGTGACGCCGTCGGTGCCGGACGGCCGCGCGGCGAACAGCGCATCGGTCTCCACGACGTCGACGTCCGGCGCCCCGGCGGCGGCCAGCGCGCACGCGAACTCGACGCTCCCGCAGAGCTTGCTGGAGAACAGCACCACCACCTGCCCGGCACGCAGGTGCGGCGCGAGCCGGGCGGCGACCTCCGGGTAGGCGGTGGTCACGGTGGCGATCAGGACGACGGCCCGCGCACCCAGCCCGGCCGGGTCCGCGGTCACCTCCCGGAGCGGGAACCGCCCGTCCAGCGCCCCGCGCGCGACGATCTCCCGGCGGCGCACGATCTCCCCGACGGCCTGGAGATCCCGCGTGTAGAGGTGTACCGGCAGCTCCCGCGCGGCGAGGTACGCCGCCACGGCCCGTCCCTCACCACCCGCCCCGACGACCCCGATCCCGTCCAGCACGCTCATTCCGCCCACTCCCGTCAGTCCGGTACGCAGTGGACAGGTCGGCACCACGACGGCGAAAGTTCCCGCACGGACAGGGGTTCCGAAAACCGGACACGCCCGAGCCGGCCCGCGCGTGTCGTCCGCCCGGGGTACGGGCTACCCCTGGGCCAACGCCAGCGGCACCAGCTGCTCAGCACTGGTGAGCGACCCGTGCTGCCCGATCAACGACGACTCCACGGCCTCCGCGAGCCCCCGCACCATCCCGAACCGGTCCCGGGCCGCGGCGACGACGTCGCCGATGCGCGGCAGCACCCGGTCGCTCACCGTGTGCCCGAACCAGCCCTCCGCGACCGCCTCCTCGCGCGAGCGCACCCAGGCCCGTTCGCCCAGCACCTCCCGCCAGGCCGCGAGGACGTCCGCGGCCGCGCCGGGCTCGGTGTAGACGTGCCGGGCGCGGACCTCGCCCCCGAACGTCCGGACGCCGGCCAGCAGCTCCGGGACGTCCTCGAGGTCCAGTTCGTCGTCGACGGCGACCATCCCGTGGTCGGCCACCACCGCCAGCAGCGCGCCGGACGGCAGACCGTCCACAAGGGACTCCACGAGCCGGTCGATCTGCCGCAGCTGCATCCGCCAAGCGGTCGAACCGGGGCCGTAGACGTGCCCCAGCAGGTCCAGTTCGCTGTGGTAGGCGTAGCAGAACGCGCGTCCGTCGAGCACCGACAACGTCCGCGCGGCGAGGTCGCCCAGCGCGTGGACCCCGGCGAACTGCGCCCCGCTCTGGGTGGCGAGGGTCAACGCCGTGTCGCGGAACTGGGCGGAAGACACCACCGCCGCGTCGATGCCCGCCGCAGCGGCCCGCTCGAACGTCGTCGGCAGCGGCTGCACCTCGCGTGGCGGGAGGGCGCCCCGCAGGTCGCTGCCGTCTTCGTGGCTGCACCAGCGCAACGCGTTGAGCACGCCGGTGCCGGGCATCTCGAAGGTGTAGCCGACCATCCCGTGCTCACCCGACGCGAGGCCGGTGCCGATCGCGGCCACCCCGGCGGCCGTCGTCGACGGGAAACCGACGCGCAGCGGCTCGCGGGCGAGCTCGGTCAGCACCGGGGCGTCCGCGGCGTGCTCGGCGAGCAGCTCCCAGCCGAGCCCGTCGACGAGGAGCACGCCGGCACTCCGTGCCTCCGGCAGGGCCAGCGCGTTCCCGTTGCCGGGCACCCCGAGCGCGGCGAGCAGGGACGGGACGACCTGGCCGAGGTGCGGGACGTCGGCGAGCGAAGGCGGCTGCACGCGCCCAGCTTCCCATCTCCGGGCGCCTCCGGCGATAATCGCGGCATGCCGACCTACGCCTACCGCTGCCGCGAGTGCACCGAGACGTTCGAGCTCCTGCGCCCGATGAGCGAATCCGGCGCGCCGGCGACCTGCCCGGAGGGTCACGGCGACACCGTCAAGCTGCTCACCACGGTCGCCCTCACCGGGGCCGCGAGCGGTCCCGCGGCCCCGGCCGGCGGTGGCGGTGGCTGCTGCGGTGGCGGCTGCTGCGGCTAAAGCGTCTTCAGCGCCTGGTCGAGGTCGGCCCACAGGTCCTCGACGTCCTCGAGGCCGACGGACATCCGGATCAGCTGGTCGGACACCCCGGCGCCGCGGCGGTCGCCCTCGTCGACGATCCGGTGGCTGATCGAGCCCGGGTGCTGGATCAGCGTGTCGACGCTGCCCAGGCTGACGGCCGGCGTGATCAGCCGGACCGCCCGGATCAGGGCGTGCGGGTCGCCGTCGACTTCGAACGCCACCAGCGGGCCGCCGATGCGGGGGTAGTGGACGGCGGTCACGGCCGGGTGCTCGCCGAGCCGTGACACCAGGGTCGCCGCGGTCGCGGACGCGGCGCCGACCCGCAGCGGCAGCGTGGAAAGCCCGCGCAGCAACAGATATCCGGCGAGCGGGTGCAGCACGCCGCCGGTGGCGAAGCGGATCTGGCGGAGCCGTGCGGCTTCCCCGGCGTCGCAGGCGACGATCCCGCCCATCACGTCGCCGTGGCCGCCGAGGAACTTCGTCGCGCTGTGCAGCACGATCCGGGCGCCGTGGCGGCCCGGGCGCTGGAGCACCGGCGTCGCGAACGTGTTGTCCACCAGGAGCGGCACCTCTCCGCAAGCCAGAGCCAGCTCGGCGATGTCCACCTCGGCCAGGGTCGGGTTCGCCGGTGTCTCGACGAACACCAGCCCGGTGTCCGGCCGCAGGGCGGCGGCGACGGCGCCGGGCGCGGCCCAGGTGACCTCGGTGCCGAGCAACCCCGACTCGAGCAGGTGGTCGCTGCAGCCGTAGAGCGGGCGCACGGCGACGACGTGCCGTTTCCCCTGCGCCACCGCGGAGAGCAGGCAGGCCGAGACGGCGGCCATGCCGCTGGCGAACGCGACGCCGTGGTCGAAGCCTTCGAGCTCGGCGAGCGCCCGCTCGAACCGTTCGACGGTCGGGTTGCCCACCCGGCCGTAGATCGGTGGCCCGGCCAGTTCGGCGCCGGCGGCGAAGGCGTCGATCCGGGCGGCTTCGGCGGCGCTGTCGCGGGACGGGTAGGTCGTGGACAGGTCGAGCGGAGCGGCGTGCACCCCGAGGTCCGTGAGGTCGTCACGGCCGGCGTGGACGGCTCGCGTGCGCAGCGAGGAGGTCATGCGAGCATGGTCGAGCTTTCCCCGGACCCGGAGCAATACTCTCGGATATCATTCGGCGATGCCCGCTTTCGTCGAACTGAGTCCGGTGGACCTCGAGATTCTGCGCCTGCTGCAGAACGATGCCCGGATCACCAACAAGGACCTGGCCGCCGCCGTCGGCATCGCGCCGTCGACGTGCCTGGACCGCGTCGCCCGACTGCGGGACACCGGCGTGATCACCGGCCAGCACGCCTCGGTCGACGCGGCGAAGCTCGGGCGGCCGCTGGAGGCGTTCCTGTTCGTCCAGGTCCGCCCGCACCGGCGGCCGCTGGTGGACCCGTTCATCGAGCACCTGCTCTCGCTGCCGGAGGTGCGCGCGGTCTACCACCTGACCGGGCCGGACGACTTCCTCGCGCACGTCGCCACCAGCTCCGCCGGGGAGCTGCAGCGGCTGGTGCTCGACGAGCTGACCGCGCGGGACGAGGTCGCCCGCGTCCACACCAACCTCGTCTTCCAGCACTGGAGCGGCGGCCCGCTGCTGCCGCCGGGAACCTGACCTCAGAGCGTCTCGAGCCAGCGGCGGGTCTCGCGCGGGGACGTCAGCCGCACGACGGCCGGGCCGTCCGGGTCCGCGGCCCAGGCCCGGATGCGCTGCCGCTTGCGGGCGAACGAGGTGAAGTGCCAGCGGATGATCGAGTCCGCGGAGAACACCTGGCGCAGCGATTCGACGTTGCCGTTGCAGATCCGCTCGCGGGTCAGGGCGCGCACGGCCGTCCGGCGCAGCAGGCGGCCCAGCGAAAGCCGGCGCGGGTAATCGAGGGCGACGACGAGCTGCGTGCGGGCCAGCGCGATCTCCTTCCACTTGGAGTAGGCGGAGTCGATGACCCAGCGATCGCCGGCGCACACCTCGCCGATCCGGCGGCACTGCTCGTCGTCCGGGACCGGCACCCAGCCCGGCTCCCAGGTGAGGTCGTCCACCGGGTGGTAGGGCAGGCCGGTCCGCTCGGCGATCCGGGCCGCGAGTGTCGACTTGCCGGAGCCGGTCACGCCGTAGACGACGATGCGGTCAGGCCTCGAGGTCACGGGCGGGCTCCCGCGGTCCGCGGTAGGGCAGGGTCTGGCTGTAGACGAGGTTCGTGGTCGTGCTGCCGAACTGGCACAGCTCGTCCACGGTGCGCTCGAGGTGGGCCATGGAGGCGGCGGCGATCTTGAGCGTGTAGCAGTCGTCGCCGGTGGTGCGCAGGCATTCGAGGATCTCGGAGCGCTCGGCGAGCAGCTTGTGCAGCGGCTCGTGCCTGCTTCCGGGGTACTTGAGCCGGACCACGGCGAGCACCGGGTAGCCGACCTTGCCGAGGTCGATCTCCGCGCGGTAGCCGCTGATCACGCCGGCGTTCTCGAGCCGCCGGAGCCGTTCGGTCGCCGCGGAGGCGCTGAGGTTCACCCGGCGGCCGAGCTCGGTGAGCGGCAGCCGGGCGTCGCGCTGGAGCTCGGTCAGGATGGCCCAGTCCGTCGGGTCGAGACTCTCGGTCATCCCTCGAAGATACCGTGGGATCCACGGCCGAACGGGTCCAACGCCGTGAGCAATCCCTTCCGGTCCGGGCTTGCCCGCCGATAGCCTTTTGCGGTGAAGATCGGCGTGAACGTCCCCAATTTCGGGCCCGGCACGGACCCGGGCGTCCTGCGCGCGTGGGCGCAGACGGTGGAAGGGCTCGGCTACGACCTGCTGATGGTGTCCGACCACATCGCCATCACACCGGACGTCGCCGGGCAGTACCCGGCGCCGTTCTACGAGCCGTTCACGACGTTGTCGTGGCTGGCCGGGGTGACGCAGCGCGTGCGGCTGGGCACCACGGTGCTGGTGGTGCCGTACCGGCACCCGTTGCTGGTCGCGCGGATGGCGGCGAACCTCCACGACCTCAGCGGCGGCCGGCTCGTGATCGGTGCCGGTATCGGCTGGGCGAAACAGGAGTTCGCGGCGCTGGGCGTGCCGTTCGAACAGCGGGGCAAGCTCACCGGCGAGTACCTGCGGACGATCCGTGCGGCGTGGGCCGATCGCGACGACTACCGCGTGGAGCCGATCCCGCTCTGGCTCGGCGGGCACAGCGACGCCGGATTGCGCCGGGCGGTCGAACTCGGCGACGCGTGGCACCCGCTGCGGATGACGCCGGCCGGGTTCCGGGAAACGCTGGGGCGCCTGGAAAAGCTGGCCGGCGACCGGCCGGTGCCCGCCTTCGCGCCGCGGATCCTGCTGCGGGTGACGGCGGCGCCGGTGACCGGGCCGGACCGGCGGACCGGAGAAGGCACGCTCGAGCAGGTGCTCGACGATCTCGCGCAGTTGCGGGCGCTGGGGGCGGACACCGTCGTGCTCGACCCGTTCGACGAGGACCCGGCCGAAACGCTGCGCCCGGAAGTGGCGTGGCGAGACCTCGCGGCGGTGGCCGCGTCCTGGAAGGAGAACCGGTGAAGGACACCGAAGAAACCCTGCTGCGACGGGCGATCGAGCTCGCCCGCGAAGCGCGCGAGGAACACGGCAACCCGCCGTTCGGCTCCCTGCTGGCCGACGCCGACGGGAAGATCCTGGCCGAGGACTGCAACACCTCGCTGACCGACAACGACATCACGGCCCACCCGGAACTGAAGCTCGCCCGCTGGGCCGCGCAGAACCTGGACCCGGAAACCGCGGCGGCCACGACGATGTTCACCAGCACGCAGCCGTGCGGGATGTGCACCGGCGCGATCGAGCGGTCCGGGCTCGGCCGCGTCGTCTACGCGCTGTCGACGGAGCAGTTCCTCACGCTGCGCCCGCCGCTCACGTGGGGCAAGCACAAGCTGGAGGGCCCGGCCCTGTTCGACGAGGCCCGCGTGCCGGTCGAGGGCTATTACCGGTGACGGACTACCGGGTGCGTCCGGTGGCGCGCATCGAGTCGCCGCTGACGGACCGTTCGACGGCCCCGAAGCAGGGCGACGAGGGCGCGCCACCGTCCCGGGTGGTGTTCTCCCCCGAGTTCCTCCCGGCGGCGGCCGACCTCCGGCCGGGCGACCGCCTGGTTCTCCTGACCTGGCTGCACGAAGCGGACCGGGACGTCCAGGCGGTCCACCCCCGCGGCGACCGCGACCGCCCGAGCACCGGCGTGTTCTCGACGCGCTCACCGGACCGCCCGAACCCGATCGGCCTCCACCCGGTCACCGTGACGGCGGCCGACGGCGGCACGCTCACGGTCACGGGGCTGGAAGCCATCGACGGCACCCCGGTGCTCGACGTGAAGCCGGTCCTCGGCGAGGTGGGCGGGCGCTGAACCGGACGAGCACGATCCGGGCACCGGCGTAACGGCCACCGCCGCCCAGGCGACCTCCTCCGTGCGATCGGAGCAATACCGAGCGCCGAACGGAGGAGCCGCGATGACCAATGCGTTCGAGCCCGCTCTGCCGGACCCGTGGACGGCGCCGCAGACCCTGCCGCCGGTGCGCACCAGGACCAACCTTTGGCACCTGTTCTTCGCGGGTGTGGCGGGCGCGGCTTTGGTGGGTTCCCTGTGGGTGGGCCTGGACCTGGCCCGCTCGGGCTCGCCGGGCGGCAGCTCCGGGGAGGCCTTCGACCTCCGTGGCACGTTCACGCTGTACAGCAGCAGGTACGGCTACAGCGCGTGCGGCGGCTCCGGCGGCTACTCGGACATCACCACGGGGGCGGCAGTCACCGTGTACAACGCGGCAGGAACCGTGCTCTCGCAGGGCGCACTCGGCACCGGACGGCCGGACGGTGCCGGCACCTGCGTGTTCTCCCTCGCCGCGCCGAATGTGCCGTCGGGCGAGAAGTTCTACCTCGTCGAGGTGTCCCACCGGGGCCGGATCATGGTGCAGCCCGAGGACGCCCGGCACGGGAAGGTCGCGCTGAGCCTGGGAAGCTGATCAGTAGTCCTTGAAGCCCTTTCCGGTCTTCCGGCCCAGCCGGCCGGCCGTCACGAGGTGTTCCAGCAGTGGTGCCGGGGCAAAGCCCTCCTCGCGGAACTCGTTGTACAGCGTCCGCTGGATGGCCAGGGAGACGTCGAGGCCGACGACGTCCAAGAGTTCGAACGGGCCCATCGGCAGGCCGCAGCCGACCTTCATGGCCGTGTCGATGTCGTCCGCGCCCGCGTAGTGCGCCTCCAGCATCTTCACCGCGTCGTTGAGGTACGGGAACAGCAACGCGTTGACGATGAAGCCCGCGCGGTCGCCGCAGTGCACCGCGTGCTTGCCCACCGCGGTGCAGACCGCGCTCGCCGTCGCCACCACGTCCGGGGCGGTCGCGATCGTCGACACGACCTCGACCAGCTTCATCACCGGGGCCGGGTTGAAGAAGTGCAGGCCGACCACGTCGGACGGCCGGGACGTCGAGGCCGCGCACTCGATCACCGGCAACGATGACGTCGTCGTCGCCAGGACCGCGCCCGGGCGGACGACTTCGTCCAGCGCCGCGAACACCGCCTGCTTCACCGACAGTTCCTCGGCCACCGCCTCGACGACCAGGTCGACGTCGGCCAGTGCCTCGAAGTCGGTGACCGGGGTGATCCGGGCCAAGGCCAGCGCAGCGTCCTCTTCGGACAGTTTCCCCTTGACCACGGCCTTGTCGAGCGACTTCTTCACCTTCGCCACGGATGCCTGGGCCTTCTCCAGGCTCCGGGCGCGCAGCACGACGTCGAGACCGCGCTTGGCGAACACCTCCGCGATGCCGGTGGCCATCGTCCCCGTCCCGACCACCCCGACCCGCGCCACCGGCCGCGGCGGCACGGAGTCCACAGTGGACGTCCCGGTGGTGTCCGGGACCACGTTGGGCGAGTCCGGGGCGTCGTAGGTGTAGAAGCCCCGGCCGGTCTTGCGGCCCAGCAGGCCCGCCGTGATCATCTGCTTGAGCAGCGGCGCCGGTGCGTGCAGGCGGTTGCGGGACTGGTGGTACATCGTGTCGAGGATTTCGTTCGCGGTGTCCAGCCCGATCAGGTCGAGCAGCGCGAGCGGGCCCATCGGGTAGCCGCAGCCGAAGCGCATCGCGGCGTCGAGGTCCTCGCGCGTGGCGTACCGCTGCTCGTACATCCGCACCGCGTGGTTGAGGTAGCCGAACAGCAGCGCGTTGGCGATGAACCCGGCCCGGTCGCCGATCACCACCGGCACCTTGCCGAGCCGCTCGGCGAACCCGACCACCTCGGCGACCACGTCCGGCTCGGTCATCACCGTCTTGACGATCTCGACGAGCTTCTGCACCGGCGCCGGGTTGAAGAAGTGCATGCCGACGACCTTGCCGGGACGCGCGGTGTGCACGCCGATCTCGGTGATCGACAACGACGACGTGTTGGACGCGAAGACCACTTCCGGCCGGGTGATCTTGTCCAGCTCGGTGAAGACGTCGGCCTTCAGCTCGAGGCTCTCCGGGATCGCCTCGATCACCAGGTCCACTTCGGACAGCTCCGACAGCGACGTGCCGTAGCTGATCCGGCCCAGCAGCGCCGCGCGCCCCGGCGCATCCAGCTTGCCGCCGGAAAGTGCCCGTTCGGTGGAGTGCTCGAGGTGCCCGCGGCCGCGGGCGACGCCCGCTTCGTCGAGCTCGACCGTGACGACGTCGAGCCCGCTGCGCGCGAGCACTTCGGCGATTCCGGCCCCCATGGTGCCCAGGCCGACCACGCCGACCGTCGAAATGTCCCGCACCATCGAGGCCTCCAGAGATGTTACTCGCTGGTAATTGGCCCCGATACTGCCACGGGCACCACCGGAAGCCCAGACGGAATCGAGTCAGTACCGCGCAAGTCACCCGGTCGCGACACCGGCTTCACTCGCCGAAATTGCCGTCCACCAGCTCCTTGGCCTTGTCCAGTGCGGCGGAAGCCTGCGGGCCGCGCGCCCGGACGCGGATCCGGTCACCCTGGCGTGCGCCGAGCGACATCAGGGCCAGGACGCTGTGGCCGTCGGCCTCCTGGTCGCCCAGCCGCACGGTCACCTCGGCGTCGAACTTGCTGAGCGTGCGCACCAGCACCGCGGCGGGCCGGGCGTGCAGCCCGACCTCGTTGTGCAGCTCCAGTTCGATTTCGGCGGCGTCGTCCGGGGCCTCGGCGAGGGCCAGGTCCTCGGGGACGCCGGCCGCCGCGGCGGCTTCGGCCACCGCCTTGCGGTCCTGCCCGGCCTGCGCGGCGACCGCCGCCGCGATCGCGCCCTCGACCAGCGGGCCGTCCGCGACGATCGCGGCCGAGGGGTCGGCCAGCGACTCGACGGCGAGCTCGGCCGTCATCTGGGCGCTGCCCAGGTCGTAGAGCAGCACGACGCCGTCGCCGGAATCGGCGCGCTGGGTGGCGGCGACGACCTCGTCGTAGTCCGTGCCGATCGAGCCGTCGGAGAGGCCGCCGGCGGGCAGGATGGTGACGTCGGGCGCCATCTGGGCAGCGAGCTCGGCCAGGCCTTCGGCGAGCTTCGCACTGTGCGACACGAGCACGATTCCCACGCTCACCGGGCGGCCTCCGCAAACGCCCGCAGCAGCAGCGCCGACGAGCGGGCGCCGGGATCCAGGTGCCCCACCGCACGCTCGCCGAGGTAGGACGCCCGGCCCTTCCGCGGCACCAGGTCCACTGTGGACTCCGCGCCGGTGTCGGCCGCGTCGGCGGCCGCGGTGAGCACCGCGGCGACGTCCCCGCCGTCGCCTGCCACCTTCTCCGCGGCCGCCACCGCGGGGATCAGGGCGTCGACCATGGTCGCGTCGCCGCCGACGGCCTTGCCGCGGGCCTGGACGCCTTCGAGGCCGGCGCGCAGCGCGTCCAGCAGCGCCGGGACGTCCAGGTCCGTGGCCGGGCCCAGCTTGGCCGAGGCACGCAGGAAAGCCGTGCCGTACAACGGGCCCGCGGCGCCGCCGACCTTGGAGATCAACGTCGTCGCGACGAGCTTCAGCACTCCGCCGGGGGTGTCCGGAACAGTGGAGTCGAGCGCCGCGACGACGGCCGCGAAGCCGCGGTTCAGGTTCTCGCCGTGGTCGCCGTCGCCGATCGCGCGGTCGAGGTCGATCAGTTCCGCGCGGTGCTCGGCGACCACCGCCGCGGCGGCACGCACCGCCGCCGCGACCCCCTCGGCCGTGCAGGCCATCAGAGCCCCCACCGCAGGGCCGCGGTGTCGACCGGGGCGTCCCACAGCTCGGTCAGCTCGTCGTCCAGTTTGAGCAACGTCAGACTCATCCCCTGCATCTCGAGGCTGGTGATGTACGGGCCGACCAGCCGGCGCTCGACCACGATCCCACGGTCGGCCAGCAGCCGCTCGGCGATGCCGTGGGCGAGGTAGAGCTCGACGAGCGGGGTGCCGCCCATCGAGTTGGTGAACAGCAGCACGCGGTCACCCGACGCGAACGGCAGGTCCGAAACGACCGCTTCGACCATCCGCGCCACCAGCGCGTCGGCCGGCTCGGCCGGGATCCGTTCGCGGCCGGGCTCGCCGTGGATGCCGATGCCGAACTCGACCTCGTTCTCTTCGAGGTCGAAGCTGGGGGTGCCGGCGTGCGGCACGGTCGGCGCGGTCAGCGCGACGCCGATCGACCGGACTTGGCCGATCACCTTCTGCGCCAGCGCGGTGACGGCGTCGAGCGAGTCGCCGCGCTCGGCGGCGGCGCCGGTGATCTTCTCCAGCAGCACCGTGCCGCCGACTCCGCGGCGGCCCGCGGTGTACGTCGAGTCCTTGACCGCGACGTCGTCGTCGATCACGACGCTGCGCACCTCGAGGCCTTCGGCGGCGGCCAGCTCGGCGGCCGTCTCGAAGTTCAGCACGTCGCCGGTGTAGTTCTTCACGATGAGCAGCGCGCCCGCTTCGCCGGTGGTGGCGGTGACGGCGGCCTGCACGGCGTCCGGCGTGGGCGAGGTGAACACCGCGCCGGGGACCGCGGCGGCGAGCATGCCGTGGCCGACGAAGCCGCCGTGCAGCGGCTCGTGCCCGGATCCGCCGCCGGAGATGACGGCGACCTTGCCCGCGACCGGGGCGCCGGCTCTGATCACGACGTCCGGGTCGTACTGGACGCGGAGGATGCCGGCGTGCGCGGCGGCGAGGCCCCGCAGCGACTCGGCGACCACGTTCGCCGGATCGTTGATGATCTTCTTCACGGCTGCCTCCGGCGCATCGGCGGGTGGGTCGCCCCCTTCCTACCTCTCCGCGCGGCCCGCCGCCAGGTCAGGGCCGGATCAGGGTTTGGGGAGCTTGGTGACCACGTTCTTCGCGACGGCCACCGCCTTGCCGCACGGGTCGCTGTCGTTGTCGGCATAGCCCTGGTAGTCCACCTGGGCCAGTTCGACGTCGTCGCCCTGCCACGGCCGGTGCTGCCACGCGACCTTGCACCGGGCCGAACCCCCGGTCGCCTGCTTCTGGAAGCCGGTCACGCCGTTGCCGAGGTCCACCTTGGAGTAACCGTCGCCGACGAGCGGGGGCAGGCCCGGCCGGAACCCGACCGTCACCGCCGGGCCCCGGTCCTTCCACTCGCACGAGTGCAGGCCCGAGGGCGCGGGCTTCGCCGACGGCACGACCGCGGTCACCGCCGCGGTGTCGGCCATCGCGCACGGATCGGCGGTCAGCACGGTGCCCGCGGGCGTCGAATACTTCTCCGGCGAGCTGTGCAGCTTCTGGACGACGGCCTCGGCGAACGCCTGGCCGGGACGGCAGGGATCACCGGCGTAGGTGACCGCCACCGCGAGGCCCGCATCCGGGTTCAGCGCCGTCATCACCGCGACGGTGCAGTCGGTGTCGCCGGTCTTGTTCACGCGCAGCGGCAGCCCGCCGGCCACCCCGGTCGTCTTGTCGGCGCGCGGCACCACCGTGCTGCCGATCTCGAGCTGGAGCCGGATCTCCTTGCCGCCGGGGTCCTTCACCTTGTTGCTGCAGATGTCGAAGGCGATGGACGACGGCGTCGGGTCGTCCTCGACCGTACCGAGGCCCAGTGCACCGAGGGCGTCCTTGGCCAGGAACTGGCACGGCTGGATCGTGCGGAGCACGCCGGCCGCCACGGCGGCGTCGGTGATCGGGCCGTCGGCGAGCTGGCCGGAGCCGGCCGCCGCGGGCACCGTCGTCCGGGCGAAGTTGGACTTGCCGAGATCCTGACCGCAGGCCGTCAGCGGCAGCGCGAGCGCGGTGACCAGCAGGAACAACTTCGGGAGACGGCGGTGCCGAACGTCTGGGAACACGCGATGCACGGTAGCCGCACCCGCACGTCGCTGTCCGGACAACCCGGCTATTCGCCCGCCGCCGCCGGTGTGTCGCCGGTCTCGGGCTCGGCCGGCACGACGAGCGGGCGGACCACGGCCCAGAGGATGAACAGCGCGGCGACCACCAGCATGCCGATCCCGGCCCACAGGTTGATGTTGACGCCGGCGGCCTTCGCGATGTCCTCGTCGGTGGTGAAGCCGATGCCCATGACGGTGAGGATGATGCCGTAGACGCCGATCAGCAGGGCGATGATCAGCCGGATGTCGAAGGCGCCTGCCTTGTGTGCGCGCGGCTGCGACTCGGTAGCCATTCCGACCTCCTAGAAGATGACGTTCAGGGCGATGGTCAGGACGAGCACGATGCCCGCGAGCAGGCCCGGCTTGCGGTACCAGCCCGCGTTCTCGCCGGTGTTGTCGTGCTTCAGCGACTCCCGCGGGGTCAGCGAGTAGACGAGCCCGACCAGTTCCTCGTCCGGCTTCGGCTTGGTCACCAGTGACACCACGACGCTCGCGACGATGTCGACGACGAACGCGGTCCCGGCGGCGACGAAACTGATGCCCTGCCCGGTGAGGCCGAGCACCCCGGCCTGCGAGAGACCCCAGACGGTGATGGCGGAGCCGGTGCCGAGCACCAGGCCCACCCAGCCGGCGTGCGGGGTCATCCGCTTCCAGAACATGCCCAGGATGAACGTCGCGAACAGCGGCGCGTTGAAGAAGGAGAACAGGTCCTGCAGGTAGTTCAGGATGTTGCCGGAGTTCGACGCGATGAAGGCGGTGCCGATCGCGAGGATCGTGCCGCCCGACGTCACGATGCGGCCCAGGTTGAGGTAGTAGTGGTCCGGCTTGTCCTTCTTCACGTACGTCTGCCAGATGTCGTACGTGAAGACCGTGTTGAACGAGCTCAGGTTCGCCGCCATGCCGGCCATGAAGGAGGCCAGCAGACCGGCGATGGCGATGCCGAGCATGCCGTTCGGCAGCAGGTCGCGCATCAGCAGCAGGAGCGCGTTGTTGAAGGTGACGCCGCTTTCTGCCGTGCCGCCTTCGAGCAGCACCTGCTTTTCCCTGACGTACTCGGACACGGTGACCGCGGCGATCATGCCGGGGATGATCACGATGAACGGGACCAGCATCTTCGGGAACGCGCCGATGATCGGGGTGCGCCGCGCGGCCGACATGCTCTTCGACGCCATCGCGCGCTGGACCTCGACGAAGTTCGTCGTCCAGTAGCCGAAGGAGAGCACGAAGCCGAGGCCGAAGACGATGCCCAGCACCGAAAGCAGGCTGTTGCCGAAGCCGGTCAGGTTGTCACCGGGCCACGAGTGCAGCTGCGCGGACCCGCCGGGGCTGTTGGTCACCTTGTCGACCAGTCCCTGCCAGCCGCCCACCTTGACCAGGCCGATGATCGTCAGCGGCACCAGCGCGATGACGATGACGAAGAACTGCAGGACCTCGTTGTAGATCGCGGCGGACAGGCCGCCGAGCGCGGTGTAGGAGAGCACGATCGCGGCGGCGACGATGATCGACACCCACAGCGGCCAGCCCAGCAGCAGGTTCACCACGCTGGCGAGCAGGAAGAGGTTCGCGCCCGCGATGAGGATCTGGGCCGCGGCGAAGCTGACGCCGTTGACCAGGTGGGCCGGCTTGCCGAAGCGCCGCCGCATGAACTCCGGGACGCTGCGGACCTTGGAGCCGTAGTAGAAGGGCATCATCACGATGCCGAGGAACAGCATCGCCGGGATGGCGCCGATCCAGAAGTAGTGCACGGTCGGCAGGCCGTACTGGGCGCCGTTGGCCGACATGCCCATCACCTCGACCGCGCCGAGGTTCGCCGAGATGAAGGCCAGACCGGTGACCCAGGCGGGCAGCGACCGGCCGGACAGGAAGAAGTCGAGGCTGCTCGACACCTGCCGCCGCGCCAGGTACCCGATGCCGAGCACGAGGACGAAGTAGAACGCCAACTCGATGTAGTCGATCGCGCTCGCGTCGAGACGCAGGTTCGCATCGGCCAAGACGAGCACCCGACCCACCTCCGGCAGTTCCTCTTCAAACAGGCCAAGTCAAACTGGACAAGATTCGACAGGAAGCACCAGCATCCCGTCGGATCCGGACAGTACTGCATGGATTCAGGGTCGGCACGCCGACGCGTCCAAGATGGTCAGAGGGCGCGTTCCCCCGGCCTTGACCAGGGAGAACGCGCCCTCGTTCCACGCGCCGCGGGAGCGGCCGGGATCAGCGGTCGGTCGGTACGGCGATCTCGCCCTCCTCGTCGATCAGGTGGGCCAGCACCTCGTCGGGCAGGTAGGTCCGGTGCGGGTAGCCCGGCCCCCACGAGTTGAGGATCGGCACGGCGCCGAGCTCGTCGGCACGCGGGTTGGCGAGCACCGAGTGCACGTCGTCGACCGACTTGGCCCAGCGGAACGCTTTGATGCCCTGCTTGGCCTCGGCGGTGTACTTCTCGCGGGTGCGCCAGTCGTCGTCGGCGTAGGACTCGTCCCACAGGACGTGCCCGGTGTCCTTGAGCACTTCGGCCGCGGCACGGACCGACGTGCCGTTCTCGTCACCGGGGTTGGTTTCGGGCCACTCGTCGCGCTTCTTGGCCGAGTCCCAGAGCCAGCGGGCCGCGTACTCGCTGCCGTTGAAGATCGACATGCACCGCGACCAGCCGAAGCCGACGCAGGCGCCTTCTTGGCCCTGGTCGTAGAACGCGTACCAGGCGTCGGTGTCCGGGGTGCCGCCCGGCTCGAGGCAGACGCAGTGGCCGCCGCGGATCCGGCCGAGCTTCTTGACGCCGCCCTTCGCGATGAAGAACTCGCCGGACGTCTCGTCCTGTTCCGGCTGGTCGAACGCCGAGTACCAGTTGACACCGATCACGACCGGCGCGCGGGTGGGCCGGTCTTCGTCGGCGAGCGCGCCGAGCGGATACCTTTCCACGTGCCGCCAGTCGTCCGGAATGAACCGGCCCAGACGTGGGTCGGCCGGATCGGAACCGAGTGGGCGATAACGCATGACTTCCTCCTCCGTGCAGGCGAAAATGGGTGCACGCCGGCCGGATGACATGCGCACCCTGAGCTCGAAGGCGGACTGAAACGTTGGCACGACGAAAAAGACGGCCGAGCGTACCACCCTCCGGCCACGCCGGACGTACCGGCGGAACCCCTCGAATCGAGTGTCGCACGGCAACGGAGAATAAGACCACGAACTCACCCGAACAGCGCACAAAAGGCGTTGAAAAAGTTTCTTCTCACTGTGCGGACGACTATCGGGTTAACGATTTCCTGGCGGAGTAACAATCTGCGAATCAGATACGTCGTTTTCAGCATCGATTCGGTAT
Source organism: Amycolatopsis sp. lyj-346 (assembly GCF_046548975.1). Lineage (NCBI taxonomy): Bacteria > Bacillati > Actinomycetota > Actinomycetes > Pseudonocardiales > Pseudonocardiaceae > Amycolatopsis > Amycolatopsis sp. lyj-346. Next base: position 323,095 of record NZ_JAJPWT010000005.1, read on the forward strand.
CGGCACCGAGAGCCGCCCCTTCGGGCAGCCTGAGGGTCAATTTTTCAACGCCGGGGGTTCAGCCGGCCACGCGCCGGAACCGCGGGACCCGGCCGGCGGGTGTCTCGACGGTCTCAGTGAACATCGAGACCGGGCGCACCCACAACCCCCGCTCGCCGTAGAGCGCCCGGTACACCACGAGTTCCTCTTCGGTCTCGCTGTGCCGGGCCACCCCGAGCACCTCGTACTCGCCGCCCTTGTGGTGGACGTACCGGCCGGGCTCCACGGCGGACTCGTCGGACACGTCAGAACAGCCGGAACTCGTCGGACTCGATGCCGCGGAGTTCGTCGTAGTCGAGGGTGAGGCAGCGGATGCCGCGGTCCTCGGCCAGCGTGCGGGCCTGTGGCTTGATGATCTGGGCCGCGAACACGCCCTGCACGGGCGCCAGGAGCGGGTCGCGGTTGAGCAGCTCCAGGTAGCGCGTGAGCTGCTCGACGCCGTCGATTTCGCCGCGGCGCTTGATCTCGACCGCCACCGAACGGCCGTCGGCGTCGCGGGCCATGATGTCGACCGGGCCGATCGCCGTGGGGAATTCGCGGCGGACCAGCGTGTAACCGTCGCCGAGGGTCTTGATGTGCTCGGCCAGGAGTTCCTGCAGGTGCGCTTCCACACCGTCCTTCTGCAGGCCCGGTTCGGCGCCCAGCGCCTGCGAGTAGTCGTGGAAGACCTCTTCGATCGAGATCACCAGCTTCTCGCCCTGCTTGTTTTCCACGATCCAGAGCTTGCCGTCCTCGATCAGCCAGCACGGCGGGCTCATCCAGTTCAACGGCTTGTACGCACGGTCGTCGGAATGCACCGACACCGAGCCGTCGGACTTGACGAGCAGCAGGCGGGTGGCCATCGGCAGGTGGGCGGTGAGCCGGCCGGCGTAGTCGACCTGGCACCGCGCGATCACGAGACGCACCCGAGGAGGGTAGGACAGGGTCGGTGATACTGGGCGCGTGGACCCCATTCAGCGTGTCGCGTCCCGTGAGGTGTACCGGAACAACTGGATGACGGTGCGGGAGGACGAGATCCGCCGCTCCGACGGCTCGCCGGGCATCTACGGCGTGATCGACAAGCCGTCGTACGCGCTGGTCATCGCCCGGGACGGCGACCGGTTCCGGCTGGTCGAGCAGTACCGGTACCCGCTCGGCGAGCGGCGCTGGGAGTTCCCGCAGGGCACCGCGCCGGACCTGGCGGACGTGCCGCCGGGCGAGCTCGCCGTGCGGGAGCTGCGCGAGGAGACCGGGCTGCGGGCCGGCTCGATGGTCGCGCTCGGCAAGCTCGACGTCGCCGCCGGCATGAGCAGCCAGCGCGGCTGGGTGTTCCTCGCCACGGACATCACCGAGGGCGAGCCGGAGCGCGAGCACGAGGAACAGGACATGCGCAGCGCGTGGTTCGCGCGGGCGGACGTCGAAAAGATGATCCTCACCGGCGAGATCACCGACGCGCAGTCGATCGCCGCGTGGGCCCAGCTCCTGCTGTACGAGCGGCACCAGCTTTGAGCATCCCGCGCACCACCAGGTGGTGGAACGGTTTGATCAGCGCGAAGTAGACCGGGCCGACGCGGTTGTGGAAGTGCACGATCGTGCCGAGCCGGAAGCCGCGAGGCAGTGTTTCGACCGTCAGGTACCCGGTCAGGTGGCTGTCGTCCACGCCGGCCACCAGGTACCGCTCCGGGTCGCCGGACCGGACGGTGAAGAACGCGACCCGGTCACCGGGCGCGAAGCCGATGTCCTCGGGCTGGAGCCGTCCGGTCCGCGGCACGGACGCGGTGTCCAGCCGCAACGCCTTGGCGAGCACGTACCGGACGCCAAACAGGGCCTTCACCCAGACCGGCGACCAGCCGAAGACGCCCGCGACGAACTCGCGCAGGCTGTTCTCGGTCTCGATCTCCTTGAACTCGACGTAGTCGGCGCCGTCGAGGTAGGGCTCGGTCATCTTCTTCTCCCCAGTACGAGTTCCAACGCGCTCTTGAGCTGCTTGCCGGGCAGCGGCGGCAGGACCTGGCCGGCCCCGACGACCACCAGGTACAGCGCCTGGGCGAGGTCGGGGTCGCCGCAGATCTCGGTCAGGTAGTCCACCCGGGTGCGGTCGATGCGCTCCTGGACCGCGCGCGCCTCGGCGTCCTGCAGGGCCCAGGCCCGGACGGCGATCTCGAGTTCGAGGCCGGGCCCCGGCGCGAGGACGAGGTCCATGAGCGTGCGCAGGCGGTCGCCTTCGGCCTGCTCGGCCTGTTCCACGAACCGCGTGGTGCGTTCGGCCTCGAAGTGCTCCAGCAGCGCGGTGCGATAGCCGGTCACGCCCTTGAAGTGGTGGTAGAACGAGCCCTTCGACAACCCGAGGCGTTCGGTGAGCCGCTCGATGGTCACCGACGGCACCCCGTGTTCGGCCAGCAGCACCAGCCCCGCGTCCAGCCAGTCCCGCTTGCTCGCCATGGCCATACCATACCGTATGGTACGGACGGCGGTCATGCCCCAAAGGGCACTTTCACGTGAAAGTGCCCTTTCGGGGTCAGTCGGGCCAGGAGGGCTTGCGCTTCTCCAGGAACGCCGCCATGCCTTCGCGGGCGCCGGGCAGCTGCGACGCTGCGGCCATGACCTCCAGCGCGATCGCGTACGCGTCGGCCTCGGGCCGGTCGAGCTGGGCGTAGAGCGTCACCTTGCCCATGGACTTGCCGGCGCGGCTGCCGCGCGTGGCCCGCCAGAGCAGGTCCCCGACGGCTTCGTCGAGCTGTTCGTCGGGCACCACCCGGTTGACCAGGCCCCAGTCGAGCGCGGTCGCCGCGTCGATGGTGTCGCCGGTCAGCGCCAGCTCCATCAGCCGCTTGCGGCCGATGGAACGCGCCACCGGCACCGCGGGGGTGTGGCAGAACCAGCCGCCCTTGCCGCCCGGCAGCGCGAAGCCCGCGGATTCGGCGGCGATCGCGAGGTCGCACGAGGCCACGAGCTGGCAGCCCGCCGCCGTCGCCAAGCCGTGCACCCGCGCGATGACGACCTGCGGCACGGACTGCATCGTCTTCATCAGGTCCGTGCACAGCGTGAGCAGCTCGCGCACGCCCATCAGGTCGCGCGCGGCGACGTCGCCGAAGTCGTGGCCGGCGGAGAACACCGGACCGGCGCCGGCCAGCACGATGCCCGTCGCGTCGGACGTCCCCGCCTCGCGGAACGCGGCGAGCAGCTCGGCGAGGTGGTCCGCGGACAGCGAGTTGCGCCGCGCCGGCCGGTTCATGGTGATCGTGACGGTGTCGCCGTCCCGGCTCATCAGGAGGTGCTCGTACATTCCCCGACCGTAGCCCCTCCGGACCGGAACGTACGCCGGTAACCGTCCGGGCCGACCCCGACCTCGGCGTGCATCCGCCGCCGCAGGTTGGCCGCCGTGCCAAGCCCCGACCGCTCGGCGACCCGCTCGACCGGCAGCGACGTCGTCTCCAGCAGCCGCTGTGCGTACCGGACGCGCTGGACGCGCAGCCAGCGGCCGGGTGTCACGCCGGTGGCCGCGGCGAACTCGCGGTGGAACGTCCGTTCGCTCATCCGGGCGTGCCCCACCAGGTCCTCGACACCGATCCCGGTGCCGAGGCGGGCCAGCGCCCAGTCCATTGTGGACGCCATACCGGGCTGGGCCGTCGCGGGTGGCAGCGGGTTGTCGACGTACTGGCGCTGCCCGCCCTCGCGGGCCGGCGGCATCACCAGGCGGCGCGCCAGCGTGGCGGCGACGTCGGCGCCGTGGTCGCGCCGGACCAGGTACAGGCAGAGGTCGAGGCCGCCGACGACACCCGCGGACGTCAGGACTCCGCCGTCGTCGGTGTACAGCACGTCGCGCTGCAGCTGCGCCCGCGGCGCGACGGCGGCGAGGGTGTCGAGGTCGCGCCAGTGCGTGGTCGCCGGGCGACCGTCGAGCAGGCCGGCGGCGGCCAGGGTGAACGCGCCGGAGCACAACCCGGCGACGGTCGCCCCGGCCCGGTGCGCCCGGCGCAGTGCCGCGACGGCGGACGGCGGCACCGGGGAAAGGGGGTCGTCGCGGCCCGGTGCCAGTACGAGGTCGCAGCCGTCGAGCCCGGCGAGCCCGTGCGTGGCCGCGATGTCACCGAAGGGCGACGCAGGTGTCCGCACCCGGCCCTGGCTGCACAGCCGCAGGGTGAACGGGCCGATCCCGCTGTCGGTCCGGTCCTGGCCCCAGACTTCGCCGATCACCGCGAGGTCGAACATCCGGGTGCCCGGCAGCAGGAGGACGCCGATGGTGCGCATGGCAGGAAAGTATCGCATCGCGCGTCTTCTGCCACTCCCCCTGCGCCCGCCGCCCCCGGAAACTCGACGGCATGACAGAAACGGCACTCATCCTGATCGACGTCCAGCGCGGGTTCGACGAGGCGGAATTCTGGGGTCCGCGCAACAACCCGGGCGCCGAAGCGAACATGAAGGCCCTGCTCGACGCGTGGCAGGAACGGCGGCTCCCGGTGGTGCTCGTGCACCACGACTCGCCGAAGCCCGGGTCGCCGCTGCGCCCGGGTCAGCCGGGCAACGACTTCAAGCCCGAGCTCGACGGCGCGCGGCCGGACCTGGTCTTCGGCAAGCAGGTCAACTCGGCGTTCATCGGCGACGTCGACCTCGACGCGTGGCTGCGCAAGCGCGGCATCACGAGCTTCGTCGTGGCCGGCATCCAGACGAACTTCTGCTGCGAAACCACCGCACGGATGGGCGGGAACCTCGGCTACGACGTCACGTTCGCGCTCGACGCCACGTTCACCTTCGACCTCCCGGGGGTGACCGCCGACGAGCTGTCCCGCGTCACGGCGGCGAACCTGGCGAACCAGTTCGCCACCGTGAAGTCCACAAAGGACATCCTGGCCGCGCTCAGCCGAGGCCGTGCCGCTCCCGGATCAGGCTGACGATGCCGTCCATGATCGCGGTGAGTTCGTAGTCCTTGGGCGTGAACACCCGGGCGATGCCGCGTTCGGCCAGGAGCGCGGCGTCGTCCGGCGGGATGATGCCGCCGACGATCACCGGCACGTCGCCGGCGCCGGCGGCACGCAGGCCGTCGACGACGTACGGGACGACCTCCAGGTGCGATCCGGAGAGCACGGAAAGCCCGACGACGTGCACGCCCTCCTGCACCGCGGCCGCGACGATCTGCTCGGGGGTCAGCCGGATGCCCTGGTAGACCACCTCGAAGCCGACGTCACGCGCCCGGACGGCGACCTGCTCGGCGCCGTTGGAGTGCCCGTCGAGGCCCGGCTTGCCGACCAGGATCCGCAGCCGCTCGCCCAGCTCCGCCTCGGTTTCCCGGACCCGCGCGCGCACCCGCTCCAGCTCGGGGTCGCCCACGCCGCCGATCGCGGCGGCGGAAACGCCGGTGGGCGCCCGGTATTCGCCGAACACCTCGCGCAGCGCGCCGGCCCACTCGCCGGTGGTCACGCCGGCCCGCGCACAGTCCACAGTGGCCTCGAAGAGGTTTTCCGTGGTTTGCGCGCGTTCCTTCAGCGTGGCCAGCGATCGCTCCACAGCCTCGTGGTCACGCTGGGAGCGCCATTCCTCGATGGCGGCGACGGCGTCCTTCTCGACGGCGGGGTCGATCGTTTCGATCGCCTTCGCGCCTTCGGCCTGCAGCGGCGACGGCTCGGTCGTCCCGAACTTGTTGACCCCGACCAGCACCCGTTCGCCGTTCTCCATCTCGCGGCGGTACTCGGCCAGCGAAGCGACCAGCTGGGACTTCATGTAACCGCTCTCGACCGCGGCGACCGCGCCGCCGAGGTCCTGCACGCGCGCGATCTCCTCGCGGGCGCCGGCCATGATCTCGTCGACCTTGGCCTGGATGACGTGCGAGCCGTCGAAGATGTCCTCGTACTCCAGCAGGTCCGTCTCGAACGCGAGCACCTGCTGCATCCGCAGCGCCCACTGCTGGTCCCACGGCCGCGGCAGGCCGAGGGCCTCGTTCCACGCGGGCAGCTGGATCGCGCGGGCGCGGGCGCCGCGGGAGAGCGACACCGCGAGCATCTCGAGCACGATCCGCTGGACGTTGTTCTCCGGCTGGGCCTCGGTCAGCCCGAGCGAGTTGACCTGCACGCCGTAGCGCAGCCGGCGCGCCTTGGGATCGGTCACGCCGTAACGGTCGCGCGTGAGCTCGTCCCAGAGCGCGGTGAACGCGCGCATCTTGGACATCTCCTCGACGAACCGGACACCGGCGTTGACGAAGAAGGAGATCCGCGCGACGACCTTCGCCATGTCGGCCTCGTCGACCTGCCCCGAGTCGCGGATCGCGTCGAGCACGGCGATCGCGGTGCACAGCGCGTACGCGACCTCCTGCGTCGGCGTCGCCCCGGCTTCCTGCAGGTGGTAGCTGCAGATGTTGATCGGGTTCCACTTGGGGACGTGGTGCACGGTCCAGGCGATCACGTCGGTGATCAGCCGCAGGCTCGGCCCCGGCGGGAAGATGTAGGTCCCGCGGGACAGGTATTCCTTGATGATGTCGTTCTGCGTGGTGCCGGCGAGCCTCGCGAGCACCTCGTCAACGTCGCGTCCCTCGGCCTCGGCCTGCTCGCGCGCCACGGAGACGTACAGCGCGAGCAGCCACATGGCCGGCGCGTTGATGGTCATCGACGTGTTGGCTTCGGCGAGCGGGATGCCGTCGAAGAGCCGCCGCATGTCGCCGATGTGCGACACGGGCACGCCGACCTTGCCGACTTCGCCGCGGGAGAGCTCGTGGTCCGGGTCGTAGCCGGTCTGGGTGGGCAGGTCGAACGCCACCGAGAGCCCGGTCTGCCCCTTCGCGAGGTTGCGCCGGTAAAGCTCGTTCGACGCGGCTGCCGACGAGTGGCCGGCGTAGGTCCGCATCACCCACGGTCGGTCTCGTTCGCGGTCCGTTGGATACGGCACAGGACACCTCCGGCGGTGGACGTTTCGTCGAGTGTACCGACCGGTAACTTATGGTGGCAGTGCTATCGGACACGTCCGGGTGACGTCCGGTTCAGTCCCGGGCCTGCCGGGCCTTGGCCTCGTCGATCGCCTTGGTGAGCAGGTCGCGGACGCGCTTGGGCTCGCCGACGCCGATCAGCGTCACCGTGCCCGGCCCGTCGAAGGCGATGGTCCCGGTGCGGGACGGTCCCGTCTTGAGCACCGGCTCCGACAGGCCGGCCAGCTCGCTGGTGCGTTCCTTCTGCCGGAACAGGCCCGAGCGGGCGATGATCCGGCTGTCCGTCACCGCGTAGGTCGTGCGCCCGAGCGCGAGGTACCGGACGACCGACCGGCCGACGGCGCCGTAGAGGCCGACCACCAGCACCACCACTGCCACGGCCATCGTGGGGCCGCTCGGCTGTTGCGCGAGAAGAAACCAGAGTGCGGCGGCGGCGAGAACGAGCCCGGCCGGGGCGATCACCCCGTCCGCGGCGACGTAGAGCGGGCGCTGAACCGGCTCCCCCGCCCAGAGCACGCGTTCACCGGGCAGAAGATCGATTTCGCCTGCTGACATGGCCGAACACTACTCTGCCGGAGCGTCTCACGCCGAGTCCCGCGCGCGCCGGACGTGCTTCTGCACCCTCTGTGCTTGATCGATCGCGCGCAGCGCCGGGTCCCGGCTGTGTGACCGAAATCCGCGAGACCGGCCCGGCACGCGTCGATTAGCGTGGGGAGCCGTGACGTGGAGTTCGTACGGGAGTTACCTGGTCATCGTGGTCCTGATCGTCCTCGCGCCGGGGCCGGACACGATGGTCATGCTCAAGAACGCGCTGTCCGGCGGGTTCCGGGGCGGGCTGCTCGCGTCACTCGGCATCTTCGCCGGCAACGCCGTGCAGGGCAGCGCCGCGGCGCTGGGGCTCGGTGTCCTGATCGCCCGGTCGCAGCCGGTGTTCCTCGCCCTCAAGTGGGCCGGTGCGGCCTACCTCGTCTTCCTCGGCGTCCAGGCGCTGCGCGGCGCGTTCCGCGGCAGCTACCACGCCGTCGAAGAGGCCCAGCGGCGCCGCGGCGGCGGCTTCCGGCGGTTCCGCGAGGGCCTGCTCTCCAACATCACCAACCCGAAGGTGCTGGTGCTGTACCTGTCCGTGCTGCCGCAGTTCCTCGATCCGGCGCGCACGACGACGTGGGACGCGCTCGCGCTGGCCTACACCGTCGCCGTGCTCGGCATGCTGTGGTTGCTGGTGCTGCTGGTGTTCGTGCACCGCGTGCGGGCCTGGCTCGAGCGTCGCCGGGTCCGCCGCGCGCTGGACGGCGTCACCGGCACCGCGCTGCTCGGCTTCGGCGCCGCCCTCGCCCTGGAGTCCTGATGACCTGGAGCACGTACGCGGGCTTCGCCGGGATGATGGCGTTCCTGGCGATGATGCCGGGCCCGGACACGATGGTCGTGCTGAAGAACGCCCTCACCGGCGGTGCCCGCGGCGGCGGCTGGGCGTGCGCCGGCATCACCGTCGCGAACTTCCTGCAGGGCACGGCGGCAGCGCTCGGCCTCGGCGCGGTGATCACCCGCTACCACCCCGTGTTCGAAACGGTGAAGTGGCTCGGCGCGGCCTACCTGGTGTTCCTCGGCGTCCAGGCCCTCCGCGGCGCCTGGCGCGGCAACTACGAAGCCCTCGACGACGTGCGCAGGGCCCGCGCTTCCCGCGGACGGCGGTTCCGCGAAGGGTTCCTGTCCAACATCACCAACCCGAAGGTGATCGTGCTGTACCTGTCGGTGCTGCCGCAGTTCCTCACGCCGGGCGTGACGGACCAGGCCGACGCCCTCGTGCTGGCGTACACGGTGGCGGTACTGGGCGTGGTGTGGCAGGTGCTGCTGCTGTTCTTCGTGCACCGCGTCCGCGGCTGGTTGCGGCAGCGGAAGGTGCGCCGGGTGCTGGACGGCGCGACGGGCACCGCGCTGGTGGGGTTCGGCGCGGCACTCGCGCTGGAAGGCTAGCGCCCGTCGAACATCGGCTGCTTCACCGGATTTCCGCCCGCACGAAGGTTTCGAAGGAACGGGCCGGTCGCCCGGTGACCTGCTCGACGACCGGGGTGACGCGGTCTTCGGCGCCGCGCCGGATGTCCTCGTCGAGGGCGGCCAGCACGCGGGCGAACCCGGCGGGAATCCCCGACGCCGCCACGCGTTCGGCGAACTCGGCCGGGCCGGCCGGCCGGTGCCGCACCGGGCGGCCGAGGTGCGCGGCCACGATCGCGGCCGCTTCGGCGTAGCTCAACGCGGCCGGGCCGGTCAGGACGTGTTCGGTGTTGTGCGGTACCGGATCGGTCAGTGCGCGGACGGCGACCGCCGCGATGTCGCCTGCGTCGACGAACGCGACCCGCGCGTCGCCGGTGGCCGTGACGATCTCGCCGTCGCGCACGCCCTGGGCGACCAGGTGCCCGCCGGTGAAGTTCTGCATGAACCAGGACGGCTTGAGGACCGCCCACTCCGGCGCCGCGCGCACCAGCCGCGGCAGGTCGCCGAGCCCGGGGGTGTCGTCGGTGACGGCCGACGAGCTGAGCAGGACGACCCGCCGCACGCCCGTGTCCACCGCGCCGGCCAGGAACGGCTCGACCAGCGCCGCTGGTTCGGCCTCGCCGATCGGGGCCAGCAGGTACACCGCGGACGCGCCGCGCAGCGCGTCCGCGTGCGTCGACCGGTCGGTCCAGTCGAACCGGACCTGACCGGCCTCGCCCGGCTTGCGCGTGGCGGCCCGTGCGGTGAACCCCGCCGCACGCAGGCGCGTGACAACCCGGCGGCCGGTCGTGCCGGTGCCGCCGAGGACCAGGACGTCAGCCACCGAAGGCCGCCGTCAGCTCGTCGACGCCGCCGAGGACCCCGGCCGCGGCCAGCGGGCTCCAGTAGTCGCGGTAGTGGCGGATCTCGCCGTCCTCGACGGTGATCACCGCGATGTACGACAGCTCGTACGGCCGCTGCGACGCCACGACGACCCCGGCGACGGTGAACTCGACGACGACCACCGACGGGTCGGTCGTCTCGTGCACGGTCTTCGCCGTGACCTCCCGGATGTCGAGCAGGTTCGGGTAGTCGCGCAGGTACTCGAGGATCGCGTCGCGCCCTTCGACGCGCTTCGGGTAGCCAGGGCCGGCGAACGGGAACTCGAGGACGCCGTCCTCGGCCCAGAGCCCGGCGAACCCGGCCATGTCGTGCTTGAGCAGCAGATCGAGTGCGTGCTCGGCGAACTCGCGCACCGCAGCCTCCTTCATCGTTCGGACGGAACGGTACCGTCCCGACGCCACCCTAGACGGGACGGTACCGTCTCGTCCACCCGCTAGACTGCGGTCCATGGCACGCACCCCCACCGGCGCCGCGGTCCTCCAGCCCGAGGTCACGCAGGCGATCACCGACGCCGTCCTGCAGGAGCTCGCCGACCAGGGCTACGGCCGGCTGTCGATGGAGGCCGTGGCCAAGCGGGCCGGTGTCGGCAAGAGCGCGCTCTACCGGCGCTGGCGTTCGAAGGAGGAGATGATCGCCGCGGTCGTCGCGGAGTTCAGCGTGACCCGCGCGACCGACATCGACACCGGCTCACTGCGCGGCGACCTGCACGAAACGATGCAGGCCCTGATCGGCTGGCTGACGCACCCGCTGTTTTCGCGCATCCTGCCGGACCTGGTCGCCGAGGGCGTGCGCAACCCCGAGACCGCGGAAAGCACGCGCACGAGCATCGGCGGGCCGCGGCGCGAGGTCGGCGAAGCGATGCTCCGCCGGGCCATCGCGCGCGGCGAACTACCCCGGGACCTGGACCTGGAGCTGGCGCTGGACGTCCTGGCGGCGCCGATCTACTGGCGCCTGGTGGTCCGGCAGGCCAAAGCCGAGCCGGACTACCCGGACCGGCTCGTCGAGTACGCCCTGCGCGCACTGGGCGCGCAGGGCGCACAGGGGGGATGACTCACTTCCGCTCGGGCTCGCCGGCGACGCGCTTGATGTTCGCGCCCAGGCGGTTCAGGTTCTCGACGAAGTGCGGGTAGCCGCGGTCGATGTGGAAGACGTCCCAGACCTCGGTGACGCCGTCCGCGCACAGGCCGGCGAGCACCAGCCCGGCGCCCGCGCGGATGTCCGACGCCCAGACCGGCGCGCTCGACAGCTTCTCGACGCCGCGGACCACCGCGTGGTGGCCGTCCGTGCGGGCGTCGCCGGACAGGCGGACCATCTCCTCGATGAACCGGAACCGCGCCTCGTAGACGTTCTCCGTGATCATCGACGTGCCTTCCGACACCGCCGACAGCGCGACCGCGAACGGCTGCAGGTCGGTCGCGAAGCCGGGGTACGGCAGCGTCACCCAGTCGACCGCCTTCGGGCGCTCCGCCTGGATCACGCGGAAACCCTTGTCGCCGAAGGTTTCCACCTCCGCGCCGGCCAGCTGCAGCTTGTTCAGCACCAGGTCGAGGTGGTGCGGGTTGACCCCGCGCACGGTGATGTCGCCGCGGGTCATCGAGGCGGCGAACGCCCAGGTCGCGCCGACGATCCGGTCGCCGATCACGCTGTGCGTCGTCGGGTGCAGCTGCTCCACGCCGTGCACGGTCAGCGTCGACGTCCCGGCGCCTTCGATCTTCGCGCCCATCTCGATGAGCATCGTGCAGATGTCGACGATCTCCGGCTCGCGCGCGCAGTTGTCGATGACCGTGGTGCCCTCGGCCAGCACGGCCGCCATCAGGATGTTCTCGGTCGCGCCGACGCTCGGGAAGTCCAGCCAGATCTGCGCGCCGACCAGCGTCTCGGCCTTCGCGACGACGCAGCCGTGCTCGATCGTGCTCGTCGCGCCCAGCTTGCGCAGGCCGTTCTGGTGCATGTCCAGCGGCCGCGAGCCGATCGCGTCACCACCCGGCAACGCCACGACGGCCTGCTTGAGCCGGCCGACCAGCGGTCCCAGCACGCAGACGGACGCACGCAGCTTGCCCATCGCCGCCGAGTCCGCGCGGTGCGACAGCTCGGCCGGCGTCGTGATGGTGGCGGTGTCGCCCTCGATGACGACCTCGCAGCCGACGCTCCGCAGCACGTCGCCCATCAACGGGACGTCGAGGATCTGCGGGCAGTTCGTGATGGTCGTGGTGCCCTCGGCCAGCAGGGCCGCAGCCATCAGCTTCAGCACGCTGTTCTTGGCGCCGACCACGTCGACCTCGCCGATCAGCCGGGCTCCGCCATGCACGTCGAAGTGCTCGCTCATGGCCGCCAATCATGCCCTCTCGCCCGGATTCGGCCCGGGCGGGGGCCGCTATGGTGGGTCCATGGTCGTTCGCATCAACCGCGTGTACACCAAGGTCGGCGACAACGGCACGACCGCGCTCGGCGACGGCTCGCGCGTGCCGAAGACGTCCCCGCGGCTGGGTGCGTACGCGGACACCGACGAGACGAACTCGGTGCTCGGCCTGGCCATCGCGGTCGGCGGGCTGCCCGGCGAGGTGACGGACGTGCTGCGCACGATCCAGAACGACCTGTTCGACGTCGGCGCGGACCTCTGCCTCCCGATCTCCGACGACCCGCCGTACCCGCCGCTGCGGATCACGGAGAAGTACGTCGAGCGGCTCGAAGGCTGGTGCGACGAGTTCAACGAGCGCCTGCCGAAGCTGACGTCGTTCATCCTGCCGGGGGGAACGCCGGGGGCGGCGTTCCTGCACCAGGCCCGGACGGTGTCCCGCCGGGCCGAGCGGTCGGCGTGGGCGCTGTACGAGGCGGAGCCGGAGACGACGAACCCGGTGGCGCTGAAGTACCTGAACCGGCTGTCGGACCTGCTGTTCATCCTCGCCCGGCTGGCCAACCCCGAGGGTGACGTGCTGTGGCAGCCGGGCGGGCAGCCCTGACTCAGCCCCCGAGGTGAGCCGACCAGTAGCGGTCCAGGTCGGCCTCTTCCGGGGTCCCGTCGAAGCCCGGGTCCACCGGCTTGGTCGTCACCATGTCTTCCGGCCGGACCCGCTCCGGAAGCTTGTCGAACCTGCCCTCTTCGGCCATCTCAGATTCCCCAGCTCTTCCGCAGTGACCCCAGCGCCTGGTGGAAGCCGGGGAAGGTCTTCTTCACGCAGTCCGGATCATCCAGGGTCACCCCGTCGACCAGCAAGCCCGTGATGCTGAACGCCATCGCGATCCGGTGGTCGCGGCGGCACGCCACCAGCGTGCCCGTCGGCTCTCCCGGCTGGATCTCGATCCAGTCGCGGCCCGTCGCCACCTCGATGCCCATCGCACGCAGGTTCTCCTCGCACGCGTCGAGCCGGTCGCACTCCTTGATGCGCGTGTTGTAGACGTCCTCGATGCGCACCGGGCCGGACGCGAACGGCGCGATCGCCGCCAGGGTCGGGACCGTGTCCGAGATGTCGCGCATGTTCACCGTGACGCCGCGCAGGCCGTCCGACGGGCCGGCCACCGTCACCGAGTCCGGCCCCAGCTCCACGTGCGCCCCCATCTCGCGCAGCACGTCGGTGAACCGCACGTCACCCTGCAGCGCTTCGGAACCGAGGCCCGGGATGGTCACCGTGCGGCCGGTGACCGCGGCCGCGGCGAGGAAGTAGCTCGCCGTCGACGCGTCCGGCTCGACCGGGTACTCGCACGCGCGGTACGGCTGCGCCGGGACCACGAACGTCTGCCCCTCCCGACGGACGTCGACGCCGAAGCGGCGCATCATCTCCAGCGTGATCTCGACGTACGGCACCGACACGAGGTCGGTGACCGTGATCCGCAGCCCTTCCGCGGTCAGCGGCCCGACCAGCAGCAACGCCGTCAGGAACTGCGAAGACAGCCCCGCGTCCAGGGTCAGCTCGCCGCCCTTGATGCCGTTCGCGCGGACCGTCAGCGGGTGGTGGCCCGGCTCGCCGCCGAACTCGAGGTCGACGCCCAGCTCCTGCAGGGCGTCGGTCAACGGCCCGAGCGGACGGCGGCGCATCTGGTCCGACGCGTCGAAGCGGAACGTCCCGGTGCCGGCCGCGGCCAGCGCGGGCAGGAAGCGGGCGGTCGTGGCGCCGTCGCGGCAGAAGACGTCGGCTTCGGCGACCCCCGGGCCCGACGGGCGACCCTCGATGGTCCACGCCCCCGGCTGCCGGTCGACGTGGTAGCCGAGCTTGGCCAGACCCTCGGCAAAGCCCTCGGTGTCGTCCGAGTGCAGCGGACGGCCGAGGGTCGTGGTGCCGTGCGCGGCGGCGGCCAGGAACAGGCCACGGGCGGTGACGGACTTGGAGCCGGGGATCTCGACGAGAGTCACCCCCCGAGTCTACGGAGAGGGGCACTTTCACGTGAAAGTGCCGCTCGGGTCAGTCCAGCGTCAGGAGGCGCGGGGGAGGCGCCGTCCGGGCGGAGCGGACTCGAGCCACGAGAGGAAGCCCGTGAGCGCGCCCGGTCCCATGGCGATTTCGATCGCTTCCTGGGTCTCCGACTCGCAGCGCAGCACCGTCGAGCCTTCCGGAACGGCGTAGGCCTCGCTGCCGGACGGGTCGCGGCGGTCGGCGATCTGCATGCTTTCGCGCTGGAAGACGCGGTCCGCGCCGGTCCGCAGGCTCCACACCCGGTACCAGACGAACTCGTCGCCCTCGTAGCGGCCCAGCCCCAGGTGCCAGCTGGACCGCGGGCTGTCCGGACGCCACCGCAGCGCGACGCTCACGCCACCACCGCGGCGCATCCGGATCCACCGCTGGCCGTACCAGGCGGCCAGCACCGCGAGCACGATCAGGAGCCCTGCTACGACCACGGTGATCTTCACGGCCCGGCTCCTGCCCGTCTCGCGCTCAGGCCGTCTGACCCGCTGCGCGGAGCTGGGCCGAAGCCCTCGCCCGCTCGGTTTCATCGTCCCCGGTCAGGGCCGCCTTGGCCGCCTCGACGTCGATCTCGTCGGAGAGCTCGGCGCTCTCGGCGAGGATGCTCACCCCGGTGCCCGTCACGGAGAGGAACCCGCCGTGGACGGCCGCGCAGACCGTCTCACCGTCGGTGGTCGTCACCTTGACCACGCCACCCTCGACGAGCTGCCCGAGCACGGGTTCGTGACCGGCCATGATGCCGATCTCACCCTCGGTGGTCTGGGCCACCACGAAAGTGGCAGTACCCGACCAGAGACGGCGCTCGACGGCCACCAGCTCCACGGACATCTCAGCCACGTAGCACTCCTTAGCTCGGGGTGTTACTCCCGAGTGTAATAGGTCTGACTCAGACTACGAGAACGGCGGGGGCGCGAGTCCACATAGGACGCTGCCCCCGCCGTGCCCACGAGCTCACTTCTTGGTGATTTCCTTGTACTTCTTCTCGAGGTCCTCGAGGCCACCGATACCCAGGAACGCCTGCTCCGGGTAGTGGTCGAAGTCACCCTTGGTGATGCGGTCGAACGACTCGATGGTCTCCGACAGCGGCACCGTCGAGCCCGGGATCTGCGTGAACGCCTCGGCGACCAGCATGTTCTGCGACAGGAACCGCTCGATGCGGCGCGCGCGCTGAACGGTCAGCTTGTCCTCTTCCGAGAGCTCGTCCATCCCGAGGATCGCGATGATGTCCTGCAGTTCCTTGTACTTCTGCAGGATCCGGATGACCTCGGAGGCCACGCGGTAGTGGTCCTCACCGACGATGGCCGGGTCGAGGATCGTCGACGTCGATGCCAGCGGGTCCACCGCCGGGAAGATGCCCTTCTGGAAGACACCACGCGAGAGCTCGGTGGTGGCGTCCAGGTGGGCGAACGTCGCGGCCGGGGCCGGGTCGGTGTAGTCGTCCGCGGGGACGTAGATCGCCTGCATCGAGGTGATCGAGCGACCCCGGGTCGAGGTGATCCGCTCCTGCAGCTGCCCCATCTCGTCGGCCAGCGTCGGCTGGTAACCCACGGCCGACGGCATGCGGCCCAGCAGGGTCGACACCTCGGAGCCGGCCTGGGTGAACCGGAAGATGTTGTCGATGAACAGCAGCACGTCCTGGTTCTGGACGTCGCGGAAGTACTCCGCCATGGTCAGCGCGGACAGCGCGACGCGCATACGCGTGCCCGGCGGCTCGTCCATCTGGCCGAAGATGAGGGCGGTGTCGTTGATGACGCCGTCCTCGGACATCTCCAGGAAGAGGTCGTTGCCCTCACGGGTGCGCTCGCCGACCCCGGCGAACACCGACGTACCACCGAAGTTCCGGGCGACGCGGGTGATCATCTCCTTGATGAGCACCGTCTTGCCGACGCCGGCGCCGCCGAACAGGCCGATCTTGCCACCCTGGACGTACGGGGTCAGCAGGTCGACGACCTTGAGGCCGGTCTCCAGCATCTCCGTCTTGCCTTCGAGCTGGTCGAAGGACGGCGCGCTGCGGTGGATGCCCCAGCGCTCGAGGTCCTCGCCGTAGCCGGGCTCGTCGAGGCACTCGCCGAGGGCGTTGTAGACGTGGCCCTTGACCTTGTCGCCGACCGGGACGGTGATCGGGCCGCCGGTGTCGGTGACCTCCGCGCCACGCACCAGGCCGTCCTGCGGCTGCAGGGAGATGGTGCGGACGAGGTTGTCGCCCAGGTGGCTGGCGACCTCGAGGGTCACCGTCTTGCGCAGCTGCTCGAACTCGATTTCGACCTTGAGCGCGTTGAACTGGTCGGGCACGGAACCGCGCGGGAACTCGACGTCGACGACCGGACCGGTCACCGACACGATGCGCCCCTTGGCGCGCGGGGCTTCAGTACTGGTCATCAATCATCACTTCCTGCTGCGGTGAGCGCGTTCGCGCCACCGACGATTTCGGAGATCTCCTGGGTGATCTGCGCCTGGCGGGCCTGGTTCATCTCCCGCGTCAGGTTCCCCACCAGCTCGTTCGCGTTGTCCGACGCCGCCTTCATCGCGGTCCGGCGGGCGGCCAGCTCGGACGCCGCGGATTCGAGGAACGCCGCGTAGAGACGCGTGTTGATGTACTTCGGCAGGAGCGCGTCCAGCAGCTTGTCGGCACTCGGCTCGAACTCGTAGCTGGGGAGCAGCCCGGCAGGCTTCTCCTCGCCTTCGGAGTACTCGACCTCGAGCGGCGCGACGCGCTTGGCGGTCGGCCGCTGCGTCAGCATCGACACGAACTCGGTGTAGACGATGTGGATCTCGTCGACACCCGTGATGCCGTCGGCGTTGCCGTCCTCGTCGTCCACGCCGGCCATGAACGACTGGACGAGGGCCTCGCCGGCCGCCACCGCGGCGGCGTAGTTCGGCTGGTCGGAGAAGCCCGTCCAGCTGTCCTCGACCGGGCGGTTGCGGAACCGGTAGTAGTTCAGGCCCTTGTTGCCGGTGACGTAGACCTGAGCTTCCTTGCCCTCGGAACGCAGGAGGGAAAGCAGCTCTTCGGTCGCGCGCAGCACGTTGGAGTTGTAACCACCGCACTGGCCCTTGTCACTGGTCACGACCAGGACAGCGGCCCGCTTCGGGTTCGGGCGCTCGACCAGCATCGGGTGGTCGAGGTTGGCCGCCGCACCGGCCAGCGCCGAGAGCACGTTGGTGATCTCGTCGGCGTACGGCCGGGAAGCGGCGACCTTCGCCCGCGCCTTCGTGATGCGCGCGGTGGCGATGAGCTCCATCGCCTTGGTGATCTTGCCGATCGACTTGGTCGCCTTGATGCGCGACCGGAGTTCCCGGAGTTGTGCGGCCATGAGCTATCAGCTCACTTCTTCGGAGCGGGCTTGTTGACCTTGACGGTCTCGTGCCCGACCTTGTCGGCGTCCATCGCGTCGGCGTCCGCCTCGACCAGGGACTTGCCCTCGGAGGTGGTGAACTCCTGCTTGAACTCGTTGACCGCGGCGACCAGCTTGTCGGCCGTCTCGTCCTCGAACTTGCCGCTGTCGCGGATCGCGCCCAGCACGTCCGAGTGCTTGCGCCGGGCCGAGTCCAGGAACTCGAGGTTGAAGCGGCGGACGTCCTCGACCGGGACCGAGTCGTAGTGGCCGTTCGTGCCGAGCCACACCGTGCAGACCTGCTCCTCGACCGGGATCGGCGAGTACTGCGGCTGCTTGAGCACCTCGTACAGGCGGGCACCGCGCTCGAGCTGCGCCTTGGAGGCGTCGTCGAGGTCCGAGGCGAAGGCGGCGAAGGCCTCCAGCTCGCGGTACTGCGACAGGTCGATCCGGAGCGAGCCGGAGACCGACTTCATCGCCTTGACCTGCGCGGCACCACCCACGCGGGACACCGAGATACCCACGTCGATGGCCGGGCGCTGGCCGGCGTTGAACAGGTCCGACTGGAAGAAGCACTGGCCGTCGGTGATCGAGATGACGTTGGTCGGGATGTAGGCCGACACGTCGTTCGCCTTGGTCTCGATGATCGGGAGACCGGTCAGCGAGCCGGCGCCCAGCTCGTCCGACAGCTTCGCGCACCGCTCGAGGAGACGGGAGTGCAAGTAGAAGACGTCGCCGGGGAACGCCTCGCGGCCCGGCGGGCGGCGCAGCAGCAGCGAGATCGCGCGGTACGCGTCGGCCTGCTTGGTCAGGTCGTCGAACACGATGAGGACGTGCTTGCCCTCGTACATCCAGTGCTGGCCGATGGCCGAGCCGGTGTACGGCGCGATCCACTTGAAGCCGGCGGAGTCCGAAGCCGGGGCCGCGACGATGGTGGTGTACTCCATCGCGCCCGAGTCCTCGAGGGACTTCTTGACCGCGGCGATCGTGGAGCCCTTCTGGCCGACCGCGACGTAGATGCAGCGGACCTGCTTCTTCGGGTCGCCGGTCTCCCAGTTGGCCTTCTGGTTGATGATCGTGTCCACGGCGACGGCGGTCTTGCCCGTCTTGCGGTCACCGATGATCAGCTGGCGCTGGCCGCGCCCGATCGGCGTCATCGCGTCGATGGCGGTGATGCCGGTCTGCAGCGGCTCCGACACCGGCTGGCGCTCGACCACCGAGGCGGCCTTGAGCTCCAGCGCGCGGCGCTCGGTGGTCTCGATGTCGCCGAGGCCGTCGATCGCCTGGCCCAGCGGGTTGACGACGCGGCCGAGGTAGCCGTCGCCGACCGGCACCGACAGGACCTGGCCGGTGCGCTTGACCTGCTGTCCTTCTACGATGCTTTCGAAGTCACCGAGGATCGCGGCACCGATGGAGCGCGCGTCCAGGTTCAGTGCGACGCCCAGGACGCCGCCGGGGAACTCGAGCAGCTCGTTGGCCATGGCCGAGGGAAGGCCCTCGACGTGGGCGATACCGTCACCCGCGTCGATCACGACGCCAACTTCTTCCCGGCTCACGTCCGGGGCGTAACTCGAGACGTAGTTCTCGATCGCGCTACGGATCTCATCCGAGGAGATCGTCAGCTCGGCCATGTCTTTCCCGCTCTCGCTTCGTTCTTGCCAGTATGCAAAGTCTTGTGTGACCTGGGGCTATGCCCGGGCCAGCCGCCTGCGCAGCGCCGCGAGCTGCCCCGCCGCGGTTCCGTCGATGACCTCGTCGCCGACGCGGACGACGAGCCCGCCGCCGAGCCGCGGGTCGACCTCGATGTGCAGCGCGATCTGCCGCCCGTACATGTCGTTGAGCTTCGTCCCCAGCTGGGCGGTCTGCTCGTCGGACAGGGCGTTCGCGCTGGTCACGTAGGCGACCGAGCGCTGACGCCGCTCCGCGGCCAGCTTGACCAGCTTGTCGAGCCCGACGCCGACGCCACGGCCCTTGGCCCGGCGGACGACCTGCTCGACGAGGGTCTCGGTCACCACGTCCACCTTGTCCGCGAACAGCCCGCGCACCAGCGTGCGCTTCGCCTCGGCGGAACCGGTCAGGTCCGACAGCGCCTTCTCGAGCTCGGGGTGGTTGGCCACCACCCGCGCGACCTGGAAGAGCTGGGACTCGACGATGTCGACGTTCCCGGTCTTCTCGGCCGAGGTGAGCAGGGCCGAGCGGCCGAGCGACTCGAGGCCGTCGGTCAGCTCGCGGGGGCTGGACCAGCGGCTGCCGGCCACGGTGTCGAGCACCTTCAGGGCCGGTTCGGACAGCTTGCCGTCGAACAGACGGCGCACCAGCGTGGTGCGCGCCTCCGGCGTCGCGGAGGCGTCGCTCACCGCCCGGCGCAGGCCGATCTCGCGGTCCAGGAGGTCGACGACCGAGAGCAGCTCGTCGCCGACCGTGGCCGCGTCGGCTCCCGCGTCGGCCAGAACCTCGCCGAGGCGTTCCTCGGCGAGGCCGAGCGCTTCACGGCTCGCAGCATGCAGCGTCATCTCTGGCTACTTCCCCGCTCCGTTGGAGGTACCGGCGGTCTCCAGCTCCGCGAGGAACCGGTCGACGGTGCCACGACGGCGCGCCTCGTCTTCGAGCGACTCGCCGACGATCCGGCTGGCCAGCTCGACGGCGTTGCGGCCCATGTCGGCCCGCAGTTCGGCGATGATCTGCGCCTTCTGGGCCTGCAGCTGGGCCTGCCCCTGTGCGACGATGCGCTGGGACTCGGCCTCCGCGTCGGCCCGCAGTTC
Source organism: Amycolatopsis sp. lyj-346 (assembly GCF_046548975.1). Taxonomy (NCBI): domain Bacteria; kingdom Bacillati; phylum Actinomycetota; class Actinomycetes; order Pseudonocardiales; family Pseudonocardiaceae; genus Amycolatopsis; species Amycolatopsis sp. lyj-346. The sequence goes on from NZ_JAJPWT010000005.1 coordinate 343,391, forward strand.
CGCCTTGATCTGCTCGGCTTCGAGCCGGGCGTCGTCGCGGATCTTCGCGGCTTCGGTCCGGGCCTCCTGCAGCTGGGCCTTGTACTTGGCCAGCGCCTCTTCGGCCTCGGCCTGCGCCTTCTCGGCCTTCTCGATGCCTCCCTCGATCTTCTGCGCACGCTCTTCGTACGCGGCCTCGAAGCGAGGGACGACGTACTTCTTGAGGATGAACAGCAGGATCAGGAAGGCGACGATGCCGAGGATCAGCTCCGAGATGTCGGGGATGATCGGGTTGTGAACTTCGCCCTCTGCGGCGAGGAACAAGGCACTGTTCAGCACGGCGTCTCCTTAAGCGAGATGAGTGTTACTCAGCCTGCGGAGGCGATGAAGTAGATGACGATGCCGATCAGGGCGAGCACCTCGGTCAGCACGAAGGTCGAGAAGCCGATGCCCTGCAGCTTGCCCTGCGCCTCCGGCTGACGCGCCGTGCCGTTGATGACGGCGGCGAAGATCAGACCCACACCGATGCCCGGGCCGATCGCGCCCAGGCCGTAGCCGATCGCGGCGAGGCCGGGGTTGATGTTGACGGCCTGCTCGGCGGCCTGGGCCAGAACGATGTTGCTCACGTGCATTTCCCTTCACTTCGGTCCACGCGCTCGCGCGGATCGGGGGCTTGTGTGTTTCTCAGTGCTCCGACGCCAGCGCGGCGCCGATGTACCCGGCCGACAGCAGGGCGAAGATGTAGGCCTGCAGCACCTGGATGAAGGCCTCGAGGAACGTCATCGCGATGGCGAACAGCCACGCCACCAGGGAAACCGGCTTCAACGCCCAGCCCGAGGTCTCGGTCAGCAGGAAGGTGCCACCGAGGGTGAACACCGCCAGGATCAGGTGACCCGCGAACATGGCGGCGAAAACACGGATGGCGAGCGTGAGCGGGTTGAGGAGGAACTTCTCCGCGAACTCGATCAGCGCGAAGAGCGGCAGGACCGGCTTGGGCACGCCCGGCGGCGCGAGTTCCTTCTTGAAGTACCCCTTGAACCCGTGCCGCTTGAACCCGACGTAGTGGTACACCGGGTAGACGACGAGGACCGACAGGGCGAGCGGGAAACCGAACCGCGCCATGGTCGGGAACTGGAGGAGGGGGATGATCCCGTAGAGGTTGTTCACCAGGATGAAGGTGAACAACGCGAAAACGAGCGGCACGAACGGCTTGAAGTCTTTCGAGCCGATCTGCTCGCGCGCGATGTTGTTGCGGCTGAAGTCGTAGATCGACTCGGCGACGAACTGCCCCTTGCCCGGCACGACCTGCAGCTTGCGGGTCGCCAGCAGGAAGTACGCCGCGATGATGACAACCGAAAGCACGACGAGCAGCATCGGCTTGGTGACATTGCCGAACAACGCAGGCAACTCGAAGCTTTCGGCACCGGGGGGCGTAAAAATGCCACCCTCGGTCAGTACCAGCGCGCCCACTGGGCTCCTTCCGGTTCTCCCGGCCGGCGTTCACTCCGCCGGGGGAATCGTCACGATCTGGACTTAACGTACCCGATACGTATCGGGACGTCGGAGGCGGCTGCCCCACTGTGCGATGAACACGACTTCACGTTCTGCACACGGGGTTGTCTCGCGTGAACACTGCCCTGCGGTCTACTTCGGACCAGCGGCCGGAAGGCGGAACTACACGGTCGCCACACTGCTGATCGCGGTTCGTCTCGGGAAGCGCGCGGCCGAGGCCGCCACCCTTGACGCGGACCATACCAGCAGGTCAATCAGTGCCGGACGGGCGTACTCCTAACCAACCGATCAGCCCAGGACTTAGGTCCCGGGTCGTCCCGGGACCCAGGTCCGGTGCGGGCCGGGACCCCCGTCCGGAACACCGCAGGCACCGGCTCCGGCCGGGTCCCGGCCGAGTCCGGCCGGGCTCGCGAAGGCATTCGGCCGTGGTCCCGGTCACACTCGGGTGGCCGCAGCCCGATCTCACCGTGCGTAACGGAAGCAGCGGGCAAAGCGGACAGCGTCAGGACGGGATGATCGTGGGGATCTTCGTCTTGCGGAAGGCGGCGAACTCGGCCGCGGCGGCCAGCATGATGGCCACGATCATCGTGATGCCGAGCGACATCGGGTGCAGCGCGGTGACGCCCTTGAGCAGCGTCAGCGCCCCGAAGAGCAGGACGACCTTCACGACGTACCCGCCCAGCGCGATGACCATGACGAACATCGGGTCCTGCCCGGCGCTGAACTTCATCATGCCCAGCGTGGACAGCGACGCCAGCATCGCGAGCACCCCGCCGACGAGCGAGCCCAGGAAGCCGGGCAGGCCGTTGAGGATGCTGAACAAGGCGATGCACACCAGCACCGCGGGCGGGGTCACCAGCAGCGAGGCCTTCGTCATCGCGCGGGCCGCCTGCAGCACCACCTTGGCGTGCGGGTTCTCCTGCTCGTGCGTTTCGGTTTCGCTCACACTGGCTCCCTGCTCGGTTCACCCCCGAGTGTAGAGACCCCGGCGGGTCAGGTGCCCGGCTGGTTGCGCGAGCGCAGCCGCGGGACGATCGAGACCACCACCGCGAACACCAGCCCGACCCCGATGATCCACAGCGCCGCGGCGTCGTCGAACAGCGTCACCGACACCGCGCCGAAGGCCAGGATGCCGGCCCACAAGTAGATGAGCAGGACCGCGCGGCGCTGGGAATGGCCGATTTCCAGCAGGCGGTGGTGCAGGTGCATCTTGTCGGCCGCGAACGGGCTTTCGCCGCGGCGGGTGCGCCGGACGACCGCCATGATCAGGTCGAGCATCGGCACGAACAGCACCGCCGCCACGACCACCAGCGGCGAGAGCAGCGCGATCGCGTCCTTGCCGCTGAACTGCGGGTACGGCACGCGCCCGGACGCCGACGTCGTCGCGCCCGCGAGCACCAGGCCGATCATCATCGAGCCGGAGTCGCCCATGAAGATCTTCGCGGGTTGGAAGTTGTACGGCAGGAACCCCAGACAGGCGCCGGCGAGCGTGGCCGCGATCAGCGCCGGCGGGTAGGTGCCGACGTCGCCGCCGGAGCTGTCGAGCAGGCCGAGGGAGAACGCGCAGGTGGCGGCGGCCGCGATGAAGCCGAGGCCGCCGGCCAGCCCGTCGAGGCCGTCGACGAAGTTCATCGCGTTGACCATGACCACGACCATCACGACGGTGAGCAGCGCACCCTGGTTCTTGTCCAGCACCAGCACGGAGCCGAACGAGCCGCCGGTGCCGCCCCACGGCACCCAGAACGACACCCACTGCACGCCGAAGATGACCAGGATGCCGGCGCACATGACCTGGCCGGCCAGCTTCGTCCAGGCGTCGAGTTCGAACCGGTCGTCGAGCGCGCCGATCAGCGAGATGACGCCGGCGGCCAGCAGCACGCCGACCGAGTCGAACGAGGCGTCGAAGCCGTGCGACAGCGCGGGCAGCTGGTGGGCCAGGCCCATCGCGGCGGCGACGCCGAGGTAGATGCCGATCCCGCCCATGCGCGGGATCGGGGCGACGTGGACGTCACGGGCGCGCGGGTTGGCGATCGCGCCGACGCGGATCGCGACCCGCCGGACGACACCGGTGAGCAGGTAGGTCACGGCCGTCGCGGTCAGGGCGACGAGGATGTATTCCCGGATGGGGAGGAGACCGGATGTGGGCGGCACGGGTGCGTCACGCTCGCGGGGTCGGGGTCACCCGCGACACGCTATCGTGCCGCGGTTTCCGCCGTGATCCGGCTTCAGGCCAACGATTCCGCGGGCACACCGAGCACCTCCGCGATGGCCTCCTTGCCCACCGCGCCCTCGCGCAGCACCACCGGTTCGGTGCCGGTGAGGTCCACGATGCTCGACGCGACGGGCTCGCCGCTCGAGCCGCCGTCGAGGTACACCGCGACCGCGTCGCCGAGCTGTTCCTGCGCTTCCTGCGCGGTGCTGGCGGGCGGGCGGCCGGAGACGTTCGCACTCGAGACGGCCATCGGCCCGACGTCGCGCAGCAGCTCCAGCGCCACCGGGTGCAGCGGCATCCGGAGCATGACGGTGCCGCGGGCGTCGCCGAGGTTCCACTGCAGGCTCGGCGCGTGCGGCAGCACGATGGACAGGTCGCCGGGCCAGAAGGCTTCGATGAGCGCACGAGCCTGCGGCGGCACCCCGAGCACCAGTCCGTCCACAGTGGACCACGAGCCGACGAGCACGCCGACCGGCATGTCCGGGCCGCGGTTCTTGGCACGCAGCAGCGCCTGGACGGCGCCGGCGTCGAAGGCGTCGGCACCGATCCCGTAAACCGTGTCGGTCGGCAGGACGACCAGCCTGCTCGACCGCACCGCCCCGGCGGCGGCGGCGAGCCCGTCGGCCCGGGTCTCCCGCTTGCTGCAGTCGTAGACCACGCTCATGGGCGCCAAGAGTAGTCCCGCTGCCTGTGGGGGTGTTCGCCGCGTCACGCCAGGCCGGGGGTGCGGGACCGGGCGGGTCGTGGCGACCCGCCGGTGCCGGTCCGGGCGGGGTGCTTTGGGGCGGGTTCCGGCGAAGTCGGCCGAGCAGCCGTGCTGCCGGTGTCAGCCGGGTGCGGCAGCGGGTTCCGAACGTCGCCCCGACGCCCCTCGGTCGCCGCGAAGGGCCTCCCTGGCGATCCCTGGCGCCTTGGGGCGGGGTGCCGGTCGGCAGCCGCGGAGGCCAGGCGCCTTGGGGGCGCCCCCGTCTTCCACGCTACCGGCGGGCACCGACAGTTTCCGGCGCTTCCGGTGCGTGCGGCCGGACTTGTCCACAACCGCGGGGCTTGTCCACAACCGCGGGCTTGGCCAGCGCCGCGGGCCTTGACCGCATCCGCGGAGCCTCGGCCAGCATCGCGAACCCTGGCCACAACCGCCGAGCCTCGGCCAGCGCCGCGAGCCCTGGCCACAACCGCGGGGCCTCGGCCGCAACCGTGGGCCTCGGCCAGCGCCGAAGGGAGGCTGTCCGGGCCGTTCGCCGCCACCCGAGGCCCGGCCCAGCTGCCCCGGCACAGGCCCGCGCACCCGATGCCTCCGCACACGCCGAGCGCTCGTCGCCGGGCCGGCGACCGGCCAGACTTTCGTCGTGGGGCAAGCGGGTAAACCTCGCCGCGGGGCGGAACCGCGACAGCAGGGCTCAATACGGTCGATCTTCGGGAACCACCACCCCCGTGGGTTCCCAGCGAAGGAGCCGCAGATGCGCCCCAGAACCCCGAAAGCGCTCGCCCTGCTCGCCGCGGTCGCCGTCCTGACCGGGCTCGGCGCCGGGACCGCCGCGGCGGAGCCGCTCACCCGTGGCTGGCCCGCCCCGATCGACGCCGCGCGCTGGGAGAACCAGGACCACATGACCTGGTCCGACTACCGCAAGATCCCCGGCACGAACTGGGCCGATCCGAACCTGAAACCCACCCAGCGCACCTTCAAGGGCGCCGTCGTCCTCGCCGACTACCCGGACCAGGACTTCGTCGTCACCCGGCCGGCCCGCTCGACCGTCTTCGGCAACCCCGCGCCCACCGCGGCGGACATCCCGCGGGCCCAGGTCGCGCAGTACTACCACGATTTCCTCAACAAACCACAGGCCCTCAACAACGGCCACACGATCAACGAGTACTGGATGGAGGACTCCGGCGGCCGGTTCGGCGTGCAGCTGACCGCGTTCGGGCCGTACCGGATGCCCGGGAAGTCCTACGAGTACGGCATGGAGTTCCAGCCGGGCGCCTGCCCGCCGGGCGCGAACTGCGCGCGCGACATCCGCAAGGACGCCGGGGACGCCTGGCGCGCCGACGTCGGCGACACCGCGAACCAGTTCGACTTCGTCTTCTACCTCTCGGCCGGCCAGGACGAAAGCTCGACCTGGCAGGAGTTCGGCGAGATGAAGTTCGGGACGAAGGAGAACGTGCCCGACGCGTTCGGCCCGCCGAACCACGACCTGCCCAACCACGCGGCCACGCGGTACGTGCCGTGGACGTCGTGGGCGTCGGCGGCCAGCATCTGGCCGAACGCCCAGAACGGCAGCTCGGTGCAGGCCGAGAGCTCCGGCCAGTCGACCTACGCGCACGAGTTCAGCCACATCCTCGGCATCGGCGACAACTACAACAACCCGTTCGGGAACCCGCCGTCGCGGGCGTACAGCGGGCCGTGGGACATGCTGTCGCGCGGCACGTTCAACGGGCCCGGCGGCCCGCACACCCGCTGGCAGATCCCGGCGACGCAGGGCAGCTCGATGGGCGCCCAGCACCAGCTGCGCAACAAGCTGAAGCTCGGCATCGTCGACCCGGCGGACGTGCTGCAGCTCGACCGCACCGAGCTGGCGTCGACCGGCCCGGTGTCGGCCCGGCTCACCGCCCGCGAGGTCGAAGCGCAGCCCGGCGCGTTCACCGGCCTGAACATCAAGCTCACCGGCGGCGACAAGGCCCCGAAGTGCGACCGGGCGACGGACCCGTTCTGCGACGGCGGCGGGTACGACAACTACACCGTCGAGGTCGTCGACCGGATGGGCGCGGACTCGTTCACGCCCGACTCGGGCGTGCTGATCACGAAGACGAAGAACAAGGACACCGCCCCGTTCGACTGGGTGATCGACGCCAACCCGCAGGACATCGGCATCACCGACTACACGAAGCCGGACGGGACGCCGGTGAAGATCACCATCGGCGACTACCGCCAGCTCAACGACGCCCTGTTCAAGGCGGGCACCGAAGCGGCGAGCCCGTACGAGTACACCGACGAGGCGAACCGCCTGCGCTTCCTGATCACGGACGTGTCCCGCGACCGCCGCGGAATCCTGTCGTACACGGTGACGGTGGCCTCGCTGGACGGCGCGGGCAGCCAGACGCGAGGGGCAGCGCTGACCCCGGCTCTTCCCGCGGTCGCCCGCGGCGGCCTGGCCACCTGCGAATTCGGCCTGCTCAACACGGGCTCGGCCCAGGGCGCGAAGGCCCCGTACGACACGGACACGTACCGCCTGAGCGTGTCGACGGACGCCCGCGGCTGGGAGGTCCGCCAGCCGAACGAGCTGGCCACGGCGAAGTTCGGCGGCCACGTGAAGGTCCCGGCGTACGCGAAGCGCGGCCAGGGCGGTGACTTGGCGGCGAGGGTGAAGCTGACGGCGACATCGGTGAGCAACCCGTCGAAGACCGCAACGGCGAGCTGCACGGCGTTCGGCTTCTAGCAAGTGGTCCGGAGGGGCTGTGGACAACCTGGTCCGCGGCCCCTCCGGACTGCCGGAACCTGTCGGTCCCCACCGGTAGCGTGGAAAACGGGGGCTGCTCAGTCCGCGTCAGGCACCGCCTCGCCCGGGCCCACCAGCTCGGCGACGGGTGCCCGGCCACCCTCGGGCACCCGGCGACGACTCCCGAATCAGCTTCATGATCGCGGCAGCCGGTTCGCCGGACGAGCTGCACGGTGTTCGGCTGCTGACCGCCAACCGCACCGGCTGCCTGTCTCGCCGGTCTCCTGTGGACCGAAGCCAAACGGTCTGTCCACAACTCGGCCTGGGTGTGGACAAACCGGAGGCAGCAGCGGTTTTCCCGGCTTTTCGTCGGAGGCGGCCGATACGCTGGACCCGGGGGGCGCCCCCGGCGGGCGGCGGGGTTTCGGCGCAGTTGCCCATCTGCGTTCGCGCCGTCCGTCGCGGGCCGGACCGGGCCGGACCGGGCCGGCGGGGTAGGCAGTCGCTGCGGTGTCGTTGGTGGCGGTTCGGCGGAATCGGAGCCCTCGCCGCCGCCCGGACGCCCCACCGACCCGGACTCGTGGCCGGAACGGCCGGACCAGGACTTTGCCGGAACCCTGCCGGGAGTGACGAGGCTGCTCGGGACCAGCGGGTACCGCTCAGCCCAGCCGGCGGGCCGTGACGAAGCGCGCCCGGCCGGTCAGATCCGCGTGGCCCTCCACCCCGGTCAGCACCCTGCGCGCCCGGACCAGTGCCGGGACCGCCGAGCCGTGCGTGTCGTCGTGCTCGATGGCCAGTCCGCCGCCGGGCCTCAGCAGGCGGGCGCCCGCCGCGATGGCGTGGCGGATCACCGCCAGGCCGCTCTCCTCCGCGAACACCGCTCGCGGTGGGTCGTGCTCCGCGACCTCCGGGGGCACCGGGGTGCCCTCCGGGACGTACGGCGGGTTGCACAGCACCAGGTCGACCAGGCCGTCGAGCTCGGCGAACATCGTCGGGTCGCCGATGTCGCCCGAGTACAACCTGATCGGCGTGTTGCCCGCGTCGGCGTGCACGTCCGCGTTGTGGCGGGCCCAGGCCAGCGCCTGCGGGTCGATGTCCACCGCATACACGACCGCGTCCGGCCGTGCGTGGGCCACCGCCAGCGCCAGCGCTCCGGAGCCCGTGCACAGGTCGACCACCACCGGGAACTCGCGGCCCTGCAGGAACTTGACCCCCCACTCGAGCAGCAGCTCGGTCTCCGGCCGCGGGACGAACACGCCGGCGCCGACCGCGACCGTGATGTCGCCGAGGGCGGCCCAGCCGGTCAGGTACTGCAGGGGGATGCGCTTGGCGCGCTGCTGGACGAGCTGGCCGATGGCCTCGATCACCGGCGGGTCGACCAGCGGCACCATCGGCAGGCGGCCGCGTTCGACCCCGAGCACGTGCGCGGCGATCACCTCGGCGTCGAACCGCGGTGAGGCGACGCCCGCGCGCTCGAGGATCCGGGTGGCCTCCATGATGGCCAAGCGCAGCGGCTGCCGATTCACTCGTCGTCCTTCACCTCGTCGAGCCTGGCACACCAGGCGGAACTCCCCCGTGAGGACACGCGCCGGTCCTACGCCGTCCAGCGTATCGAGGCACCCTCGCGGTTTGGCCGACAAGTACCCCGCCGGCGTCCTTGACCTTCACACCGATGTGAATGCCTAACGTCGACGCCATGACCGGACATTTCCTGGAAGTGGTGCTGCCGAACGAGCAGCCGGACCTCGACCCCGCCCGGCCCGCGGAGCTGGCCCGGCTCGCCGAAGAGCTCGGCTACCGCGCCGCCTGGCTGCCCGACCACCTGATGCCGCCCAGCCCGTACGGCGAGGTGTTCGGCGGTGTGTACGAGCCGCTGGTCACCCTCGCGCACATCGCCGCGCGGACCAGCCGGATCCGGCTCGGGACGTCGGTGCTGATCGTGCCCCTCCGGGAGCCGTTCGCGCTGGCCAAACAGGTCGCGACGCTCGACCGGCTGTCCGGCCACCGGTTCGACCTCGGCGTCGGCACCGGGTGGAACGAGCCGGAGTTCGCCGAGGTCGGCGCGGACTTCGGCACCCGGGGCAAGCGGACCGACGCGACGCTCGACCTGCTCGCCGAGCTGTTCCGCACCGGCCGCGGGCCCGGCGGCGGGTACTTCGCTCCCCGGCCGGTGGGTTCGGTGCCGGTCACCGTCGGCGGCAACTCGGCGGCCGCGTTGCGGCGCGCCGCCCGGATCGGCACGACCTGGCAGAGCGCCGGGCTGTCCCCCGCCGAGTTCGGCGAGCGGGTCGTGGCCCTGCGGCGGCTGACCGGCGGGCGGCCGGTCCGGGCGGCGGCGCGGACGCCGTGGCGGGACGACGTCCGGACGACCGCCGCCGAGGTCCGTGCGTACCGGGACGCGGGCGCCGACACCGTGGTCGTCCACTTCGGCGGCCACGAGGGCACCGAAAGCCGGATGGCCGAGCTGGCCGCCGCGGCAGGCTGACCGGGTCCCGGCGTCGCGGCAGGCCCGATCTTCTAGGATGCAGGGCACCGGGTCGGGGATTCGCCTGCTCGACGGCGCCGCCCGAACCCGTTCCGCACCGAACTCCGGGGAGCCCCGCAGTGCCCACAGAGCCGATCACCCGCCGGGTGGCGTTCATCTTCCCGATCTACAACGAGGAAGAGAACATCGACCTGCTGCACCGGACGGTGGACGAGGTGACCGCCCCCCTCGCCGGGAAGTACGACTTCAGCTTCCTCTACGTCGACGACGGCAGCCGGGACGGCTCGCTGGCCAAGCTCACCGAGCTCAGCGCCCGTGACGAACGGGTCACGGTGGTCGAGCTCTCCCGCAACTTCGGCCACCAGATGGCCGTCACCGCCGGGCTGGACCTGGTCGACGCGGACGCCGTCGTGATCATGGACAGCGACATGCAGGACCCGCCGCGGGTGGCGCTCGAGCTGATCGAAAAGTGGGAAGAGGGCTTCGACGTCGTCTACGCCCAGCGGCGCTCGCGCCAGGACTCGACGTTCAAGAAGCTCACCGCCGGCGGATTCTACTGGTTCCTGCGGAAGATGGCCGCGGTCGACATCCCGAAGAACACCGGCGACTTCCGGCTGATCGACCGCAAGGTGGTCGACGAGCTGCGCAAGTACCGCGAGCGCGACCGCTTCCTGCGCGGGCTGGTCAGCTACATCGGCTTCAAGCAGACGGCCGTGCAGTTCGACCGCGACAAGCGGCACGCCGGCGTCACCGGCTACCCGCTGCGCAAGATGCTGCGCTTCGCCGCCGACGGCATCCTCGGCTTCTCGGTGACGCCGCTCCGGATGATCACGCGCATGGGCTACCTGATCTCGTTCCTGAGCTTCGTCGGGGTCCTCTACGTCGGCGGCGTCAAGCTGTTCGCGCCGGAGACCGCGGTGCCCGGCTGGGCCTTCCTCGGGATCGCGATGTTCTTCCTCGGCGGGATCCAGATCATCATGCTCGGCGTGCTCGGCAGCTACATCGGCCGCACGTACTCGCAGGTGCAGAACCGGCCGCTCTACGGCGTCGCGTCGGTGCGCACGGGCCCGGCGGTGCCGGCGGAGGCCCGTGAGGGCGCCGACGCGGGAAGAAGCGCCCGGTGAAGCTGATCTCGGCGACCCAGCTGCGCTTCGGGCTGGTCGGCGTGGCGAACACGCTGGTCGACGCCCTCGGCTACGCGCTGCTGGTGACGCTGGGTGTCCCGCTGTTCGTCGCGAACTTCATCTCGACGACCACGGGCATGCTCCTCAGCTTCACGCTGAACCGGAACTTCACGTTCCGCGCCAAGGACGGCAACGTCCGCCGCCAGGCGCTGCTGTTCTTCGGCGTCACCGCGTTCGGCCTGTGGGTGGTGCAGGCGGCGATCATCTTCGCGGTCACCAGCGCGTTCCCCGGGGTGAACGTGCTGATCCCGAAGTTCGCCGGGATCGCGGTCGGCCTGGTCTGGAACTACGTGCTCTACAACAAGGTCGTCTTCCGGCACCGGCCCGTGGCGGCCGAGACGCCGGTCGCGGAGGTTACGCATGACTAGCACGGCCGTCCCGTCCCGGGTCGCCGGCCAGGCCGAGCCGGAGCGCCCGGAGGCAGCCCGCGCGAGCCGCTGGGCCTGGCTGAACGGCGACTACGCCCGCGTCTTCGCCGTGGTGCTGGCCTGGAACCTGGTGCTGATCGCCCTGGCGTACCTGTTCGCGCCGTCCAGCCCGATCGACGAGGGCATCCCGAAGACCGGCATCGGCTCGACGATGAGCCTCCTGGCGCACACCTACCGCTGGGACGCCGGCAACTACGGCGAAATCGCCATGCACGCCTACACCGGCAGCTACGCCCCGACACGGGCGTTCTACCCGGTGTTCCCGCTACTGGTCTGGCTGGTGCAGACGGCCAGCTTCGGCACGCTCGGCCTGCTCGCCGCCGGGTTCCTGGTCAACCTGGTGGCCACCTGGCTGGCCGCGGTGGCGCTGCTGAAGATCGGCCGCCACTTCTTCGACGGCGAGCGGGCCCCGTGGCTGGTCGTCGCGGCGTTCCTCACCGCGCCCGCCGCGTTCTTCCTGCACTCGTTCTACAGCGAAGCGGTGTTCTGCGCGCTGGGCTTCTGGGCCTACCTGTTCGCGCTGCGCCGCCAATGGCTCTGGATGGGCCTGACGCTGATTCCGCTGACGGCCTCCCGCATCACCGCGGCGGTGTTCGTCGGCCTGTGCTTCCTGGAGTTCTGGCGGTCGAAGGACTGGAAGCTGCGCGGCCTGCTGTCGTGGAACCTCCTGTGGTTCCCGGCGGCGTTCCTCGGCCTCGGCGGCGTGCTGATCGCCATGAAGATCCAGACCGGCGACTTCTTCGCCAGCTTCAACGCGCTCAAGGGCGTGCGGGCGTGGGCGTACCACCAGTTCAACCCGAACATCCTCGAGACGCTGTGGCGCGAAGCCAAGATCACGGGCCACGCGCTGCTCGGGGACACCCGGATGGACGCGTGGACGCTGATGAGCCACGTGCTGCCGATGATCGGCCTGGCGTTGCTGTTCGCGTCGTCGGTGTACGTCCTGGTGGCGCTGCGTTCGAAGGGCGTCCCGCTGGCGCTGTTCGGGTTCGCGTCGATCGTGATGCTGACGATGAACAACAACGTGGTGTCGGTCCACCGCTACCTGCTGCCGTGCCTGGTGATGTACGTGGCGCTGGTCCTGTTCGGCGAGCGCCGCCCGCGGCTGCGCGGCGCGGTGCACGTCGTGCTGTACGCGAACGCGCTGGTCTGCGGCATGATCTACCTGCGCTTCATCACCGGTTTCTGGTCCGGCTAGGGTCCGCGGCGCGGATCGGGCCCGGGTCAGCCCGACTGGGCCGCCAGGCGCTCTTCGCGGTCCGCGGTCGCCAGGGCGTCCAGGACACCGTCCAGGTCGCCGTCCAGGACCTGGTCGAGGTTGTACGCCTTGTAGTTCACCCGGTGGTCCGAAATGCGGTTCTCCGGGTAGTTGTACGTCCTGATGCGCTCCGAACGGTCCACCGTCCGGACCTGCGAACGGCGGGCGTCCGACGCCTTCGCCGCCGCTTCCTCCTCGGCGATCGCCTGCAGGCGGGCCTGGAGCACCTGCAGGGCCCGGGCGCGGTTCTGGATCTGGGACTTCTCGTTCTGGCAGGACACCACGATGCCCGTCGGCAGGTGGGTGATCCGGACCGCCGAGTCGGTCGTGTTGACGCTCTGGCCGCCCGGGCCCGAGGACCGGAACACGTCGATGCGCAGGTCGTTCGGGTCGATCTCGACCTCGACCTCCTCCGGCTCCGGGTAGATCAGCACGCCGGACGCGGACGTGTGGATGCGGCCCTGCGACTCGGTCGCAGGCACGCGCTGGACGCGGTGGACGCCGCCCTCGAACTTCAGGCGGGACCACACGCCGTCGACGCCGGCCGTCCTGCTCTTGATCGACAGCGTGACGTCCTTGAAGCCACCCAGGTCGGAGTCCACCGAGTCGAGGACCTCCGCCTTCCAGCCGTGGCGCTCGGCGTAGCGCAGGTACATCCGCAGCAGGTCGCCGGCGAACAGGGCCGACTCCTCGCCGCCCTCGCCGGACTTGATCTCCATCACGACGTCGGAGCCGTCGTACGGGTCGCGCGGCAGCAGCAGCTCGGTCAGCTTGGACTCGAGGTCGGGGATCCGCGCGCTCAGCTCCTCGGCCTCCGCGGCGAACTCCGCGTCCTCCGAGGCCATCTCCTTCGCGGCCGAGAGGTCGTCGCGGACGGTGTCCAGCTCGTGGACGGCCCGAACCACCGGCGACAGCTCGGCGTAGCGGCGGCCGAGCTTGCGGGCGCGCGCCTGGTCGGCGTGCACCGCCGGGTCCGCCAGCTGGGTCTCCAGCTCCGCGTGTTCGGCGAGCAGTCCCTTGAGCGAGCTCGAATCCACCTCAGCCACCTCTCAGCCCGGAAAAGACAAAAACAAGAAACGGCGCCCACCCGGAAGTACCGGATGGGCGCCGTTGATCAAGCTACTTGGCGTCGGCGTCCTTCTTCTGACGCTTGCCGTAGCGAGCCTCGAAGCGCGCGACCCGGCCACCGGTGTCCATGATCTTCTGCTTGCCCGTGTAGAACGGGTGGCAGTTCGAGCAGATCTCGACGTGGATGTTGCCGCTGGTCTTGGTGCTGCGCGTGGTGAAGCTGTTACCGCAGTCGCAGTTCACGTCCGTGACCACGTACTCGGGGTGAATACCGCTCTTCATGGTGTCCTCTCTCGTTGGCTCCGGGTCCCCAGTCGTTCTCGCGGGGTGAACCGGCGCCGGACTTCAGCGGGTGATTCTGCCAGACGGGCAGACGTGTACTGGAACGCACCCCGCTGACCAGCTATTCCCGACCTGGAAGGGGCCTCCCCGGACACCCGGGAAGGCCCCTTCCGCAGCCAGGACTCAGTCGTCTTCGCCGCCGCCGAGGGCGGTCTTCGAGACCTGCATGAGGAACTCGACGTTGGTCTTGGTCTTGCGCAGCCGCGAGATCAGCAGGTCGATGGCCTGCTGCGAGTCGAGCGCGTGCAGCACCCGGCTCAGCTTCACGGTGACCGCGAGCTCGTCCGGCGAGAGCAGCAGCTCGTCCTTGCGGGTACCGGACGGGTTGACGTCGACCGCCGGGAACACCCGGCGCTCGGCGATCTTCCGGTCGAGCTTGAGCTCGGCGTTGCCGGTGCCCTTGAACTCCTCGAAGATGACCGTGTCCATCGTCGAGCCGGTCTCGACCATCGCCGTGGCGAAGATGGTCAGCGAGCCGCCGTTCTCGATGTTGCGCGCCGCACCCAGGAACCGCTTCGGCGGGTACAGCGCCGTCGAGTCGACACCACCGGACAGGATCCGGCCGGACGCCGGGGCCGCCAGGTTGTACGCGCGGCCGAGGCGGGTGATCGAGTCGAGCAGCACGACGACGTCGTGGCCCATCTCGACCAGGCGCTTGGCCCGCTCGATCGACAGCTCCGCGACCGACGTGTGGTCGGACGGCGGCCGGTCGAAGGTCGAGGCGATGACCTCGCCCTTCACCGAGCGCTGCATGTCGGTGACCTCTTCCGGACGCTCGTCGACCAGGACGACCATCAGGTGGCACTCGGGGTTGTTCGTGGAGATCGCGTTCGCGATGTCCTGCATGATCGTGGTCTTGCCCGCCTTCGGCGGCGACACGATCAGGGCGCGCTGCCCCTTGCCGACCGGCATGATCAGGTCGATCACGCGAGTGGTGAGCTTGTGCGACTCGGTCTCGAGGCGCAGCCGCTCGTTCGGGTACAGCGGGGTCAGCTTGGTGAAGTCGGGACGCCGCTTGGCCTCGTCCGGCTCCAGCCCGTTGATCGAGTCGACGCGCACCAGCGGGTTGAACTTCTGCCGCTGCTGCTCGCCGTCGCGCGGCTGGCGCACGACACCGGTGATCGCGTCACCGCGGCGCAGGCCGTACTTGCGGACCAGCGACAGCGAGACGTACACGTCGTTCGGGCCGGCGAGGTAGCCGGAGGTGCGGACGAACGCGTAGTTGTCGAGCACGTCCAGGATGCCCGCCACGGGCAGCAGGACGTCGTCCTCGCGGATCTCGGTGTCCGGCGAACCGCCCTCGCGCTGACCGCCGCCCGTGCCCCGGCGACGGCGATCGCGGAAGCGACGGCCGCGACGGCCGCCTTCCTCGTCGTCGTCCTGCTGCTGCTGGGCGCGGTTGTCCTGACCGCCGCGGCTGCCGTCCTGCTGGCTGTTGCGCTGACGGTTGCCGTCCTGGCGGTTGTCGCCCCGGTTGTCGCCGCGGCTGCCACCGCCCTGACGCTCCTGGCGCTCCTGACGCTGCTGGTCGCGGTTGCGGTCGCCCTGCGGGCGGTCGCCACCCTGACCCTGCTGACGGTCACCGCCCTGCTGACGGTCACCGCCCTGCTGGCGGTCGCCGCCCTGCTGACGGTCACCGCCCTGCTGACGGTCGCCGCCCTGCTGGCCGTCCGGCGCACCGGCGGCGCGGTTCGCACCGCGCCGGCGCCTGCTGCGGCCGCCCTCCTCGGGCTGGCCGTCCTGGGCCTGGCCGTCCTGCTGCGGGCGCTCGGCCTGCGGCTGGGCGTCCGACGGCGCGGAGGCGGGCGCCTCGGCCTTCGGCTCCGGCTTGGTCTCCACCGGAGCGGCGGGTGCCTCGGCCTTGGGAGCCGCCTTGGGCGGCTCTCCGACGCCCTCCAGCGGCAGCGTCTCGGCCGTCGCACGTGGCTTGCGAGACTTGCCCTGGCGCTCACGGATCGCGGCGATCAGATCGCCCTTGCGCATGCCCGTCGTCTCGCCGACGCCGAGCTCCCCAGCCAGCGAACGCAGTTCGGCGACGGTCTTGCCGGTCAGCCCGCCGACCGTCCGCTTGGGAGCGGGGGCGGTGCCGTTCGACCCGGCCGTGTCGCTACCCACGTCGCTCAAAAGATCGGTGTTGCTCACACATGTCCTTCCTGACCGATCCACGCCTCCAGGCGGATCAGCGGACTGCCGCTCGCTTCTGATCGCGAACCGGCGTATCTGCCCCCCGATACGGGAGATGAGCTCTTCGGCCGTGCGAAACACAGCGGGAGCGCCTCCACCACAGGGGTTTGCGTCCTCCATTCGGAGGACACGGAATTCGGCACCGCCGAGACCGGAAACCCGCCTGCGTCCCTCCGCGTTACCCCGCGTGCCAGGCGGTGCGGATTCGGCGGATCGACGAAGGATGCGATCCTCGGGATTCCCCGGGACCGGCATCGGGTGCGGAAACGCACGGTGATCGAACGCCCCCGAGGGTAGACCGCAGCGGTGCCGGGTGCAACAACCACCCCCCGCGTGGCGGGCCTGGCGGCAGGCACGTGACCCACCCTTTACTGCACCGCAACCTGCACACCCGTGAGATCCACGGGCAGCTCGAGGACGTCGAAATCGTCAACGCGCACGTCAGGGGGAAGTATTCCGCCGGTGGTCAGGGCGAGCACCGTCGGACCGGCGCCGGAGATGGCGGCGGGCACGCCCTGTGCACGGAGCGTCGCCACCAGCTCCGTGCTGGCCGGGTACGCGGGGGCACGGTAGTGCTGGTGCAGGCGGTCCTCGGTGGCCGCGAGCAGCAGCTCCGGCTTCGCCGTCAGCGCGTGGACGGCGAGCGCGGCCCGGCCGGCGTTGTGCGCGGCGTCGGCGTGCGGCACGACCGACGGCAGCAGGCCGCGCGTCGTGGCGGTGGCCGAGCGCACCGACGGCACGGCCACGACCGGCCGGATCGACGCGTGCGGCGTGAGCCGTTCGGCGTGGAAGCGCCCGTCGTCGCACCAGGCGAGTACCAGCCCGCCGAGCAGGCTCGCGGCGGCGTTGTCGGCGTGGCCTTCGAACCCGGCGGCCAGCTGCAGCGCGCCGGACACGTCGATCTCCCGGCCCGCGAGGGCGTACCCGGCGGCCACCCCGGACACCACCGCGGCCGCGGACGAGCCGAGGCCGCGGGCGTGCGGGATGGCGTTGAAGCAGCGCAGGTGCAGGCCGGGCGGCTCGACGCCGAGGTGCTCACAGGTTGCGCGGATCGCCCGCACGACCAGGTGCGTCTCGTCGGTGGGGACGTCCGCGACGTCACCGGCGCCGGCGTCCGCCACCTCGACCTTGAGCCCGGTGTCGGTGACCCGCACTTCGACGACGTCGTACAGGCTCAGCGCCATCCCGAAGGCGTCGAAGCCGGGCCCGAGGTTCGCCGTGGACGCCGGAACGGTCACCCGGAACCCGCCGCTCACCGGAGCGCCCCAAGGTGGCCTTCGGTGCGCTCAACGCACCCAATGTGGCCTTCGGTGCGTCCAACGCACCCAAGGCCACATTGGGGCGCTGGCAGGGTGGCGCTCACCGCAGGTCCAGGGCCGCCGCGACGGCCGAGGGGTCCACGGCCAGCGGTTCGACCTCGACGTTGCCCGCCAGTGCCGTCTGGGGGTCCTTCAGGCCGTGCCCGGTGACCGTGCAGACCACGCGAGACCCGCGCGGGAGCCTGCCGTCGGCCGCCGTGGCCAGCAGGCCCGCCACGCTGGTGGCCGAGGCCGGCTCGACGAAGACGCCTTCGCGGCCGGCCAGCAGCCGGTAGGCCTCGAGGATCTTCTCGTCGGTGACGGCTTCGAAGAGCCCGTCCGACTCGTCCTTCGCCTTCACCGCGGCGGCCCACGACGCCGGGCTGCCGATCCGGATGGCCGTCGCGATCGTGTCCGGGTCGCGCACCGGCTCGCCGTGCACCAGCGGCGCCGCACCGGCCGCCTGGAAGCCGAACATCCGCGGCGTGTTCTTCACCACATCGTCGGCGGCGTACTCCCCGTACCCCGCCCAGTAGGCGGTGATGTTGCCGGCGTTGCCGACCGGCAGGCAGTGGATGTCGGGCGCCGTGCCGAGCACGTCGCAGATCTCGAAGGCCGCGGTCTTCTGGCCGGCGATGCGCACCGGGTTGACCGAGTTGACGAGCGTGACCGGGTAGTCGGCCGCGGTCTTGCGGGCCAGCTCCAGGCAGTCGTCGAAGTTGCCGTCGACCTGCAGGATCCGCGCGCCGTGCAGCACGGCCTGGGCGAGCTTGCCCATCGCGATCTTGCCCTGCGGCACCAGCACCGCGCAGGTGAGCCCGGCGCGGGCGGCGTAGGCGGCGGCCGAGGCGGAGGTGTTGCCGGTCGACGCGCAGATCACCGCCTTGAGCCCGCTGGCCAGCGCGTGGGTGATGGCCACGGTCATCCCGCGGTCCTTGAACGAGCCGGTCGGGTTGGCGCCCTCGACCTTGAGGTACACCTCGCATCCGGTCAGCTCGGAGAGGTGGTGGGCGGGCAGCAGCGGCGTGTTGCCCTCCCCGAGCGTGATGACCCGCGCGCCGTCCGGGACCGGGACGCGGTCCCGGTACGCCTCGATGATTCCCGGCCAGGGCTGCCTGATCATGCGTCTTCGCCTTCCACGCGCATCACGCTGACAACTTCGTGGACGACGTCGAGCCGCCCGATTTCGTCCACAGTGGACTGCAGGGCGGCGTCCGGCGCCTGGTGCGTCACCACGACGAGGCTCGCGCGGTCGCCGACGTCGCTCTGCCGCACGGCCGCGATGCTGACGCCGTGGTCGGCGAACGCCTGCGCCACCTGGGCGAGCACACCGGCGCGGTCGGCGACGGACAGGCTGACGTGGTACCGGGTCGGCGTCTGGCCCATCGGCCGCACCGGCAGGGCCGCGTGCGCCGATTCGCGGGGGCCGCGGCCGCCGACGACCCGGTTGCGGGCCACCGCGACGAGGTCGCCGAGCACCGCGCTCGCCGTGGGCGCGCCGCCCGCGCCCTGGCCGTAGAACATCAGCTCGCCCGCCGCGTCGGCTTCGACGTAGACGGCGTTGAACGCACCGCCGACACCCGCCAGCTGGTGGCTGCGCGGGATCATCACCGGGTGCACCCGGGCGGACACCGACTCGACGCCGTCGTCGTCGGTGACCCGCTCGCAGATGGCCAGCAGCTTCACCGTCCGGCCGAGCATCCGGGCCGCGGCAAGATCCGCGGCGGTGACGTCGGCGATGCCCTCGCGGTGCACGTCCGACGCCGTGACGCGGGTGTGGAAGGCGAGGGAAGCGAGGATCGCGGCCTTCGACGCGGCGTCGTAGCCGTCGACGTCGGCGGTCGGGTCGGCCTCGGCGTACCCGAGCCGGCTGGCCTCGTCGAGCGTCTCGGCGTAGCCCGCGCCGGTGGAGTCCATCGCGGACAGGATGTAGTTCGTGGTGCCGTTGACGATGCCCATCACGCGGGTGATCCGGTCGCCGGCCAGCGACTCCCGCAGCGGGCGCAGCAGCGGGATGGCCCCGGCCACCGCCGCCTCGAAGTACAGGTCGGCGCCCGCGGCGTCGGCGGCCTCGAACAGGTCGGCGGAGTGCTCGGCGAGCAGCGCCTTGTTCGCCGTGACGACGGACTTCCCGGCCTTCAGCGCGGCGAGCAGCCAGCCGCGCACCGGTTCGATCCCGCCGACCAGCTCGACCACGACGTCGACGTCGTCGGAGGTCACGAGCTGCTCGACGTCGGCGGTCAGCAGCTCCGGGGGCAGCTCGGGGTGCTTGTCCGGGCGGCGGACGGCGATGCCGGCCAGCTCGACCGGCGTGCCGGCGCGGGCGGCCAGTTCCCCGGCCTGCTCGGTGAGCAGCCGGGCGACCTGGCCGCCGACGGTCCCGCAGCCGAGCAGCGCGACCCGGATCGGACGTCGTTCGGCCGCAGGCAGTTCGGAAGCAGGCAGTTCGGAAGCAGACACTGTTGCTCAGACCTCCAGGCGCAGCATGTCGTCGGTCGTCTCCCGCCGCAGCAGCAGCCGTGAGCTGCCGTTGCGCACGGCGACCACGGCCGGGCGGGGCATCCGGTTGTACGTGCTCGCCATCGAGTAGCAGTACGCGCCGGTCGCCGCGACCGCCAGCAGGTCGCCGGGAGCCAGCGTGTCGGGCAGCCAGCAGTCTCGTACGACGATGTCGCCGGACTCACAGTGTTTTCCCACGACCCGGGACAACACGGCCGGTACCGGCTGCTCGTTGTCGCCCGCGGAACGGGAAACCAGCCGGACGTCGTAGACCGCGTCGTAGAGCGCGGTGCGGATGTTGTCGCTCATCCCGCCGTCGACGCTGACGTACCGCCGCGCCGACTCGTCGCCGAGCGAGACGTCCTTGATGGTGCCGACCTCGTACAGCGTGACCGTGCCCGGACCGGCGATCGCGCGGCCCGGCTCGCCGGCGATCCGCGGCACCGGCAGGCCCGCGTACGCGCACTCCTTGCGGACGATCTCACGGATCTGCGTGATCATCTGCGCGGGCGGCGGCGGGTTGTCCTTCTCGGTGTAGGCGATGCCGAACCCGCCGCCGAGGTCGACCAGGCTCAGCTGGTCGAGCAGCTCCGGGCCGTGCTCCTTGGCCAGGTCGGCGAGCAGCCCGACGACGCGGCGGGCGGCGACCTCGAAGCCGTCGGCGTCGAAGATCTGCGAGCCGATGTGGCTGTGCAGGCCGACGAGCTTGAGCGAACGCGCGTTGAGCACCCGGCGGACCGCCTCGGCGGCGTAACCGCTCGCCAGCGAGAAGCCGAACTTCTGGTCCTCGTGGGCGGTCGCGATGAACTCGTGGGTGTGCGCCTCGACGCCGACGGTCACCCGGATCAGCACCGGCTGCACGATGTCGTGCCGCGCGGCGATGTCGGCCAGCCGGGCGATCTCGAAGTAGGAGTCGAGCACGACCGTGCCGACCCCGGCGGCGACCGCGGCTTCGAGCTCGGCGGGCGACTTGTTGTTGCCGTGGAAGGTGATCCGCTCGGCCGGGAAGTCCGCGCGCTGCGCCACGGCGAGCTCGCCGCCACTGCAGACGTCCAGGCTGAGCCCCTGCTCGGCGACCCAGCGGGCGATCTCGATGGAGAGGAACGCCTTGGACGCGTAGTGCACGAGCGAGGGGTCGTCGAACGCCTCGGCGTAGTCCGCGCAGCGCGACTTGAAGTCGGCTTCGTCGACCACGAACAGGGGCGTGCCGTGCCGTTCGGCGAGCTCGCGGACGTCGACACCGGCGATCCGGACGACGCCGTCGGCGCCGCGGAAGGTGTTGCGCGGCCACACCTTCGCCGGCAGGTTGTCGAGCTCCTCGACCCCGGACGGCTGAAGCCCGGAGGTGTCGGCGTGTGGGTAGACGTCGGCGTGCCTTGGGCCTGCGGGGTGCGCCATTTCTTACATCCGTTCCGGAGCGGAGACACCGAGGAGGGCAAGGCCGTTCGCCAGGACCTGGCGGGCGGCCTCGCACAGCGCGAGCCGGGCGTACGTCAGAGGGGTCGCCTCTTCGTCGCCCATGGGCAGCACGCGGCCCACGGTGTAGAACTTGTGGTAGGCGCCCGCGAGTTCTTCGAGGTAGCGCGCGATCCGGTGCGGCTCCCGCATGTCGGCGGCGCGGCGCACGGTTTCCGGGAATTCGCCGATGGTGCGGATCAGGTCGCCCTCGGCGGGCAGCGTCAGCAGTCCGAAATCGACGTCCGAAGCAGACTTCAAGCCGAGATCGGCGGCGTTGCGCTGCAGGGACGCCAGCCGCGCGTGCGCGTACTGGACGTAGTAGACGGGGTTGTCGTTGGAGTGCTTGCGCAGCAGGTCCAGGTCGACGTCCAAAGTGGAGTCGACGGAGTACCGGATCAGCTCGTAGCGGGCCGGGTCGACGCCGACGGCCTCGACCAGGTCCTCCATGGTGATCACGGTGCCCGCGCGCTTGGACATCCGGACCGGCTTGCCGTCGCTGACCAGGTTGACCATCTGGCCGATCAGCACCTCGACCGTCGCCGGGTCGTCGCCGAACGCGGCCGCCGCGGCCTTGAGCCGGGCGATGTAGCCGTGGTGGTCCGCGCCGAGCATGTAGATGCACAGGTCGAAGCCGCGGTTGCGCTTGTCCTTGAAGTAGGCCAGGTCACCGGCGATGTAGGCCGGGTTGCCGTCCTGCTTGATGACGACGCGGTCCTTGTCGTCGCCGTACTCCGTCGAGCGCAGCCACCAGGCGCCCTCGTCGAAGTACAGGTTCCCGGAGTCCTTCAGCTGCTGGACGGCGGCGCCGACCGCGCCGGACTCGTGCAGCGAGTTCTCGTGGAAGTAGACGTCGAAGTCGGTGCCGAACTCGTGCAGGCTCTGCCGGATCTCGGTGAACATCAGCTCGATGCCGATCCGGCGGAACGTCTCGTGCCGCTGCTCCTCCGGCAGGGACAGCGCACTCGGCTCGGCCTTGATGACCTCGGCGGCGATGTCGTTGATGTACCCGCCGGCGTAGCCGTCCTCGGGCGCGGGGTCGCCCTTCCCGGCGGCGATCAGGGACCGGACGAACCGGTCGATCTGGGCGCCGGCGTCGTTGAAGTAGTACTCGCGGGTGACGTCGGCGCCCTGCGCGGCGAGCACCCGGCCCAGCGCGTCGCCGACCGCTGCCCAGCGGGTGCCGCCGAGGTGGATCGGGCCGGTCGGGTTCGCCGAGACGAACTCGAGGTTGATCCGGGTGCCGGTCAGCGTGTCGCCGCGGCCGTACCCGGCGCCGGCGTCGAGGACCTGGCGCACGATGTCGCCCTGCGCGGCCGCGGCGAGGCGGAAGTTGAGGAAGCCGGGCCCGGCGACCTCGGCCGAGGCGACGCCGTCGTCCGCCGAGACCGCCGCGGCGAGCGCCTCGGCGAAGTCACGCGGCTTGAGGCCGGCCTTCTTGGCCACCTGGAGGGCGAGGTTCGTCGCGTAATCGCCGTGGTCGGGGTTGCGCGGGCGTTCGATGGTCACCTGCTCCGGCAGCACGGCGTCGTCGATGCCGCGTGCGGCGAGCACCTGCACGGCGGAGCTGCGGACCAGGTCGGCGAGAGCGGCGGGAGTCACCCGCCGAATTCTAGGTGTGCCCAGGTCCGGCGCGTGCATCGGTCTCGGCCACGTCACGGCCGGTTGGTCTGTGAGGCGTTAACGGTGATCAGACGCGTGGTCTCTACACTGGCCCGGGCGGGAATCCGTCCGCAGCCACCAGAGGGAGAACGCGGGAGCCATGGCGAACGGGACAACTCGGAAAAAGGGGTCGGCGGTGAAGGCGGCCCGTGGCTCCGTGGTGAGCAAGAAGGGCACGCCCTGGGGCACGATCGTCGCCGTCATCGCCATCGTGGCGCTGGCCGCCTCGGTGATCATCTACTACATGGTGCAGTCCGCGCCGAAGCGTGAGCAGGCCGACCGCGAGGCCGCCGCCGCCTCGTTCGCGCCGACCGCGTCGGAACCCGATCCCTCGAAGCGCATCCCCGGCGTGGTGACCGCGACCTACACGGGCAGCGTCCACGTGCTCCCGACCGAGCGCGTCGCCTACGACAAGACCCCGCCGTTCGGCGGCCCGCACGACCAGACGTGGGCCACCTGCACCGGCATCGTGTACCCGACCGCGGTCCGCACCGAGAACATGGTGCACGCGCTCGAGCACGGCGCCGTCTGGATCGCCTACAACCCGCAGCAGGTCACCGGCGAGGCGCTCAACCTGCTGAGCGTCCGCGCCAAGGACAAGCCGTACACGATGATGTCGCCCTACCCGGGCCTGGACAAGCCGATCTCGCTGCAGTCGTGGGGCCACCAGCTGAAGCTGGACGACGCCAACGACCCGCGGATCGACCAGTTCATCGTGGCGCTGCGGAGCAACCCGAACGGCGTGTACCCCGAGGTCGGCGCGTCCTGCGACGCGGTGCCGGGCCAGTTCGACCCGGACAACCCGCCGCCGTTCGACCCGTCGAAGCCGGGTCCCGACGCGAAGCCGATGGACTACAAGGGCAGCACCGCCGCCCAGAGTGACCAGGGCGGCGCGCCGTCCGCCCCCGCCCCCGCCCCCGCTTCCGCCCCGCCGACCAAGTGACCACCGAAGCCGGCCTCGACACCGAAGAGGTCACCGAGCAGCCGACCTGGTCGCGCTGGGTGATCATCGGCGGGACGCTCCTCGCGGTCCTGCTGCTCGGCGCGACGGCGGGGATGTTCCTCACCCGCGCCGTCGACGAACCGGCCGCGGCCACCCCGGCCGCCGGCTCCGTCGAGGTCGGCTTCGCTCAGGACATGTCGACGCACCACCTCCAGGCGGTGACGATGGCGGGCATCGCCCGCGACCGCTCGACCGACCCGGAGATCGAGCAGCTGTCGTTCGACATCGAGCGGACGCAGCTCGAGCAGGTCGGCCGCATGAAGGGCTGGCTCATGCTGTGGGACCAGCCCGAGCAGCCGATCGGCGCCCCGATGCAGTGGATGACGGAACCGATGCCGGGCCACGACGGGATGTCGATGACCCCCTCGTCGGTCAACCCGGCGGGCGGCCCGCTGATGCCGGGCATGGCGACGGACACGGAGCTGAAGAAGCTGCGGTCCCTGTCGGGCCGCGCTTTCGACGTGTACTTCCTGCAGCTGATGCTCCGCCACCATGAAGGCGGGACGTCAATGGCCCAGTACGCGGCGGCGCATTCGTCGCTGCCGGCGTTGAAGGCCCTGGTGAACAGCATTCTGACGTCGCAGGGCGCGGAAATGGACCAGATCAAGCTGATGCTTTCGGGCCGGGGCGCCCAGCCTCTTTAGCCGGCCTTCTTGAGCGCTTCGGCGGTTCTGAGCGTGTCGGGATGGTTCTCACCGAGGACGCGTTTGCGCCGATCGAGAGCATCCTGGAGGTCCGGGTCTGCCTCGCGCAGCACGGCCCGCGCGGTTTCGAGCACCTCCGCGTCGTCGCCCACGTTCGCTCGGCCAGCTCCCCGGGGTCGTCCGGCATCGCGGCCGACGAGACGCCGTACGCCGGACTTCAGGCCCGCGTACGCGTCCTTCACCGCGACCGTCGCCGTGTCCTTCGCCAGAGTCGAGCTTTTGAATCTTCCCCGGCCGGCCCCGCTGTTACAGCGTCACCAGGACAGTTCCTGGCAGCGGCGCGCGCACTGCGGCGCCTCCACCTGCAGCGTCGCGTGCTCGATCGCGTACCGCGAAGAGAGCAGGTTCTGCGCCTCCGTCAGCACGTCCGACTGCTGGGCCGGCGGCGCCAGCGTCAGGTGCGCCGAGGCCACCTCCATGCCCGACGTCAGCGTCCAGACGTGCAGGTCGTGCACGTCGGCCACGCCCGGGAGCGCCGACAGCTCCGCGCTGATCGCTCCGACGTCGACGCCCTGCGGTGCGTGCTGGAACAGGATGCGCAGCGCCCGGCGGGCCAGCGTCCACGTGCGGGGCAGCACCCACAGCCCGATCGCGACACCGATGATCGGGTCGGCGTAGCGCCAGCCCGTCAGCAGCGTCACCGCGCCGCTGACCAGGACGCCGACCGAGCCGATCAGGTCGGCCAGTACCTCGAGGTACGCGCCGCGGACGTTGAGGCTCTCCTTCGCGCCCGCGCGCAGCACCGCGAACGACACCAGGTTGGCCACCAGGCCGGCCGCCGCGGCCAGCAGGACCGGCAGGCCGGGGACCGCCGGCGGGTCGCCGATGCGGCCGATCGCTTCGACCAGGACGTACCCCGCGACACCGAACAGCAGCAGCGCGTTGGCGAGCGCCGCCAGCACCTCCGCGCGGTAGAGCCCGAACGTGCGGCCGACCGTCGGCCCGCTGCGCCGCGCCAGCATGATCGCGGCCAGTGCCATGCCGACGCCGAGGACGTCGGTGAACATGTGCGCCGCGTCCGACATCAGGGCCAGCGAGCCGGTCGTCAGGCTGACGGCGAACTCGAGCACCATGAACCCGGCGCCGATGGCCAGGGCGATGGCCAGCGCCCGCACGTGGCGCCCCGACGCGCTCGCCGGCGCGATCGTGTGCCCGTGGCCGTGTCCCTGACCCATGCCGCCTCCGTTCCCGGTTACCGTCCGGCCAAACATATAGTCGGATGCGCATATATGCAACAGAGGGCAGCCTAAGATCACCCTTTCGCAAGCTACCGCGCACGGCAAAGCCGCCCAATCCACCAGCCGGGGCTTCCCGCCTGATGGATTCGTCACGCTTCGGCGTCGCCCCTACCGCACGAGCCGGAAGAACCCGCGGACCTGCTCGACGAACAGCGCCGGCTGCTCCAGCGCGGCGAAGTGCCCACCGGCGGGCAGCTCCTCGAACCAGCGCAGATCGGTGTAGCGCTGCTCGGCCTGCCGCCGCGACGGCCGGACGATCTCCTTGGGAAACACCGAAACCCCGGCCGGAACATCCACTGTGGACAGATCGCGGTCGTTGTTCTCCCAGTACATCCGCGCCGACGAGACCGCCGTCGCGGTGAACCAGTAGACGGAGATCGCGTCCAGGATGCACTGCCGGTCGACGGCTTCCTCCGGGTGACCCTTGTGGTCGGTCCAGGCCCAGAACTTCTCGGCGATCCAGGCGGCCTGCCCGGCGGGCGAGTCGGTGAGGCCGTAGCCGAGCGTCTGCGGGCGGGTGCCCTGCTGGGCGGAGTAGCCACTGCCGGTCCGCCGGAACTCCTCGAGGTCGGCGAGGGCCTGACGCTCCCCGGGCGTCGGATCGGCGGTGTCCATCCGCACGGGCGCGAAGTTGACGTGCACACCGGCGACGTGGCCGGACCGCGCCACCGCGTTCGTGATGGCGGCACCCCAGTCACCGCCCTGCGCGCCGTAGCGGTCGTAGCCGAGCGACGTCATGAGCCGGTCCCACAGCTCGGCGACCCGCCGGATCTTCAGCGCGGGCTTGTCACTCCACCCGAACCCGGGCAGCGACGGCGCGACCACGTGGAAGGCATCGGCGGGATCACCGCCGTACGCGGCGGGATCGGTCAGCGGCCCGAGGACGTCGAGGAACTCCAGCACGGACCCCGGCCACCCGTGCGTGAGCACGAGCGGCAGCGCATCGGCCACCGGCGACCGAACGTGCAGGAAGTGCAGGCCGACCCCGTCGACGGTGGCCCGGAACTGCGGAAAGGCGTTGAGCCGCCGGGCGAACCCGAAGTCGTACTCCTCGCCCCAATCACGGCAGAGCTCGCGCACGTAGGCGAGCGGAACACCCTGCGACCAGTCATCGACGGTCTCCGCCTCGGGCCACCGAGTCCGCCGCAGCCGCTCCCGCAGATCGGCGACATCGCCCTCATCGAGAACTACCTGGAACGGCTCGGCCATCTCGGCTCCTTCAGGTGGGCCTACCACGCTAGCGACGTCCCGCCGAATCGATCAACTTCACCCCCTGACCAGCGCGGTTGTCAGTCGGGCCACCTGCGGGAAGAGGGTCTCGGGGCATGCGCTAAGCTTTCGGAGTCGCCCAGCGATGGGCCCTCGTAGCTCAGGGGATAGAGCACTGCCCTCCGGAGGCAGGTGTCGCAGGTTCGAATCCTGCCGAGGGCACCCTACGGGAGCGGGAAAAACCGCTTCCCACCAGCGGTTTCGAGCATGAAGCGGTTCTTCCCGCACTCCGGCTGACTCCAGCTGCATCCGATTATGAACGAGTGTTCACGCCCAATGCGTGCCCACGGACGCAGCCGTTCTTTCACCAGATCGGCAGCTCATCACGGCGCGGACACGTGCTGCGATGCTGCTCCTCCCAGCGCTGCCCCTCGTCCGGCGTGACGTCCACGACCTCTGCCTCGCACTTGCGGCAGATGCCACTGACAAGGCCAGCGAGCGAGCCTTCTTCGTCTTCAGGACTCGCTTCGTCATGCGACACCATGATCACCCTTTCGGCTCAGCAGTTGTTGTTGCACAGGCCCCGCCCCGCCAGCGTCGCATCCCTGACTACCTACCGTCAGGACTCGCCTTTCGGCTTGTGGCCAAGGATCTTCTCGATCCGCGCCCGGTTGGCAGCCTGTCCCCCGTCCAGAAACGCGGCGTAAATCTCCAGTAGCACCGCGACCGAGTGGCCGGCCCACTCGGCTACCGTCGCCGGGTCAACCCCCGCGGCCAGCTGGGTGCTGACGGCCGCGTGGCGAAGGTCGTACGGTCGGGCAGCGAGCGGCGTGGCGCGAACCTGCTCGGTTAGAACCGCCTTGCGCGCCGCCCGCCAGGCGCGCGTGTAGGTGATCATCGGTATCTCGCCACCCTGCTCTGCCTGGAACAGCCGGCCATCCGGCCCGTACCCGAACATCCGCACATGCCGCCACAGCAGCCGAGTCAGGTCCGGCGGGAACGCCACGGTGCGTTCCTCGTCGTCGTCGCGGGACTTGAGCGGCCGGTCGTCGCGGGGTTTCCCACTGTCGGTCCACCGGCCACCGACGTGCGGCTCTGCCTTGTCGAGACGGAACTCGCCCCAGTCGTAGTCGAACTCGTTCGTCTCCTCGTTCCAGACCGGCTCGGGGAAGGACGCCAGGTTCCGCTTGTTCAGCGATACGGCTTCCTCCGGCCGCAAGCCGGCGTAGTACATGGTGCCGAAGAACGCTTCCAGCCGTGGCCCGCTGCGTGGCAGCGCGCCGACGCCGGCCAGCAACGTGCGGGCCTGGATCGGGTTCGGCACCGCTCGCGTGTCGACCTTGCGCTTGCCCTTGGGCATCGCGGTCCACTTCACCGACGCCAGGGGGTTCGCCTCGATCAGCTTCTTTTCGATGGCGTAGTCGAGCGCGTTGAACAGCACGCCGCGCGTCTTGCGGGCCACGCTCGGGGCGAACTTCTTGCCGTCCAGCCGCCGCGTCACGGCGCGCTGCAGCGCCCGAAGGATGTCCGGGTCGGTGGCCGCCTTGACCGACAACGTGTTGCGCGCCAGCCAGTCGAGCACCTTGCGCACGTCGGCAGGCACCTCGCGGGCGGTGCGGTATTCGGTGTTGTATCCCCACTGTCGCAGCGCGGACCGCACCACCTTCGCGTCCGGCGAGTTCTTGCTTGCCTTGATGAAGACCGGCATCACGCGCATCAGCGCTTCGGCCCTTGTCTGTCGCGCGGTGGCGGCGGTGTCCGGCCACTTCATGTCGATGTAGGCGACCGTGAAGTCGTACCAGGACATGTCTCCCTTGGGCCGCGTCATCGAAGACGGCAGGCCGGATACCAGGTCGAACGACTCGCCCTTGTTCTGCGCGGACAGCAAGTCCGAGCGGAAGTTCTCCGCCTGCCGGTAGTGCTTGAATGACTCGCGGAAATCCTCGCGCTCGACACGCCACCGCACGCGATAGCTGGTGATTTGCCCCGCCGCGTTGCGGCGCGTGTCGAGCGCCCAGACCCGGACGTTGTAGGACGAGTTGATCACGCTGCCACCTCACGGTCTTCGAGCCAGGCTTCCAGGTCAGCGCGGCGAATCCGGACGCTGCCGTTGGGGAGCTTGATGCACTTCGGCGCGCAGTCCTTCGCGCGCCATTCGTAGAAAGTGGACGGTGCGATGTCCAACTCGTCGCAGACCTCCGCAATCTTGAGTAACTGCCGACTGGTTGCGCGCGAGTGCGCCATGACTTGCCTCCGAACGCCCGGACGAGCGGGCATGAGAAACCGGCCTCCGACGTGAGCGCGTCGAGGGCCGATCTGGTGACGTTGCGTAGATGGTCGCCGTGATGGCTGGCAGGTGGTGCGGCGGCCGGTTGGCCGCGGGGTGCGTCCGTGTTGTGCGGCGAGGCGGGAACAAAAGTGACTTTCTGTGATGCCGCTAGGAGAGGTCGGCGACGGCCTCGCACAGAAAGCACAGAAAGCACAGAATTCCGCTGGGTCTGCGTTTGTACTGCTCAGCGGCCTGGCGGACGGGTAGGTGTGGGTCGCACAGAATTCGCCCAGAAAACCCCCTGCCCGCACAGAAATACCCCCGACAGCCGCACCAGGCGCGGCAACCCCGCCCCGCGGTGACTCCAGGTGACCGCGGGAGCGGAGCAGGTCCGGGTATTTCTGTGCGACGGGGGCTATTTGCGGGCGATTTCTGTGCGGTCTCGCACGACGGTCGCGGCGAGGCTGCGACCTGCGGGAACGGTGGCTGCCGCGATTTCTGTGCTTTCTGTGCTTTCTGTGGGAGGGGTCCGGCGCGGCCGGGCCTCGAGGCGTGCCCGGGCCGGGCCGGTGGTGCTAGCGGCGGTGTTCTGGGTGGAGCCAGTAGAAGGGGCTGGGACGGCGTCCCCGGCGGGCGAGGACGGGTTCCGGTTCGGCGGCGACGTGTCCGAGGTCGTCGAGCAGGTCGAGGCCGGCTTGCAGGTCCTTCATGGTCAGGATGGCTTTGCAGCGAATGGCCTTGAAGAGGTCCTTGACCTGGAAGCGGTGGCCGTGGGGCCAGGTGCGGGCGGTGACCTTGTCGAGGATCTTTTCGGCGACGGCGACGGCGGGGGATTCTCCGATCTTGGCGAGGGTGGCTTGGGCGTGGGTGGCGTAGTAGCTGGCGATGCACCAGGCGTCGGCGACGGTGTCGGCGGAGATCTGCGGGTGGTTCCACGCGTTGTTGGGGTGGGCCGCCAGGTGCAGGAGCGCGGCGATGCGGGCAGTTTGCCCGGCGAGTTTCCCGGCCCAGTCGCCGATATCGGCCCATTCCCCGTTCTCGGGGTCGAGCTTGGGTTCGATCTCGGTTTCGATGTCGGCCATCAGGTCATCGGCGGCCTGGGAGAACGTGAGGGTGATCGGTTCCTCGAAGCCGTGCAACTCGGTGGCCAGGGCCAGCATGTTGTGCATGTAGGTGTCGGCGACGTCGGCCGGGATCGGGCCGGGCCGGATCGTGCGCCGTCCGGACAGCGGGGCGGGGCGGGCGAAGAGGATGCGGGCGAGGAACCCGTTGCCGCGCAGCTTGCCCGGCAGGTCTTCGATCACGGCGGGCTGGATGGTCAGGCCCATGGTCAGGGCGGGGCGGGGGACGTGTTCGGCGCGGTTGCCGCGGTTGACCCGTAGCTCGGTGCCGCTGTAGCCCTTGAGGAACACTTCGGCGTTGACCCCGCCGGAGTAGCGGCCGGCCACGATCCCGAACACCGTGCCCTCGTCCGAGAGCACCGACAGCCGCCCGCCCTGATCGGCCAGGATTGTGGCCACCTGCTCCGGGGTGACGTCGTCCACGATCAGCTGCGGGGCGTGCGGGATCGCGATCGCCTCCGCCCGCAGCGCCGCGTCGACCGCGTCGGCGATCGCCTCCTCCCGGGAAGAGTCGTCGGAGAGCTGGTCCCCGGCGAGGGCGGCGACCTCCTTGGCGGCTTTCTCGCGGGCGGATTCGGCCATGGCCTGGTGCATCTTGGCGGTCTCGATCGAGTGGCGGGCCTCCTCCCGCAGCAGCTTCTCCAGCGCCCGGATGGGTTCGGTCATCGCGGTGAACACCGGCGATTTCCGCGCCGACGGTTCCATGATCACGACGGTGAACAGGGTGGCCTGCTCCCGCCAGGACGGGCGGACTTCGACCATGACCCGGCCACCCGCGGCGGTCGAGAGAGTGGCCAGGGCGAGGGCGCCGGAGAGGTCGAGCGGCGTTTGGATGGTGTGGGCGACCGCTTCGGCGTAGGCGCCCAGCCACGTGGGTAGCGCCGCGACCGGGAACGGCGCCAGCGTCCCGAGGGTGGTGATCGGGGCGGGCTTGTCCGGCCACAGGTGCGCGGCCATCGCCGCCGGCCCCGCCGCGTCGGGGCTGCTGGGGGTGGCGTGGGGCAGGTGCCGGACGTTGTCGTGGGTTTCTGCGGACATCGAGTACCTCCGCGATCTCTCGTGGTCGTGCAGGCAGGCATGGGGCGGGCGTGAGGACTGCGGGGGTGCTCACGCCGGGAACCTGCTCAGGTGGTGGCCGGTTCCAGCGGCCCGCCGGAGAAGGTCTCCACCAGGGCGCTGGCGAGGACTTCGGCCATGGCCGGCGGGACGGCGTTGCCCCAGCCGCGGACCTGCTTGCGCTTGGACTTCTGCGGGAACGGCGGTGGACACGGGAGAGGCCGGGCACGCGCGGTGCCCGGCCTCTCGACTCGGTGTCCTGTGTGGTCGGTCGAGCAGGTTCAGGTGCCGGGCAGTGGGTCGGCCGGCGGGTTGGCTTCGACGTACACCCGGCCGAGCCGGGAGTCGCCGCGGTTGGGCCGGAAGTCCGAGACCTCCAGCACGTCGAAGGCCAGTCGCAACACCTTGACGGCGTCGTCGGTTTCGGCGCGGGTGCCCATGATGCGGATCTTCATGGTTCTCCTCCTTACGGTGGTGGGACTGGATGGGGGTGCGGGCGCGTAGCCGTTCGCGAACCGAGCAGGTCTGCCCGAGGCCCCCCTCAGGCGAGTCCGCGGCGCTTTTGCTCGGCTCGGATCTCGTCGTAGGTCCGCGACGGGATCAGCGGGTCCCGCAGTGCCTGGGCGAGGTCGTCCGCGCTGGCGTTGCCGACGCCGGCGGTTTGCACGCGGTCCTTGGCGCTGGTGTCGCGTGGGCGCTCGATCCGCATGACGTGTTGGTCGTCGCCGCCGATATGGACGGCCGCGGCGTGGTCCTCGGCTCGCAGGGCCTTGAGGTTGTCCTCCGGCACCATGTGGACGTTGGGGTCGTTGCGGTTCATGTCCCGCAGAACCCGGGTCACCTCGGTGTGGTCGACGTCCCCGAGTTCCCTGCGGAGTTCCGCGAGCCCGACCCATGCGCCTTCCGCGGCCAGCTTGGACACCGCGTCGCGCACACGGGCCTCGGTAGAGCGCGGCGGCGCTGCCGAATTGACCGGCTGTTTCTGCCAGCCTTCGCGCAGGCCGCGGAATTTGTTGCGGGCACCGATCGCCTGTTTCAGGACGCGCTCCTGCAACTTCGTCTTGCTCAGCCGGTCCATCCGAGTCAGCCCCAGCTCACCGGCGACAGCGAGCAGGGTTTCCCGGTCGAGCTGCTGATCCTTCAGGTAGGCGGCGCCTTGCTCCGTGGTCGCCGTCTCCCGCAGCCGCGCGGCCACAGCCGCTGCCGCGGACTGTTCGGTGTTGGCGTTCACCGCCGATGTAGGACGTTCGGTAGCAACGGGGGTGGGTGTCTGCTGGGTTGGCGGCGGGCCAGCGTCTGCTTCGGCGGCGGGTGCGACGTCCACCTGACCGGGCGCCTCTGCGGTGTGCGGCTCGGTGGCGTGCTGAGGTTCCGCGGGCACCGGCGTGACGACCAGGTCGCGCTGTTCTTGCCAGCCTTCGCGCAGGCCGCGGAATTTGTTGCGGGCACCGATCGCCTGTTTCAGGACGCGCTCCTGCAACTTCGTCTTGCTCAGCCGGTCCATCCGAGTCAGCCCCAGCTCACCGGCGACAGCGAGCAGGGTTTCCCGGTCGAGCTGCTGATCCTTCAGGTAGGCGGCGCCTTGCTCCGTGGTCGCCGTCTCCCGCAGCCGCGCGGCCACAGCCGCTGCCGTCGACTGTTCGACGTCGGGTAGCTCGTCGTCCACGCTGGCGGGATCAGCGCTCCCGCTTGGAGCCTGCTCGGCTGCGGGCACGGCCGGTTCCACTCGCGCCGGGCCCCCTCCACCGCTGCCGCTGGTGGCGGGCGGCCGGTTGCCCTTGCCCAGGGATGAGCCTCTCCCGCCCATCACCGGTCACCGCCGTCCCAGCGCGACGGGTAGCACCGCACCGGCGTCCCGGCCTGGGCCTGCTCGGTTGGGGGCTTGCCGTGCACCAGCACCAGCGCCGGGTCCAGGCGGTCCAGCATTTCGGCGTAGCCCGCGGCGAACAGCTCCCGGGCCGCCGGGTCGCGCCACACCCCGACCGTGGACACCGCGATCACCGAGCCGACCGGGATTCCGGCGAAGGCGAAGGGGTAGGAGTCCGGTGTGGACCAGCTGATGGTCGGGACGACGGTGACGCCGTGGTGGCCCAGCCAGGCGCCGCACCAGCGGGAGCGGTAGACCTGCCACAGCTGCATCACCAGCGGCATATCCCGGTACAGGCTGAAGTCCGGCGTCAGCGCCGCACCCACGCGCTGGCAGCGGGGAAGGCCCCGCTCCGGCTTGGACCACACGACCTCGAACCGGTAGTCGTCCAGGAAGAAGTGCACCGCGGCGCCTGGCCCGGCGGTGCTGGTGGCGTGGCGGTCGGTGTAGGCCACTAACCGAGCAGGCTCGAACGTCGCCCGCGGCAGCAGCGGGATTCCCCACTCGTTGTCGGCGGGGAACAGGGCGCGGCAGTTGAGCTTGTCGAAGTTGCCGGGCACGCCCTTCCAGCGGTGGCTGCTGCGGGTCCCGCCCAGCCCCAGCTGAGGCGCGGATCTCGCGGGCGTATCGGTGGTGGTGAGGGTCATCGGTTTCCTCCGCGGGGTCAGGACGCGGCCAGCGCGGCGTGGCCGGCTGCGTCGAGGGTGGGTTCGCCGATCAGGTAGTCGTGCAGGTAGGAGTCCGGGGCGAGGCCGGCGCGGTAGAGGCAGGCTTCGCAGGTGCGGTGCGCCCGCGGGAGTTCCGCCCACCCGGTCTCGCCGCACTCACGGCAGGTGCGGCGGGCGGCCATCGCTTTCGCCAGCGCGGCGGCGCGGGCCGGGGTCATCGGCCGGACCGGTTTCGCGTCGGCGATCAGGTACAGGTTGGCGTGCACGATCTTGGCGGCCTTGCGGCACCGGAAGTACAGGAACGCCACCGGGTCCTGCCCGCCCGGGCGTTTCCCGAGCGCGCGCAGCTGGCGGCGCGTAGCGAGCAGGTTCCGCGGTGCGGTGTTGTGCGACAGCAGGGGTTTGCCGTGCCAGCGGCCCCGGGTGAACTCCAGCTCGTTCGACCAGGGCACCGGGGCCAGCACCCACGGATACCGGCGTGCCATAACTTGTCACCTCCCTGCGGTGGGCATAGGGAAGGGCCGGGCACCACGTGGTGCCCGGCCCTGTGTCCGATGTGGTCAGTGGTACTGGCGGGTGCACCCGTGGCAGGTCCAGTAGTCGCCCCGATGCCAGGCCCAGCCCTCCTCGCGGGCCAGGTCGGCGATGTCGGTGCGGGTACCGAGGGCGTGCCATTCGTCGGCGGCCCAGTCCACGAGCCAGGAGGAGTCGCCACAGTCGATCGAGCAACAGCGCAGTCCCCAGCCGGGTCCGCGGTGCTCGCGGTAGATCTCCGCGTCGGGGTGCAGGTGCAGCGCGCCGTCCTGCATGGTGACGGCGTCGTCGGCGAGTTCGGCGGCGGCCTCGAAGGTGTCGAACGCCTCGATCGAGACCATGCCGCGGTGGCGGATGCGGTAGCGCGGCGGCCACTCCCGCCACGACGTGCGTGCGTAGACCAGTGGACGGTGGTCCTCGCGGGCCTCCCACAGCTCGTAGAACAGCGCGGTGATGGCGTCCTTGGCGGCCGGGTCGTCGAGGATTGCCGGGGCGGGCTGGGTCCAGTCGACGCCGCGCCCGGCGAGCCAGCGGAGGGCTTCGCGGGTGTGCAGGTGGCCGGCGGGCAGGGACACCCGGGCGCCGGTGGCGGCGTGGGTGAGGCACCAGTCGCCGGTGTAGCGCAGTGGCGTGCCGGTCGCGTAGGGCATCAGCAGCAGCCCGGGCACGGCGGTCCTCTGCCCGACCATGGGGGCCAGGCCGTTGTGGAACGCGGCGGCCAGCTCGACCAACTGCGACTCCCCGGCGGGAACCGGGGTGCGGGGGCGGTCGGCGACCGTGCCGACGGGTTCGGTGGTGGTCATGGAGGTCTTTCCCTTCCAGGTCGGCGAGTTAGGCGGCGGGGCGGCGGGCGGTGATCCACTCCTCGATCTGTCCCCACGACGCGGCGGCGCGGGCCCGGATCTGGTCCGGGGACAACGGGTCAGTGGTGGCCACGGCACGGCGGGCGGCGAGTTCGGCGTACGTCGGCGCGGCGGCCAGCGCCCGCCAGTCGGCGGCGGCGGCCACCGCGTTCGAGGTCTCCCGGGCGGTGCGGCGGCGGTCCCACTCGACCCATTCCGCCAGCAGTTCCGCCACGTGCGGGCTGGTGTTCAGCAGCCGCCAGTGGCCGGCGTCGGCGACCAGCGCCCGATACTCGAGCCACGGCACCGAGACGAACGCGGGCACGGCGAGCCTGGCCGAGCGGCCGGTGGTGTCGCTCATGCGGACTTCCTTCCGGTCGAAGGTCAGTGGCGGGGGCGGTTCTGGCAGCAGCGGTGGCACACCCGCTGCCGCATCCGGTTGCGGGCCCCGCACGAGCGGCACCCCCACCGCGTGCGCAGCGACGTGACGGGCTGGTGGTGCGCGGACAGCCGCGACGCGGCCGGAGACGTCATGACCATGAGGCTTTCCATCACTTTCAGTAGTCCTCGGACACGGTCCGCCCGTGCCGAGCGTGGACGCGAACATCTCCACCCGGCGGCTACGTTGCGTGGCAGCCTGGTGGGGTGCGCCGCGCGCCGCGGCCCGGAGTGCGGGCCCGGCGGCGGATGAGTTGCGAATGAGTCGCCGGATGAGTTTTGCGAAAGCGAATGAGTTGGCTCATTTTGCGGATGAGTTACCTGGTCAGCGGCTTGATCAGCGCGAATGCGTCGGAATGAGCCGAATGCGGTGGATGAGTCGGCCCCGCCGGAGCCGCCCGCACCCCCGATTTCGGTGGGTGCGGGCGGCCCCGGGCAGACTCATTCGGCGCCGACGGCGTCCCGGGCGGAGAGCACGTCCGCCACCCGCGACGGGTCGACCGGATACTGACGGTCCGTAGTCGGGACCTTGTAGCCGTAGGCGGCGAGCAGGTCGGTGACCTGCTTGATCTGCCACCCGCTGTAGTGGTTCCAGCGGGCCGCCAGCGCCGCGGCGACGGCTGCCGCCCGCGGGTGCTGCTCGCCTTCGCGCGGGGTCATCTCGGTGAGCACGGCGAGCATGTCGGCCAGCGGATCCCGCACCACTTCCACCTCCGCCGTGGTGGAAGCACCGCCACGGGCCTCCAGCGCCCGGGCGACGATGGCGGCCTTCTGGGGCTCGGTCAGGAAGTAGCTGCGCAGTGCGCCGGGCTCATCCATGAACCCGACCGTCATCAGCGTCCCGCAGTCGTTCAGCGCGGATTTCGTCTTGGGTCGCAGGTCCAGCGCCGAAATCCCTTCCTCGTGGGCCTTCTCCCCGAGGACGGCGTTGTTGCGGGCCTTGTTGCCGTTGACCGCCCCGCACGCGCGGTTGGTCGACATCGCCACCAGGTCCCGCGGCAGGCTCTGGTCCGACGGGCTGGGGGTGAGAAACGCCAGGTGGACGGCGTATTTGCGGCTCGCCATGAACAGGTTGATCACCAGGTTCACGATCCGCTTGCGGTCCTCGGCCTTGTCCTGGCGGAACAGCCGCTGGCACTCCTCCAGCACCACGATCCGCGGCCGCAACCCCGGCTCCTTCGCGACGATCTCCCGTCCGGCCTCCAGCACGCTGCTGACGTTGTGTTTCTGCAGCAGCCGGCCCCGCTCGGTCAGGTCGTCGTAGAGGGCCTGGAGGTGGTCCAGGGCGGCGTTGACGTTGTCCTCCCCCGCGCCTGGCGAGTACGTCTTCAAGCAGGGCTTCAGGGCCTCGTAGTCGTTGTTCTCGGCGAAGACGAACACGTCCACGTCCACCAGCGGGTCCAGGACCGCCCCGGTCGCCAGGGTGATCATCAGGGTGGACTTGCCCGAGCCGGGCGCCCCGGCCATCACGAAGTTGCGTTCGGGCATGTCCGCGACGATCGGCTCGCCGCGCAGGTTCACCCCGACCGGGAACCCGCTCCAGTAGTCGGTGGCACCCTCGCTGAGCAGCGGATACGCATCAACCGGGTCTCGCAGGGCGCCGGGGTTGAGCCGGAACAGGTCCAGCACCGTCGGGTCGTCTTCGTCGGCGCGGATGAACAGCTCCATCGGCCGGCACCCGAGGTTGTGGGCGAGCATCTCCTTGGCCTTGTCGATCGCCTTCACCGGCGCGCCCTGGGGCAGCCGGATCTTCGTTGACCAGCCCTTTCCGTCGATCATCGGCGGCTGGACCCACGGGTTCTCCCCGTCGCGGTTGGGCCAGCCGTCCTTAATGGACGCGTTGAGCTTGCCGTTGTTGATGTTGGCCAGCGCCGCCACCACCGCGGACTCCGACAGCTCCACCCGCAGGTTGCGGGTGGCATCTTTCCGCAGGTGGACGGGCAAAACCTGCTCTCCGAGCCGGTTGCCGTCACGCCACCAGCGCGACAGCTTGACCAGCGCCGCGGCAGTGGGGATGGCCCACCACCAGGTCACCACGAACACCCCGACCGCCCAGACGAACGCCAGCGCCCCGCGCCACACGGCGAGCACGTCGGTGGCGTTGAACTCGCCCAGCCAGCGGCCCAGCCCGTTGACCAGGCCGACCACCACCGAGACGACGAACAGCACCCCGAGCGCGGCGGCGGTGCGCCAGGCGACGCCCCAGACCAGTTCGGCCCACTTGCGCATCGTGTCGACGGTGACGTGCCGGCCCTCGTTGTACTGCCGGGTCAGGGCTTCCACCGCGGAGTGGTCACCGGACGCGCGGGCTTCGGCGCGGGCGGCCTTGAGGTCGGTGTACTCCCGGTCCGCGCGCTTGCGCTGCCGGGCGGCCTCGATGCCCTTGCCGATGATCGAGGCGTGCCGGCGGGTGAAGCGCCACCCGCGGCCGGCCGTCCGCAAACCGGTCCGCGTGCCGGTCCCGATCCGGTGCCCGGCGGTGTGCGAGAACTCCACAGTGGCCTCCGCCAGCCGGGCCCGGGTCTCATCCGACGGCCCGGCCAGCACCCGGCCCGTGCTCCGCACGACCCGGGTCCCCCAGGTCTGGCGGACCGCCCCGACGGTCATCTCGGTGCCCGGTTCGATCACCTCTCCCTCGATCGTCTGCTGGTCGGTTCCGGGGGCCGGGCGGCGGAACGGGACAACCGTGCCGGACCCGTCGGGACCGCCGTCGGAACCGTTCTCCGGACCGGTCCGGGGACCGGTGTCCGCGGTGTGGTCCGGGCCGGTGCTGTTCGGGTCGGGCGTGGTGTTGTCCCCGGTCCCGGGGGGTGTGGTGTTGTCCTGCGTCATGGTTGGGGTGGTCCTTTCTTCGGTTCCGCGGCCGGGTTCGTGCGGCGGGTTCCGGTGCGGACCGGACCCGGCCCGGACACCCCGGGTGCGGGTGTGCGGGCCGGGCCGGACCAGACCGGCGGGATGCCGGGTCGGGTGCGGTCAGGGCTGGGTGGGGTTGTCGAGTTCGGCGCGCAGCTTCTTCGCGGCGGGCTTGCCGCAGTGCAGGGTCTTCGCGATCCGGTACGGGGTGGCCGTGGCCGGGTCCAGCTCGCCCGCGGCGACGGCCTCGTCCAGCCGCTTGCGGAGCTTCGCCATGTGCGCGTCCCCGGTCGGGCGCCCCGCCGGGCGGGACCGACCGGCCCGGCCACTGGTACGCGGCGCCGGGCTCTGCGCGGACCGGTCCGGGCTCGCCGGGGTGGTGTCGTCGACGGGGCCGGCAGGCTTGTCGGCGGTGGCGACCCCGCCCCCAGGCTGGGTGTCGGGCTCGCCGTCGCTGTGACGGTCCGGACCGGTGGTAGGGCCGCTCGAATCGAGCAGGTTGGCGATCGCCGCGTCGAGGGCGTCCGGGGGGCCGGGAACGTCCAGGTCCGGCGTCACGGCGATCAGGCGGCGGCGCTTCACCTGGTAGGTGCCGGGGGCGAAGGTGAGGCGGGCGTTGCCGTCTGCGTCGATCTGCGCGGTGGCCATCTTCAGTGCCGCGCGTGCCGCCGCGTTCGTCTTGGCGACCTGGGCGGCGGCGAGCTTGTCCGCCGCCCTCTGGGCGCGGGAGCGGGGCGGGTCGGCGATCGCCAGCTGGTGAGCGATGACGCCGGCCACCGACACCACGCCCATGATCACCATGGCGTCCCAGCCGCGGGCGAGGCCGTGCACGGCGTTGGTGCCGAACGCGAGCGTCCCGAACACCCACACCCCGACTTTGAGGCCCCACACCGACCGTGTCCGGTCCTTGCGGCGGACGATCTGGACCGAGACGGCGAAGGCCCACATGCCCAGCTCGGTGATCAGCGGCAGCAGCCTGCCCACGCCGGAGGCGTAGACGTCGGCGCCGTAGCCGGCCATCGCGGAGGCGGCCATCACGAACGACACCACCGCGATGCTGTAGATCAGCACATCCGCCACGTGACCGCGGACGAACGCGGCGATCCTCTCCCACCGCTCTTTCCGGTCGTCGCGGCGCTGCTTGCGCTTGAGCGCGGCGGCGTCCTTCGCCTTCTGCTCCAGTTCGGCGGCCAGCTCACGGTCGGCGCGGGCCACGTCGCTCGCCGCCTTCATCCGCGCGATCTCGTCGCCGGTGGCCGCGGCCTGATCCAGCCGGGCCTGTTCGGCCCTCGCCGCCAGGTTCGCGCGGCGTTCCTCCTGCCAGCTCATGGTCAACCTCTTCCGGTAAGAGGGACACCTCGCGCCCGGACGGTGGGCGCAGGGTGTCCACAGTGGTCAGTCATCGGGGCGCCGGTGAAGCCGCGGCGGGCGTCGTGCGGGCCGCCAACCGAGCAGGTTCGAGGCGGCGTTGCTAGGAGCGGGTCACGCGGATGACCCCGGCTCGCTCGTACTTCGCGGTGAGCGCGGCGAGTCGCTCGCTGAGGGCCAGCAGGCGGGCGGCGGTGCTGCTGGGCCGCTTGGCCCGCGTGTCCGCGTCGGCGGCGCGGCCGATCTGATCGTCGGTGATGGCCGCGACGGTGGCAGCGATGTCGTTCAGCACCGCCCGGTCGGGCCCGGACAGCAGCGCCGCCGCCCGGTTGAGCGCGGCGGCGTTGCGGGCGATCTCGTCGCGCCACTGCCGGTGGCGGTGGTTCCAATCCCTGATCTGGGAGCGCGCAGCGTCAGCCAGAGCGTCCCGCAGCCAGCCGGCCGGGCTGCTGTCGGCCGGCGGCGCGACGGTGGACGCGGTCCAGGTGCGCGAGGCTGCCGCGCGACGCGGTGCCGGTGCTCGCCGCGGCGCGGCAGGCTTCGCGGCGGCCGTGTTGCCCTGGGAGCGGGCCCGCAGTTCGGCGGCGCACCTCCGTCGACCGCAGATCCGCAGGGTCGTGTTGGTTTGGGTGCGCTCCCGGCACACCACGCACAGCGCCCGCGACTTCCGCGGCGCCGCGGCCTTCCGCACCGGGGCAGCCTTCTTCGCGCCGGTGGCCTTCCGGGTGGTGGCGCGCTTGGGCGTGGCCTTGCGCGCGGTGGACTTCCTGGCGGGCTTGGGCTTCTTCTTGCCGAAACCGAACATGGTGGTGGCCTTCCCAGTCGAAGGGGCAGGAACGGACACCCCCGAACCCGAAGCGCGGGCGCGGGGGTGTCCACAGTGGTCAGTTGCAACGCGGGTGGCGCCAACCGAGCAGGTCCGGGCCGGACCTCACTGGTGCGCGGGCACGGCGGTGACGGTCATGGTCGAGGTGACCGCCGGGCACGACCACCCGCGCATCGGCCGGGCCACCATGCCGGCCCCGCCGCCGGACTGGGTCGCGGCGGTGGTCGAGGCGGTGGTTTCCGGCGGTGGCGGGCACGTGCTCGTGCCGGGCGCCAGCGGCGCCGGGTCCGGCGGCGCGGTGACGCGGTAGCCGATCAGGTACAGCGTCCACAG
Source organism: Amycolatopsis sp. lyj-346 (assembly GCF_046548975.1). Lineage (NCBI taxonomy): Bacteria > Bacillati > Actinomycetota > Actinomycetes > Pseudonocardiales > Pseudonocardiaceae > Amycolatopsis > Amycolatopsis sp. lyj-346. Next base: position 384,717 of record NZ_JAJPWT010000005.1, read on the forward strand.
TGCGACGAACACGATCAAGCCGATGATGATCCGCAAGCAGCATCAGTCCCTTCTGGGGGCGGTCGTGGTGTTGGGGTCGTGCGGGCCTGGCTACCGGCGGCCCGGGCAGGCGTCGCCGGACTGCAACCGGCGGTACTCGTTATCGGTGATGCTCACCGGGTCCAGCTCGTCGTCGGTGGGCACGTGGGCGGGGTTGATCGTCTCCGTCCGCGCGCAGTAGGCGGTGTAGACCGGACCGCCAGTGACTGGGTCGTCCGCGGTCGCGACGTGGTCGACGATCCACTTGGGGCCGTGGGTGGCCGGCGTGGTCGTGGTAGCGGGCTCGGAGTTGCAGCCGGAACAGAGCAGGGTGGCCGCCGCGAGCACGACCAGGACCGAGGTGATGCGCACGGGCATCAGTCCTTTCGGGATGGTTCAGGTGGACGGGGTGTAGAGGAACCGGAACAGGGCCTGTTGCAGCTGGACGTGGTCGTCCCCGCCGCCGGACAGCGGCGGGTACCCGTGGCGGGCGAGGACGTCGGCGACGTCCAGGACCAGGCCGATGGTGAACCGCGGGTCGTTCTCCGGTGGCGGGAGCGGGTAGGCGCGGGGCGGGCGATCCACGAGCAGCCCTCCAAGGTGTCGCGGGTGGGCGGTGGTGCCGGGTTCCGGGCGGGCCGTCGGTGGGCGCCGCCCGGAACCCGGGGCTGGGGTGGTGCGGGGTCAGCGGGTGGTGGCCTTGTCCGTGGCGAGCACGGCGAAGAAGCCGCTGACGGCGGCGATGGTGAACAGGACCCACACCAGGCCCATGCCGTAGTGGGCCGGGTCCTTGTAGTGCAGGCTGTTGGCGCCGTAGGTCAGCCAGGCCGAGAGGGCGAACACGATGTACGCGGCGATCCGCATGGTCTTCTCCCAAGGGGGTAGTCGAGCGTGGTTGCGGCGAACGAGATGCAGCGAGGGCGAGGCGGCTGGAGGCGCCGGGTCAGCGGCGGCTGGACTTGGCCTTGGCCTTGCCACCGGCGAAGACGAACAGCAGCGAGATCACCGCGACCGCGCCCAGAGCGAGGGGCAAGGTCGTGCCGTAGTGGGCGGGGTCCTTCTGGTGCAGGCTGAACGCGCCGTAGGCGAGCCAGGCCGAGACGGCGGCGACGATGAACGCGATGAACTTCGACATGGTTTTCTCCAAGGGTGGTTGGTGCGCAACAGGAAGGCGGAGCAGGCGGAGCTCCGGCATGTGGGCAGCACGAAGCCACCCACACCGGGTGGTGCGGGTGAAAACGGTGGTGCAGTGGAGTGCGGCCGGAGAAACCGTCCGCGAAAACGGGGTTACAGGTGTCGTGGGTGGACAGTGGGGTCGTGGGTCTGCGTCCACCAGGGTGGCTGTCTCATGCTCGAGACACCATTCCCAAATCGGAGGTTCCCGCGAGCGCCCGCCGTCCATCGGACGGCGGCGTGGCCCCCGAGCCGCCCGGCGTCGGCGGGTCAGGCGCGACGATAGGCGGCGGCCTGGGCCTGGACCTTGTCGACGTACCAGCCGGCGTGGTTGTAGGCGAAGATCGCCCGCCGGGTGTCCCCGGCCGCCAGGCCGGAGTCGCACAGGTAGTGCGCCGCCGCGGGGATCGCGACGGCCGGGTCGTAGATGTCACCCCCGAGGCCCGGGTGGCGTTTGCGGACCCCGGCGAAGGTGGCGGGCAGGAACTGCATCGGCCCCGCCGCGCCGGCGAAGTTCGCCCCGGAGCGGACCCCCGGGGCCTTGAGTCGGCCGTGGTCGGTTTCGATCTTCCCGATTCCGGCCAGCAGTGCCCAGTCCAGGGCCGGGCAGGTGCCGGCCGCCGCCTTGTACTTGCTCAGGTACGGGCCGGGGATGTCGGCCACCCCTGGTCCGGCGTCGGCGGCCAGGCCGACCCCGTCGCCGAAGTCCAGTCCGCCCTCGCGGGTGTAGCCGACGGCGACCGCGGCGACCACGAACAGAGCAGCCGCGCCGCCGACCTTGCCCAACAGCGTCATGAGTGTTCACCTCCTCTCCGCTTTCGTCCGCCCGCGGCGCTGTCGGCCCCGGCGGTCGCGTGACGTCGGGCCAGGCGGTCAGCGCCGGGCAGTCCCGCACCGAGACCGTTCATGACCGCGGCCGTCGTGGTCTCCAGCACCTCCAGCGCAGCCTTCGCTGCCAGGCGTCGGACCGTCAGCTGCTCGGTGGTGCGGGCCGTCTCCAGCGCGGTGTCCATCGCGTACACCGCTGCCACCGCCTGGTTGATCTCGGGGAGCAGTTGCGGCGCCAGCACTACCAGCTGCGTGCGCGGCCGGGTGATGGCATCACGGGTGACCAGTGACGCCGCGAGTGCGACGTCGATCTCGTCCTGGTCGTCGCGGATCCGCGCGGCCTCCAGGTCCCACATCGCCGCGTAGTGCGAAGACAGGGCCGACATCAGGTCTCCGAAGATGCCCACGATCGACACCTGCCACTCGTGCACCCGGGCGGCGGTGTCCGCCCGGGTTTTGAGCACGCTGCCCAGCACGGTCCCGCTGATGGTGCCGAACAGGGCGGCTACAACGGTGATCACGGTTTGCCACATTCGACACTCCTCATGACTTCTGGCGAGTGGTCACGAGGCGGCCTCGTCCCGCTCGTGCCCGGCCGGCACCGTCACGTCGGCCAATCCCTTGTCCTCGTGCCGGTGCTTTCGGCGGCGCCACCAGTCGGCGATCGCCGCAGCCAAGGCGGTGATGAGCTGGGCGGAACGCCGGGTGAGCGGCCACTCCCACCCGATCCGCACTCCCAGCCCCGCGGCGATCGGCCAAACCAGCCAGTCGATCCCGGCCCACAGGACCAGCCCGGCCAGCGCGGCAGCGACCACCGTTTCCGGCAGCCACCACCCGACGCGGGCGATCGCCCGGTCGACGACCGGGCCGCCGCCGGTCTCGGTCACCTCACCGCGGTCGCGGCGACGCAACGTCTTGCCTGCCATCGTGTTTCTCCCTTCACCCGGTCTCCGGAGACACCGGAACCGCTCCGGCGAAACTTGCGGTGATCCGGGCGTCCAACCCGGACTGCACAGCCAGCAGCACCCGCGCGACCAGCAGCAGCGGCCACCGCAGCAGCGACAACGCCAGGAACAGCAGCACCGCCAGCGCGAACCCGGCCAGCCGCCACGATCCGTGCTCCTTCGCGATCTCGAACACGCTCACGAAGTCGCCTCCCTGTGCGTGGTGGGCAGTTCGGTGTCTCGGGGAACCCAGGTGCCGTCCACGTACTTGGCGAAACGGCACAGGTGGCTCCAGTAGTAGGAGTGCCCCTGGTGGTGCCACAGCGATGGCGGGGTGGCGCGCAGCCAGCGACGGATGATCTCCCGGCCGATACGCTCAACCGCGTCACCGGCGGCGCGGTCGCCGTGCGGTGCTGGGTTGGCCTGCGCAACGTGCCACAGCAACGCCAAGTGCTCATCCGAGTTGTTGGTGACCGCGTCGTCGTCGAACTCGATCGTGATCGCGTGTTTGGTCATGGTCGGCTCCTGTCTGGACAGTGGATGAAGCGGTGCAGGAGGGGTCAGGCCGCGGTGCCGCCCGCCAGGCGGGCCGACTCGATCGCCCAGTCGATGTACTCGTGACCGGTGGGCACCAGCGCTTCGGCGGTGTCCAGGAAGCTTTCGACGTCGCCACGCGGCACCGCCACCTCCGCCGCCCCCGTCGGCGAGGACAGCGCGACCACCACGCGGCTGAGGTCACCGCCGGTGTCCGGGCGGATCTGGACGTCGCCGTCCCCGGCCGGCTCGTTGCATCCCGAAGCGAGCAGGTCCCGGGCGAACAGCCACTCCCGGCCGGCGGCCAGGAGCCTCACGGCCCACGGGTCGGCGGAGTCGTAGATCAGCTCCAGCGCGAGTTTCACGTTCGGCCCCAGCAGCACGCCGGTGGCCGGGTGGGTCACGGTCGTCATCGCCCACCGCCCACGCCGGGCTCCAGGGGCAGGCTGAAGCGGGCCGCGGCGTCGTGCAGCATCACCGCGTGGTCGAACGCGAACCCGGCCCCGGCGGCGATCCGCGCCGCCACCCGCAGCGGCAGCCACGCGGCCAGCCGGGCGTCGTCCCCCGCGACCACCGCGGGCATGCTCTCAAGCATGGCGCCGTAGGCCACCGACACGTACCGGCCGCGGGCATCGCGGCCCGGCGCGTCGTAGATCCCGATGCGGTCCAGCGCGACGTCGGTCAGGTCCAGGCTGGTTTCCTCCGCCGCTTCGCGGCGCGCGGCCTCTGCCGACGTCTCGTGCGGTTCGACGTGGCCGCCGGGGAAGGCCAGCCGGCCGCGGTGCGGGGGCCAACCGCGTTCGATCAGCAGTACGTGCCACACCCCGTCGGCCGGGGCGAACAGGACCACGTCGGCGGCGTAGAACACCGGGTGACGATCGTCGAGGCGGGCGGCCAGTTTGGCCGCGAACGAACCGAGCAGGCTCATGGGTCACTGTCCTTTCCGGATTTCGAGGGCGAGGCGGTACAGCTCGTCCGGGGTGACCGACTCCCCCGCCCCCGCGGCCAACGCCACGTGTCCACCGGTCTGGGTGAACGGGATCGAGCTGTAGACCTGGATGCGGACCCCGGCCGGGCCTCGGCCGGTGAGCTCGATGAACAGCGCGCCGTTGCGGGTGTGGCGCCAGCTGCCGGCGATCCCGGTCAGTCGGTGGGTCCAGATCAGCAGCGCCCCGAGCACCGCCACCGGGTCCCGCCTGGTGGGGACGGTGGGCTGAAGCTCGATCTGGTTGTCGTGGGGGTTGAGGGTGAGGAAGCACGGTTCCGGAGCTGGGGTGTCCCGGACGAACATCCGGGCGACCGTGGTCAGCTTGGCCACCCCGGTCAGCGTCGTGAGCGCAGCAGACATCGAGGACTCCTTGTGACAGCAAGCGAGCAGGTTTGACAGGGCAGGCGGGGTCAGGCGGCGGCGATGCCGTGCGCGGGCCCGGCGAGCAGGCGGGTGACGTAGCTGACGAACGTCCGGTCGGCACACGGGTGGGCGTGGTCGGTCTGCGGGTCCCGCAGCGCGGCGCGCAGCCACAGCGTCAGCCGCGCCACCGACCAGCCCCGCCCGCGTCGGGCCGCGATCGCCGCGATCAGCGGCTCCAGGAATTCCGGACGCACCCGCGGGGCCCGGACGGTGGCCGCGAGGACGATCGGGCTCAGCGGCGCAGTGTTCGACAGCGGCGGCCGGCTGGTCCGCGGACCCGTCGCCACCGCGGCCTGGCGTTCATCGGCGGCCAAGATCCGCAGCTGGGCGGCCACGTCCCGGTAGACACCGGCGCGGCGGTGCATCACCACGTCGCCGGTGCGGCGGAGCAGCAGCCGGGCGTTGGCCGCCAGCAGCCCGGCCAGCGCCTCGAACTCCCGCGCCACACCCACCGCGACCCCGGCCGCGTCGTCGGCCGCCAGCGCCACGACCAGCGGGTTGGCCGCCGTCTGCGGGCCCGTCTCGATCCACAGCCGCAACTGAGCAGCCACGTCGCCGTACACCGCGACACGGACACCGGTCACGACCTCCGGCAGGCCCGCCCCGGTCAGCACCGCGGCGTTGCGGGTCAGCGTGTCGGCCAGGCCCGACAGCCGGGCCGCGATCACCTGAATCAGCGTGCAAGACATGAGCGGAATCCCTTTCGGCCAGGCGATCCGTGACCGGGAGCGGGCATAGCTCTGCCCCGGGACGAATGCCGAAGATTTGTGGATCAGGCGCGGAAAGTGCGCAGACAGCGAAGAATGGCGGTGGTCAGGCGGCCGGGTTGAGTTCGGCGGTGACGTCGGCGAGGGCAGCCCGGAACACCCGGGCCAGGCGCATCGCTTCCAGCCCGTGCGGCCCGGAGAACTCCGCGCGCATCGTGCGGTAGGCGACGTCCAGCCAGTGCGCCCGGTCCTCCGCGACCGCCGACCCCGGCGGCATCGTGGCCAGCACACCCGCGAACACGGCCGGAACGAACAGACGGTCAACCATCAGGCCACCTCATCCAGCCACGCAGCGGCCCGAGCCTGCTCCGCACAGCTCCGGCGGTCGACACCGGCGAGCAGGTCCACCGACACGAACTGGGCGACGTCAGCAGCCAGGCTGCCGCTGTCGGCGAACACGTCGAAGTCCAGCTCTTCGGCGGCCATCTCGACCTGGCGGCGGCTGGGCTGTGCATACCTCATGGTCTTGCTCCGTTGGTTCGGCGTTGTCTGACACGAATCAACGTATACGCAGCTACGTATACGCACAACGCTTGCGTATACGTAGGTCTCTAGATTCACTCGTTCGGCCTACCGTGCGCGGCTCCCACCTGCGGAAAGGCAAGTTGTCGAGGGGCAAGCCCGTCCGACAGCCCCCCAAACGGCGAGACATCGAGGCGACGCCCTGGCGGCCCATCGCTTGCGTATACGAAGTTGGGTATACTGTGCGCGACCATCCCGAACTACCGAGTTCGATGAAGGGATTAGGCTGTGGCCGAGCCGGCATACGTCACGATCGCAGGCGATTACGCGCGTCGCATCCGAACAGGGGAACTCCCGCCGGGCACTCAGTTGCCGAGCTACGCGGAAATCGCAGAACGAAACGACGTTTCGGATATTGTTGTCCGTAAGGCCGTTGAGCTATTGCAGAATCAGGGACTCGTTCGCTCCGTCCGTCGCCGAGGCGTATTCGTTGCGAGTCGGACCAACTTGGTGCGAATCTCACCTGAGCGACAAATGCAGGACCCCGAGACATCTTTCGGCAACGAGTCCGACCGAGAGATCCAGATCGAACGAGATGTTGCCCAAGTTTCGGCTAGTGCAGAAACGGCCGAAGCGCTCGGATTAGAAGTAGGGCGGGAAGTTTCCCGAGTTATCACGCGGGCCTCGGAAGGAGGGCAGCCGATCTCAATTTCCGACACCTACCAGCCTGCGCAGATTGAGGGTATTTCGACGGCGAAAACCCTAGAGGAGACGATTGCGGACCGGATTCCCTCGGCCGATCACGCACAATGGTTGCGAGTGAACTCGGGAGAACTGGTCAAGTCAGTTCATCAGCGCTTTATTGACGCAGACGGGCGAGTGGTCATGGTGTCGGACGTATCTTATCCGCGCGATCGCTACGACGCGTTCATCTTCCGAATGACGCTCGACTAAAGGAACTAGACGGCAGTACTTCGATGCCCAGACCGTTGACTGCGGCCGGGGTGGCAATCGAGCCACCCCAGCCGCAGCCTAGGATTTGGTCCAATACTGGGCAACGTCCTTCAAGTTCCACCAGGACACGAAGTTCGCGTCTTGTGACGCGATCTTCCATCCCTCCGACAACAGTTCAAAAAACCGTTCATCCCCCGTTTTTCCGCCTCGCGGCTCACCGATAAATATGATCTCGGTACCACCGGCGTTCTCAAAATCGATGAGGGCCTTAGATGCCATGTCGCTACCCCATCCCGGTGGCCAGCAGAGAAAGATAACTGAATCTCCCTGGCTCTCTTTGCGACTTTCGAACTCTTCCATGCTTCTAACTTTGTGCCATTCGTCTCGTTGTCCCTTTGCAGCTGGAAACGAGAGGTTTTGCTCCGCGCCTGGGGGTTCGACGTCGTATGCGTCGATCGTAAGGCCGCACCGGGCGAGCTGAGCAGCCCAGTACCCCCTACCGGAACCCAACTCAATTAGCGACCGACCCGACGAAGATGCTGTTACCCATTCAAGGGTTTCCGGCGATGGAATCGCGTAGGCGTAGGCGGATTGCAAGACCATCGCCGCATAGCCGAGTCGGCTGCTGCCGGTCGCTTGACCACCGTTGACTACGCGACGTCCACCGTGCTCGAACACAAACGGCGCGACGATGTCCCAGTACGGGTTCGAGCTGATAGTTGCATCGGCGGTCATGTAGTGGACGAACCGAAGGTCGAAAGCCGCGTCCACCCGCTCATCACCCGTTCCCTGCAACCGAGGCGCCATGTCGAGGTAGTCGGCCACCTTTGGGTATTCGGCGCGTAACCGCTGTTCATCGGCAAGCAGGGTTGCTAGCTCATCACGACGTTCGGCCGTCAGCACCAGTTCGTTCACACCCCCGATCTTGGCCACTGTCCTGCCGCCCTGCAAGCCGTGTGCGCGCGTCGATCCACACGGCCGCTGGCTCGGGCACCAGGAGCCCAGGCTGGCGCACCCCTAAAGCGGGCAAAGACCCCCTCTGCGGACTCATCGAGGCGGTCCTAAGCAGGTGCCCGTACACGTTGAGGGTCATAGCCCCGTCGACATGCCCGAGCATCTACTGAACGACGCTCACATCCACGCCCGCCGGCAGAGGAAGCGGAATCCGTGCAACGCGCCCGCTACAATCCAGGAATGACCGCGGACGGCAATTACGAAGAGATCGAGACCGGCGAAGTACCCAAGGAATTCTTCGAAGGACTTGGGCGCCTTGTCTTCGAGTTCGGACGCCTTGATGGAGCACTCGGCTCACTCTTGTCAGTCCAGGTTCAACCTGGCACAGGCTACGTGGCAGGACTCTTGTCGCAAGGCGAGTCGACAGACTGGCTGCGCAACCGATGCGTGAGCGTCCTTGAGTCAGAAGGGCCCTTCTCTACCCAAGAGACCGAAGCCTTGCTGACCCTTCTACGGAAGGCCAAGGGATTGATTTCATTGCGAAATAGGTATGTTCACACATACTGGGATTTTTTTCACCCGAAATCCGCATCAATGCACGGCTACCAGGAGCGCCGCCACTCCGAAGCATACGAGTATTTTGTCACAGTCGCCGAGGTTACCAAGACCGCTGAAGATGCCCGCCGACTGACGGAGGACATCGAAGCCATCACCGAGCGCGTCACGTTGCCAAAGCATGAGCGCGCACGGGCATTGGCCAGGGCTGCCGCCATACTGCGGGATGCCGTCCGGAAGTCGGCAAAGCCGTAACGCGCCCATCGAGGCGAACCGACGCAGAGCCCAGGTCGAGTCGGCAATGTGAGCAAAGCGGCACGCGGCGTGCACTGCAAAGGAGGGCGCGGCATGAACTTGCATCGGACTCCCCCTGTCTGACATGACAGCGAATCTTGGTGGACGCTGACAGACGTCAGCGGACCGCTACAGTCCGGCCGACGAAATGCCGAAGGCCGCCCGCTATTCAGGGTTAACTTTCACCCTATTTTAGGTAGTTCAAAATCAGAAAAGTTGACGAAACAGCGAATGCAAGAATTGCAACAATCAACGACCACAGCGGGACAACGGTCTTCTTGGAATCCATCTCACGAATTTCATGTGCACTATAGGGCCTGATCACAGCCCATGCCGTACCATGAAAAGCCTTTTTACTTGAGAAGTAACCCAGCCAACCCTCGAAGCCAAACAGCACCACGATGACCGCCCCAACAAGAGTGGCATGCAAGCCGTCCATCACAGGTAGACTAATCGCTACATAGATCAACAATCCGACAGCCATGAGAGCCGAGATAGCCATCGATAATCGAGGGTAGAACTTATCTCCACTCCTGAATGATTCAGGATATCTCGAAGTCTGCCTGGATCGTGCCCATGCATTGAAGACGAAGTCTACTAACTCTCCCGGGCCGATAGCTTCCGCTCGCCGTTCGCCAAGATGAACTATGAGATCTCCGGCCTTAACCCGGAGATCCCGAAGGCTTCCCTGACTCAATGCCCTAAGGTCTTTACCTTCCGTGAAGTCTCCCTCATCGAACTCGACGAGAACTTCATCGTCAACCTCAGGGCGCGAGCGCAGAAGATCAATAAGTGCCTGCAGGTCATCAGTGTTCACCGAAACGTGCCCCAGATGACGGCGGACGGGCTGTCCGGCCGTAGTGTCTCGCCGCTTAATGACCATGACGCCGATCTTAGGAGACAATCTTGATCTTTCCGTCACAGGCCCGGCCGTCGCCGAATTAGAGCAAGGTTCACAGGCTCGAATCCCGGCTAGCACAACGCCAATCACGCGAGCCTAGCGACCCGGCTCGGATCCTAATTCCGCCCACAGCGGGCGGTCGCGAAGTGTGCTCGCCGTGAGCACGCGTGCCTCTTCGAACTCGCCGGGGCGACGCTCGTAGATAACGGTCATGTCGGACAGGACGTGCCAGCGGTCGACGGCGTTGGGCTGATTGGCGATGACGTAGGTGATTGCAGCGGTCAGGTCAGGAGCGTCCATGCGGTCCTCAGCGGCGGCGGTAGCGGGTGGGTTTGGGTTCGAGCTTCATCTCCTGTAGGAGCTGCCGCGCCGCATCACGGCCAGGGGCGTGCTCGGCGCTGCCCGTGGACGCACGGATGAGCTCGGCGAGCGCCATGCCGGCGGTGCGGTGGCCGACCAACTCGAACCAGCGCGCCATCCCCGACGCGTACATTCCATGGAAGGTGACCAGCGGGGTGCCGTCGAGGTCGCGGATCATGATCTCGTCGCCGGAGTCATCGAGGCGCCAGAACGGCACCCTGGAGCCGACGGCATGCACCTCGTCGGCGTGCTTCCTCATCCGCTTGGCTTCTTCGGCGCGTTCCAGCTGGCGCTCGTACTTCGTGACCATGGCGTGCTCCTCGTACAGGGCGTGGGGGGCAGGCACTTCCCTGCCCGTCCCGCCGCCGCTTCCTCGAAAGTAGAACACACGTTCGACTTTCGCAAGTTGGCGCAGGTCACGGCCACCACTGGTCGATACAGCCAGACCTGTCCCCGTGCAGAGCACGAGGCGCCGGATCGGGTTGGTCGCCCGCGTGACCACAGCGGTCGAGGGCGACTTAAAGGGCTTGCTGCATGAACGCTACGCCCAATGTGTGCCCAACGGCCGGGGTCGACACGACGCAAGCCGCGCCTTCGCGCAGGTCAGGGCGCATCCATGCGATGGAGCGTTCTTAACCCTCCGGAGGCAGGTGTCGCAGGTTCGAATCCTGCCGAGGGCACCCTTCTTGAACACGCAAAACCGGCCCCTACCAGCGAGAACGCGGTAGGGGCCGCTTCATGTCCACGCCAGCGGACTGCGGCCGGATCCCCGAGGCCGACGGCCACGCCGCTCCCCCGGCCCTGACCGGCGGCCTCGATCCGCTGGGTGAGCAGGGTGTTCAGCGGCGTGCCGATCTCACCAGCCCTCGGACACGCCGAGGCCCGCAGCCCGGTGCCACGGAGCCGGCACACCGGGCCGCTCGCGAACTTCCCGGCGATCGCGGAACCGCAGGGAGCTCCCCGGGAGCTCCCGGGGAGCTTACTCCACAATGGACGAACAGTGCGGCAATCGAACCCTCGAACCCCGGGGACCGCACCGGAGCCAGCGGCTCTGGCGTCCACAAAGGACTACAACTCGCTGAGAGTGTGGGCGGTCGCCGCGGGGAGGAGGACAGTTGCGGGTGCCAGGTCGCGCTCGGCCAAGGCTCGGGCCACGGCGCTGAGGCGGAGGTTGTTCCGCCGGGCGTAGCCGCGCAGTGCCTGGAAGGCCGCGTCCATGCTCAGCTGTCCGGTGACGGCGAGCACGCCCTTGGCCTGCTCGATGATCACCCGGCTGTTCAACGCGCTCTGCAGCTGCTCGGACAGGATCTCTCCCCGGCGGAAGGCCCGTTCGTGGAGGATGCCGATCGTCGCGGTGTCGGCCAGCCCCTGCGCCAGCGCCACGTCGTCGGCCGACAGCTCTCCCGCGTTGAGCCCGAACAGGTTCAACGCCCCGATCGTCTGCCCGCGCAGCCGCATCGGCACCGCGTGCACCGACGCGAACCCGTCCTTGGCCGCCTCGGCCGCGAACCGCGGCCACCGCGCCGCCTGCGCGGCAACGTCGGCCACCAACACCGGCGCGCTCGTGGTGAAACAATCCACGCAGGGACCCTCGTCGATGTCGAACTGGAACAGCTCGATCAGCCGCGCCTGTTCGGTGGAGGAGGCCAGCACCTGCAGCCCGCCCCGCTCGTCGACCAGCGTCAACCCCGCCGCCGCGACGTCGAGCAACTCCACGCACTGCACCACCAACGTGTGCAGCAAATCCGCGACGTCGTAGTCATCGACCAACGTGTCCGCCAACGCAACGAACGCACGGGTCACCTGTCGCTCACGGTCGGCCATGCCCACCATCTCCTCGTCCATCAGCTGCCCTCATGGCGAATCCCCACCGAATGCCTCGTCCAACCGCAACCTTCCCGCCGCGATGTCGCCCGCAACCTCGAGCAGCGAACGGCCGTGCCCGAACGCATAGGCCCGCAACCGGGCCAAGGCGGCGGACGCGGACAGGTCCAGGTGCGCGATCAGCATCCCGGTGGCCTGGTGCACCTCCCGGTACCGCATCCCCGCGCTTTCCATCCACTGCCCGTCCCCGTCCAGCCACCGACCACCGCCGTCCCGCAACCCCGACAAAGCCAGCGCCGCGACGTCGGCCACCTGCAACGCCGTCGACAGCTCACCGGGGCTCAGCGAACCCGGCGTCGGACGATAGGTGTCGAGGGTCGCCACCCGCACCGCCCCGATCTGCACCGGGAAGGTGAACAACGCCGCCACCGGGTGCGCCGCGGCCTCCGCGGCGAACACCGGCCACGCCGACGGCGTCCCGGCCGCCAGATCCGGCACCAGCACCGGCCCACCGGTGACGTAGGCCTCGAAACACGGCCCTTCACCGAGGGAAAACTGCAGCTCCGCCAGCGCCATGCTCACCGCGTCACTGGCGTAGACGATCTCGCGGTGCCCGGCGTCGACCATGATCGACACCGCCGCGCCGTCCACCGGCAGCATGCGCACGCACGCCCGGCACACCCGGCCGACGACGTCGACCCCGCTCCCGGCGCCGCCCTCGTCCAGCGCGGCCAGCACGCTCGCACGCAGGACCTCGACCTCAGCCACCGCGAACCCACCACGGGCGAACTGCGCATTCCCACATCCGGTTCCTTCCGAGTCGGCGTTCAGGATCGCCACACCAACTCGGACATGACCGGGCCCGGATCAGCACCGCTACCGCGGCTGCGTGTACCGACCATACCCACCCCGAGCCGAGCCACGCCGTCACGGAACCGGCGAAGCGGCGATGTGCCGGCGCAGCACAGCCAGTCCCCGGTGCTGGCTCACCCGCACCGCACCCGGGCCGGCCACCCCGAGCACGTCGGCCGTGTCGCGGGCGGAAAGGCCGAACATGACGCGCAGGATGACGACGTCCCGCTGCTGCGGCGCCAGCCGGTCGAGCAGGTGGTGCAGCCGCCGCCGTCGCTCGAGGGCCTCGACCTGGCAGGCCGGATCCCGCAGTCCGCAGGGCACCCGCGGGAACTCCGGGACCGGGACGCTGCGGTCGTCGTCCCGCCGCCGGTGCGCGTCGACGACCTTGTGCGCGGCGACCCCGTAGACGAAGCCCCAGAACTTCCCGGCGCCGTAGGAGTAGCCCGGCAGCGCCCTCAGCACACCGAGCAGGACCTCCTGTGCGCAGTCCTCCGCGTCGCTGTCACGGTGCGGCCGGTCGCCAACGCGTGCGCGGCAGTACCGCAGCACACCCGGGCGCAGCAGGCCCAGCAATTCCTCCATGGCGGCGCGATCGCCCGCCACCGCCGAAGCCAGGAGCGCGCCGTCGACCGTCGCCATGAAAAGCCTCCCGCCGGTCAGCCTCGGTGCTCGGATCCCGGCGGGAGGATCGGGAAAATTCTTGTCACGCGTGCGACCATCGTGTGCCTCGCCGTCCGGTCGGGCACGAGCCGGACAGCTCGAGCCAGGGGAAACCACCGGCGCCGAGGTCTGGGGCGTTATCCCCAATATACCGCGCCGGAGCCCACGCGGCCGTATGATCGTGGTGGCGCCTGAGCGTCCGGACCCTGCTCTCACGACGACCGGCAAATGTGGCCGTACCCCGGCCATCAATCGCCAGGAGCAGGATCATGACCACCACGAAGAACACCCCACGCCACCCGTCGGGACCGAAGCCCATCCTCGCCGGAGAGCATTCCCGCGGCGAATTGATCACCATCCGGATCTTTCTCCTCGCCCCGTTCCTGGCCCTCGTTTCGGTCATGGTCCTGGTGTGGGGCTGGGGGCTGAGCTGGCTCGACATCGGGATCGCGACGGGTTTCTACGTCGTGACGACCTTGGGCGTGACCGTCGGGTACCACCGATATTTCACCCACGGCGCGTTCACCGCCGCCCGCCCGCTGCGGATCGCGCTCGCGGTCGCCGGCGGCCTCGCCGCGCAGGGCCCGGTGATCAGCTGGGTCGCCGACCACCGGCGGCACCACGCGTTCTCCGACCGCGAGGGCGACCCGCACTCCCCCTGGCTCTACGGCACCTCGCCGCTCGCGTTGGCCCACGGGTTCTGGCACGCGCACCTGGGCTGGCTCTTCGGCCGCGACAAGACCAACATCGCCCGGTTCGCACCGGATCTGGCCGCCGACCCCGACATCCGCGCGGTCGACCGGCTCTTTCCCCTGTGGGTCGCGGCCACCGTTCTGGTGCCCGCCGCCCTCGGCGGCCTGATCGGCGGGTCCTGGTGGACGGCGCTGACCGCGTTCCTCTGGGCCGGGCTGGCGCGGGTGTCCCTGCAGCACCACGTCACCTGGTCGGTCAACTCGATCTGCCACATGATCGGCAGCCGCCCGTTCGCCAACCGCGACCGCTCCGCCAACTTCTGGCCTCTGGCGATCCTGTCGATGGGCGAATCCTGGCACAACTCCCACCACGCCGACCCCACCTGCGCCCGCCACGGCGTGCTCCGCGGGCAGATCGACATCTCCGCCCGCGTCATCCGGATCTTCGAGCAACTCGGCTGGGCCACCAAGGTCCGCTGGCCCACCCCGCAGCGCCTGGCACGGAGGGAGGCGCACACCGGACCACGGCGGTGATCCACCGCCGGCAGCCAGGCCGGGCTCAGCCGGTCGCAACCCGGAACGCGGCGATCCCGGCCAGCAGCTGCCGGCCTTCGCGTGTGGGTGTGCCGCCGCGGACCACGGCCTCCAGCGGCCGCAGGCGGGCTTTGGTGCGCACCGATCCGATCTCCCGCGCCGCGGCGATGGCCTCGGCACCCACCCGTGCGGCTTCCTTCGTGTCGCGCCCGACAGCGTGTGCGAGGGCGAGCACGATCTGGGTCAGCGAACGGCTTCTGCCCATCTCGGGGCCGTACGCGGCCACGGCGTCGTCGAGGAACGGGAGTGCGCGGACCGCGTGCCGGGGGTTCACCGTGCACCCGAGTTCGGTCCAGACCGTTCCGGTCATCGCGGAAAGGTCGTTCGCGTCGAAGAACAGCGCCCACGGGGCCGCGGCCGAGCCGGCCGCGAACGCGTCGGTCGCCTGGCCCAGGTGCCGCAGCGCGGCGGGTTCGTCCGCCCGCATGGCCCAGGCCCACGCCTGGTTGGCCGAGAGGATCGCCTGCGTCAGTGCCGACTGCGCCCGCAGCGCGGCGACCTGCCCCTGCTCGAACTCCGCAAGCGCGTCGTCGACCGCGCCCTGCTGCAGGCGCAGGCGACCGCGCCGGTAGCGGATGTTGGCGAGCAGATCGTGGTCCCCGGCTTCCACCGCCAGCTCCGCCGCGACGTCGAACGACCGGACAGCGGACTCGTCGTGGCCGGAGTCGAACTCCGTCCAGGCCCGCAGGTTGTGCAGGTCGGCCAGGTCGCGGCAAAGGCGGCGCCGCAGCCGCGGCGGAACGCTTCCCTGGCGCAGCAAGATCGTCCACGAGCCGAGCGCGGCGAGCGCGGCGCGGCAGACTCCGCCGCCACACCGGTAGTCGAGAGCGCGGAACGCTCGGGTCGTCGTTTCGAGCGCCCGGAGGTCGCCCACCTCGATCCGGATCGGCAGTTCTCCGCCGGGCGAGGTGATGATCATCGAGAATCCGTGGTCGTGACCCGGGCTGGCGGGACTGGGGGTAAATGGCCCATCGGAACGCCTCCGTGCCCTAGGGCGGAATTCACCAACCAGGGTCCGGGGTGTCCGGCCGCGACGCTTTCATGGCGGCACCGGAAAGCTCGATTTTACGCGGCCAACGACGCCGGAAACCACCGGACGGGTTTCCTTCACCAGGCCGTTAATCTTCGCGTGCATTTGCGAGAACCGTCCGGAAATGCCGGACAATCGGCCACACTTCCCGTGCACGCCACGTGCTTCAGGTCATTCGGTGCCCGGATCGGGGACGAACCGCGTCCGGCGGGCAACGACGTCGGCCGCGACCTCGGACAAGCGGCGTCCCTCGGCGAAGGCGCGCGCCCGCAGCCGGGCGAACGCGATGTCCGGATGCGTGTTCAGCTGCCCGGCCACCATCCCGGTCGCCTGGTGCACTTCGCGGCCGACGAGGGGGAACTCGTCCTCCGCCGGACCGGGGACCGTTCCGCCTCCCGCGACCTGCTCGCCCAGCATCCTCGCCAGCAGCAGGTCGGCGAACAGCAGCGCGTCCCGGAGGATCGCCGGTTCGGGCACGATCGGCGTGCCGTTCAGCAGGACGACGACACCGGACCGGACGACGCCGACCGCCAGCGGGAAGGCGAAACACGCCCTCGCCCCCTCTTCGACCGCCAGCGGGGCGAACAGCGGCCACCGGCGCAGCACGCGCACCGCGTCGAGGTCGCCGACCAGCACCGGGGACGCCAGCTCCAGCGCATCCCGGATCGGCCCCTCGCCCACGGTCACCTCGATCTCGGCGATCCGGACGGCGAGCGCACCGCTCGCACTGCGCACCTTCGCCACCCCGCTCGTCCCGATCACGACCAGGCAGGACCCCGCGGTCCCGAACCGTTCCGCGGCGACCGCGCACACGAATTCGACGGACGGCACCCGGCCGCGTTCCCCGGCCAAAGCGGTGACCTTCGCCCACAGGCGGCCCAGCGGAGAGTGCTCGCCCCACGCGTCACGGATGGTGAACCCCCTGCTCAGTGCCTCCCGGCCGACCTCACCCCTCGCTTCCGGAAGACATCGCGACTCTCCGGCCCTGGCGACCGGCTCACCTCGGACCGCCGGGCTGGGCCTCCCGGCCACGAACCCTAGTTGCCGCCGGGTCCGCGTTCGGGCAGCTTGACGACCACCGCGTCGCCCCGGTCTCCGTCGTCCGCGGCTTCCGCGGGATCGGACTCGCCGGGTGGGTAGGCGTCGAGGATGTCGTTCGCGCGCACCGGTCTCAGCGGCGTGTCCGGAGTCGCGCAGAAGGGCCGGACCGGCACCCACGTGGTGCCGGTGTGCTCGTCGCGAAGGGCGGGGCCCGCGATCGTCCCGATCCGTTCCTGCCCCGCCCGTGTTCCGGCCGCGCCGGGAGGGGTCCGCTCCCGGCGACCCCGGTACCGGACCTGCCAGCCCGGTGGGTAGCCGCCGCCGTGGCGGGCCGGCCAGGCGCGGTCCGCGCCGGGTTCGGGGCCCTCTGCCGTACCCATGTCGCCACCCCGCTCATTCGACCGTCGGGCGCCGGGGTCCAGGACGCGCCATCCACCGTAACCCCGGCCGGGCCGCGAAGTCGTCAGCCAGGCGGGTGATCTCGGTGCGCGTGTCCTTTGTGGAGTCGGTTCAGCCCGCGGCCGGCCCACCGTCCGGTGCCCACCGGGGCTCGATGCCGACGACGTCCCGGTCCGGGACCCAGACCGTCGGACCGTCGCCGAGCAAAGCCAGCGGGATGGATTCGAGACCGGTGCAGGCGTCCCGCACGGGCGGTCCGAGCACCACCCCGGCCGCGCAACCGCCGAACGGCGGACCGGGCGTCCGCCGGCACCGGTAGGTCAGCACCCAGCCCACCGGGTACTCGTCGTAGAGATCGTCCAGCGCTGAATCCATGGCGTGCCCCGGGGTTCGATCGACAGGCATGGCCGGGGTCCGGGGCGATGCCCACCGTACGCGGCGATCTCGGTGCGCCGACAGCTCCGGCCGGGTGGTCCGGCCCGGCACCGTAGGCCCCGGCCACGAGACCGGCTAAAGTTCTCACCACGCCTCAGACCCCGGCGATCACGATTGTCGAAGGCAGCGCGGGCGGACAGCCCGGACCGCCGCCCCGAGCGCTGAGGCGAATCCATGCGCGCACGCACGGCCTGGCCCGCGGCCGCTCTCGTCGCCGGCGTCTTCGCGACCTTCGGCGTCCGGGGGACCCCACCCGGTGAGCTGGCCGGCCTGGGCATGCTGGGGCTGGCGATCGGCGCGCTCGTCGCCGTGGTCGCCCCGCACACCACACGCGCGACGCGGACGCGGACCACGGCACTGCGGACGGGCGCACTCGCCGCGGCGATCTTCTTCGCGTTGTGGTTCACCGTCTCCGGGATGCTGGCGGCCCTGGGTGGCTGGCCGACGGCGACGCTGGTGGCGGGGTGCGCCGTCGCCGCGCTGGTGGCCGACCTGCGGCGCCGAGGCCACCGGGCCTCGGCCGGCCCGGATGACGTGGTCGCCCTGCCCCCGCCGGCCCGCCCGGTCGCCGCGCTGAGCACCGACGAACTGTGCACGGCGTGGCGGCGCAGCTACTTCCAGCTGCTCGTCAGCCACGATGCGCAGGTTCGCCGTCGGCTGGTCCAGCGCCGGCAGGACTACCTGGACGAGATCGAGCGCCGCGACCGGAGCGGTTTCCTCCGCTGGCTCGCCGACGACGCCCGGGCCGGCGGCGATCCGGGGCCTTACCTCACAACCCGGCGCTGACCCGGTCGCCGCCGGTGGCCGCACCCAGCGCCTGGCCGACGGCAGGAGTCGTCCGAGCGGGTGGTCCGGGGGAAATTCCCGGCCGCTTCACCCCAACGCCGCGCGCCGCCGGGGCTACGCTGAACGTTCGGCGGCCGACGCCGCGTCGGTCGCCGGTGCGTGCCCCGACCCGGCCCCGGGCGGTGCGCCCCGGAAGCGCCGATACCGGCGGAGGACCGATGACCACTGCGACAGCCCGGAAACCCGGCCGCCCACGACACTTCCCGTACCGGTGAGGCGCATCCCGGCACCACCACCGCTCAGGGAAACGACGTTCGACCTCACCCCCGAACAGCGCTATCACGGCGCCCGGGCGGTGGCCTCGGCGGCGAACGACGCCGAGGACTGCGCGTTGCTGCTCGCCGTCCTCGGGCTCGAGCCCGAGGACGGCATCGCCGGTCCACCACCGCGCGGATAGGCCACTGTCCGATGTGGACGGTGTGGGCCGCCGGCCGGTGCCGAGGGCCGTGGCGACGTCGGTGATGCCCAGCGGGAACTGCCCCCCGACGGTCGCCGCGCCGGGTCAGCAGACCCGGTCGGCGGTGAACGTGGCCATCAGCGTGCCGCCGGCCGTGATGCCGAACGCGCGGAGGCCCTCCGCCTGAGCAGCGCTGCTGCCCGCCGTGCCGATCGAGCCCGCGCCGGCGGCCGAAGCGGGCGAGTACGACCGCACACGCGGCCGGCGGCGGCGCTGAAAGCGTTTTCAGTACGAACGACCCGCTTGGCCCAGTCGCGCCCGCCGCGCCCGGTGCTACCGTCGCCTCACCGAAGATCCCGTTCCCCATCGACACTGGGAGCGCTCTCGGATTCGGTGTCGATTCTTGCCCGCAAGGAGGCGCGCATGAGTTCGTACGGAAGTTTCAAGAAAGCGCTTACAGCAGCGGCCGCGCTGGCCACGATGGCTGCGCTGGCACCGCCGTCCGCCGCCGCGGCCACCACCTTGTACGTGGCACCCAACGGCAAGGACTCCGCCGCCGGGACGCAGGCGGATCCGACCACCCTGCCGTCGGCGCTCACCCGGATCGGCGCGGGCGGCACCATTTCACTCCGCGGCGGCACCTACTCCTACGCCCAGACCGTCACCATCGCACCCGGCAACAGCGGGACCTCCAGCGCGCGCAAGACGCTGTCGGCCTACGCGGGCGAGAAGCCCGTGCTGAACTTCGCGGCCATGAAGGAAGACCCGGCCAACCGCGGCCTCGCCGTCAACGGCTCCTACTGGCGCGTCGCCGGGATCGTCGTCGAACGCGCCGGGGACAACGGGATCTTCGTCGGCGGGAGCAACAACATCATCGAACGCGTGGTGACCCGCTACAACCGCGATTCCGGGGTGCAGATCTCCCGGATGGCGTCGAGCACGCCGAAGGACCAATGGCCGGCGAACAACCTCGTCGTCAGCTCGGAATCGCACGACAACGCCGACTCCGACGGCGAGGACGCCGACGGCTTCGCCGCGAAACTCACCTCCGGGCCCGGCAACGTCTTCCGCTACGACGTCTCGCACCACAACATCGACGACGGGTGGGACCTCTACACCAAGTCCGAAACCGGCCCGATCGGCCCGGTGACCATCGAGGACTCGCTCGCCTACGCGAACGGCACCCTCAGCAACGGCACCGTCAACGAGAACGGCGACCGCAACGGCTACAAGCTCGGCGGCGACAAGATCGCGGTCAACCACGTCGTCCGGCGCAGCATCGCCTACCGCAACGGCCACCACGGGTTCACCTACAACAGCAACCCCGGCTCGATGACCGTTTCGGACAACATCGGCATCGACAACGCCGAACGCAACTTCTCCTTCGACACCGGGACTTCGGTGTTCCGCAACGACACTTCGTGCCGCTTCGCCAGTGGCGGGTCGAACGACAAGACCGTCGGCAACGCCGACAGCTCCAACCAGTTCTGGACCGGCAAGAACGGGTCACGGTGCTCGTCCTACGCCGGCACGCTGAAGTGGTCCTTCGCCTCCGACGGCCGGCTCGTGGTCAACTTCGGCTGAGCCGGCCCGCTACGCGCGGTGAGCGCCGTCACCCGATCCTGTCGAGAACCTGTGAACCGGACAGACCTGGCACTTCCCGCACCGCCCGCGCGTTCTCCGGGTAGCAGAAACGGAGGGACCCATGGGTGCACTAGGGACGCTGCTCGGGTTTGCGCT
Source organism: Amycolatopsis sp. lyj-346 (assembly GCF_046548975.1). Taxonomy (NCBI): domain Bacteria; kingdom Bacillati; phylum Actinomycetota; class Actinomycetes; order Pseudonocardiales; family Pseudonocardiaceae; genus Amycolatopsis; species Amycolatopsis sp. lyj-346. The sequence goes on from NZ_JAJPWT010000005.1 coordinate 405,385, forward strand.
GAGCCTGTACCTGCTGGTGCTGGTCGCGCGGATGGTGCTGGACTGGGTCGCGGTGATGGCGAACACTCCGCCGTGGGCGCGACGCGCCCGTGGCCTCGCCTACGCCGCGACCGAGCCGGTGATCGGGCCGGTGCGGCGGGTCGTGCGGCCGGTGCGGATCGGCGGGCTTTCGCTCGACCTGGCCTTCACGCTCGTCTTCATCGGCGTGATCGTGCTGCGGGGGATCGTGTACGCCCTTTAAAGCGAGCCGCGGAAACCCGCGGACAGCCGGTCGACGCCGCGCTCGAGTTCGGCGCGGAGTCCCCGCAGGTCGACGCCGTCGGGGTCGATCAGGGCCTGCATCGAGATCCCGCGCAGCTGGGCCAGCAGCGCCGAAGCGTACGAGTCGGGGTCGCGGACACCGGTGATCGAGCCGTCCGCGACCCCGCTGGCCACGGTCTGCGCGATGGCGAACCGGAACCGGCGGTCGGCCTCCGTCAGCGCGCCGCGCAGGGCCGAGTACTCCGCCGCCGCGTCACCCCAGAGGGCCAGGAACGCCTGGTTGAGCGTCGGCATCGTGCGGATCAGTTCGAAGATGATGTCCAGCAGCGCGCGGAGCATGTCCATCGGCGTGGCGGTGGCCGACCCGGTCCGGGCCGCCACCGCCTCGCTGTAGGCGTCGGTGAACTCCTCGACGGCGTGCTCGACGAGCCGCCGCCCGAGCCCGTCCTTGTCACCGAAGTGCTGGAAGACGACGGACCGCGCGTAACCGGACCGGGCGCAGACGCCACCGATCTTCAGCCTGCCGAAACCCTCTTCGGCGATCAGGTGTGCAGCGGCATCCAGGATGCGTGCCTCGACGACGCCCTCGCCGTCCTCCTGGATCCGGCCTTCGGCGGCGCGGTCCACCCGGGTCATGTTACTAATCCGGCCAAAAGTAGGCCGACCCCCCACGCGGCACGTCACCGTTGCTCCAAAAGTCATTCGGCCGTGGCTGTGGTCGGATCAGTAACGATCGGCACAGCAGCGACTGCAATCGCGGGCCACCGGCCCAGCCGTCAGCGGACCGTGCGAGGACGGTCAGCGGCCACCCGCAGTCTCGGCGTCGGCACCCACCGACCCGAGAGGAACCTCCCGATGACCACCAAGACCGTGCTCGTTTCCGGGGCGGGCATCGCCGGCCCGTCCGCGGCCCACTGGCTGCACCGCGGTGGCTACCGCGTGACCGTCGTCGAGTCCGCGTCCACCCTGCGGCCCGGCGGCCAGGCCGTCGACTTCCGCGGTGAGCAGGTGAAGCTGCTGGCCGCGATGGGCGTGCTCGAGGAGATCCGCCGGTACGAGACGGCGATGGGCGACCAGACCGTGCTCGGCCTCGACGGCCGTCCCGCGCTGACCGTGCCCGGCGCCGCGTGGAGCGGCGAAGTCGAAATCCTGCGCGGCGATCTCGCGCGGATCCTGTACGAACACACCGCGGACCACACCGAGTACGTCTTCGGCGACCGCGTCACGAGCCTCACCGAGACGGCGGACGGCGTCGACGTCACCTTCCGCCACCGGGCACCGCGGAAGTTCGACCTGGTCGTCGGGGCCGACGGCGTGCACTCCGGCGTGCGGGCCGCCGCCTTCGGGCCGGAGCGGGACTTCCGCAGCGACCTGGGCTTCGGCCTCGCCGGGTTCACCGCGCCCAACCACCTCGGGCTCGACCACACCAGCGTCCTGTACAACGAGCCCGGCCGCGGCCTGATGGTCGGCAGCCACCGGCTGCCGGACCGGCTGCACGTCGGCCTGGTCTTCGCGGCCGACGGCGTCGAGTTCCACCGCCGCACGCCGGCCGAGCAGCGGGCACTGATCGCGCAGTTGTTCGCGGACACCGGCTGGGAGACGTCGAAGCTGCTCGAAGCGCTGCCCGCGGCCGACGATCTGTACGTCGACTCGATCAGCCAGATCCACCTCGACCGCTGGTCGAAGGGGCGGGTCGTGCTGCTGGGCGACGCCGCCTGGTGCGCCGGGCCGGGCGGGTCCGGCACCGGGCTGGCGATGATGGGCGCCCAGGTGCTGGCCGGGGAGCTCACGGCGGCCGGCGGCGACCACGTGACGGCGTTCGCGAAGTACGAGCAGCGGCTGCGCAAGCCGGCCACCATCGGGCAGAAGAACGGCAAGGGCTCCGGCAACTTCCTCGCGCCGCGCACGGCCGCGAAGATCCGCAGCCGCAACCGCGCCTACCGGATGCTGAGCACGCGGGTCTTCGGCGGCATCTTCAGCTGGATGACCGACCGGGCGGCCAACGCGCTCGAATACCGGGAATACCCGGCGCTCGCCGCCGCGTGATTCGTCTCATCGGGGGATCCGGCTGGCGGCCCGGCGTGAGGTGGGTCACCCTGGCCGCCATGTCACCACGTCGGGCCGCCGATGCCCCGGTCCGGACGGCGCTCGCCGGACTGGCCGTGCTGGCGCTGGGCGTCGTCACCGCGCTGAACGCGCGCTCCCTGCCGGTGATCGGCGACGGGACGACGTACTCGGCGGAGTTCACCGAAACGGCCGGGCTGAGCGAGGGCAACGACGTCCGCATCGCCGGCGTCGAGGTCGGCCGGGTGTCGGACGTGCGGCTGCGCGGCGACCACGTGCTGGTTTCGTTCCGGGCCAAGGGTGCCTGGCTGGGCGACGCGACCGGGGCGGCGATCCGGCTGAAGACCGTGCTCGGCCAGAAGTACCTCGCCCTCGACCCGCAGGGCGAGGGCACGCTCGACCCGGGGCGGCCCATCCCGCGGTCGCGCACCACCGTGCCGTACGACATCCTCGCGGCGTTCGGCGACCTGGCGTCCACAGTGGACCACATCGACACCGCCCGGCTGGCGAAGAGCTTCGACACGCTGACGGCGACGCTGGCGAACACACCCCAGAGCGTGCGCGCCGCGCTCACCGGCCTCTCCCGGCTGTCGGACACGCTCGCCTCCCGCAACGGCAAGCTCGCCACGCTGCTGGGCAACACGCGCGTGATTTCGCGGACGCTCGTCGACCGCGACGCGGCCGTGCGACGGCTCCTCGACGACGGCAACCGGCTGCTCGCGGAGCTGAGCAACCGCGAGACCGTGATCAGCGCGTTGCTCGACGGCTCGCGGCGGCTCGCGACGGAGCTGTCCGGGCTGATCGGCGACAACGAGGCGCAGCTCGGCCCGCTGCTCACCCAGCTCGACCAGCTGACGTCGATGCTGCAACGCAACCAGGACGCGCTGGCCGCGGGAATCCGCGGGTTCGCACCACTGGTCCGGCTCGGCACCAACATCGCCGGAACGGGCCGCTTCGTCGACGGCTACCTGTGCGGGCTGGTGCTGCCGTCGTTCGGGCCGCTGAACGAGGAGGGCTGCCACGGCTAGCTTCAGGCCACGATGAGCCGGAACCCCGCGTCCCACTCCGGCCGGGCCAGCAGCTCCGCGTGGTCCGCGTACCAGCGGCCGGACTCCAGGTCCGCCCGCAGCCGGGCCATTCCCCGGGCCACCGCCGCCGGGGCGGTCTGGGCCAGTGCCGAACACGACCGGCGGACCGCCGGGTCGAGGTAGGCCTCCGGGCGGCGCCAGTACGCCGGGAAGACGCCGTCGGTGAAGTCCCACGGCACCGGCAACGGCAGCACCGAAGCCGCCCCGAGGAAGTCCGCGATCTGCGGGGCCGAAGGACGCGAGTTCTCCAGCGCCGCGATCTCCGGCACGTACTCCCGCACCAGCCAAAAGTCGTTGTGCAGCGCGGTGTCGTAGGCCAGGACGACCTGGCGACGCGAGACGCGGCGCAGCTCGGTGAGGCCCCCGCGCCAGTCACCCCAGTGGTGCACGGTCAGCACCGCCAGCGCGGCGTCGAACGTGCCCGAGGCGAACGGCAGCGCTTCCGCGACCGCCCGCACGACGGGTGCGGCCCCCGGACGGCGTTGCCGGATCATCTCCGCCGACGGCTCGACCGCGACGACGTCGCGCGAAGGCGGCTCGTACGACCCCGTCCCGGAACCGACGTCCAGCACCGACGCCGCAGGACCCAGCGCGGACAGCACCGGGGTGAGCCAGCGCGGGTCGGTCCGTCTGCCCCGCGCGTAGCCGACGCCGATTTCGTCGTAGCGCGTCATCAGCGCTCGGGTCCGTCGCCACCGTTCTGCTCCGCGAGGAACCGCTCGAACTGCGAGCCGAGCTCCTCCGCGGTCGGCATGTGCTCGACCGACTCCGCCAGCAGGCTGCCGCGGTCGGACGCCTCGATGAAGGTGTCGTACTGCTGTTCCAGTGCGCGGACGACGTCGGCGATCTCGTCGGACTCGGCGATCCGCCGGTTGATCTCGGCGTCGGCGAGGTCCGCGGCCGCCCGCAGCTCGCCTTCGGGCAGGCTCAGCCCGGTCGCGCGGGTCAGTGCGTCGAGCACGATCAGCGACGCCGCCGGGTACGTCGACTGCGCGAGGTAGTGCGGCACGTGCGCGGCGAAGCCCATGGCGTCGTGGCCCCACTCGCCGAGGCGGTACTCCAGCAGCGCGGCGAGGCTGCCCGGCACCTGCAGCCGGTTCGGCAGCGGCTGGTTGTCGCCGACCAGGTCCTTGCGGGTGGCGTGCGCGGTGACGCCGAGCGGGCGGGTGTGCGGCGCACCCATCGGGATGCCGTGGAACCCGGCGGTCAGCCGGACGCCCCACCGGTCGGCCAGGTTCCGGACCGCCATGCAGAAGCGCTCCCAGTCGTGGTCCGGCTCCGGGCCGGACAGCAGCAGGAACGGCGTGCCGTCGGCGTCGTGCAGCAGGTGCACGACCAGCTCGGGCGCGTCGTAGTCCTCCCAGTGGTCGACCGCGTAGGTCATCGCCGGCCGCCGCGAGCGGTAGTCGATGAGCCGGTCGACGTCGAAGCGGGCGACCACCCGGTGCTCGCCGCCCAGCAGGTGCTCGGCCAGCAGACGGCCCGCCGAGCCGGCGTCCATGAACCCTTCGAAGTAGTGCAGCAGCACCACGCCGGTCAGGTCGGGGACGTCCGAGTCCACCTCGTACAGGTCGTCGGGATCGAGTCCCACCGGATCCTCCTGGTCGTCCACATGATTACCCGTCAAGCACAACACACCCCGGGTGGGATTCCATTCCGCCGACGGTGTCGCTGATCGTAACCCCACGCGGTCGAGGCGGGACCGCATCGCCATCGTGACCCCTGTCCTGGGCACGCAAGGCCCCGATCGGGCACGCTTGAGCCGTGAGCGAACACACCACGAACACGGCGCTGCGGTTACGGCCGCCGGCGCACCGGGTCAGCCGCCGGGCCATCGGCTACTGGACGGTGACCGCCTCGCTCCTGTGGATCGTCCTGATCGGCATCCAGACGCTCATCGTGGTGACCAGCGACGACGCGCCCTCGTTCCTCACCGTGACGCTGGTGTTCTCCTGCGTGGCCGGCCCGCTGCACCTGGTCGTGATGCCGCAGTGGCGCTACCGGGTGCACCGGTGGGAGGTCACCGCCGAGGCCGTCTACACGCAGGCCGGCTGGCTGAAGCAGGAGTGGCGGATCGCGCCGGTGTCGCGGATCCAGACCGTCGACATCGAGCGAGACCCGTTCGAGCAGCTGTTCGGGCTGGCGAAGATCACCGTGACGACGGCGTCCGCGGCGGGTCCGCTGCGCATCGCGGGCCTGGCGCACCACCGCGCGCTCGAGCTGGCCGACGAGCTGACGAAAACGACCCAGGCGGCCCGAGGGGACGCGACGTGAGCCCCGCCGACGCACGCTCTCCCGCGGAGGCGGCAGAAAGCACAGCCGACGCACGCCCTCCCGCGGAGGCGGCAGAAAGCCCCGCCGACGCACGCTCTCCCGCGGAGGCGGCAGAAAGCCCCGCCGACGCACGCCCTCCCGCGGAGGCGGCAGAAAGCACAGCCGACGCACGCCCTCCCGCGGAGGCGGCAGAAAGCACAGCCGACGCACGCCCTCCCGCGGAGGCGGCAGAAAGCCCCGCCGACGCACGCCCTCCCGCGGAGGCGGCAGAAAGCCCCGCCGACGCACGCCCTCCCGCGGAGGCGGCAGAAAGCCCCGCCGACGCACGCTCTCCCGCGGAGGCGGCAGAAAGCCCCGCCGACGCACGCTCTCCCGCGGAGGCGGCAGAAAGCCCCGCCGACGCACGCTCTCCCGCGGAGGCGGCAGAGAGCACGGCCGAAACCGTCGTGATCCCGCCCGCCGAGGGCACGCAGACGGCGCCGTGGCACCACCTCGACCGGCGCATGCTGGTCATCCGGCCCGTGCTGGACCTGGTGAAGTCGCTGCCGGTGCTGCTGGGCGCGCTGCTGTTCGGGCAGGGCGAGCCGTGGCAGTGGGTGGGCCTCGTGTTCACCGTGATCGCCGTGTTCACCGGTGTCTCGCACGTGCTGACCTCGCGCTACCGGATCACCGAGTCGCAGGTCGAGTGGCACACCGGGCTGCTGCTGCGCAAGCAGCGGGCCATCCCGCGCGACCGGGTCCGCACGGTCGACGTCACCTCCGAGCCGAAGCACCGGCTGTTCTCCCTGGCCGCCGCGCGGATCGGCACCGGGCGGCACTCGCACGGCAAGGGGCCGGGCAAGGACGAGCTCGTCCTCGACGCCGTCACCATCGCCGAGGCCCGGCGGCTGCGGACGCTGCTGCTGCACCGCAAGGCCGAAGCCGCACCGGACGAGGCGGCCGCCGCGCCGCCGGAGCAGCTGATCGCCGCGGTCGACAAGCGGTGGCTGCGGTACGCGCCGTTCACGCTGTCGGGGCTGGCGGTGGTCGGCGCGGCCGTCGGCACCGTCTACCACTTCGCGCACGAACTGCACTTCGACCCGATCCAGTTCTCGCTGGTCCAGACGGTCGTCGGGCACTTCGCCGACACCCCGGTGTGGTTGAGCCTGGTGCTCGCCGCCGCGGGGCTGCTGGTGCTCGTGTCGCTGCTGTCGATCGGCGGGTACGTGCTGTCGTTCTGGAACTTCCGGCTGACCCGCGAGCCCGCCGGCACGCTGCACGTCCGGCGGGGGCTGATCACGACGCGATCGGTGTCGATCGAGGAGGACCGCCTGCGGGGTGCCGAAATCCGCGAGCCGCTGCCACTGCGGCTGGCCGGCGGTGCCCGCTGCGTCGCCATCGCCGGCGGCCTGCGCGAGGGCAAGGGCGCGGACAAGGGCGGCGGCCTGCTGCTGCCGCCGGCGCCCCTGGCGCGGGCGCACGAGGTCTTCGCGGACGTGCTCGGCGAAGACCCGGCCGCGACGCCGCTGGTGCGGCACCCGCGGCGGGCGCTGTACCGGCGGCTGTCCCGGGCCGTCCTGGGCGTGCTGCTGCTCGCCGGGGCGCTCTCCGGACTCGCGTGGCTCGGCGCGCTGCCGGACTGGCCGTGGCAGGTCGCGCTCGCGCTGGTGCCGTTCGCCGCGCTCGTCGGCTGGGACCGCTACCGCGGCCTCGGTCACGCGCTCACCGGCCGCTACCTGGTGACCCGGTCGGGCTCGCTGGACCGCGGCACGGCGGCGGTCCGCTGCGACGGGCTGACCGGGATCGTCGTCGAGCGCTCGTACTTCCAGCGCCGGGCCGGGCTCGTCACGCTGATCGCGCCGGTCGCCGCGGGCAAGGGCCGGTACCAGGTGCTCGACGTCGGCGAGGCCGACGGGCTGGCCCTCGCCGACCGGGCCCTCCCCGGCCTGCTGACGCCGTTCCTCACCGATGGCCGGGACCGCGGTTGACGGCCCCACCGGCGTCGCTTGTGCGGAAAACCTTGCCGTGAAACGAAATGACCCCGCGTCGTACTACAACAAACAGCAGGTCGGCGCGTTTTGGTGGATATTCGATGCCCGGCGGCCCTTTTCCGGGAATACCTGGCTTTCCTTTTACACTACGTGCTAATTTATTCACCCCGTGTGATAGCGAAGGTCGTTTTTGGCTCACCGAGAGGTCACGATGACGCCTGCCGTCAGTCCCGTCGACGGTTCCGCCACCACTGCCCCGCGACGCACCCCCGGTGCCAGCAGTTCCCGCAAGGTCCTCCAGCTGCTGCTGGCCTTTTCGGAACGCCGGTGGGAGGCGAGCGTCGCCGAGCTGGCCGCGACGATCGGGACCCCGGTGGCGACGACCTACCGCTACGTGGCGCTGCTCAAGGAGCTGCAGCTGCTCGAGGAGGGCCGGGCCGGGCACTACCACCTGACGAGCCAGGTGATGCCGCTCGCGCGGGCCGCGCAGCTGGCGAACGACATGGTGCGGCTGGCGCGGCCGGCCATGGAGGAAGCCGCGCGGGAGCTCGGCGAGACCGTCATGCTGTTCCAGCGGTTCGGCGACTCGGCGGTGTGCGCGGACCGCGTCGAGTGCGACCGCGCCATGCGGTTCACCTTCGAACCGGGGCATTCGCTGCCGCTCGGCGTCGGCGCGTCCGGCAAGATGCTGCTCGCGCTGCTGCCGGAGATCGAACGCGACCGGCGGTGGGCGGCGATCGTCGACCAGCGCGGCACCGCCGTCCGCGACGAGCTGAAGCGGGCGCTGGAGAACCGGTACGCGGTCAGCTCCGGCGAGCTCGACGAAGGGGTCTGGGCCTGTTCGGTGCCGGTGCCGACGATCGGCAGGCGGCCCACGGTGCTGAGCATGGCCGGCCCGGCCGCCCGGATCACCGAGGAGACGCGGCACACCGCGATCACCGCCTTGCAGGGGTACGCGATCCGCATCCAGCGGACGATCGCGTCTTATTCGCTGTGAGCGTTTCGCCGGGGCGCGTAGAACTGGCCGGGTGATCCGACTCGCACGTCCCGGCGACCTGCCCGCGCTCATCGACGTCGAACGGGAGGCCGGCGCGCTGTTCCGCGAGATCGGCATGGCGGCGATCGCCGACGACGACCCCGGTTCGGTGGCGGGACTGGCGGTGCACCAGTCCGCCGGTCGCGCGTGGGTGAGCGTCGACTCCGGCGACCGGCCGGTGGCCTACCTGGTCGCGGAGGTCGTCGACGGGCACGCGCACATCGAGCAGGTGTCGGTCCGGCCGTCGCACGCGCGGCGCGGGCTGGGCAGCGCGCTGATCGAGACGCTCGCCGAGTGGGCTCGTTCTCGCGGGATGACGGCGCTGACGCTGACGACGTTCGAATACGTGCCGTGGAACGCGCCGTACTACGAGCGGCTGCGGTTCCGGGTCGTCCCGGACGCGGAAATCGGTGCCGGGCTGCGCTCGATCCGCCGCGCCGAAGCGGCCCGCGGCCTGGACGCGTGGCCGCGTGTCGCCATGATCCGACCACTCTGACCTGCGCTTTTGCGGATTTCTCCCCTACTTGGGGGAGAGAGTGGCGCGGCCGGTCGAACATGTGTTCTACTGTGCCTGCCGGTCCCGGAGGGGGAAGCTCCGCGGGCCGGCCCACCAACTTCGGGAGGTAGTCGTGGCGGTCAAGATCACCCACCTGATGAACGGCCAGCAGGTGCGGTTCGCCAACGCCGACGGTGCCCGCCGGTACGCCGAAATCATGGGCGGCGGCGTGGACAAGTGGCGTTTCACGGTCGTGCCCGAGGACCCGATGCTCCGGAAAATGTCGGACTCGGTCGTTAATGTGCCGGTATGGCGCATGACTTCCAGGTAGTGGTGGATTCGGCCGACCCGCACGTGCTCGCCGACTGGTGGGCCGAGACGCTCGGCTGGTCCGTGGAGCCGACGGACGAGGACTTCATCCGCGAGATGATCGCGAAGGGGTACGCCTCCGAGGAGGAGACCCGGACCTACCGGGGATCGCTGGTGTGGAGAACGGGCGCGGGGATCCGCCATCCGGACTCGCCACCGGACGGCCCGCCACGGCGGATCCTGTTCCAGGAGGTCCCGGAGGCGAAGACGGTGAAGAACCGGGTCCACGTGGACGTGTGGGTGGGCGCGGACAACGTCGAAGCGGCGGTCGAAAAGCTGAAGTCCCGGGGAGCGGAGTTCCTGCACCGCGGGCGGCAGGGGCCGCACAGCTGGGTGACGATGGCGGACCCGGAGGGCAACGAGTTCTGCGTGTCCTGAGGTCCGGCCGGGGCCGGGATGAGGCTAGGTCGGCGGCGGACTGGGGGCCGCCGCCGGCTTGGTGAGGCGAGTTCGGGGCTTGCGCACGCGAGTTCCGGGCTCAATCACGCGAGATCCGGCCCCCATCTTCGCTTTCGCACATTCACTTTCCCTAGGAAAGATGCGTACGCGGGGGTGTGGTGTCCCACGTGCCGGGAAGCACCCGAGTTCCGGCCCCGATCACGCCAGATCCGGCTTCAGTCACGCCAGATCCGGCCCCCACCACGCGAGTCCCGTGCCCAAGCACGCCAATCCCGGCCTCGGTCACCCCGGCGCAAACGTCAAACCGCGGCTGCCAGGCGGTCCAGGGCCTTGGGCAGGGCCGCTGCCAGCAGGTCCAGCTCTGGCTCTGCCGCCACCAGCGGAGGCGATACCGCCACGCCCTTGCCCAGGTTGCGCACGATCACGCCCTCGTCGCGGCAGGCCCGCTGCAGCTTCACCGGGGCTCCCGGGTCCGCGTCCAGGACCTCCGGGGTCAGCTCCACCGCCGCCAGGAACCCCAGGCCGGCCCGGACCTCGGCCACCAATGGGTGCCCCGCTACCCCCGATACCGCGTCCGACAGGGGTTTCTCCAGCTCGCGGCCGCGGGGGATCAAGCCTTCGCGCTCGTAGATGTCCAGCGTGGCCAAGCCCGCCGCACACGCCACCGGGTGGCCCGCGTACGTCGGCCCGTGGCGGAAGATCGGGGCTCCCGGGCTTCCCGTGAAGAACGGCTCTGCCACCCGGGGCGCCACCACCAGCGCGCCCAGCGGGATCGTTCCGCCCGTGATGCCCTTGGCCGTCGTGATCATGTCCGGCCGCACCGGCCAGCGGTCGATGCCGAACCACGTGCCCAGCCTTCCCCAGGCCGCGATCACGCAGTCCGCCACGAACAGCACGTCGTGACGGTGGCAGATCGCCGCCACCTCCTGGAGGTAGCCCTCCGGTGGCAGCAACACCCCGCCCGCGCCGATCACCGGCTCGCAGACGAACGCCGCGACGCGGGACGCGCCCACCCGGGAAATCTCCGCCTCCAGCGCTGCCGCGCTGTCGAACGGTACGTGCGAAAACTCCGGTGGCTGCGGGCCGAAGCCGGCCGCGTTCGCCGGGATCCCGCCGACCGCCGTGCCGAAACCGTGCGTTCCGTGGTAGCCCTGGGCGCGGCCGATCACGTGCACCTTCTCCGGACGGCCGGTCTGCGCGAAGTACGCCCGCGCCAGCTTCACCGCCGTGTCGATGGCGTCGCCGCCGCCCGAGCCGAAGAACACCTTCGAGCCCGGCTCCGGTGCCAGTGCGGCGACGCGGTCCGCCAGCTCGATCGCCGGGCGGTTCGCGTTGTAGCCGAACAGGTTCCACGAGTCGAGCTCGCTCAGCTGGCGGGAGACCGCTTCGGTGATCTCCGGACGGCCGTGCCCGAAGTTCGCGTACCAGAGCGACGCCGTCGCGTCGAAGTAGCGGCGGCCCGCGTCGTCCCAGACGTACGAGCCCTCGCCTCGGGTGATGACCATCCGATCGCCGTCGACGGCGCCCATGTCGGCGAACGGGTGCCACAGGGCGTGCTGTGCTGACATCGGTCCTCCTCGCTCCTGCCCCCATCCCTACCAGGGCGAAGGGCCGAACGCGAACACCCCATCGTGCACAGTTCACCCACCGGGACTGGCCGGCCGGTCCAGGAACTCCGCGATCTCCGCCGTCGAGTACCCCAGCTCGGCCAGCACCTCCGCGGTGTGCTGACCCAGGGTCGGCGGGGCGGACGTCGGCCGGGCCGGGGTGTCCGACGCCTTCACCGGGAAGCCCGTGCCCACGTACGTCCCCACCGTCGGGTGCGGCAGCCGCACCACCTGCTCGCGCGCCGCCACCCACGGGTCCGCGTAGACGTCGTCGATCTCGTTGACCGGCGCCGCCGGGACGCCCGCCGCGTCGAACGCCTTCATCCACTCCGCCGCCGTGCGGGCCAGCAGCACCGGTTCCAGGAGCGCGTTCAACGAGTCGCGGTGAGCCGCGCGCGCGGCGTTCGAAGAGAACCGCGGATCGGACGCGATGTCCAGGCCGAGCACCCCGCAGAACGCGTGCCACAGCTTTTCGCTGCCGACCGCGATGATCAGCCAGCCGTCGGCGACGTGGTACCCCTGGTAGGGGACGATGCTCGGGTGCGCCGAGCCCATCCGGCGCGGCCGCGGCGTGTCGTAGAAGTGCGCGCCCGCGGCGTACACGTGCCAGGCCAGCTGACTGTCCAAAAGGGACACGTCGAGGTACTGGCCGCGGCCGGTCGTGTGCCGGGCCTGCAGTGCCATCAGCACGCCGATGATCGCCCACGTCCCCGCGTTCAGGTCCGCGACCGGCAGCCCGACCTTCGCCGGCGCGCCGTCCGGCTCGCCGGTCAGTGACATCACGCCGCCGAGGGCCTGCGCCACCAGGTCGTACCCGGCGCGGTCGCGGTACGGCCCGGTCTGCCCGAACCCGGTGATCGACACGTGGATCAGCCGGGGGTTGAGCGCGGACAGCTCGTCGTACCCGATGCCCCACTTCTCGAGCGTCCCCGGCCGGAAGTTCTCGACCAGGACGTCGGCGTCCACGACCAGCCGCCGCAGGGCTTCGCGACCGCGCTCGCTCTTGAGGTCGAGCACGATCCCGCGCTTGTTCCGGTTCGCCGCCAGGTAGTAGACGGCCTCGTCGCCGACGAACGGCGGCCCCCAGCCGCGGGTGTCGTCGCCGTGCCCCGGCGGCTCGACCTTCACCACGTCCGCGCCCATTTCGCCGAGGTACTGGGTGCAGTACGGCCCGGCGAGGATGCGCGAGAGGTCGACGACCTTGATCCCGTCCAGCGGGCGGACAACAGGGGGCATCGACGGCTCCTCGTCAGGCTCGGCGTCCGGTCTCCCTTTCTACCCGGCCCCGTCCCCGTCGAGCAGCGCGACGGCCTGGGCGGTCCGCCGGTACAGCACGTACCGCCCGTCCCGGACCTTGCTGACCAGGCCCGCCCGGTGCAACGCGCTCAGGTGGTAGGAGACGGTGCCCGGGCTGTACCCGGTCCGGGTGGCGAGCTCCGCGGTCGACCGCGCGGGTTCGAGGTCGGTCAGCAGCGCCGCCCGGGCCGCGCCGACGACCGGCGCGATCCGGCCCGGCCGGTGGCCGGCGCCCGTGCCGACCCCGTGGGCCGGGTAGCAGAGGACGACCTGGCCGGGGACGTCGATCTGGATGCTGACACCGGGCCAGCTGAGCACGCCGGGGGCGAGCACCAGCTCCCGGCCGGAGATGTCGGCCTCGCCGTCGAACGGCTTCACGACCGTGATCGCGTCGCCGGCCCAGCCGATGGTCGGGTGCAGGCTCCCGAGCACCCCGCCGACGCCGTGGCGGGCGATGGCCTGCCCGCGGTGGGTGATGTCCCGGTCGAGGACCGTCTGCAGGCCGGACCAGTCCTCGGCCAGCACTTCGCGCCAGAACCGGGCGAGGCCGTTGGCCAGGCGCCGGGGCATCGTCCCCGACTCGAGGCTCCGCCGGACCGCCACCGGCAGCGGCCGGGCCCAGTGGACCCGCGTGTAGGCGAGCACCTGGGTTTCGAGGTCGTCCTGCGTGGCCGCTTCGATCCGCGCGATCTGCTCGTCGAGCAGGTCGCGGTGCCGGCCGGCCGTGCCCGGCTGCGGGGTGAGCAGGTCCGGCGTGTAGACCTCGCCGGGGCGCGGCAGCAGGTCCCGGAGCAGGGCGACGTCCGGGTGGGTGAGCGCCGCGCGGGCGACCGGGCCGGGATCGCCGAACACCGGGTGCCTGCCCGCATCGGCGGCGAGCTTCAGCCAGGCGAGGGACTCCGCCGCCAGCGACGGGGAAAACCGTGTCCTGGCCACCGTCTCGGCATCGACCCGCAGCTTGAACACTGACCGACCGTAGCAGCCGGGAAGACGGATTTGAACCGGCTCGAATCCTTTCCGGTCGGGGAGTCCCGCGGGGTTGAGTGGGCTGGTGTGCTTCCGACGTGCGAGGACCGTCGCCGCCGTGGCCGCCGTGCTGCTCGCCTCGGCACCGGCCGCCGCGGCCCGCGCCGCCGATCCACCCGCCGCCGGCTACCGCGCGTGTTCCGTCCTCCGCACCATCGCCTGGCACGGCTGGGCGGCCGGCGGTGACGGGCGGTACCACCCCGTCACGGTCCGCAAGCCGTACGCCTTCAGCGTGGTGTTCCCGGTGGTCCGGTTCCCGGCGCCGGTGCACTGAGTTCGAGCAGCCGGGCTTCGGCGTCACGCAGGTAGCGGTCCAGCGCGGCCTCCGCGGCGGCGAACCGGCCGCGGCGCAGGTCGCGCAGGATCTTCTCGTGACAGTCCAGGAACGGTTCGTAGAACTCGCGCGTGTTCTCGTTGAGCACAAAGAACAGCCGCGTCTCGGCGAGCACCTGGCGCATCGTTGCGGACAGGCGCTCGCTGCCGGCCAGGTCCGCGAGGGCCTGGTGGAAGTGGATGCTCGCGGTGCCGACCGAGGGCCAGTCCTCGGCCTCCGCCGCCGCCCGGCCGTCGCGCAGCGCCCGCTCCACCACCGAAAGATCCACTGCGGACAGCTCGGCCGCGCGCCGCAGGGCACCGCATTCGGTCGCGCGGCGCACGACGTAGAGGTCTTCGATGTCCTCCGTCGTCAGCTCGCGCACGAACACGCCGCGGTTCAGCTCGTGCACGGCCAGCCGCTCGTGGGCGAGCAGCTGGAACGACTCGCGCAGGGTGTTGCGGGAAACGCCGAGTGCCGAGCTGATCACCGGCTCGGACAGCCGTTCACCAGGGGCGAAGACGCCGTCCGTGATGTACTGGCGCAGGATCGCGGCGACCCGTTCGGCCGTGCCGCTGCGCTCGAGCAGGTGCCGTGCGCTCTCCAGTCCCGAGGCATCGACGGTCACGGCACTACCTGACGCCGAGTTCGAAGTCGAGGCTGTACCGGTTCCCCGGCATGGCGCCCGCGGCCTTCGCGCCGTCGATCGGCAGCACGACGCCGTTGACGAACCGGGACTCGTCGCTCGCCAGGAACACCACGGCTTTCGCGACCTCCCAGGCCTCGCCGACGCGGGCCGCGGGCGTGCTCGCGACCAGCTGGTGCTGCTTGGTTTCGAACTCCTCCGGCGAGTTCAACGTGCTGCGCAGCATGTCGGTGTCGATCGCGCCCGGGTTCACCGTGTTGGCCCGGATGCCCTGGTGCGCGTGGGCGACGGCGATCGACTTGGTCAGCCCGACCAGCGCGTGCTTGGTGGCGTTGTACACCGGGTCGCCGGGGCGGCCCATCACCCCGCCGTTCGACGACGTCGTGATGATGCTGCCGGCTCGCCGCTCGATCATGTGCGGCAGCACGGCGCGGGTGCCGAGGAAGGCAGCCCGCACGTTGAGCGCGAAGATGTGGTCGAAGTCCGCCAGCGTCGTGTCCACAAGGGACTTGCCGAGGTGGATGCCGACGTTGTTGAACAGCACGTCGATGCGGCCGGCCTCGGCGAGGACGCCGTCCACGAACGCCGTCACGGCGGCCTCGTCGGTGGCGTCCACCATGGAATGGCGGTAGCCGTCGAGTGCTTTCGCGGGCTCCCGGATGTCGGCGGCGAAGACCGTCGCACCTTCGGCGACGAACTCCTTCACCGTGGCGAGACCGATCCCCCGCGCGCCGCCGAAGACCACCGCAACCTTGCCGGCCAACCGACCCATGCTCACTGCCCCGCTCTCCGTCGTGCTGTCTGCTCTTCGTCCACGGCGTAGTCCCCGGGCAGCCGGACGAGTGCGTCCGGCGGCCCGAGGTAACGCACTTCCACGCCGTACACCTCACGCGCCGCTTCCACCGAGACGTAACCCTCGACGACGTCGGCCAGCACCGCCGCCACCGGCCGCTCGGACGGCGGCCCGTACCCGCCACCACCGGGCAGCGTGACGTCCACAACGGACTCCGCGGCCAGTGGCACCCGGCTTTTCGCGGGCAGGTCCGCTCCGCCGTGCAGGCCGAACCGGCCAGGCGCGCCCGGCCGCCCGCCCGCCACCCCGGACGCCGCGGCCCGCACCCGGTCGACGTTCCCGTTGACGCTCCAGGAAGTCACGTCGAGTGCACCCATCGTGGTCACCTGTCCGAGGCCGCCGCGCCACCGGCCGGCGCCACCGGAGTCCACGCGCAGTTCGCGGGCTTGCTGGACCAGCGGCGCCGTGGTTTCGATCACCTCGGTCGGCGTCGACCGCAGGCCACTGGGAAAACCCGTGGTGGAAAGGCCGTCCTTGCCCGATCGCGCGCCCATGCCGCCGGTCTGGAACACGTTCAGCATGAAACCGGGCCCGCGCCAGATGGTCATCCACAGCGCGTCCGCGCTCGGCGCGATCGCGGTGCCGGGCAGCGCGCCGATCAGCAGCGACGGCAGGAAGTGCCCGATCAGGTGCCGGGACGCGACCGGCGCCGGCGGCAGGCAGTTCAGCACCGAGCCCGCGGGCGCGGTGACGTGCACCGGCCGGAACGACCCGGCGTTGTGCGGCACCTCCGGCGAGATCGCCGCCTTGACCGCGAAGGACGCATACGCCCGCGTGTAGTTCAGGACGACGTTGATCCCGCGACGGCTCTGCGGCGAGGAGCCGGCGAAGTCGAGGTGGATCTCGTCACCGTCCACAGTGGCCGCGACGCGCAGGACGATCTCTTCGTCGTCGAAGCCGTCGGTGGCGATCTCGTTGGTGTACGTGCCGTCAGGCAGTTCCCGCAACGCGTCACGCAGGGCCCGCTCCGAGCGGTCCATCAGCTCGGCGGCGACTTCGTCCAGGCTTTCCAGGCCCAGCTCGGCGAGCAGCCGCAGCAGGCTCGCCGCGCCGACCTCGTTGCCGGTGACCTGCGCGTACAGGTCGCCGATGGTCTCCTCCGGCGTCCGCACGTTCGCCCGGATCAGCCGTTCGAGGTCGGCGTTGACCTCGCCCGCGCGGAGGAACTTCAGGATCGGCAGGCGCAGGCCTTCTTCGAAGACCTCGTGGGCCTCGGCGGACACCAGCCGCCCGCCGATGTCCGGCGCGTGGCAGCAGGAGGCGAACCACGCGACCAGCCGGCCGCCCCGGAACACCGGGGTCGCCACCGTGATGTCGTTGATCTGGCCCGCGGTCTGCCACGGGTCGTTGGTGAGCAGCACGTCGCCGGGTTCGAGGGTCTCCGGCGGGTACGCGGCGACGAAGTGGTGCATGCCGGTCGCCATCGCGTTGATGTGCCCCGGCGTGCCGCCGACGGACTGGCCGATCATCTCGCCGCGCGAGTCGAACACCGCGCAGGCCAGGTCGAGCGACTCACGCACGACCGCGGAGAAGGCCGTGTTGACCAGCGAGTTCTGCTGCTCGGCGAGGATCGACTGCAGCCGGTTGCCGAACAGCCCGGCGACGATGGGATCAGTGCCCATCGCCGCCTCCGCGGGAGGGAGTGCGTCGGCGGGGCTCACACCGTCACCTCCACCGCGCTGTCGGCTCGGACGACGCAGTGCGCGCCGGGCGGGACGACCACAGTGGACTCGCGTTCCTCCACGATGGCCGGTCCGCCGACCCGCGTCCCCGGTGCCAGCCGGTACCGGTCGAACACCGCCGTGTCGACAAATCCACCGGCCGACGGGAAGTAGGCCTTGCGGGTCCCCTTGCGCGCGTCCCCCGAGGCGTCCGAGGAGGTCAGCCGCAGCGACACCACCGGTTTGGGACCGCTCGAAACGACCCGCCAGTTCAGCACCTCGACGCCGACCTCGGGCCCGCTGCGCCGGTAGAGCGCGCGGTAGGTGCGGGTGAACTCGTCGATCAGGGTCCCGGGCCAGTGACCGCCGTGGACCGGGACGCGGATCTCGTAGCCCTGCCCGGCGTAGCGCATCTCGGCGACGCGCCGGTGCGTCACCTCGTCCACCCCGGACTTCGCCAGCAGCGCCGCGCCTTCGGCTTCCATCTCGGCGAACAGCGCGTCGACCTGCTCCCACGCCAGGTCGTGCACGGCCGCGCGGGCCGAACGCACGAAGTCGAACGCCAGCGGTGCGGTGAGGAACCCGGCCGCGCTCAGCACTCCGGCGGCGGGCGGCGCGACGACCGAAGACGCCCCGAGCGCTCGCGCGACGCCGGCGCCGTGGACCGGGCCTGCCCCGCCGAAGGTGTACATCGGCAGTTTCGCCGGGTCGTGCCCGCGCTCGACGGCGTGCACCCGTGCCGCGTTGGCCATGTCGTCGTTGACGCTGGTGTGGATGCCCCACGCGGCTTCTTCGACGCTCACCCCGAGCGGACCGGCGATCTTCTCGCGGAGCACCGCTCTCGCGGCCTCGGCGTCCAGGCGCAGGCCGCCGCCGAGGAAGTAGCCCGGGTCGAGGTAGCCGAGGACGAGGTCGGCGTCGGTGACCGTGGGCTCGGTGCCGCCGCGGCCGTAGCAGACCGGGCCGGGCTCGGAGCCCGCCGAGTCGGGCCCGACGGTCAGCAGGCCCAGTGCGTCGATGCGCGCGATCGAGCCCCCGCCGACACCGATCTCGATCAGGTCGGTGACCGGCACCCGTACCGGCAGCCCGGAGCCGGGCAGCAGCCGGTACTTGCGGTCCACTTCGAACTGGTGGGTGACCAGCGGCTCGCCCCCGGCGATCAGGCACAGCTTGGCGGTGGTTCCGCCCATGTCGAAGGCCAGCAGGTCCGGCGGCCCGATCGCGGCCGCCGCCAGCGCGCCCCCCGCGGGGCCGGACTCCAGGATCCGGATCGGGTACCGGGCGGCGGTGTCTACAGTGGCCAGTCCGCCGTTGGACAGCATGATGTGCGGCGCCCGGCCGATCCCCAGCCGGTGCAGCCGCTGTTCGAGGTCGCGCAGGTACCGCTCGGTGAGGTCCTGGACGTAGACGTTGGCCACCGTGGTCGACGTCCGCTCGAACTCGCGGATCTCCGGCACGACGTCGGAGGACAGCGCCACCCTGAGCGAAGGCGCGACCTCGGCGAGGATCTCACCGGCCCGGCGCTCGTGCGCGGGATTGGTGAACGCGTGCAGGAAGCAGACCGCGACGGCCTCGATCCCGCGGCCGGCCAGCTCCCGGCCGAGCCGCGCGACGTACTCCTCGTCGAGTCCGGTGTGGACGGATCCGTCGGCGAGGAGCCGCTCGGGGACGTCGAACCGCAGGTGCCGCGGCACGAGTGGCGCGGGCAGTTCCAGGTGCAGGTCGTAGAGTTCGTACCGGTGCTCGCGGCGCATCTCCAGGACGTCGCGGAAGCCGGCGGTCGCGAGCAGCGCGGTCCGCGAACCCTTGCGTTCGATCAGCGCGTTCGTGACCAGTGTCGTCCCGTGCACCACCTGCTCGACGGCGCCGAGGTCCGGGAGCAGCGCGGCCAAGCCCTCTTCGACCGCCCGCGCGGGCTCGTCGTGCGTGGTCAGGACCTTGTGGACGGCGACGATCCCGGTCTCGTCCACGGCGCAGAGGTCGGTGAACGTGCCGCCGATGTCGACGCCGATCCTCATGTCCGGTACCACCGCGGCGACGTGTTCAGCGGCGGCTTCAGCTTGGCCTTCACGACCAGCACGTTCGGCTCGTCCGACTCGACGAACTCGCCGAGCAGCCGCCGGAACGCCCGCCCGAAGCCGGAGACGCGGTCGGCGTGCACCCCGAACGACCGGGCCAGGCCGACGAAGTCCGGGCTGTCCCAGTCGACGCCGCGGTGCGGCAGGCCTTCGCGGTCCTGGTCGTAGCGGAGCATGCCGTAGCCGCCGTCGTCGACCAGGACGACGGTGACCGGCAGCTGCTCCTGCGCGAGCGTCGCCAGGTCACCGCAGCCGTAGAGGAAACCGCCGTCGCCGGTGATGCAGATGGCGCGCCCGGTGCCGGCCGCGGCGGCGCCGAGCGACGCCGGGAAGCCGTAGCCGAGGGTGCCCCAGCCCATCGGGTAGGCGAGCTTGCGCGGCGCCCGCACCCGGTGGAAGCCGCCGACCCAGTAGCCGGCGACGCACATGTCCGAGACCAGCACCGCGTCCGTCGGCAGCACCTCGTCCAAAGTGGACAGGAAGTCGTAGGCCTGCGGTTCCTCGTCGCGGATCCGCTGGCGCACGCGCCGTCCGATGCCGGCCAGCCGCAGCGTGATGTCGTCGAGGCCGGACCGCTGCTTAGGCAGCAGCCGCTCGACGATCGAGCGCGCGTCCCCCACGAGCGTCAGGTCGGGCCGGTAGTTCTTGGCGGCGTCGTCGGCGTCGACGTTGACCGCGATGAGCCGGGGCGGCTTGGGCATCCGCCAGTTCTGCGTCATCAGGCCGTCGAAGTCGGTGCCGATGGCGAGCACGACGTCGGCTTCGTCCCACAGCTCGCCGACCTCCGGCGTGTGCACCGGGTTCGGCGCCAGGCACGGGTGGTCGAGCGGCAGCAGCCCGCGGGCGGCGAACGTGGTGATCACCGGCGCGGCGAGCTTCTCGGCCAGCGCACCGATCGCGTCGCCCGCCCCCGACCGCAGCGCGCCGCCGCCGGCCCAGATCAGCGGGTGCCGCGCGTCGGACAGCATCGCCTCGGCCCTGGCGAGGTCGGGGACGTCGACGTCGGGCTTGCGGTGCGGGGCGGGCGGACGGCGGTGCGGCACCTGTTCACGCAGGTAGTCGGTCGGCACGCCGAGGTAGACCGGGCCGCTCTGCGGCAGCTGCGCGAGCCGGGCGGCGCGGTGGACGGTGGTGCCGATCTGGTCGGCGGCACGCACGGTGAACCCGCCCTTGGTGACCGGCGCGAACATCGCCTGCTGGTCGGAGGTCTCGTGCAGCACACCGCGGACGACGCCGGGCCGCCGCAGCGTCGAGGGGATGTCGGTGGCGATGACCAGCACCGGGGCCGCGGAGGCCATGGCTTCGCCGACCGCGCCGAGGGTGTTCGCCGCGCCCGGGCCGGTGGTGACCAGCGCGACGCCGAGCTTGCCGGTGGCACGGGCGTAGCCGTCGGCCGCGTACCCGGCGGTCTGCTCGTGGCGGACCCCGACGAGCTTGATGCCGGTCTCGCCGAGCGCCTCCCACAACGGCAGGTTGTGCACCCCCGGAAGGCCGAAGACGATCTCCGTTCCGAGCGCTTCCAGCGCGTCCACCAGCTCCCGAGCACCACTCACAGCCACGGCCCGGATACTGCCAGATCGTTGAACGATCGGGCAATCAGCCCCTAGACGATGTTGTGCTCGGCACTCGCCGCCCCCGTGGCGAACCGGCGGACGTCGAGCTCGGCGATGTCCACCGACGGCCGTCGCCGCAGGTAGAGGTCCCGGATCAGCTCGCCGGTGGCCGGGCCCATCTGGAAACCGTGCCCCGAGAACCCGGTCGCGTAGAAGAACCGCGACAGCAGGACGCTTTCCCCGATGATCTGGTTGCGGTCCGGCGTCGTTTCGTACAACCCGGCCCAGGCGGTCCGGATGCCCGCGTCGAGCACGGCGGGGATCCGGCGGGCCGCCAGCTCGGCCAGCCGCGGCAGCCACTCACCCGCCTCGTACCGCGTGTCGAAGCCCGGGACGCCGTCGCCGTCGGAGAACGACATCGCCAGGCCGGGGCCCTCGCGGTGGAAGTAGAAGGCCGACGGCATCTCGATGGTGAGCGGAACCGATTCCGGCAGCCCGGGTACCGGCCCGGTGAACACGACCTGCCGCCGGTACGGGCGCACCGGCAGGTCCAGGCCCGCCAGCTCGCCGATCCGGCCCGACCACGCGCCGGCCGCGCACACCACCGCGCCGGTCCGCACGAACCCCGCCGTCGTGACGACGCCGGTCAGCACGTCGCCGTCGCGCTCGATCCCGGTGACCTCGACGCCGGTCCGCAGGTTCGCGCCGCGCGCGCGGGCCGCCTTCGCGTAGCCCCGGACGACGGCGTCCGGCGTCGCCTTGGCGTCGTCCGGCGACCAGAGCGCGGCCACGACGCCGTCGGTTTCCACCAGCGGAAGCACCTTCCCGGCCTCCGCCGGGTCGAGCAGGTGGCTGCGGACGCCGTGCTCGCGCTGGAGTTCGGCGCAGCTCTCGAACGCGGGCACGTCGGCGGGGTCGGTGACGAGGTAGAGGTAGCCGTCGCGGCGGAAGTCGATCTCGGTGCCGAAGTCCCGCGAGAAAGCGCTGTACCCGGCCAGCCCGCGCAGGCCGAGCTCGACGTTCACGCGGCTGGTGAACGACGACCGGATGCCGCCCGCGGCCTTCGCCGTCGAGCCGCCGCCCAGCTCGCCGCGGTCGAGGAGCAGCACGCCCACACCGGCTTCGGCGAGCCGGAACGCGCAGCTGACGCCGATGACGCCACCGCCGATCACGACGCATTCGGCCATCGGTGGCAAGGACGTTTCCCCTGCGCCGCGGATGGTCATCCGAGTCAGAGTAGAACGTGATCCACCGGCGGCCGCCGAGCGCGTAGAGTCCGGCGTGCCGAGTGCGGAAGGTGATGTCCCATGGCGATGATGCCCGTGACCGATTCGATGTTCCTCCTCGTCGAAACGCGCGAGCATCCGATGCACGTGGGTGGTCTGCAGCTGTTCAAGAAACCGGACGGCGCCGGCCCCGACTACCTCCGCGACGTCCGGCGTTCGCTGCTCGAGTCGGACAACATGCGCTCGGTGTTCCGGCGCCGCCCGGCCCGGCCGGTGAACACGATGGGGCACGTCGCCTGGGCGAACGACACCGAGCTCGAGCTCGACTACCACTTCCGGCACTCGGCGCTGCCGCAACCGGGCCGCGTCCGCGAACTGCTGGAGCTGACCAGCCGCTGGCACAGCACCCTGCTCGACCGGCACCGGCCGCTCTGGGAGACCCACCTCGTCGAGGGGCTCGCCGACGGCCGGTTCGCCGTCTACACCAAGGTCCACCACGCGCTGATGGACGGCGTCTCGGCACTGCGCCAGCTGCAGGGCACGCTCTCGGACGATGCGGCAGATCTGGATTGCCCGCCCTGGTGGGGCAGCCGGCGCAAGC
This sequence comes from Amycolatopsis sp. lyj-346, assembly GCF_046548975.1. NCBI lineage: Bacteria > Bacillati > Actinomycetota > Actinomycetes > Pseudonocardiales > Pseudonocardiaceae > Amycolatopsis > Amycolatopsis sp. lyj-346. The sequence goes on from NZ_JAJPWT010000005.1 coordinate 428,202, forward strand.
CCGGCGAGGAACGCGCGAAGCGGCCCCGGTCGTTGCTGCGGACCGCGAGCAAGACCGCCAACCAGCTCGCGAGCCTGGCGCCCGCCGCGATGAAGGTGGCGCGCGAGGCGTTCGGCGAACACACCATCACCCTGCCCGGACAGGCGCCGAAGACGATGTTCAACGTGCCGATCGGCGGCGCGCGGCGGTTCGCGGCGCAGTCGTGGTCGCTGGACCGCGTCCGGCAGGTGGCGACGGCGGCCGGGGTGTCGCGCAACGACGTCGTGCTCGCGATGTGCTCGGGCGCGTTGCGGGACTACCTCATCGAACAGCGCGCACTGCCGGACGCGCCGCTCATCGCGATGGTGCCGGTGTCGCTGCGCCGCCAGAACGACCCCGGTGAGGCGGCGGGCAACAACATCGGTGCGCTGCTGTGCAACCTGGCCACCGACCTGCCGGACGCCGGCAAGCGGCTCGTCACGATCCACCAGTCGATGCGCAACGGCAAGCGGCTGTTCTCGGAGCTGACGCCGGTGCAGACGCTGCTGCTGTCGGCGGTGAACGTCGCCCAGCTCGGCGTCTCCCCGATCCCGGGCGTCGTCAAGAACACCCGGCCGCCGTTCAACCTGGTGATCTCGAACGTGCCCGGCCCGCGCAAGCAGATGTACTGGAACGGCGCCCAGCTCGACGGCATCTACCCGGCGTCGGTGCTGCTCGACGGCCAGGCCGTGAACATCACGCTGACCAGCAACGGCGACAACCTCGACTTCGGCGTCACCGGCTGCCGCCGCAGCGTCCCGCACCTGCAGCGGATCCTGACGCACCTCGACACGGCCTTGGTGGAACTCGAAGCTGCGGTAAGGTAGCCCGCTCACCGACACCCCGGCTCCCCCATCGGAAGGAAACTTTCCGAAAGCGGGGCGAAAATGCTGGTCAGGCGACTCTTCCCGCTCCTAGGGTGACCACGATCAACCCCGGAGAAGAGGAGCTGGACATGACCGAGGAATGGACGACCCCGGACTTCGTCGAGTACGAAACGCCGATGGAGGTCACCGCCTACGCCGCGCGCATGGCGGACTGACGGATGCCGGTCGAGCCACTCGCGGAAAGCGCATTCGTCGACGCGCTGCGCGGTCTTTCCGGCCGGTACTGGGGCACGCACCCGTTCCACCGCCGGCTGCACGCGGGCGAGCTCGACGAGCGCGCGCTGCGGATCTGGGCGGCGAACCGCTGGTACTACCAGTGTGTGCTGCCGCAGAAGGACGCGGCGATCATCAGCAACTGCCCGCGGCCGGAGATCCGCCGCCAGTGGCTCGACCGGATCGTCTACCACGACGGCGTGAGCGACGGCACCGGCGGCATCGAACGCTGGCTGCGGCTCTGCACGGCGGTCGGCTTGACCCGCGACGAGGTGCTCGACGAACGGCACGTCGCGCCCGGTGTCCGGTTCGCCGTGGACGCCTACGTCACCTTCGCGCGGACGAAACCGTGGCAGGAGGCCGTCGCGTCGGGGCTGACCGAGATGTTCGCCGGGCACCTGATGCAGCAGCGCGTCGCGGACATGCTCGCTCACTATGCGTGGATCGCCCGCGAAGACCTCGCCTACTTCACCAACCGGATCGACAAGGTTTCCGGCGAGGGCAAGGACACCCTCGACATCGTGGTCCGCCACTGCGTCACACGTGAACAGCAGGACCGCGCGATCGCCGCGCTGGCGTTCAAGTGCGACGTCCTGTGGTCGATGCTCGACGCGATCGAACGGGCGGCCGCGTGATCACCCCCGAGTCCGTCCCGCAGCTGCGCCGCGGCGTGCGGCTGTCCTTCGACCACGTCCGGGAGACGCACGTGCTGCTGTTCCCCGAGGGCGTCCTGGTGCCGAACGCGACGGCGGCCGCGGTGCTCGAACTCTGCGACGGCACCCGGTCCGTCACCGAAATCACGACGGTGCTTTCCCGGCGCTACTCGGGCGTGGTCGCGCAGGACGTCCTTTCCGTGCTGTCCCGGCTGGGCGAACGGCGGGTCGTCGCATGGACGTGAGCCCGCCGCTGGGACTGCTGGCCGAGCTGACCCACCGCTGCCCGCTGCACTGTCCTTATTGCTCGAACCCGGTGGAGCTGACCGCCCGCTCCGCTGAGATGTCCACTGAGGACTGGCTGTCGGTGTTCTCGCAGGCCCGTGCACTGGGTGTGCTGCAGGTGCACATGTCCGGCGGTGAGCCGCTGCTCCGGCCGGACCTGCCTGCACTGGTCGGGCACGCCGGCGAGCTCGGCTGCTACGTCAACCTGGTCACTTCGGGACTCGGTCTGACTTCTTCGCGGCTGGACGACCTCGTCGAGCGCGGGCTGGCGCACGTCCAGCTGTCGGCGCAGGGCGCGACCCGGGAGCGGGCCGACCGGCTGGCCGGGGCGAAGGCGCACGACCGGAAGCTCGCCGCGGCCGCCCTGGTTAAGGCGTCCGGGCTGCCGCTGTCGCTGAACGTGGTGCTGCACCGGCGCAACCACGACCAGCTGGCCGGGATCATCGAGCTGGCCGAACGGATGGGCGCGGACCGGCTGGAGCTGGCGAACACCCAGTACTACGGCTGGGCGTTGCGCAACCGGGACGCGCTGATGCCGACCGCCGCGCAGCTCGCGGCCGCGGAGCCGCTGGTGCGTGCGGCGGTTGCCCGCCTGCGGGGCACGATGGAGATCGTCTACGTCGTCGCCGACTACCACGAGCCGTACCCGAAGCCGTGCATGTACGGCTGGGGTGCGCGGCAGCTGACCGTGGCGCCGGACGGCACGGTGCTGCCGTGCCCGGCGGCTTCGGCGATCTCGACGCTTTCGCTTTCGTCCGTCCGCGACACGCCGCTGTCAGAGATCTGGTACGACTCCCCGTCGTTCAACGCCTACCGCGGCGAAGAGTGGATGAGCGAGCCGTGCCGCACGTGCGACCGCCGCGGGCTCGACTTCGGCGGCTGCCGCTGCCAGGCGTTCCTGCTCACCGGTGACGCCGCGGCGACGGACCCGGTGTGCTCGCGGTCGCCGCGGCGTGACGTCGTCGACCTGGTGCTGGCCCGTCCGCCGGCAGCCGATCCGGTCATGCGCCGGTGAAGGTGATCCTGCTGGGCACCGCGGCGGGCGGCGGGTGTCCACAGTGGAACTGCGCGTGCCGCCTCTGCACCGCCGGGCTGGTGCCGCGCTCGCAGGACTGCGTCGCGATCAGCGCCGACGGCGCCGGCTGGTACCTGCTGAACTGTTCGCCGGACATCCGGTCGCAGATCCTCGGGACGCCGGAGCTGCGGGCCGGGCCGGGGCCGCGCGAGAGCCCGCTGCGCGGGGTGCTGCTGACGGACGCCGAACTCGACCACACGCTGGGCCTGCTGATGGTGCGCGAATCGGGCGGGCTCCCGGTGTGGGCGCCGGCGGCCGCGCTGTCCGCGCTGTCGCCGTTGCGGGCCATTGTGGACGGCTACGGCGATTGGACGTGGTCGTCCGATGTGGACATTTCAGGGCTGCGCGTCGACGTGCTGCCGGTGAGCGACAAGCGGCCGAAGTACGCCACGGCCACCGCCGGCGGGCCGTGGGTGGTCGCCTACCGGATCACGGACCCGGCGACCGGCGGGGTGCTGGTGTACGCGCCGTGCCTGCGCAGCCGGCCTCCCGGGTTCGACGCTTTCGTCGCGGACGCTTCTCTCGTCTTGCTGGACGGGACGTTCTACGCGCCGGACGAGATGGCCGGGGTCGGCGGGCCGGACCAGCTCGCGATGGGCCACCTGCCGATCACGGCGAGCCTGCCCCTGGTGGCCGGTCGGCACTGGGCGTTCACGCACCTCAACAACACGAACCCGGTCCTCGACCCGGCGTCGGCCGAGCACGCCGCGGTGCTGGCCGCGGGTGCCTCGCTGCCACCGGACGGCACCCGGTACTCGTTCTGAGAACCCCCAAATAACTGTTTGATGGTTGTGGTGGACTGGCGCCATGCCCCACGACCACCTCCGGGTCCTGGCCCACCCGCTGCGCCTGCGCATCCTGTCCCTGCTGACGGGCACCGCCCTGAGCGCGGCGGAAGCGGCCCGCGAACTCGGCGAGACGCAGGCGAACGTGAGCTACCACGTCCGCCGCCTGCACGACGCGGGCCTGCTGGAGGTGGCCGAAGAGGTCCGGATCCGCGGCGGCCGGGCCAAGCGCTACCGCCACCAGCCCGACTCGGGCAAGCGCCTGATGACCCGGGCGCCGGGCGAGGAAGAGCTCCTGACGAAGGCGATCGCGAACGAGCTGCTGAGGCGGGCATCCGCGCGGGCGGCGGACCGCCCGGCGTCGTTGACGGACGCGGAGCTGTGGGTGGCCCCGGAGCTGTGGGCGCGGCTGCTGGCGAAGGCGACGGCGCTGAGCGAGGAGCTGCACGCCGCGGCGAAGCCACCGAGAACACCGGGAACGGTGCGGGTCAGCGCGAGCGTGGCGCTGTTCGAGCTGTCGGAGCCGACATCGTGATCCTCCCCGCCTCCGCCGCCCGCCACCCAGGCTTCGCCGACCGGCCGGAGCCGCTGCCGTGACCACGCCCCTGCTCGTCCCGCTGCGGGAAGCGCCGTTTCGCGCACTGGTCACCGGCCGGAGCCTCGCCGACTTCGGGAATGCCGTTGCGCCCTTCGCGCTCGCCTTCGCCGTTGTCGATCTGACCGGGTCCGCCGTTGCGCTCGGCATCGTCGTCGGGGCGCGCTCGATCGCCAACGTGCTGCTCCTGCTGTTCGGCGGGATGCTGGCCGACCGGCTTCCCCGGTCCGTCATCCTGCAGGGCACCGAGACCGCCGCCGCCCTCACCCAGGCCGCCGTGGCCGCGAGTGTCCTCGGTGGATTCGCCTCGGTGCCGCTGCTGGCCGGGCTCGGGCTCGTCAACGGCGCCGTCTCCGCCATCTCGCTGCCCGCCGCCGCCTCGCTCACGCCGTCGACCGTTCCCCCGTCGCTGCTCGCCCAGGCGAACGCCCTGGTCAGGCTGCTTTCCAACACCGGCCGCATCGCCGGAGCCGGGCTGGCCGGCGTTCTCGTCGCCTTCGCCGGTTCCGGGTGGGCGCTCGCCGTGAACTCCCTGCTCTTCCTCGCCGCCGCGCTGGCCTACCGGCGGATCCGGCTGCCGCGCGGTGCCCGCGTGCCCGGCAGCCGCCCGCTCGCCGAACTCGCCGAAGGCTGGCGGGAGTTCCGTTCGCGGTCGTGGGTGTGGCTGGTGGTGCTGCAGTTCATGATCGCCAACGCGGTGAACGCGGGCGCGCTGCTGGTGATCGGCCCGCTCGTCGCCGACGACACCTTCGGCCGCACCGGCTGGGGGCTCGCGCTGGCCGTGCAGACCGCCGGGTCGCTGCTCGGCGGCATCCTCGCCGCCCACTGGCAACCGCGGCGGATGCTGCTCGCCGGCGTCGCGCTGATCATGGTCGACGCGCTGCCGATGCTGGCCCTCGGCCAGACGCCGTACCTGCTTCCGCTGCTGGCCGCGATGTTCCTCTCGGGCGTCGCGATCGAACAGTTTTCCGTCGCGTGGGACGTGTCACTGCAGGAGAACATCCCGCCGGACAAGCTCGCCCGCGTCTACTCCTACGACATGCTCGGCTCGTTCGTCGCCATGCCGCTCGGCCAGCTCAGCGCGGGCCCGCTGGCCGAACACGCCGGCCGGTCGGCGACGCTCTTCGGCGGCGCGGCCCTCGTCGTCGGGGCCACCGCGCTCGTGCTGTGCAGCTCGCAGGTGCGACGGCTCGTCCGCCGGCCACCGGTCGGCTCGGGCCGGAGCTAGCGGCCCACGCGGGGCCCGGACGTCAAGTCGCGGTGCCCGTCGAGGCGCCACCAGCTCTCCAGCGTCTCGCGCAGCGCCTTCAGCAGCTCGCCGCCGGTCTCCAGCGGGACCAGCGCCGCCTTGCCGTCGTCCACCCGCAACGCCGCGGCCAGCCGGTCACCCTGTTCGACCAGGCCGACGACCACCCGGGCCGGCTCCCCGGCGACGTCGACGGTCGGGATGACTCGTTCGTACCGCCAGCGTTGCGCGTTCACCCGGCCGACAGTGGCACAGCTTTCCCTGTTCCGGTCCGGGGTTCACCCTCACGTGTGGTCAGGCGGGCGCCCAGGGCCGCACTTCCTCCAGCAGCTTCGCCACCGCCAGCACGAGGTCGTCCGAGTGCCGCGGCCCGACGATCTGCAGGCCGACCGGCAGTCCCGCCGACGTGCGCCCGGCCGGCACGCTGATCGCCGGCTGCTGGGTCAGGTTGAACGGGTAGGTGAACGGCGTCCACTCCGGCCACTCGCTCAGCCCGCTGCCCGGCGGCACGTCGTGCCCGGCCTCGAACGCCGCGATCGGGATGGTCGGCGTGATCAGCACGTCGTAGCGCGTGTGGAACTCGCCCATCCGGATGCCCAGCGCGGCGCGCTCGGCGGTCGCGTCGAGGTAGTCGCTCGCCGTCCACTTCCGGCCGAGTTCCCAGACCCGGCGCAGGCCGGGGTCCGTCCGGCCCTCCGACCCGGGCGGGAACGAGTCCAGCAGCTTCGCCGCACCCGACGACCACAGGACGTCGAACGCCGGCTTCGGGTCGGCGAACCCGGGATCGGTCTCTTCGACGTGCAGGCCGGCGTCCCCCAGCGCGCGGACGGCTGCCGCGACGATCGCGGCCACCTCCGGGTCGACGTCGACGTAGCCGAGCGTCGGCGAGAACGCGGCGATCAGGCCGCGCACGTCCCGCCGGACGGCCTCGCGGAACGACCCCGCCGGCGGCGCCAGCGCGGCCGGGTCACGGTGGTCGGGTAGCGAAAGCACGTCCAGCAGCAGCGCGGTGTCGTCCACCGACCGCGCCATCGGGCCGGCGTGCGAGAGCGGGCCGAACGGGCTCGCCGGGTAGAGCGGGATCCGGCCGTGCGTCGGCTTCAGCCCGACGATGCCGCAGAACGACGCCGGGATCCGCACCGAGCCGCCGCCGTCCGTGCCGACCGACAGGTCGCCCATCCCGGCCGCCACGGCCGCGGCGCTGCCGCCGCTCGACCCGCCCGCCGTCTTCGACGGGTCGGCCGGGTTGCGCGTGATGCCGGACAGCGGGCTGTCGGTGACGCCCTTCCAGCCGATCTCCGGTGTGGTCGTCTTGCCCAGCAGCACCAGGCCGGCCTCGCGCATCCGCGCGGTGACCGGGCTGTCGACGTCCCACGGCTGGTCCGGGTCGATGCTCTTCGAGCCCCGCACGGTCGGCCAGCCCTGGGTGAGGAACATGTCCTTGATCGAGGACGGCACGCCGTCGAGCCACCCGATCGGGTTGCCGTCGCGCCAGCGAACCTCGGACGCCTTGGCCTGTTCCAGCGCGCGGTCCGCGTCGACGAGGCAGAAGGCGTTGCACTCGCCGTCCCGGGCTTCGATGGCCTGCAGTGCGTTCTGGGTCGCCTCGACCGGCGAAAGCTCGCCGGTCGCGTAGGCGGCGACGAGCTCGCTGGCGGTCAGCATCCTGTCGTTCATCCGGCTCCCTGGTTCCCCGACGGCACGTAGCCGAGCGTCTTGTCGACGACATTGCGCAGCGGCTCCCCAGCGCGCCAGCGGCGGAAGTTTTCGGCGAACACCTCGACCAGCGTGTTCCGCCAGCCCGCGAAGTCCCCGGACATGTGCGGCGAGATCAGCACGTCCGGCATCCTCCACAGCGGGCTTTCGGCAGGCAGCGGCTCGGTGTCGAAGACGTCGAGCGCGGCCCCGGCGATGGCCTTGCTTTCGAGCGCCGCGACCAGGTCGGACGTGACGACCAGCTCGCCCCGGCCGACGTTGACGAACCGCGCCGTCGGCTTCATCGCGGCGAACGCGCGCGCGTCGAACATGCCCTTCGTGTGCTCGGTCAAGGGCGCGACCGCGACGACGTAGTCGGCGTGCGGCAGGACTTCGGTGAGGCGCGCCGACTCGTGCACCACGCCGAAATCGGGGTCACCGGTGCGCGCACGACGTCCGGCGCCGCTCACCCGCATCCCGGCCGCGCGCAGCAGCCGCGCAATGGCCCGGCCGATCGGCCCGGTGCCGACGACCACCACCTCACGCCCGGCGACCCGCTCGCTTTCGCGGTGCAGCCAGCGGCCCTCGCGCTGCAGGTCGTGCGAGCGCGCGAAGTCCTTGGCGAAGGCGAGTACGACGCCCAGCACGTACTCGGCGATGGCGTCGTCGAAGACCCCCCGCGAGTTCGTCAGGACCACGTCGCTCTCGCGCAGCCCGGGGAACAGCACCGGGTCGACCCCCGCGCTGGCGATGTGCAGCCAGCGCAGCCGGTCGGCCGCGTGCCACGCGCCGGGCACCGCCGTGGAGAGGAAGTCGTAGACGAAGAGGGCGTCCGCTCCGGACAACGCTTCGGCAAGGCCCGCCGCGTCCGTGTAACGCACGACCGCCCCGGATTCGACAGCACGCATGTCCGGTGGGCGGGACTCGCCGCAGAGCACTGCCAGGACGGGAGCTTCCCGGGGTTCCGAGGCGATCACGTTGACACGGTAAAAGTCACTCGTATGATTGTCAACAATCCGAGGAACGACCCCCGGAGCACCGGACTGTCCCACACAGACGTATTCCGGAGGCTGAGCCTTGGATTTCGACTTCCTGGCGTTCGACGGCCCGCTGGCGCAACGCGGCATCGGCGTCATCGCCCCCTTCGACCTCGCGCTGGAGCGCGAGCTCTGGCGCTGGGTGCCGATGGAGGTGTCCCTCCACCTCGCCCGCACGCCGTACGAGCCCGTGCCGGTCAGCATGGAGATGGCCCGCCTGGTCAGCGACAGCCACCACCTGGCCGGCGCGACCCGGGACGTGCTGCACGTCGAGCCCGAGGTCGTCGCCTACCTCTGCACGTCGGGCAGCTTCGTCAACGGCGTCGACTACGAGCGCTCGCTGACCAAGGCGATCTGCGACGCCGGCGCGCCGGACGCCGTCACCACCTCGGGCGCGCTGGCCGAAGTGCTGCACCAGCTCGACCTGCACCGCGTCTCGGTGCTCACGCCGTACGACGCCGACCTGACCGCCGCCCTGCACGGCTTCCTCGCCGAGCTGGACGTCGCGACCGTCGCCAGCGACCACCTCGGCCTGGGCGGCGGCATCTGGAAGGTCAGCTACCGGACCATCGCCGAGCGCATCCTCGCCGCCGACCACGGCGACGCCGAAGCGATCTTCGTCAGCTGCACCAACCTCCCCACCTACGACCTGATCGAACCCCTCGAAGCCGCGCTCGGCAAACCGGTGCTCACGGCCAACCAGCTGACGATGTGGGCGTGCCTGCGCCGGATGAACCTCCCCATCGTCGGACCCGGAAGGTGGCTCCGTGACGTGTCGTGAAGGTTTTCCTTGACCTCCCCTCTAGGATTGTCGACAATTTGCGTCCCCTCCGGAGGTTCCGTGACCACCATCGGTTTCATCTACCCCGACCACGCGGCCGAAGACGACTACCCGCTGGCCGAGCAGCTGCTCGGCGGCACGGCCGTCGACGAGGGCGACATCCGGCTGGCGGTCGAGCACATCTACGGCACCGACAAGCACGCGGTGACCGAGCTGCTGGACCTCGGCAGCGAGGCCCGCCTCGCCGACGGCGCCGCCCTCCTCGCCAAGCACGAGCCCGCCGCGGTCATCTGGGCGTGCACCAGCGGCAGCTTCGTCTACGGCTGGGAAGGCGCCCGCGACCAGGCCGACCGCCTCGCCGCCGTCGCCGGGGTCCCGGCCTCCAGCACCTCCTTCGCGTTCGTGCACGCCGCGCGGGCGCTGGACGTCAAGCGGGTCGCCGTCGCCGCCAGCTACCCGGACGACATCGCCCGGCTGTTCGTGGACTTCCTCAAGGCCGGCGGCATCGAGGTCGTCTCGATGGCCAGCGCCGACATCGTCACGGCGGCCGAGGTGGGCGCGATGAGCCCGGAGGCCGTCGTCGGCCTCGCCGTCGGCCACGACCACCCGAACGCCGAAGCGGTGCTCGTGCCGGACACCGCCATGCGCACCCTGGGCGAGATCAACGCCGTGGAGGCCGCGCTCGGCAAGCCCGTGCTGACCGCCAACCAGGTCACGGTCTGGGAGGGCCTGCGCCTGACCGGACGGCACCGGCTCGTCCGCTCGCTCGGCGCGCTCTTCCGCCAGCTTCCGGACGGGAGAGACTGATGGCCCTGCCACCGGGCATGCTGCCCGAGATCGAGCCGGTGAGCCGCGAGTCGACGGCCGCCGTCATCGCACGCCAGCTGCGTGACGCGATCATGACGGGCGCCCTCCCGCCCGGGACCCAGCTCGGCGAGACCGAGCTGGCCGCGCGGTTCCAGGTGTCACGGGGGCCGCTCCGGGAAGCCATGCAGCACCTGGTGTCCGAAGGGCTGCTGCGCAGCGAACGGCACCGCGGCCTGTTCGTGATCGACCTCGAGCCGGGCGACGTCTACGACATCTACGCCGCCCGTTCGGCGATCGAGCGAGCCGCGATGCTGCGTGCCCTGCGCGGCGGCGACCGCGACCGGATCGCGGACGTCCTCGAACAGACCGTCACCGAGATGGCGACCGCGGCGAGCGAGGACGACCCGGGCGCGCTCTCCACCGCGGACCTGAAGTTCCACGAGGCGCTGATCAACGCCTCGGGCAGCAAACGGCTGGTGCGGATGGCCCGGACGCTGTTGATCGAGACGCGGATGTGCCTGACGGCGTTGCAGAGCACGTACCAGCGGGTCGAGGAGCGCGTGGAGGAGCACACGAAGCTGATCCAGGCCCTGCGCGACGGCGACGAGCAGACGGCACTGATGCTGCTCGACGCCCACATGGAGGACGCCGTCCAGCGGCTCGCGCCGGGCACGAGCCTGCAGGACGGGGAAGCCCCGCCGGTGCCGGGAAACGCGTGACCGGAACGCCGACACGCGTGATCGGACAGCCGACACGCGTGATTGAGAGGTCGACTCGCGTACCTGGAGGGTCGACTCGCGTACCTGGAGGGTCGGTTCGCGTACCTGGACGGACGACACGCCTGCCCGGGGGCGGAACTCGTGTGACTGGGGCCGGAACTCGTGTGATTGGGGGCGGAACTCGTGTGACTGGGGGCGGAAGTTGGGGGTGTGGGTGGGGTTAGTGGGCATGGCGGGGTCCCAGGACCGGCTGGCCGGCGCGGCCGTCGCGGTAGTCGGGGGACCAGGGGAAGCGGCCCCGGTTGTCCGCGTGGACCAGTTGCAGCGCACGGATTTCCGGGCCGTACAGTGCGGCCGCGAACACCAGGTGCACCGACGGCTCGGCGAGCTCGACGACCTCGATCAGCAGGCCGTCGTCCAGCGGGATGCGTTCGCCGGCCACCGGTGGCGGGCCGTGCAGGGTGTGGGCGGCCAGGTCGTTCAGCAGGCCGCCGGCCGCGAGGATCGGCAGGCCCGTCACGACCAGCTCCGGCAAGCCGTACCCGCTCAGGCCGATCGTGTAGGCCCACGGCGGGTACGGCCCGGTTCCCGCGACTGCCTGCACCAGCCAGCCCCGGTCGGCCACGCCGCAGCGAAGCCGCTCCAGGTAACCGGGTCTGTCCCGGTTCTCGCACTCGAAGCACATCGGTGACTCCTCCCCCTCGGTGGGCTCGGGAACCACCGTGCCGGAGGGCACCGACAAAAACTCAGCCCAGCGCTTCGGCCACCGCCGTGCCGAGCCGTTCTGTGGTATCCGTGCCGCCGAGGTCGGGCGTGCGCACGCGGCCCTCGTCGAGCACCCGGTCCACGGCGGCGCGGATTCCTTGCGCGGCAACGGTTTCACCCAGGTGTTCGACCAGCATCGCGGCCGCCAGGATCTGCGCCACGGGGTTGGCGATCCCTTGCCCCGCGATGTCCGGAGCGCTCCCGTGGACCGCCTCGAACATCGACGGATATTCACCCGATGGGTTGATGTTTCCGGACGGGGCCATGCCGAGCCCGCCGGTGATCGCGGCCGCGAGGTCGCTCAGGATGTCGCCGAAGAGGTTCGACGCCACCACGATGTCGAGCCGGTCCGGCGCCTGCACCATCCGCGCCGCCAGCGCATCGACGTGCATCTGTTCACTGTGGACGTCCGGGAACTCCGCCGCGACCTCGGCGAAGATCTCGTCCCAGAACGGCATCGAGTGGATCAGGCCGTTGGACTTCGTCGCCGAGCAGACTCGCGAAGACCGCGTCCGCGCCAGTTCGAACGCGTACCGGATGATCCGCGTGACGCCGACGCGCGTGAAAACCGACTCCTGCAGCACGAACTCGTCCGGCCGGCCGGCGTTGTGCCGGCCGCCGATCGCCGAGTACTCCCCTTCGGAGTTCTCCCGGACGATGACCAGCTCCAGCTCCTCGGCCTTCCGCCCGGCCAGCACGGACGTCGTGCCCGGCAGCAGCCGCACCGGCCGCAGGTTGACGTACTGCTGGAACGCCCGCCGCAGCGGGATCAGCAGGCCCCACAGGGAAACGTGGTCCGGGACACCGGGGAAACCGACCGCGCCGAGCAGGATCCCGTCGAACGCCGACAGCCGCTCGACGCCGTCTTCCGGCATCATCGCGCCGACGCGGGCGTACCGCTCGCAGCTCCAGTCGAACTCCGTCCACTCCAGCGAGAAACCGGACAACGCGGCCGCCCGGTCGAGGACCTTGCGGGCCTCGACCGTGACGTCCACGCCGATCCCGTCGCCGGGGATGCTCGCGAGGCGGTAGGCCGTCACAGCGCCACCGCGATGTACTTGGTCTCCAGGAACTCTTCGATGCCGACCGAGCCGCCTTCACGGCCGAGCCCGGACTGCTTGATCCCGCCGAACGGCGCCGCCGGGTTCGACACGATGCCCTGGTTGAGCCCGATCATCCCGGCTTCGAGCGCTTCCGAGACGCGCAGCGCCCGCTTGAGGTCGCTGGTGAAGACGTAGGACACGAGCCCGAACTCGGTGTCGTTCGCCTTCGCCACGGCCTCTTCTTCGGTGTCGAACGGCGTGATCGGAGCGACCGGCCCGAAGATCTCCTCGTGCGTCAGCCGCGCCTCCTGCGGCACGTCGGTGAGCACGGTGGCCGGGTAGAAGTGGCCCGGCCCGTCGACGCCCGAGCCACCGGTGAGCACCTTCGCACCGCGGTCGGTGGCGTCCTTGACCAGCTCGGTCACCTTGTCCACGGCGTTCTGGTCGATCAGCGGGCCGACCACGACGTCCTTCTCGGTGCCGCGGCCCATCGGCAGGGCCCGCATGCGCTCGGTCAGCCGCCGCGCGAACTCCTCGACGACGCCGCGCTGCACGTAGAACCGGTTCGCCGCGGTGCACGCCTCGCCGATGTTGCGCATCTTCGCCTGCATCGCGCCGTCGATGGCGGCGTCCATGTCGGCGTCGTCGAAGACCAGGAAGGGCGCGTTGCCGCCCAGCTCCATCGACGTGCGCAGGACCTTGTCGGCGCACTGCTCCAGCAGCTTGCGGCCGACGCCGGTGGAGCCGGTGAAGGAGAGCTTGCGGGCGCGGCCGTCGCGGATCAGCGGCTCCATCACGCCGCCGGAGTCGCTGGTGGTGACGACGTTGAGCACGCCTTCGGGCAGTCCCGCCTCGGCGAGGATGCCGGCCAGCGCGAGCATCGACAACGGCGTCTGCGCGGCGGGTTTGATCACCGACGTGCAGCCCGCGGCGATCGCCGGGCCGATCTTGCGCGTCCCCATCGCCATGGGGAAGTTCCACGGCGTGATCAGCAGCGCCGGCCCGACCGGCTGCTTCGTGATCAGGAACCGGCCCGCGCCGTTCGGGGCGGTCGCGTAGCCGCCGCCGATGCGGACGGCCTCCTCGGCGAACCAGCGGAAGAACTCCGCGGCGTAGGCGATTTCGCCCTTCGACTCGGCGAGCGGCTTGCCCATCTCCAGCGTCATCAGCAGGGCCAGCTCGTCCTGGCGCCGCATCAGCAGCTCGTAGGCGCGGCGCAGGATCTCGCCGCGCTCGCGGGGCGCCACCTTCGCGAAATCGGCCTGTGCCGCGACGGCGGCGTCCAGCGCCGCGACGCCGTCCGACGGCGAGGCGTCGGCGACGTGGCACAGCTCGTTGCCGGTGGCCGGGTCGACCACCGGGAAGGTCTTCCCGTTCCGGGCGGCGACCCACTTGCCGCCGATGAACAGTTCCTTGCCGACCGCCTCGACGACGCCGGACTCGGTGCTCGTGCTCATCCCGACTTGCTCCTCACGTGTTGTCCCGAGGGCCATGCTATGGATATTGTCAACAATCGACAACCCGCTCAGACCGACCGAGGAGCACGCTGTGGCCCAGCTCTCTCCGCTGCTCAAGCAGGCAACGCCCGTCGTGGTCGACCACGGTGAAGGGGTTTACCTCTACGACGTCGAGGGCAAACGCCACCTCGACTTCACCGCCGGCATCGGCGTCACGAGCACCGGGCACTGCCACCCCCACGTCGTGCGGGCCGCGCAGGAGCAGATCGGCAAGCTCGTCCACGGCCAGTACACGACGGTCATGCACAAGCCGCTGCTCGAGCTGACCGAGCGCCTCGGCGAGGTCCTGCCGAGCGGGCTCGACTCGCTCTTCTACGCGAACTCGGGCAGCGAGGCCGTCGAAGCGGCGTTGCGGCTTTCGCGGCAGGCGACGAAACGCCCGAACGTCATCGTCTTCCAGGGCGGCTTCCACGGCCGGACCGTGGCGGCGGCGTCGATGACGACGTCCGGGACGCGGTTCAGCGCCGGTATCGGCCCGCTGATGGCGGGCGTGCACGTCGCGCCGTTCCCGTACGCCTACCACTACGGCTGGGACGAGCAGACGGCGACGAAGTTCGCGCTGCGCGAGCTGGACTACCTGTTCCAGACCGTCTGCGCGCCGAACGAAACCGCCGCGTTCTTCGTCGAGCCGGTGCTGGGCGAGGGTGGGTACGTCCCGGCGAACACCGAGTTCATGGCGGGTCTGCGTGAGCGCGCCGACCGGCACGGCATCTTGCTGGTCGTCGACGAGATCCAGACCGGTTTCGGCCGCACCGGCAAGTTCTGGGGCCACGACCACTTCGACGTCTCCCCTGACGTCGTGCTCATCGCGAAGGGCCTGGCGAGCGGCTTCCCGCTGTCCGGCATCGCCGCTTCGCAGGAGCTGATGGCGAAGGCGTTCCCGGGGTCGCAAGGCGGGACGTACGGCGGCAACGCCGTTTCGTGCGCCGCGGCGATCGCGACGCTCGAAGTCATCCAGCAGGAGAACCTGGTCGAGAACGCCGCCGAGCGCGGCCGCCAGCTGCTGGAGGGCGCGCGCGTGATCGCGGACAAGACGCCGTCGATCGGCGAGGTGCGCGGGCTCGGGCTGCTGGTCGGCTCGGAGTTCACCACCGCCGACGGCGAACCGGACACGGCCACCGCGCAGGCCGCCCAGCAGGCGGCGACGAAGAGCGGGCTGCTGCTGCTCACCTGCGGGCCGTACATGAACGTCGTCCGCATGGTGCCGCCGCTGGTCGTCAGCGCCGGGCAGGTCGACGACGCACTGCGCATCTGGGGAGACGTCGTCGCCTCGGTCACGGGGAGCTGACGATGGCCCGATACATCACGATCACCCTCGACAAGCGCGGCGTCTCCTGCCGGGCGCGGCTGCTCGACGACGAGGCACCGCGGACCTGCAAAGCGGTCTGGGACGCGTTGCCGCAGAGCGGATCCGCCTACCACGCGAAGTACGCGCGCAACGAGGTCTACACGCTCGTGCCGCCGTTCGCGGAGCCCAAGCCGGGCCGGGAGAACCCGACGATCACGCCGATCCCGGGCGACGTCGTGTACTTCGGTTTCGAGGCTTGGGAAATCGGCAACCCGGCGTACGGCTACGACGAAGACAGCGAGGCGCACAGCGACCAGGGCGCAACCGACCTGGCGATCTTCTACGGGCGCAACAACCTGCTCATCAACGGCGACGCGGGCTGGGTGCCCGGCAACGTGTTCGCCACGATCGAGGAGGGCCTGGCCGAGATGGCGGCAGCCGCGCAGGACCTGTGGCTGCGGGGCGTCGAGGGCGAGACGCTTTCGTTCGCCCGCGCCTGAATCCTGCCTCCGCACACCGGAGCCCGGCTGCGGGAAACCGCGGCCGGGCGCACTTCACCCCAGCGCGCTCAGCTGCTCGAAATCGGTGGCGGAAAGCTCGATTTCCGCAGCCGCGCAGTTCTCTTCCAGGTGCGCGATCGACGATGTCCCCGGGATCGGGATCACGACCGGCGACCGGTGCAACAGCCAGGCGAGGGACACCTGCGCGGGTGTCACGCCGATGTCGGCCGCGATCTTGGCGAGCACGCCACCCGCCGTCGCGTGGTCGCCGCGGGCGATCGGCAGCCACGGGACGAAGGCGATTCCTTCACGCTCGCAGTAATCGAGTACGTCTTCGGACGCGCGGTCCGTCAGGTTGTAGCGGTTCTGGACGCTCGCGATCGGCGCGATCGCCCGCGCCTCCGTCAGCTGCGAGACGGTGACTTCGGACAACCCGATCCGGGCGACCTTGCCCTCGTCCCGCAGCCGGGCCAGCGCGCCGATCTGGTCGGCGAGCGGCACCTGCGGGTCGAGCCGGTGCAGCTGCAGCAGCTCGAGCCGGTCGACGCGCAGCCGCCGCAGCGAAAGTTCCGCCTGCTGCCGGAGGTATTCGGGCCGGCCCAGCGGCACCCACTCGCCCCGGCTCGGGCGTGCGTGCCCGCACTTCGTCGCGACGAGCAGTCCCGGGTACGGGTGCAGCGCGGCGGCGAGCAGTTCTTCGTTCAGGCCGAGGTCGTAGGCGTCGGCGGTGTCGAAGAACGTCACGCCCAGCTCGGCCGCGCGGCGCGCGACCGACTCGGCGCCGTCCTTCACGTGGTCCCAGGCGGTCAGCCGCATCGCGCCGAAACCCAAGCGGTGCACGGAAAAGCCGTCTTCGAACAGGTAGGTCGAGGTCATGCCGGAAGCTTCGCCGCCGTCGCCGTCACCCGCCAGAGGTTTAGCCTGAGCTAAATCCACGGTCTCTACCCTCCGTGTTCTGGCAGCGCGAACAGAGCAGTTCGATTAGGCCATTCGGGGATATCCGGACGGATCGGGCAACTCTAGGGTGATCGAACCTGACCACCACCGGGGTCGGCACGTCGACCGTCGGCACAAGGAGAAGACGAGCCACATGAACATCGAAACGGCGTTGAAGGAAGCCCTTTCCATCACCGGCGCGGTGGGGGCCGCCCTGGTCGACTACGAAAGCGGGATGGCGCTCGGGACACTGGGCGGCGGCGACTGGCTGGACCTGGACACCGCGGCGGCGGGCAACACCGAAGTCGTCCGCTCCAAGCTGCGCGTCATCGCCGCGCTCCGGCTCAACGACGAGATCGAGGACATCCTCATCACGCTGGGCCGCCAGTACCACCTGATCCGCCTGCTGCGGTCGAACAAGCACGATTCCGCGTTGTTCCTGTACCTCGTCCTGGACCGGGAACGGGCCAACCTCGCACTGGCCCGGCACTACCTGAAGAACATCGAAGCCGAGCTGGTCGTGTGACGGGGATGCAGGCCGAGGTACCCGGCAGCCCGGTACCGCTGCCCACCCGCAAACAAGGTGCCGGCCGGCCGTTCCCGGCCCAGCAAGGGATCCGGCCGGCGCACCCCGACGCCACGGCCGCGGCCAAGGCGCTGCAGGAGATCCGCGACAAGGTCGACCGGGTGAACATCACCGGCCTCCTGCTGGCCAGCCGGGACGGCCTGCTGCTGGCCAGCGACACCCGGGACATCGAAGACGACAGCGTGGCGGCCATGGCCGCCGCCTCCGTCGGGCTCGCCACGCGGTTCGTCGGGCAGGCCGGCCTCGGGGAGGCCCGCGGCGCGATGTTCCAGGGCTCGCTCGGCCACGTCTGCGTCTTCCCCGTGCAGGACCCCGTCCTGCTGGTCGTGTTCGCCCGGCCGGACACGACCATGGGTCTGTTCAACGTCGTCGCGCGGCAGGCGCTGACGCTGCTCCAGGACGCCCTGACCACGGCAAACTGACCACCCGGCCGCCTCCGCGCCGAAACGTGAAAATCCTTCATGGCGGCGTACCGCCGGTACGTACTACGCTGCGGTAACCACAGCAACGGCGCGGAGGAGAAACTGCCGATGGGCGACGTGGCGGCACGCCTGACCGAGATCGTCGGGGACCGGAACCTGCTGACGGGCGAGGCGATCTCGGAGGACTACGCGCACGACGAAGCGCTGACGGCGGAGCCGCAGAAGCCTGCGTACGTCGCGAAGCCGGCAACGGCCGAAGAAGTCGCGGAGCTGCTGAAGGCCGCTTCGGAATACAACGTCCCCGTGACCGCCCGCGGCTCCGGCAGCGGGCTGTCCGGGGCCGCCCGGCCGATGGCGGACGGGCTGCTGATCTCCTTCGAGCGGATGAACGCCGTCCTCGAGGTCGACACCGGGAACCACGTCGCCGTCGTCCAGCCCGGCGTCACCCTCGCCGAGCTCGACGCCCAGACCGCCGAAGCCGGGCTGAGCTACACCGTCTACCCCGGCGAGCTCAGCGCGAGCGTCGGCGGGAACGTCGGGACCAACGCCGGCGGGATGCGCGCGGTCAAGTACGGCGTCACCCGCAACAACGTGCTCGGCCTGCAGGCCGTGCTGCCGACCGGCGAGATCATCCGGACCGGCGGCAAGACGTCGAAGATCTCCACCGGCTACGACCTCACGCAGCTGATCATCGGCTCGGAAGGCACGCTCGCGCTGGCCACCGAGATCACCGTCAAGCTGCACCCGCGGCTGGCGCACGGCGCCACGGTGCTCGCCCCCTTCGGCGACTTCGGCCAGGTGATGGCCGCGGTGCCGGAGATCCTCTCCAGCGGGCTCGCGCCGCACATCCTCGAGTACATCGACAACCTGACGATGGCGGCGATCGTCTACAACGAGAAGCTCGAGCTGGGCGTCCCGGACAAGGTGCGCGAGACCAGCGAGGCGTACCTCGTGGTGGCACTGGAGAACCGCGAGACCGGACGGCTCGAAGAGGACATCGAGACGGTCGGGGTGCTGCTCGGCGAGCTGGGCGCGACCGACGTGTACGTCCTCGAAGGCAACGCCGCGCGCAAGCTGATCGAAGCCCGCGAGAAGGCCTTCTGGACCGCGAAGGCGGCCGGCGCCGACGACGTGATCGACGTCGTCGTGCCGCGGACCGCGATGCCGCAGTTCATCGCGAAGGCACGGGAGCTGGCCATGGCCGCGGGCGGCGGCGCGGTCGGCTGCGGCCACGCCGGCGACGGCAATGTCCACTTCGGCATCTTCTGCAAGGACGCGGACAAGCGGAAGCAGCTGCTCACCGACATCTTCGCCTACGGGATGGAACTCGGCGGCGCGATCTCCGGCGAGCACGGCCTCGGCCGCACCAAGGCGCACTACCACTCCGAACTCGAAGACCCGGCGAAGATCGAGCTGATGCGCCGGATCAAGCAGAGCTTCGACCCCGCCGGGATCCTCAACCCCGGCGTTCTCTTTCCCGAAGGAACAGCATGAGTGAGATGAACGGCGCCCAGTCCCTGATCAGCACGCTGGTCGACGCCGGTGTCGAGGTGTGCTTCGCCAACCCCGGCACGTCGGAGATGCACTTCGTCGCCGCGCTCGACACCGTTCCCGAAATGCGGGGCGTGCTCGCCCTGTTCGAAGGCGTCGTCACCGGTGCGGCCGACGGGTACGCGCGGATCGCGGACAAGCCCGCCGCGACGCTGCTGCACCTCGGTCCCGGGCTGGGCAACGGCCTGGCCAACCTGCACAACGCGCGCCGCGCGCACACGCCGATCGTCAACGTCGTCGGCGACCACGCGACCTACCACAAGCAGTACGACGCGCCGCTGGAGTCGGACATCGAGGCCGTCGCGGGCTCGCTGGAAGGCTGGGTGCGCCGCTCGGAGCACACCAAGGACGTCGGGGCGGACGCCGCCGCCGCGGTCGCCGCCGCGCAGGACGCGCCCGGCCGCGTCGCCACGCTGATCCTGCCCGCGGACGCTTCGTGGGGCGAAGGCGGCGAAACCTGCACGCCGATCCCGCCGCGCGTGCCGCAGGCCGTCGACGCCACGACCGTCAAGGACATCGCCGCGGTGTTCGGCACCGGGGAGCCGGTCGCGCTGCTCGTCGGCGGCAGCGCGTGCCGCGAGGAAGGCCTGCGGGCCGCGAGCCGGATCGCGGCCGCGACCGGCGCGAAGGCGTTCGTCGAAACGTTCCCCGCGCGGCTGGAGCGCGGCGCCGGGCTGCCGTCGATCGAGCGGCTCGGCTACCTCGCCGAGCAGGTCGCCTACCAGCTCGACGGCATCAAGCACGTCGTCATCGCGGGCACGAAGGCGCCGGTGTCGTTCTTCGCCTACCCGGGGAAGCCGAGTGACCTGGTGCCCGAAGGCGCCCAGGTGCACACGCTTGCGTCGGTCGGGCAGGACGTCACCCGGGCGCTGAACGAGCTCGCCGGGCTGGTCGCCGCGGACACCGAGCCCGTGCTGGCGGAGGCGTCCCGGCCCGCGCTGCCCAGCGGGCCGCTGACCCCGCAGAACTGGGTCGAGGTGATCGGGGCGCTGCTGCCGGACAACGCGATCATCGCCGACGAGGCCAACACGTCCGGCCTGATGCTGCCGATGGCGACGGCCGGTGCGCCGCGCCACGACGTCCTGACGCTGACCGGCGGCGCGATCGGCTACGGCATGCCGGTGGCCACCGGGGCGGCCGTCGCGGCGCCGGACCGGCCGGTGCTGAACCTGCAGTCCGACGGCAGCGCGCTGTACACGATCTCGGCGCTGTGGACGCAGGCGCGGGAGAACCTGAACGTCACGACGGTGCTGCTCAACAACCGCGCCTACGCCATCCTGCGGCTGGAACTGCAGCGCGTCGGCGCGGCCTCGGGCGGCCCGAAGGCGAACGACCTGCTCGACCTCTCGCGGCCGGACATGGATTTCGTGAAGATCGCCGAGGGCATGGGCGTGCCCGCGACGCGCGCGACGACCGCCGAAGAGCTCGCCGAGCAGCTCCAGCGGGCCTTCGCCGAGCCCGGCCCGCACCTCATCGACGCCGCGGTGCCGCCGCTGTTGTAGAACCGGACTATTCTCCCGTCACACCCTCGAACCCGGGAGCGGCGGATGAGCGAAGACGAACACGCCAAGCGGGGCATCGACCTCGACCGGCCGAACGCTGCGCGCGTGTACGACTACTTGATCGGCGGCAAGCTCAACTACGCCGTCGACCGGATGTTCGCCGACCAGATCCTGGGCGTGCTGCCGAGTGCGCGCCGCATGGCGCTGATCAACCGGTCGTGGCTGCGCCGCGCCGCGCGGTTCGGCGCGGAACAGGGCATCCGGCAGTTCCTCGACATCGGCTCCGGCATGCCGACCGTCGGGCACGTGCACGAGGTCGTCCAGGCGATCGACCCGGCGTCGCGGGTGGTGTACGTCGACAACGAGCCGATCGCCGTCGCGCACAGCGAGATCGTGCTGGAGGACAACGAGAACGCGGCGATGATCCAGGTCGACGCCGAGTACTCCGACGAGGTGCTGGAGCACCCGACCACGACGGAGCTGCTGGACTTCAGCCAGCCGGTGATGGTCATCATGGCGGCGTTCGTGCACTTCATCCCCGACTCCCGCGACCCGGCCGGCCTGATCGCGCGCTACAGCGAGGCGCTGGCGCCCGGCAGCTACCTGGCGCTGTCGTCGGGGACGTGGGAGGGCCAAGGCGAGGAGACGCATCGGTCGGTCGCGATGTACGAGAAGAGCGGGACGCCGTTGACGCTGCGCTCCCCCGACGAGCTGCGGGCACTGGTGAAGGGCTTCGAGATCGTGCCGCCCGGAATCGTGTTCACCCCGGAGTGGCGCCCGGACGACCCGCTCGAAGACCCGCCGGAACAGTCGGGCGGGCTGGCACTGGTGGCGCGCAAGAACTAGCGCGCACGCCGGACGCCACGAGTCGCCTCGGGGGGCCGGCCGGAGCGTCCCGCTATTCTCGCGGCACGCGACTCCAGGAGCGGCGATGAGCGAAGACGAGCACGCCAGCCGGGGCATCGACCTCGACAAGCCCAACGCCGCGCGCGTCTACGACTACATCCTCGGCGGGCAGCTCAACTACGCCGTCGACCGGATGTTCGCCGAGCAGGTGCTGGCCGCGCAGCCGAACGCGCGCCAGCGGGCGCGGCTCAACCGGCAGTGGCTGCGGCGGGCCATCCGGTTCGGGATGGACCAGGGCATCCGGCAGTTCCTCGACATCGGCTCCGGCATGCCGACCGTCGGGCACGTGCACGAGGTCGCGCAGGCGATCGACCCGGCCGCGCGGGTCGTCTACGTCGACAACGAGCCGATCGCCGTCGCGCACAGCGAGATCGTGCTGGAGGGCAACGAGAACGCGGCGATGATCCAGGTCGACGCCGAGTTCCCCGACGACGTCCTCGAACACGACACCACCGAGATGATGCTGGACCTGGACCAGCCGGTGATGGTGGTGATGGCGCTGTTCGTGCACTTCATCCCGGACGAGCGCGACCCGGCCCGGCTGGTCGCGGCCTACCGCGACGCGCTCGCGCCCGGCAGCTACCTCGCCCTGTCGTCGGCCACCTACGAGCAGCAGAGCGACGGCACGGCCCGCGCCGTCGCGATGTACCAGAAGAGCGCGAACCCGGTCACGCCGCGTTCGGCCGACGAGCTGCGGGCGCTGGTCGACGGCTTCGAGATCGTCGACCCCGGCATCGTGTTCATCCCCGAGTGGCGGCCGGACGACCCCGCGGAAATGCCGCCCAACCCCGCGGACTGCGGCGGCTTGGCCCTGGTGGCGCGCAAGAACTAGACGGCGACCAGCGCCGGTGCGGTCCGCGTCCTCGGGACCAGCGCCGCCAGCAGCGCACCCGCCAGCGCAACGGCCGCGGCCACCGCGAACGTCGCGCGGAAGCCGGCCAGCGACGGCACCGGCAGCCCGCCGACGGTGATCGTCAGCTGGGCCAGCATCGCCGCCATCACCGCGCTGGAGATGGCCGTGCCGACCGAGCGCATCAGGGAGTTCAGGCCGTTCGCCGACGCCGTTTCGGTGACCGGCACCGAGCCCATGATCAGCGCGGGCATCGCCGCGTACGCGATGCCGACGCCGGCACCGATGATCACCGACGCCGTGATCAGCTCGAACGCGTTGTCCATCAGGACCATCGCGAACGCGTACCCGGCCGCGATCACCAGCGCGCCGCTCACCAGCGTCGGCCGCGGGCCGAACCGGGCGATGAGCCGCGCCGAAACCGGCGAGAGCAGCATCATCACCAGGCCGTTCGGAGCCAGGGTGAGACCGGACTCGACCATCGTCTGACCGAGCCCGTAGCCGGTCGACGCCGGTGCCTGCAACAGCTGCGGAAATGACAACGCCATGGCGTACAGCGCGAAGCCGACCATGATCGACGCGAGGTTCGTGAACAGCACGGGGCGGCGCGCGGACACCCGCAGGTCGACCAGTGGATCGCGGCGGCGCAACTGGTATGCGCCCCAGCCGAGCAGGATGACGACGGCGAGCGCGGCCAGCCCGAGCGTCGGCACGCTGGTCCAGCCCCACGTGCCGCCCTTGACCACCGGCAGCAGCAGGCAGAGCAGCCCCGCGGCCAGGCCGAGCGCGCCGAAGTAGTCGAACGGCGCGGGCGTGCGCAGCGGCGACTCGGGCACCACGGTGAGGATCAGCAGCGCGCAGGCCAGCCCGAGCCCGGCGGCGGTCCAGAAGAGCACGTGCCAGTCGGCGTTCTCGGCCACCAGGGCCGCGACCGGCAGCCCGATGGCGCCGCCGACGCCGAGCGTCGCGCTCATCAGCGAGATCGCGCCGCCGACGCGTTCGGGCGGGAGCTCGTCGCGCATGATGCTGATGCCGAGGGGGATCACGCCCATCGCGCAGCCCTGCAGCCCGCGGCCGAGGATCTGGAACGCGAGCGCGCTGGTCGTCGCGGACACGATCGAGCCGGCGATGAGCAGCCCGAGGCTGACGAGGATCATCCGCCGCTTGCCGTAGAGATCGCCGAGCCGCCCGCTGACCGGCGTGATGACGGACGCGGCCAGCAGCGTCACGGTGACCACCCACGACGCGTCGGCGGCCGGGACGTTCAGCAGCCGCGGGAAGACCGGGATCAGCGGCACGACCAGCGTCTGCATGAACGACGCGACCAGCCCGCACGAGGCGAGCACCACGACGATCGCGCGGCCGGACGGCGCGGAACGGGACACCACCACACCCCCAAGTGTGTACTTAGTACGCATCATGCAACTTCCTGCACTGTACCCACGGGGTGACGGGTTTCCGTACGACTGGTGGTTTCGTCACAGCCCGGTGCGGCCGGAGCTGCGGTTTCGCTGTCGGCGGATCCGGCAGCGAACCCCGGCCGCGCCTCCCTACCCTCACGGCCATGGAGCTCGTCGAGATCACTCCGCGCCTGCACCTCGTCCGGTACGCGTTCGGCCAGGCCTACCTCTGGCAGGACGACGACGGCCTGACGATGGTCGACGCCGGGATCGCCGGGTCGGCGGCCGGCACCGCCGACGCGATCCGGGCCGCCGGGCGGGCACCCGGGGAGCTGCGCCGGGTCGTTCTCACCCACGCCCACGCCGACCACGCCGGCGCCGCCGCCGAGCTGCGCGCCTGGGGTGGGGTCGACGTCCTCGCGCACCGGGCCGACGCTCCGGTGGTCCGCGGTGACCGGCCCGCCGCGGAGCCCGTGCTGCTCGACTGGGAACGGCCGCTGTTCGAGCAGAACAGTCCCCGGGCCGGCGGGCTCACCGGCCCGCCGTGCGCCGTCGACCGCGAACTGCGGGACGGCGACGAGATCGCCTTCGGCGGTGGCGCGCGGGTGCTCGAAGTGCCCGGGCACACCGACGGCAGCATCGCCGTCCACCTGCCCCACCACGGCGTGCTGTTCACCGGCGACGCGATCGCCCAGCTGGACGGCAAGGCCATCCCCGGCGTCTTCAACACCGACCGGGAGAAGCTCCTCGAGTCCTTCGGCCGGCTCGCCGCGCTCGACGTCGAGATCGCGTGCTTCGGCCACACCGATCCGTTCACCCGCGACGCCGGGAAGAAGCTGCGCGAAGCGGCCTAAGCTCGGCGCATGCGGCGTTACGTCCCCGAACTCGCGGTCACCGTCGCGGTGCTCGCCGGCTCGCTGTTCGCCGTGCTGGGCGACCGGCCCGAGCCGGGGCGCCACGCCGCCATCGGCTGGGCGCTCACCGGCCTCTGCTGCGCCGCCCTCTTCTTCCGGCGCCGGTACCCGCTGAGCGTCGCCGCGCTCACGCTCGTCTGCTGCGCGCTCTACTACCCCCTGACCGACCCCGACGGCCTCGTCCTGCTCGCTTTCGCCTACGCGCTCTACAACGCCGCCGCGGCCGGGCGGATCCGCGGGGCCGCGCTGCTCGTCTTCGCGGCGATGGCCGGCGTCACGGCGGGCGAGATCAGCTCGCGGACCGGGCGGCACGTCGACAACTTCGCGTTCTTCCTGATGACCGGCTGGTTCGTCGCCCTGGTCGCCGGCGGCGCCGTCGCGCACTACCGCGCCGAGGCCGAGCGCACCAAGGAGGCCGAGGCCCGGGCGCGCGCCACCGACGAACGCCTGCGCATCGCCCGCGAGCTGCACGACGTCCTCGGCCACCACCTCGCGCTGATCAACGTCCAGGCCGGCGCGGCGCTGCACCGCCGTGACCCCGGGCAGGCCGAGGAAGCGCTCGGGGCGATCAAGGACGCCAGCAAGACCGCACTCCAGGAGTTGCGCGCCACGCTCGGCATGCTCCACCAGACCGGCGGGCCGAGCCTCCAGCGGGTCGCGGAGCTGGCCGAATCGGTCGGCGCTTCCGGGCTGACCGTGCGCACCGAGATCGACGGTGTCGCCCGTGACCTGCCGCCGGACGTCGAGCACGCCGCGTTCCGGGTGGTCCAGGAGGCGCTGACCAACGTCGCCAAGCACGCCGGTGCGAAGACCGTCGTCGTCCGCCTCGGCTACGGCGCCGACGAGCTGTCCGTGCAGATCGACGACGATGGTCGCGGCGGCGCGGCCCCGGCGGGCAACGGCATCCGCGGGATGGCCGAACGCGCGCGGGCCCTCGGCGGCGAGCTGACCGCGGCACCGCGCGAAGACGGCGGCTACCGGGTGCGGGCCCGGCTGCCGGTGCGATGATGGGCCGATGATCCGGGTCCTGCTCGTCGACGACCAGCGGCTCGTCCGCGCCGGCTTCCGGTCCATTTTGGACGGCGAGGCCGACATTTCCGTGGTGGCCGAGGCCGCCGACGGGCGCGAGGCGCTGCAGGCCGCGCACGACCACCACCCCGACGTCGTGCTGATGGACATCCGGATGCCGGTGCTCGACGGCCTCGCCGCCACCCGGCACCTCCTGGCCGACCCGGGCGTGCACCCCAAGGTCGTCATCCTCACGACGTTCGACCTCGACGAAGACGTCTACGGCGCGCTGCGGGCGGGTGCGAGCGGGTTCCTGGTCAAGGACACCGAGCCCGAAGAGCTGATCCACGCCGTGCGCGTGGTCGCCCGCGGCGACGCGCTGCTGGCGCCGTCGATCACCCGGCGGCTGATCGCGGAGTTCGCCGCGCGCGGCACCCGCCCGGCGCCGTCCCCCGCGCTCGACCGGCTCACCGACCGCGAACGCGAAGTGCTGTCCCTGGTCGCGGCCGGGCTGTCGAACGACGAGATCGCCCGCGAGCTCACCCTCAGCCCGGCGACGGCGAAGACGCACGTCAGCCGCATCATGACCAAGACCGGCACGCACGACCGCGCGCAGCTCGTCGTCCTCGCCTACGAGTCCGGCGCGGTGACGCCGAGGTGGCTGGCGCCCTGAGCCGTACTCCCCCGGGAGTACGGGAACGGCCTTAGGGGACACCGCCGGGAGCACGTGAAGTGTCCTCCGCTGCGCGACGCGCGGTAGGGCAC
Organism: Amycolatopsis sp. lyj-346; assembly: GCF_046548975.1. Classification (NCBI taxonomy): domain Bacteria; kingdom Bacillati; phylum Actinomycetota; class Actinomycetes; order Pseudonocardiales; family Pseudonocardiaceae; genus Amycolatopsis; species Amycolatopsis sp. lyj-346. The sequence continues at coordinate 454,951 of NZ_JAJPWT010000005.1, forward strand.
CGGTCGCGAATCCTTGTCCACCATGGACACCATCACTCGTACCACGGGCGGCGGCCTGGCGCGGCTGGCCGGCTGGGCGCAGCGCCACCGGTGGCTCGCCGTCGCGCTCTGGGCGCTGGTCCTCATCGGCGTCACGTTCACCTCCCAGCTCGCCGGCAGCGCGTTCCACGACGACAACTCGTTGCCCGGCACCGAATCCCAGCAGGTCGTCGACCTGCTCGACAACACCGCGCAATCCGGCGCGAGCGCGCAGATCGTGCTGAAGGCCGACGGCGGGCTCGCCGCCAACCGTGCGCCGATCGACGCCATGCTGGGTGAAGTCCGGTCCCTGCCGCACGTGCGATCGGTGACCGACCCGCTCGAGACGCTGTCGCGCGACGGGCGGATCGGCTACGCCACCGTCACGTTCGACGCGGCCTCGACCGCTCTCCCCTACGACGACATCGTGAAGTTCGCCGACACCGCGAAGCGGGCGGGGCCCGTCGAAGTCGCGCTCGCCGGGGACCCGATCGCGCGGATCTCCGAGAGCGGCGGCCCCGCGGAAGGCGTCGGCCTGCTCGCCGCGCTGGTCATCCTCATCTTCCTGTTCCGCTCGCTGCTCGCGGCCGGGCTGCCGGTCATCACCGCGGTGTTCGCCGTCGGCTGCACGCTGGGTGTGATCACGGTCGTCTCGCACTTCGTCGACATCGCGAGCTACACCTCGCCGCTGATGATGCTGGTCGGGTTCGGTGTCGGCGTCGACTACGCGCTGTTGATCTTTTCCCGTTACCGCAGCGAAATCCTCGCCGGCCACGACCGCGAATCGGCCGCGAGGCGGGCGCTCGACACGGCAGGCCGCTCGGTGCTGTTCGCCGGGACGACCGTGATCATCGCCCTGCTCGGCCTCCTCGCGCTCGGGCTCGGCGGGCTGCGCGGGGTCGCGCTGTCCGTCGCGCTCACCGTCCTGATGACGATGGTCGCGTCCGTCACGCTGCTGCCCGCGCTGTTGTCGCTGTTCGGCAAGCGGCTCGAACGCGGCATCCGCCGGCACGCTCTCCGGAAGGAACCCGGCAAGGCGTGGCGACGGCTCGCCGACGGCGTCCAGCGGCGGCCGCTGGCGCCGCTCGCCATCGGCTTGATCGTCCTCATCGGACTGTCCATTCCGGCCGCCGGAATGCGGCTCGGGTTCGCCGACGCGAGCACCGACCCAGCCGGTTCCACCACCCGCAAGGCCTACGACCTGCTGGCCGAGGGCTTCGGCCCGGGCTTCACCGGACCGCTCGCGGTCGTCGCCGAGGACGGTGACCCCGTCGCCCTGCAGCAGCGGCTCGCGTCGACGCCGGGCATCGCCCGCGCGCTGCCGCCGACGGGTCGCACGGTACTCGCCTTCCCGACGACGTCACCGCAGGACGAAGCCACGGCCGAGCTGGTGACGCGGCTGCGGTCCGAGGTACTGCCGACACTGCCGGGCCACTACCTCGTCGGCGGCTCGGTCGCGGCCGCGACGGACTTCGCGGGCGCCGTCGCCGACCGGCTGCCGCTGTTCGTGCTGGTCGTCGTCGGGTTGTCGGCGTTGCTGCTGATGGTCGTGTTCCGGTCGATCCTGATCCCGCTCAAGGCGGCGCTGCTCAACCTGCTGAGCATCGGCGCCTCCCTCGGCGTGATGACGCTGGTGTTCGGCGACGGCTGGTTCGGCGCGCAACCGGGTCCGATCGAGGCGTTCGTGCCGGTGATGATCTTCGCGATCGTCTTCGGGCTGTCGATGGACTACGAGGTGTTCCTGGTGTCCCGGATGCACGAAGAATGGCGGCGAACCGGCGACGCGCGGCTGGCGGTGCGCGAAGGACTCGCCTCGACGGGCGCCGTGATCACCGCGGCCGGCGCGATCATGGTGCTGGTGTTCGGCGCGTTCCTGCTCGACCCGTCCCGGATGCTGGCCCAGTTCGGCCTCGGCCTGGCGGTCGCGGTGCTGCTGGACGCGCTGGTGATCCGCTGCCTGATCGTCCCGGCGGTCATGCGGCTGCTCGGGGCCAGGGCCTGGTGGCTGCCGCGGTGGCTGGACCGCCGTCTGCCGCACTTCGCGCTGGAGCCCTAACTCCCCCAGCTCGCCGGGGCCTCCGACAGCCGGAAGTCCAGGCCGCCGCCGGTGCGCACGAAGTTCCCGTCGAGCTTCCAGTCGCGCTGGGGACGGCCGTTCCGGCGGACGTCCTGGACGTACTTCCCGCTTCCCGAGGTCGTGATCCGGATCGGCGCGCCGCCCGACGGCCGGATCACGGCGCTCGGGAACAGCGGGCTCGACAGCAGCAGTTCCGCCGAGCCCGGCGTCCGCGGGTAGAGGCCGAGCGCGGCGAAGACGTACCAGGCGGACATCGTGCCGAGGTCGTCGTTGCCGGGCAGGCCGGACGGCCCGGTCGTGTAGACGGAGTTCACCAGCTGCCGCACGGTTTCCTGCGTCTTCCACGGCTGCCCCAGCTCGTTGTACAGCCACGGCGCGTGGATGTCCGGCTCGTTCGTCGGGTCGTACTTGAGCGGGCCGCCGCCTTTGAGCTGCCAGTTCCCGTTCGCGTCGTGGAAGAAGCCGTCGAGGCGGGTGACGGCGGCGGCCTTGCCGCCCATCGCGCCGGCGAGGCCGGAGACGTCCTGCGGGACCATCCAGGTGTAGGCGGCCGCACTGCCCTGGGCGAAACCGCGGTCGCTCGCCGGGTCGAACGGCGTCACCCAGCCGCCGTCGACGTTGCGGGCCTGCGCGTACCCGGTAGCGGGGTTGAAGACGTTGCGCCAGTAGGCACCCCGGGCGCCCAGTTCGGCAGCCTCACGGGGACGGCCGAGCTGCTGCGCCCACCGGCCGAGCGCGAAATCCGCCACGGAGTCTTCGAGCGTCTCGGCGGCGCCGCCCCAGCAGTGGCAGACGTCGTTCGGCGCGTAGCGGGACGTCAGGTACTGCGCGAGGTTCGGCCGCTGGCCGACGCACTGGCCGGGGCAGCCGCCGTCCTGCAGGCCTTCCGGCCGCGGGACGGTCGCCTGCCGGTACAGCGAGCCGAAGGCACCGCGGTGGTCGAAGTTGCGGACGCCCATGGCGTAGAAGGTCGCGAGCGTCGCCGCCGACGGGTCGCCGGTCATCACGTGCGTGGCACCGTTGACGTGCACCCAGCGGTCCCAGACGCCGTCGTTCTGCCGCGCGTAGTTGTACAGCGACTGGGCGAAGTTCCCGGCCACGCGCGGTTCCAGCAGGGCGAGCAGCTGGATCTGGGCCCGGTACTGGTCCCAGCCGGAGAAGTTCGAGTACTGCGCGTCCTGCCCGGGTTCGACGCGGTGGGGTTTGCGGTCCATGCCCAGGTACCGGCCGTCGACGTCGCTGACCAGGTTCGGCTGCTGCAGGCTGTGGTAGAGCGCGGTGGTGAAGACGATCCGCTGGCCGGCCGTCCCACCGCCGACGTCCACGCGGCCCAGCTCGGCGTTCCAGGCCCGTTTCGCCTTCTCCGCAATGCTGTCCACAGTGGACTTCGGCGGCTGTTCGGCCCGCAGGTTGCGTTCGGCGCCTTCGAGGGAGACGTAGGAGATCGCGATCCGCATCGTGACCCTGCTGCCGGGCGCGAACGTCACGTAGCCGCCGGAACCGCGTCCGGCGCGGTCCTTGCCGGTCGCGTAGCCTTCGCCGCCGGTCTGGTCGAGGCCGCCGGGCTGGAGCGTCGCGTCCCGCCACGTCCCGGTGCCGGTGAAGGGCTGGTCGAACCGGGCCGTGAAGTACAGGCGGTAGTAGGACTTGCGGTTGTTGACCCCGCCGTTCGCGCGGCGGCCGCAGAAGGCGCCGGTGAGCACCGACCCGGTGACCGCGCGGTTCGCCGGGTCGAGGTGGGTCTCGGCGTCTTCGCTGCCGTTGAGCGAATTCGAGGTGCGGAAGAGCAGGCTCGCGGGCTTGCCCGCCGGGTACCGCAGGGAAGCGATCGCGGTGCGTTCGGTCGCGGCGGCGTCCGTCGCGACACCGTCGGCGAGGCCGAGCCGGTAGCGCCCGGGCGTCGCGGCTTCGTCGGCGTGGCTGAAGTTGCTCGCGTAGACCGCGTCGGTGGTGTCGGCGGTCGGCGAGGAGGTGACGTCACCGGCGAACGGCAGGATCGGCACGTCACCGGCGGCGCCGGGGTTGCAGCCGGCGCCGTTGACGTGGGTGAGGCCGAAGCCGCGGATCCGGGTGGTGTCGTACTGGTAGCCGTTGGCGGCGCCGGTGCTCGTCTGGTCGCCGCGGGTGCTGGTCGGGCTCCAGGAGAGCATGCCGAAGGGCGCGGTGGCGCCGGGGTGGGTGTTGCCGTCCCCGGCCGACCCGATGAGCGGATCGACGAAGTCGGCGGGACTCGGCCCGGCCGCCTCCGACATCGTTGTCAACGTCGAGGCCAGCAGAGCGGCGGCGAGTGCCACCGTGAGGGAACGGCGCATGGGCGGAGATTAACCCGCACCCGGTGGCTTGCGGGGAAACGGAAGCGGACAAACCGGTGGACATGACGGAGGCCGCCACCGGGATGCGGTGGCGGCCTCCGACGTCCGGCCCTTATTCGTAGATCTCGCCCTTGGCGGCCTTCTCCACCAGCGAGGCAGGCGGCTCGAAGTGGTCGCCGTACCGGGCGGCCAGCTCACGCGCCCGGTCGACGAAGCCCTGCAGGCCACCCTCGTACTGGTTGATGTACTGGATGACGCCGCCGGTCCACGCCGGGAAGCCGATGCCGAAGATCGAGCCGATGTTGGCGTCGGCCACCGACCTCAGCACGCCCTCGTCGAAGCACTTGACCGTTTCGAGCGCCTCGGCGAACAGCATCCGCTCCTTGAGGTCCTCGAACGGCACCTGCGCCGAGCCGGACTTGAACGCGTCGCGCAGGCCCGGCCACAGGCCGGCGCGCTTCCCCTCCGAGTCGTACTCGTAGAAGCCCGCGCCCGCCGAGCGGCCCTTGCGGTCGAACTCCTCGACCATCCGGTCGATCACGGCCTCGGACGCGTGCGCCTGCCACGTGCCGCCCGCGGCCTCGATCGCCTCGCGCGTCTCCTTGCGGATCTTGCGCGGCAGCGTCAGGGTCAGCTCGTCCATCAGCTGCAGCGGCGGCGCCGGGTAGCCCGCCTGCGCGCCGGCCTGCTCGATCGACGCCGGCTCGACGCCCTCGCCCAGCGCGGCGACGGCCTCGTTGATGAACGTGCCGATCACGCGCGAGGTGAAGAAACCGCGGCTGTCGTTGACGACGATCGGGGTCTTCTTGATCTGCAGCGTGTAGTCGAAGACCTTGGCCAGCGTGGCCGGCGACGTCTTCTCGCCGCAGATGATCTCGACCAGCGGCATCTTGTCCACCGGCGAGAAGAAGTGGATCCCGATGAAGTCCTCGGTCCGCTGCACGCCCTCGGCGAGGGTGGTGATCGGCAGGGTCGAGGTGTTGGAGCCCAGCACCGCGTCGGCGTTGACGATGTTCTCGATCTCGCCGAACACCTTGTGCTTCAGCTCGACGCTCTCGAAGACGGCCTCGATGACGAAGTCGACGCCCGCGAAGTCGGCCGGGTCGGCGGTCGGCTTGATCTTCGCCAGCAGCGCGTCCGACTTCTCCTGCGTGGTCTTGCCGCGCGAAAGGGCCTTCTGCTCGATCTTGGCCGCGTAGCCCTTGCCCTTCTCGGCCGCCTCCTGCGAGACGTCCTTGAGGACGACGTCGATGCCGGCCTTGGCCGAGACGTACGCGATCGCCGCGCCCATCATCCCGGCGCCGAGCACGCCGACCTTCTTGGCCGTGTACTTCTCGAAGCCGTCCGGCCGCGAGCCACCGGAGTTGATGGTCTGCAGGTCGAAGAAGAACGCCTTCGTCATGTTCTTCGAGACCTGGCCGGTGGCGAGGTGGATGAAGTAGCGCGTCTCGATCTGGATCGCGGTGTCGAAGTCGACCTGCGCGCCCTCGATCGCGGCGGCCAGGATCGCCCGCGGCGCCGGCATGTTCGCGCCCTTGATCTGCTTGCGCAGGTTCGCCGGGAACGCGGGCAGGTTGGCCGCGAAGCTCGGGTTCGACGGGGTGCCGCCGGGGATCTTGTAGCCCTTGACGTCCCAGGGCTGGACGCCGCCCTCGGGGTTCGCCTTGATCCACGCCTTCGCGGCGGGGACGAGCTCCTCGACCGTGCCGACGAGCTCGTGCACCAGGCCGAGCTCGAGCGCCTTGGCCGGGCGGTGCCGCTGGCCCTGCAGCAGGACGTTCAGCAGCGCGCTCTGGATGCCGAGCAGGCGCACGGTGCGGACCACGCCACCGCCGCCGGGCAGCAGGCCCAGCGTCACCTCGGGCAGGCCGATCTGGCTGCCCTTGACGTCGGCGGCGATGCGGTGGTGCGTCGCCAGCGCGATTTCCAGGCCACCGCCGAGCGCGGCGCCGTTGATCGCCGCGACGACCGGCTTGCCGAGCTGCTCGATGCGGCGCATCTGCCCCTTCATCAGGGCGCTGCCCTCGGTCAGCTCGGCCGCGTGCTCCGGCTTGGCCTGGATGAGGTCGTTCAGGTCGCCGCCGGCGAAGAAGGTCTTCTTCGCGGACGTGATGACGACGCCGGTGATGGAGTCCTGCTCGGCCTCCAGGCGGTCCACGGTGACGCCGAGCGACTCGCGGAAGTCGGCGTTCATCGTGTTCGCCGACTGGTTCGGGTCGTCGAGGGTCAGCGTGACGATGCCGTCTTCGTCCTGTTCCCAGCGGATGGTCTTGCTCTCAGCCATTAGTGTCCTCACACCCGCTCGATGATGGTGGCGACGCCCATGCCGCCGCCGATGCACAGGGTCACCAGCGCGCGACGCGCCTGGCGGCGTTCGAGCTCGTCGACCACGGTGCCGACCAGCATCGCGCCGGTGGCGCCGAGCGGGTGACCCATGGCGATCGCGCCGCCGTTGACGTTGACCTTCTCCTCGTCGAGGTGCAGGTCCTTGATCCACTTGAGCACGACGGACGCGAACGCCTCGTTGAGCTCCCACAGGTCGATGTCCTCGGGCTTGAGACCCGCGGTCTTCAGGACCTTCTCGGTGGCCGGCGTGGGACCGGTGAGCATGATCGTCGGCTCGGAGCCGATCGACGCGGTCGCCACGATCCGGGCGCGCGGGGTCAGCCCGAAGGTCTTGCCGACCTGCTCGGAGCCGACCAGGACCAGCGCGGCGCCGTCGACGATGCCGGAGGAGTTGCCGCCGGTGTGGACGTGGTCGATCTTTTCGACCGAGTGGTACTTCTGCAGCGCGACGGCGTCGAAGCCGCCCAGCTCGCCGATGCCGGCGAAGGCGGGCTTGAGCTTGCCGAGGCTCTCGACGGTGGAGCCGGGGCGGCGGTGCTCGTCGTGGTCGAGGACCGTGACGCCGTTGATGTCCTTGACCGGGACGACGGACTTGGCGAAGTAGCCGCCGGACCAGGCCGCCTCGGCACGCTCCTGCGAGCGGACGGCCCAGCGGTCGACGTCCTCGCGGGAGAAGCCCTCGATGGTCGCGATCAGGTCGGCGCCGGTGCCCTGCGGGACGATGTAGTTGTCGTAGGCGGTGGCCGGGTCCATGAACAGCGCGCCGCCATCGGAGCCCATCGGCACGCGCGACATCGACTCGACGCCGCCGGCGATGATCAGGTTGTCCCAGCCGGAGCGGACCTTCTGCGCGGCGGTGTTGGTGGCCTCCAGGCCGGAGGCGCAGAACCGGTTGAGCTGCACGCCGGCGACGGTCTCGGGCAGGCCCGCGTTCAGCGCGGCGGTGCGCGCGATGACGGCGCCCTGCTCGCCGACCGGGGAGACGACGCCGAGGACGATGTCGTCGATCGCCTTCGGGTCGAGGTTCGGGTGGCGGACCTTCAGCTCGTTGATCAGGCCGACCACCAGGTCGACCGGCTTGGTGCCGTGCAGGGCACCGCCCTTGTTCTTGCCGCGAGGCGTGCGGATCGCCTCGTAGATGTAGGCCTCGCTACTCACTGAACTACTCCTCGCGAGCGTGTCGGAACGTCGTTGTACCTGGGCGTGTCACAGCCGACTATACCGGCCAGTAGGGCTAATGGCCATTAACATATCTCCGGATAACCCCATGGTGTCAATGGGTTGCCGGTGTGTCCCGAACGGCTATCGTTCACTCACCATGACCGACGTCGAACGCAGCTCGCGCCCCCGCGACCGCAAGGCCCAGCTGGCCGCGGTGGCGGCGGAGCTGTTCCGCGCCCGCGGCTTCCCCGGGGTGTCGATCAAGGACATAGCGGACGCGGCGGGCGTCACCGGCCCGGCGCTGTACCGGCACTTCGCGGACAAGCAGGCGATCCTGGCGTACGTGGTCCTGAGCGGCTTCGAGGACATGGAGGCGGCGACGGCGGAGGCCCTGTCGGACTCGGTTCTGCCGTCCGGCCAGCTGCGGGCCCTCCTGGGCCTGCTCGCCACCCAGGCCGTCGAGCGACGCGAGATCGCGGCGTTGTGGCGCTGGGAAGGCCGTCACCTCCCCAAGGAGGACCAGCGCGAGATCGCCCGCCGGTCGGCACTGGTGCTGGCGGCGTGGTCGAAGGCGCTGCAGGCCCGGCGCCCGGAGTTGCCGGCCGAAGACGCCGAGCTCCTCTGCTGGGCGGCGCTGTCGGTGTTCGGCAGCGTGTCGGTCCACCACACGTCGGTGGCCCGCCGCCGCTTCGCCGCGCTCCTGGTCCAACTGGCCCTGAACGTGCTGAACGCCACACTGCCCGCGCCGTCTTCCACGCCCCCGGCCGCGGCGGTGAGCGTGGGCACGCCATCCCGCCGCGAGCAGGTCCTGGCCGCGGCGACGACCCTGTTCGCCCAGCGCGGCTTCCACGACGTGAGCATGGAGGACATCGGAGCGGCGGCGGGCATAGCGGGCCCGAGCGTGTACCGCCACTTCCCGAGCAAGGCCGCGCTCATGGTGGCCATCGGCCACCGAGCGGCGGACAGGTTGGCCCTGGCGGCCGAGCTCGCCCTCCAGACGTCGGACGAGCGCTCGGCCCTGCACCGCCTGGCGGCGTCGTACGTGCACACGATCTTGCACACCCCGGAGCTGCTGGTGTCGTTCTCGGCGGACCGCGTGACGATGCCGGACCGGGACAAGGTCGACCTGCTGCGCGTCCAGCGCGACTACGTGGCCCAGTGGGTGACGCTGCTGTCCGCGGTGCGGCCCGAGCTGCCGCCACGGGAAGCGAAGATCACGGTCCACGCGGCGTTGACCATCGCCAACGACCTGGCCCGCACCCGCCGAGTGGCGTCGCGGCCGAATTTCGCAGCCGAGCTGACCGCGTTGCTCCACACGGTCCTCGGCGTCGCGAACTAGTCACAGCCCGGAGGGCCATCGTCGCGAAAAATCGACAATCAACCGCCCGGAATTGCACCGCGGCTTTTTCGGTCACACCAAGCGCAACCACTCCCTAACACAGCGTGCCTAATACGGTGACACCAACCGGGTTCGATCATGTGTTTGCCTGGATTTCCGCCCCGCAGATCCTGTTGCCAGGACAAACGCTTAACCGGGGTCACCCGAATGGAGCAGTGTCCAACGTGCTAAATTATGCTCCTTCCAGTCGATTCAAGCCACAGAAGAGGAAATATCGGCATGCGATCTCCGGATGGCAATGGACAACCGGGGATCAAATCCGAACTCCTCGATCTGAGCGCGATCTCTCTGTCCGAACTGCGGAAACTCGACCCCGTCGCGCTTCAGCGGTCGATCCGCCACGCCGCGGACCGGACCGCTCACATTCCGGTGACCGCAAGCGGCAGTGGCGCCGGCGCCAAGCGCGTCGACTGATCACCGCTGGCGAAAGGTTCTCCGTGCGCACGATGGACCGCGTCCCGGCCGAGCCGGATGTGCATTCGACCGACTGGGACACCTTCGACGGGCTGGCCGTGGGCGGCGGCGGGGTCGCCGCCGTGGGCGTTCTGCGCACCGCGGATCGCAGCCGCCGCCTACTCCTGCTGTACGGCCTGGTGAAGCGGGCGGCGACCGACCCGCGGCTGACGGGACCGCTGACCGGATCCGATGCGGCCTGGGATCTGCTGGTCCGGGCTCAGGAGGCCGATCCGGACGCGCTGGAGCGGATCCTCGCCCACCCGTACACCGGCAGCTGGGCGGGGTACACCACGCGGCTGATCGAGCAGGACCTGACCGGGGAATGCCCGCTCTGGGTGCACTATGGCTACCTGCACGCGCTCGCGGCCACGGCGGCGATCCACGCGGGACTGGACTTCACCGTTCAGGTGCCGGTCTGGGATGGCACCGTCGTGCTGCCGACGCTGGGAGCGGCCCGGCTGGCCGAAGATCGCGGCTTCACCACCGCCGAGGTGCGCGGAACAGCGGGCGCCTTCACGGTTCGCGGCGAACATTCGTGTGTCGCCCCCGGGCAACCGGCCTGGAGCCCGCTCCGGGCGTTCCGGTTCGAGGCCCGCGATCGCGTTCTCGAACTGCGGCTCGACGACCTGGACCCGCATCGCGGTTTGTACCACCCGATCCCGCCGGCCCGGCTGCCGGAAACCGATTCGGCGATCTGGCGTGACCTGCTCGGCGAAGCTTGGAGCCTGATCGTCGAGCACCTGCCCGAGTACGCCGAGGTCCTGCCCGCGGGCCTGACCTCGATCGTGCCGGAGCCGGCCGTCCCGTTCCGGCTCCCCAGCGCGTCGACCGGCGAAGCCTTCGGCAGCGCGGTCATCGCGGCCCCGGACGAACCGGCGACCCTCGCCGCGGCACTCGTCCACGAGTTCCAGCACATCCGGCTGGGCGCCCTCCTCCAGCTCGTCCAGCTGCACGACGACGACCGAACCGAGCGGCTCTACGCGCCGTGGCGGGAAGATCCCCGGCCGCTCGGCGGGCTGGTGCACGGGATCTACGCGTTCTTCGGGGTCGCGGCGTTCTGGCGAGCGCTTTCCCGGGCCCGACCGGACGATCTGCTGGCCGCGTTCGAATTCGCCCACTGGCGCACCCAGAGCTGGCGCACACTCGAAGCGATCCGCGAAGACCCGGCCCTGAGCGACGCGGGGCGGCGTTTTCTCGGCGAACTGGGCGCCGTGCTCGGCCCGTGGCAGGACGAACCGACAACGGGTGAAGCGGCGCAGTGGGCGGACACGCTGGCCGCGGACCACTACGCCGGCTGGCTGCTTCTCCACCTCCGCCCGCAGCCTGAGACAGTCGCCGGACTCGCGCGGGCCTGGCAGGACGGACTCCCCTGTCCGCCCCTGTCACCGGGAGGCCGCTTGGCCACCGTTTCGGACGGTGACTGGTCGAACGCCCGCGCCGACCTGATCCGGATCCGGCTGGGCGAGAACGGCGAAACCCGGCTGCCGCAACTGTGGTCGCTGGTCCCGGAGGCGCTGGAGGCCGATCGCCTGCTGGTGGACGGCCTGGTGGACGAAGCCCGGAGCGCGTACGCCGCGCAACTCGCGGCCGATCCGGACCACGCTTCGGCCTTGATCGGCTTGGCTCTGTCGCTCCCGGCCGGACCGGCCAAACGGGCCTTGCTCGCCGTGCCCGAACTGGTTCGCGCGGTGCACCGGGAGCTGCGTGCCACGGGCAGTGCCCCCGCGGTCGAAGACCTGGCCACCTGGATGGGCGCAGGGCTCTCCTGACCGCGTCACAACGGCATCGGGTCGATGTCGCACTCTGCGCGCACCGCGTTTTCCGCGGCGGTGATCGCGGGGTGGCCACGCCGGAGTACCCGGCCGATCGCGCCGAGCACCTCCTGGTGCTGGCTGATCGCCTCCCGGAGCCGACCCAGCCGTTCGAGGTCCAAGGCCCGGTTGAGCCGGGCCGCGAGCGTGACGGGGTGGCTCTCGGGCAACGCCCTCCGCAGCCGCGCGAGCGTTTCGGTGTTCATCCGCAGCGAACGCTGCACGTCGCCGAGCGCGTGCCAGTCGTTCGCGGTGTTGAGCGAGCAGGCCAGGACGTGCGGGTGGGCGGGGCCCAGCCGATCCCGCAGCCTTGTCAGCACTCTTTCGTCCCGGCTCAGCGCGGCGGCCGGATCCCCGAGCAAGCGCAGCGTCACGCCGACGTCCGCATCGGCCACCAGGGTGTGCGGGTGCCGGTCGCCCATGTTGGCCCGGTACAGCGCCAGCACCTGCTCGCCGAGCTCGAGTGAGGCCGCCAGCTCGCCCGCGTTGCGGAGGTCCAGCGAATGGGCCAGTGCACAGGCCAGCGCGTTGGGGTGATCCGGCCCATACGTGTGCCGGAAGCGCTCCAGCGCGCTCCCGGACAGGCTCAGCGCGGCCTCGTGGTGACCGTCCTTCCGCTGCGCGACCGCAAGGTGGTAATCGCGCCGGACGACGCCGTCGGTGTCGGACCCGAACAAGCCGCGCACCCGTTCCACGACCTTCTGCTGCTCGATGCGCGCCCAGGAATAGTCACCGAGTTCCCGTCGGCAGATGATCATGATGTTGAGGGTCAGGATGGTTTCCCAGTTGTCGTACCCGAGGACCTCCGACCGGCGTTCGTAGGTGTCCTCGCTCAGCCGGCGCGCCTGCTCGTACTCGCCCGTCAGCAGCAGCGACACGACCAGGTCGTGCGCCGCACCCAGCGTGGACGGGTCGTCGTCGCCGAAGAGAGACCGGAACTTTTCGTAGGTTTTCCGATTGAGATCCCGCGCCGCGAAGAAGTCGCCGTTGGCTTTCAGCCCGACGGCCACCAGCATCTCCGCCCGCAAAGCCTGTTCCGAGTCCGGCCCCGCGGTCCGCCGGTAGAGCCGCAGCGTCCGCCTGCCGACCTCTGAAGAGGCCTCATACCGGCCGAGCACCCACAGCATGACCCCGAGTTGCTGCGACGCGGCCAGTGCCTGGGCGTCCTCCTCGCCGTACCGGTCCGTCCACGCCGCCGCAGCTTCTTCAGCCAGCGCCAAGGCTCCGGCGTGATCACCGGAGAAGTACAGGAACTGCATCAGGTTGAGCAGTAACCGCCGGACCCACGGGTCATCGCAGTCGACGAGTCCGGCGTGCCGCAGGTGTGGCAGCACCATCTGGTAGCGCGGCCACAGCGAGGCAGTCTTGGGGTCGTTCGGATCGAGGTTGGCCAGCAGCAGGGCGGCACCGTGGCGCATCTCGGCGCGGGTCCGGCCGGACATCCGGGCCCGCAGCGCCAGTTGCGCGAGCCGGTGCAGGAGCAGGGTGCCACTGCGGTGATCCAGCTTCGCCAGCCGGCACCGGTTGATTTCCCGCAGCGCCCGGTCCAGCAGGTCGGGATCCCGCATCGCCGTGTCCAGTTCCGGAGCGATCGACACTCCCCGCACCCCGGCGAACAGGCTGCGGGAAATCGGCTCGGCGGCGAAGAACGCACAGACCTGGAGCAACTGGTGCGCGGCCGGGTTGCGGATTGCGAGGCCGTCGAAAGAAATGTTCCAGGCGGCCGCTACGCGGATCTCGTCGTCCGACGTCCGCGGGGACGTCGAGAGGATCTCGGCCACCTTCTCGTCCAGGAGGCGGGTGTACTCGGCGACCGGGATGCCGGATTCGGCCCGCCACGCCGCGGCCTGCGCCAGCGCGATCGGCAGGTCGCCCAGCTTCCGCGCGAGTGCGTCCGCGTCCACGTGCGCGACCGCGGGATCCCGGTGGCGCAGGAGTTCGATGCTCTCCGCCCGGGTGAACCGGCCCACCGCGATCGACTCCGCGGGAAACTCGCCCGGAGCGGCGTCCCGTGCGGTGACCAACGTCCGGCCCGGCCCGCCGGCCGGCAGGAACGGCAGGAGGGACTCCGGGTGGTCGGCCGCGTCGAAGACGAGCAGCCAGCGGCGATAGGGCTTGCCCGCGCGCAGCGCCGCCAGGACGGCGGGCACCGCGGTGAGGGTCTCTTCGGCACCCGGCAACCGCAGCTGCCGGGCGAGCTCCGTCAATGACGCCCTGATCTGCGACTCCTGGGGCGCGCTGACCCACCAGACGAGGTCGTGGTCGCGCAGCTGCCGGTAGATGTACTCGACCGCGATCTGGGTCTTGCCGAGGCCCCCGGGGCCGTGCAGGACCGCGCAGCCCGCCGGCCGCAGACCGGCCGCGAGGTGGTCGAGCAGTTCGCGGCGGCCGACGAACTCCGGGTTGCGCGCGGGAACCGCTCCCCAGACGATCGGCGCGTCGGTCGTGATCCGCCGGACGCGGCGCAGGGAGGTGGCCGCTTCTTCCCGGACGTCCGAGACCAGCTGCTCCGCCGCGAAGCCCGGCTCGGCGGTGACGGGCGGGGCCTCGCCGTCCTCCGTGACGGCGTCCCGGTCTTCCTCCGCGGCCGCGAGCTCGTGCTCCCGCGCCTGGAGGCGTTCGGCTCGCCAGGCGTACGGGCCCGAGAGCGCGCGCATGACGACTCGCTCGAGGGAGATGTCCGCCGTGTCTTCGGGCAGGGCGGCGCGGTCCGGGTCGGCGAGTGCGTCGGCGATCTTCAGCAACACCGGGTGCCGCTCGCCGAACCGCTGTCCGGTCGCGGCGACCACCCGCACGGTCTCCGCTCGCCGTCCGGTCGCGAGCAGCGCCTCGCGAACCGGGATCGGGAACTCGAAAACGGCGTCGTCTTCGCGGGTGTTCGCCTTGGGCGGGGCGAGGAGCCCGCTGGTGAACACCTCGGCGAGGTGGGCCGTCCCGGCTTCGGGCACGAGTTCCGCGCGGACGAACCGCGCGATCGGCAGGCTGACCGGCACCGCGGCCAGCAAGGTCGCGAGCCGGAGCGCGGGCGGTGTGGCGGCACCGACGAACCGCCGGACCCGCTCCCCGGCCGACAGCGGAACCGCGGGCTCGTCGTCGTCCACCGGCTCGGGCAGCGGCTGGTCGCGGGCGAGCAGGACCGTGCCCGGAACCGCGTCGGTGACCGTCCGCGAAATGAAGCGCACCCACCAGCTGAACCACCGGCCCTCCAGTTCGAGGACCGGGACGGGTACCGCACCGGCGGTGGTCTTTTCCGGATCCGCCATGGTCATCCAGGCGTCCGGCAGCTCGAACCCGTAACGGCGGTTCGGCCGGAACGGGCCGGGCGACGCGAGCAACGCCCGGTGCAGCGGCAGACCGCCCTTCTTCCACAGGTACTGGGGCAGCAGGTGCACCAACGCGACCGGCATGCCGCGGCTCCACTGTGCGAGCAGCGGCGACACCAGGTCGCGCCGCCACGCTTCGCCGACGCCGTCGGTGAGGACCAGCATGAGCCGGTCGCCGTACCAGCCGAGGAGTTCGGCCGCACTGTGCTGCGGCGCGTCCGGAGTGCCGCCGCGCAGCACCGGTGAGAGGGAGCCGTCCGTCGCGCGGGCCTCCGTTTCGAGGTACCGGATCCGGACACTCCGAAACGCCCCCAGCTGTTGCACCAGCCTCAGGAACGCCGTGACTTCCGACTGCCACAGAGCCATCGACGCACCCGCGTCGACCACCACCGTCAGATCGAGGACACGGGTCGTCGGAGCGGGCTTCAACAGGGGCAGCCAGAGGCCGTCCTGTGCTGCCTGCTCGGCGGTCGCTTCCTCGTCCAGCTGGAGGTCGTCTTCCCGGGTGGACGGACGCAGTTGCTTCAACGGCCGGAGGGACCGCAGGATGTCCGGACCACCCGGCATGGTCCCCGTCTTCGAGGTCCGGCCGTTCGACTGCGTCCCCTGACGACCGCCCCCGTGGACGTCCCGCGTGAACCCTCCGACCACGCGATGCCGTTGCCGCCTGGCCACCGGCTCGGCCCCCGCGACCGGCCGCGGGCCCGCCCCCGGGTCCGGTTCACGGACCGCTGGCGGCGGCAGCTCGGGCGCCGGATCCGGGGCCGGGGGACGGGGTTCCGGTTCGCCGTCCGGCTGCGGTGACGTCCGGCGGACCGCCGCCAGCCAAACCGCGTCGGCGACTTCGCTCCACGACAGCAGCTCGTCCCCGACCCGGATTTCCCGCGGCTCCCCGGCCATCTCACGGCACCACGGAATTCAGCTGCCGCCAAAGCGCGTCCACCAGCCGCGGCCAGGAATCGCCTTCGTCGTGGTACGCCCCCGAAGTCGCCAAGTAGACCGCCTCGAGCAGCTTGTCGACCGGCAGCCCGCCGAACGCCTCGCTGCGGCTGACGAACTCCTCGACGATGCGGGACCGGTGGGTGTCGTCCGGATCGAGTGCGTGTGCCGCCACCATGGCCGCCAGCTGCTCGATGTCCGGGTCCTGGAGTTCGAGCCGCAGGCACCGGCGCAGGAAGGCAGGCGGGAAGTCGCGGTCGCCGTTGCTGGTGATCACGACGAACGGGAACGCGACGCACCGGACCCGGCCGTCCACGACCGTCGCCGTCAGGTCGGGGTCGGCCGTGAACACCTCGACCTCCCGGGTCCGGCTGCGCATCCGCACCAGTTCGGGGATCGTGAACTCGCCGTCCTCGAACAGGCTGAGCAGGTCGTTCGGCAGATCGGCCTCGCTCTTGTCGAGCTCGTCGATGAGCAGCACGCGAGGCAGCCGGCGGGGCAGGAAGACCGTGCCGAGCTCGCCGAGCCGGAGGTACTCGCCGATCGGCGGCTCGTGCTCGCCGTTCCGCGCGGCCGAACGAGTGCCTGCCGCCTGGGCCCGGCCGATCGCGTCGTAGGCGTACAGGCCGGCCTTCAACGTGGTGTGGGACGTGATCGGCCACCGGAGCACCCGGCCCAGCCCGAGTTCGCGGGCGACCCGGTACGCGAGGCTCGACTTGCCGCTACCGGGCCTGCCGGTCACCAGCAACGGCCGCCGCAGGTACAGCGCCGCGTTGACCATGTCGATCTCGTGCGAGTCGACGTGCCTGGCGATCAGCCGGTGCTCCGACCCCAGCCGCCGGGCCGCCTCGCCCTCGTCCGGCGGCACGACGTCCTCGTCCGGCAGCGGCCCGCCGTCGAAGGCCCGCCACGGTGGTGCCGGTGGGAGCAGATCGGCGAGCGTGGCACCGCCGAGCGGACGGCCGGTACCGCGGTAGATCCACCAGTCCGGCCGTTCAGGACGCTTTTCCCCGTTCATCCGCATTCTCCCGAGTCACATCCGACAGGTAAGGGCCATCGTCCAGAAAGATCAGCCTGCTCGGGTCGTCCCACAAGATCACCAGATCGCCGGCCACCCGCAGGTCGACCGGAATCGTCACCTCGCGGAACGACGCCCGCCGGGAGTCCTGGGTCCGCACGGGAAGATCGCCGAGCCCGCCGCCGTCGACGAGCCAGGCGACGAGTTCCCGCACCACCTCGGCGGGCGCGTGGGGGTGCCAGAGCAGGGCCGGGATCCCCGTTCGCAACCCCGTCGCCAGCTCGTCTTCCCCGGGGCGCGGCCGCACGGGCGGCGGTTCGGCGAGCACCATCACCAACCACCGTCCGTCGCTGAGGGTGGCGTCGAGCCGATGGCGCTTCGCGGTGTCCTGCGGCCGGCAGTAATACACCCGTTCAGCGGACGGATCGCCGAGCATCGCTTCCCACCGGATCCGCCACGCGCGATGCCACTGCCGGGAAAACATCCGTTCCAGTGACCGGATGACGATCGGGTAGTCGAGGGAAAGCGGCCGGGGATCCCCGGTTTCGTGTTCCTTGCACCACCGGTGCACCGGCAGGTTGACCAGCGCCCGCGGCAGGATGAACTCGAGCGCCACCTCCTCGCGGTATTCCGCCCACGCACGTTCGGCGTCGACGACCAGTCGGTCGACGTGGTGCTCGAGGTCCACGCCCTGGACCGTGGCCATCCCACCGCGGGCGGGCGGCCACTCCCGCGGATCTTCCTGCCGCCAATGGGAAACGACGTGCCGGTCGGGGTCGATGCCGTCCACTTCCACCATGATCACCAGGTGCAGGCGCAGTCCGTCGCCGGCCCCTGGCCGGTGTTCGGCGCGCAATTCGTGCAACCGAGCCTCGCCCTGGACCCGCCGGGCCTGCCAGGTGTTCCATTCCCGCAGTTCGTCGCCGAGTGGCCGCGGGCATTCGGCGGCGACGAGCTCGATGAAGGTCAGCGCCGGTGGCAGTCCGTGCGCCGGCGTGTTGAATTCGGTCAGCAGGCAGAACGCCTCCCAGGCGTCAGCCGGTTCGCCTGCCGGGCACGCCGCGGGACTCGCCGACCGCCGGAGCAGCGCACCCAGCCTCGGCGGGGCGACCCCGGCCAGCGCCGAGCGCAGCCAAAGCAGTTCGGAATCCGGCAGCAGGTCGTGCATCCGCGGTTCGTGCACGAGCCGGTGCAGGAGCTCGGCTTCCGGAGAGCCCGGCCGCAGCATGCGGACGGCCTGGTCGAGCGCGTGCATCCCGCCTTCCGCTCTGGCGCAGGCGTTGACGACGTCGATCAGCTGGTCCCGCCCGGTGGCGTGTTCGGAGAGGGTCAGCGGGAAACCGAGGTTGTCGTGGATCAGATCCACCAGCAGCGCCCGGCCCGGCCGGTCGGCGGCCAGGCCGGCTTTGGCGAGGAGGTTGACGATCGCCTCCCGGACCGCGACGCGGACCGTCGACGGGAGGTGCAGCTCAGGGCTCGGTCCGTAAGTTCGTTCTCCGGCCGACACTGGACGAACCACCTCCCGCCCGGCAGCCCGGGAACGGTGATTTTACCCACCGGTCCCCGGAATGGGAGTGGGCAAAAGATGGACAAGGTATGGGCGGAAGAGAGCGAGTTACCGGGTGCACGGAAGCTGCCTTTCGGCGAGCGGACGGTGCATCTTCGCGTGCGGGACGACCGGATTCATGATCGAATGGACGGGCCGCCTGCGAATCCCGCTGCGGCGGACGGGTCCGGCCCGTATCGCCCGAACGGCGCACTGCGTCCGTCCCTGTCGCAACTGCCCGACATGCGGGATAATGCAAAGCGGGCCGACGGGGTCCGTTCTCCCTGCGAGAAGGGAAGCGTGATGCAGGAAGCTCGTTCCGGCGCGGAAGACGGAATCGAATCGGAGCTCGTCGATCTCGGCGGCGTTTCGCTCATCAGACTGCGCACACTGGGCGGCGGTGAAATGCGCCGGGCATTGCAACATGCGGTGGACCGCGTCGCCCACATCCAGGTGACCGCAAGCGGGAGCAGCGGCAGCGCGAAGCGAGTCGATTGATCGTGGAACTGGCGGATTGTCCAAACCCGGCCACGGAACTGAGCCGGCACCGGCTGCGGTGGACGGACTTCGACATGATCGCGCGCGGCGATGGCGACCCTGGCCTGCTGCACAAACTGCGGGCAGCCGAGCGAAGCCGTCGCCTGCTGCTACTGCGCGGTCTGGTCGAAGTGGCCACGAAATCCGAAGATTTGTACCGGCCGCTGCCCTCACCGGAAACGGCGTGGGAACTGCTGGCCAGAGTCGAACGGGTAGCGCCGCAAGAACTCGAAGCGATTCTTTCCCACCCGTACACCGGAACATGGGCGGGCTACACAACCCGGCTGTACCGGCACGACGTCACCGGGGTCTGCCCTTTCTGGGTCCACGTCGGGTACGTGCACTGCCTGGCCGCGGCGGCCGCCGTTCGCGCCGGAATCCCGTTCGAGGCGGAACTACCGGTGTGGCGCGGGACCGCCGTACTGCCGACGCTCGGACTGGCGCACCTGCGGGCCGAGGCACCGTTTTCCGTCGCCACCATCCGGAGCTCACACGGCGTCGTGGAAATCCACGACCGGCACTCGGTGGTCCGCCTGCCGGCACGCCTGTCCGCCGACGCACCGGGATGGTCCGGGATCAAGGAAGCCGTTCTGTGGTCGGGTGAGCAGCGGCTCGCGGTCCGGCTCGACGACCTGGATCCGTATCGCGGGCTGTACGAGCCGATTCCGCCGGAACGGTTGCGCCCGGTCGAGGTCGAATCGTGGCGGACCGTGCTCGACGAGGCCTGGCGGCTGCTCACCCGGCACTTGCCCGCCGTCGCCGAGGTCCTCCCGGCCGGCCTGGATTCGATCGTGCCGGCGCCGGCCGTCCCGTTCCGGCTGCCCAGCGCGTCGACCGGGGAAGCGTTCGGCAGCGCGATCGTCGCCTACGGCGAGGATCCCGCCACGCTCGCGGCCGCGCTCGTGCACGAATTCCAGCACATCCGGCTCGGCGGCCTGCTCCACCTCGTCCGGATCAGCACGGACGACCCGCGGGAAAGGCTGTACGCGCCGTGGCGCTCCGACCCGCGTCCGATCGGTGGGGTGCTCCACGGGATCTATGCCTTCTTCGGCGTGACGTCGTTCTGGCGGGCGCTGGCCGCGGCCGAACCGGACCACGAGCTCGCCGCCTTCGAATTCGCCCTTTGGCGCGAACAGGTCTGGCGCACCCTCGCCGCGGTGCGGGTCGACGAGAGCGTCACCCCGGCCGGCCGCCGGTTCCTCGACGGCGTCGCCGCCAAACTCCGGCCGTGGCAGACCGAACCAGTCGCCGCAGGCCCCCGCAAGTGGGCCCGCTTCGCGGCCGAAGACCACTATGCCGCCTGGCGGACCAGGCACTTGCGTCCCGACCCAGCCACAGTCGCCGAACTGGCAGCGGATTGGCGGGTAGGGCTCTCGCGGCCCCGATGTGCCGTGACCGGTCCGCCGGAGCCCCGGGTGCCAACCCCGGTGCCGGACGGGGATTGGCAGGAAGCTCGCACGGACCTGATCCGGCTTCGTCTCGGCCCGGACGGCGCCGCTCGGTTCGACGAGCACGCGCTTTCGGTCCCGGGGGCGACGGAAGCAGACCGGCACTTCGTGGCCGGGCGGCCTCTGGAAGCGGCCGCCGAGTACCGGCGCCTGCTGGCCGTGGACCCGGACGACCCGTCGGCACTCGTCGGCCTGGGCCTCGCCCTCTCGGCGCGGAGCACCGGACCGGCGTCGCGGGCGCTGCTGCACCGCCCGGAACTGGTCCGGGCGGTGCACCGCCTGCTGCGCGACGAGCCGGGAATGACGCCGTCCGTGGAAGCGATCGCCGGCTGGCTGGGCCGGTTCACCCACTGAACCACCCGGCCGGTGGCGGCCTACAGCGGCATCGGGTCGATGTCGCAGTCCGCCCGGACGCCGCGCGACGCCGACTCCGTTCCCGGGTGGGTCTCTCCGAGCACCAGCCGGTACCGCGTCATCACGTCCTCGTACAGCACATCCGCTTCGGCGGTTTGCCCCGTGGCCCGCAGGTCCAGCGACCGGTTGAGCTGCACCGCCAGCGTGGTCGGGTGATCTTCGCCCAGGACACGACGGGCCCGGTCGAAGAGGTCGGCGTCGAGGGCCATTGCCTCCTCCACCCGGTCGAGTGCGAAGAGGTCACTGGCCAGGTTGATCCCGCAGACAATGGTGTGCGGGTGGTCCTCGCCGACCTTCTCGCTCAATCCGGCCAGCGCCTTCTCGTCGATTTCACGAGCGTTCAACGGATTGCCGCTGAGGCGCAGGGTCACCCCGAGGTCGAGCTGCGCCGACAGCGTGTGCGGGTGGCTTTCCCCGAGGTTCTCCCGGTAGAGGTCGTACACCTCTTCGCCGAGCTTGCGGGCTTCGGCGAACCTTCGCGCGTGCCGGAGGTCGATGGAATGCCCGAGCGCGCAGGCCATCGCGTTCGGGTGGCTGTTCCCATAGCGGATGCGGAACCTGCGCAACGCATCACTCGAGAGCTCGAGCGCCGTGTCGTGGTCGCCGTCCTTGCGACACGACACTGACTGGTAGTAGCGGCGGCGGAGTGTACCGACGCTGTCCCCACCGTAGAGCTGCTCGGCACGCTCCGCGATGCGTTCCATCTCGATCTTGGCCCAGGGGTAGTGCCCGAGTTCGCGGCGCGCGAGCACGAGCAGCACCGAGGTGCCGATCGTGTCGACGTTGTCGAACCCGAAAATTTCGACACGACGGCTGTAGGTCTTCTCCGCCAGCTCACGGGCTTCCGCGTATTCGCCGGTCAGCAGCAACGCGACGACGAACTCGTGCGCGGCGCCGAGGGTGACGGGGTCGTCTTCACCGTACAGGCCTCGGGCATTGACGTAGATTTCCCCATTGCGCCGCCGCGCATCCGAGAAGTCACCCCGCGCCTTGAGGATGAGCGCGTAGGTGAGCATCGCGCCCAGCGTCTCCTCCCTCGTCGAGCCGATTGCCTCGGTATAGCGATCCAGGGTTTGCTTGCCCAGTTTGGCCGCGTCGTCGTATCGCCCGACCACCCAGTAGAAGAACGCGAGTTGCTCGGAGGCCTTCAGTTCCAGCAGAGGCGGGTCCTCGACCAGTTCCTCGCCTCGGACCAGCCGTTGCTCCCGGTCGGCCGTCCACGCCTTGACCGCCCGCTCGGCCAGAGAACGCGCGCCTTCGTGATCGCCCCAGTGGTAGAGAAACCTGAACAGGTTGATCACAAGCTGGCGTGCCCATGGATCGGTGCAGTCTGTGAGCTCGGCGTCGTAGATGTGCGGCAGGATTTCCTGGTACCGCGACCAGGTCTCCGGCGACGCCGGGTTGTTCGGGTCCAGCTTCGCCAGCAGCAGGTGCGCCCCGTGCCGCATCTCCATCCGGTGTTGTTCGCTCATCCTCTCGCGCAAGACCAGCTGGACCAGGCGGTGCAGGAGCAGGGTGTTGCTGCGGTGGTCGATCTTCGCCAGGCTGTACCGGTTGACGTCGCGGATCGCGCGCCCCAGTCGCATGGGGTCGCGCAGGGCCGCGTCGAGCTCCGGAGCGATGGAAGCTTCGCGCACCCCGGTGAACAGGCTCCGCGAAATCGGCTCCGGCGCGAAGAACGCACAGACCTGGAGCAGCTGGTGAGCTGCCGGGCTCCGCGAGCTCAGCTCGTCGAACGAGACGTTCCACGCCGCGGCGACCGACACTTCGTAGTCGTTGGGCGCGGCCGTGTCGAGGATTTCGGTGACCTTCTCGTCGAACAGCTCCAGGTAGTCCCGCGCGGGCATCCCGGTCTCGGCCAGCCAGGCGGCCGCCTGCTCGATCGCCAGCGGCAGGTCGCCGAGCTTCTCGGCGATGAGGTCGGCGTCGGCGTCGACGAGTTCGGAACGACGCAGCGCGAGCA
>NZ_JAJPWT010000006.1:0-433374 GCF_046548975.1 Amycolatopsis sp. lyj-346
ATAGGTTGAGACGTGATGCGTAGCCGTTTGAGGCGAAGTAGAGTGATCCTATGCTGCCGAGAAAAGCCTCTAGTGAGTGCATGCACGGCCCGTACCCCAAACCAACACAGGTGGTCAGGTAGAGAATACCAAGGCGATCGGGTGAACTGTGGTTAAGGAACTCGGCAAAATGCCCCCGTAACTTCGGGAGAAGGGGGGCCAAACATCCTGAAGCTTTTTACAGGCTAGGGGTGGGTGGCCGCAGAGACCAGCGGAAAGCGACTGTTTACTAAAAACACAGGTCCATGCGAAGTCGCAAGACGATGTATATGGACTGACGCCTGCCCGGTGCTGGAACGTTAAGAGGACCGGTTAGCCTTTCGGGGCGAAGCTGAGAATTTAAGCGCCAGTAAACGGCGGTGGTAACTATAACCATCCTAAGGTAGCGAAATTCCTTGTCGGGTAAGTTCCGACCTGCACGAATGGCGTAACGACTTTCCGGCTGTCTCAACCACAGGCCCGGCGAAATTGCACTACGAGTAAAGATGCTCGTTACGCGCGGCAGGACGGAAAGACCCCGGGACCTTTACTATAGTTTGGTATTGGTTTTCGGTTCGGCTTGTGTAGGATAGGTGGGAGACTGTGAAGTGGTCACGCTAGTGGCTGTGGAGTCGTTGTTGAAATACCACTCTGGTCGAATTGGGAATCTGAACCTCGGGCCATGATCTGGTTCAGGGACAGTGCCTGATGGGTAGTTTAACTGGGGCGGTTGCCTCCTAAAGAGTAACGGAGGCGCCCAAAGGTTCCCTCAGCCTGGTTGGCAATCAGGTGTTGAGTGCAAGTGCACAAGGGAGCTTGACTGTGAGACAGACATGTCGAGCAGGGACGAAAGTCGGGACTAGTGATCCGGCACCTCCTGGTGGAAGGGGTGTCGCTCAACGGATAAAAGGTACCCCGGGGATAACAGGCTGATCTTGCCCAAGAGTCCATATCGACGGCATGGTTTGGCACCTCGATGTCGGCTCGTCGCATCCTGGGGCCGGAGTAGGTCCCAAGGGTTGGGCTGTTCGCCCATTAAAGCGGCACGCGAGCTGGGTTTAGAACGTCGTGAGACAGTTCGGTCCCTATCCGCCGCGCGCGTAGGATACTTGAGGAAGGCTGTCCCTAGTACGAGAGGACCGGGACGGACGAACCTCTGGTGTGCCAGTTGTTCTGCCAAGGGCATGGCTGGTTGGCCACGTTCGGAAGGGATAACCGCTGAAGGCATCTAAGCGGGAAGCCTGTTCCAAGATGAGGTATCCCACCCCTTTGTGGGTTAAGGCCCCCAACAGACCATTGGGTTGATAGGCCAGAAATGGAAGCACAGTAATGTGTTGTCGAGTTGACTGGTACTAATAGGCCGAGGACTTGCCTACAAAGATGTTACGCATCCACTCTACGGTTCTGAAACACCACACTGGTGACGTGTCACAGTGTGTGTTGTTTCGGAGTGTTTCGGTGGTTATAGCGTCAGGGAAACGCCCGGTCCCATTCCGAACCCGGAAGCTAAGCCTGACAGCGCCGATGGTACTGCAACCGAAGGGTTGTGGGAGAGTAGGACACCGCCGAACTTACCTTCCGTACGGCCCGTTAGGATAGCCAGTTGGCTGCCCTAACGGGCCGTACGCGTATGTCCAGAACAAGATTTTTTCCATGGCAGGAGGCCAGGTGTCCGAGTTCGGTCGACGAGACTCAAGCGATGATGGGTCCGGCCGGTCGGCACGCCGGGACGAAAGCTCCCGCGGCCGGCCGGACGCACCCGGGGGAGACCGGCGCGGCGCGCGGCAGGACCGCGGCGGCCGCGACAGCACCCACCAGGGACGCCCGCGCCGTGACGACCGCGGTGTCCGCGGCGGCGGCAAGCCCTTCCGCGGCGGCGACGGTCCCCGTGACCGCGATCAGCGCGGCGGACACGCAGGTCAGAGCAGCAGTGGCGGCCGCAGCTTCGGCGATCGCGACGACCGCCGCGGCGGGTACGTCAACCGCGACTCCGGTGGTCGGCCGGGCGGTGGCCGCGATTCAGGCGGGCGGCCGGGCGGTAGCCGTGACTCCGGCGGTCGGCCGGGTGGCAGCCGTGACTCCGGCGGTCGGCCGGGTGGCAGCCGCTTCTCCGACGGCCCGAGCCGCTCCGGCGGAGGGCGCTACGAAGACCGCGGCACCGGTCGGCCGGGCGGCCGCTACGAGGACCGGGGCAACAGCCGCTCCGGTACCCGCAACGACAGCTCCGGCCGCGGCTCCGAGGACCGTGGCGGCCGGCCGCAGGGCAAGTCGTCGTTCGGCGACCGCAAGCCCCGCTGGGACAGCAATCGCCGCGACGACGAGCGCAGCAGCCGTCCGGGCGGTTTCCGCTCGGACGACCGCGGGCGCGGATCCGACCGTCGCGACGATTCGCGTGGCGCCCGTCCGGGCGGTTTCCGCTCCGACGACCGGGACCGTCGCGACGATTCCCGTGGCGGCGGCTACCAGCGCCGTGACGACGACCGCGGCACCCGCACCGGTGGCGTCCGGTCCGATGACCGCGGCCGTGGCGGCAGCGACCGTCGCGAGGACTCCCGTGGCGGCAGCTACCAGCGTCGCGATGACCGCGGCAGCCGTCCGGGTGGCTTCCGCTCGGACGACCGTGGCCGTACCGGCAGCGACCGCCGGGATGATTCCCGCGGTGGCAGCTACCAGCGCCGTGACGACGACCGCGGCACCCGGACGGGTGGTTTCCGGTCCGGCGGCAGCGACCGTCGCGACGATTCCCGTGGCGGCAGCTACCAGCGCCGCGATGACGACCGCGGCACCCGGACGGGTGGTTTCCGGTCCGGCGGCAGCGACCGTCGCGACGACTCGCGTGGCGAGCGTGGCGGCTACCAGGGCCGCGACGACCGCGACCGTCGTGACGACTCGCGCGGCGAGCGCAGCAGTTACCAGCGCCGCGACGACGACCGCGGTACGCGGACCGGCAGCTTCCGGTCCGACGACCGCGGCCGGTCCGGCGACGACCGCCGTGACGACTCGCGCGGCGACCGTGGCAGCTACCAGCGTCGCGACAGCAGCGACAGCCGCGAAAGCCGGGGCAACAGCGACAGCCGTACCAGTAATGACAGCCGTACCAGCAGCGACAGCCGTGGCAGCAGCAGCGACAACCGTGAGAACCGCGGCGAGCGCACCGGTGGCGGCTTCCGCGACTCCGGCAAGCGCTACGACCGCGACAACACCAGCCGTCCCGGCAGCCGGGACCACGGCGACCGCAAGGACCGCCGTGACGACCGGCCCCACCAAAACCCGCGGCCCAGGGTCGGTGCTCCGCTGGACGACGAGGCCCTCGCTAGGGAACTCCTCGAGGCGCCCGAGCTCCCCGAGGGCATCGAGTTCTCCGACCTCGACGAGGAGGCCCGCCGCGAGCTGCGGACGTTGCCGAAGGGCCTGGCCGAGACCGTCGGGAAGCACCTCGTCGCCGCCGGCGGGCTGATCGACAGCGATCCCGAAGCCGCCCTCGAGCACGCGAAGTACGCCAAGGCGAAGGCCTCACGCGTCCCGATCGTGCGCGAAGCCCTCGGCCTGGTCGCCTACCACGCCGGCAACTGGTCCGAAGCCCTCTCCGAACTGCGGGCCGTCCGCCGGATGACCCGCAGCGACGACCACATCGCCATCATCGCCGACGCGGAGCGGGCGCTCGGCCGTCCCGAGCGGGCCCTCGACCTCGCGAAGGAGGCCGACACGGCGAAGCTCGCGAAGGCCATCCAGGTCGAGCTCGCGATCGTCTCGGCCGGGGCGCGCCGGGACCTCGGGCAGCTCGATGCCGCCGTCGTCTCGCTGCAGGGTGACGACCTCAAGGCCGAGAAGCGCGATCCGTGGAGCGCTCGCCTCTTCTACGCCTACGCCGACAACCTCGCGGCCGCCGGGCGCAAGGACGAGGCCATCCGGTGGTTCCTCAACGCGGCCGAGGCCGACGCCGAGGACGACACCGACGCCGCCGAGCGGGCCGCCGACCTGTCGAACGAGAACGCCGACAAAAAGGACGCCGAGGAAAAGAACGCCGACAAGAAGGACGCCGAAGACACCGATGAGTGACGCTCTCCTCGCGGCCTACGACGCGGTCCTCTTCGACCTCGACGGCACCGTCTACCACGGCACCCGGGTGATCCCGGGTGCCGCGGAGACGGTGCGGGCCGCGCGGGAGCACGGCACGCCCGTCCGGTTCGTCACGAACAACGCCTCCAAGGCACCCGGGGAGGTCGTCGCGCATCTCACCGGGCTCGGCATGCCCGCCGGGACCGACGAGGTGCACACCAGCGCCCAGGCCGGCGTGCAGCTGCTCGAGGAACGGCTCGAGCCCGGCGCCGAGGTCCTCGTCGTCGGGACCGGGTCCCTCGCCGCCGAAGTGGCGCAGGCGGGGCTCGAGCCGGTGCGGGAGAACGGCCCGGGCGTCCGGGCCGTCGTGCAGGGGCACTCGCCGGACAACACCTGGGCCGCGCTGGCCGAGGCCTGCCTGGCCATCCGCGCCGGCGCGCTGTGGGTGGCCTGCAACGTCGACGCGACGCTGCCCAGCGAGCGTGGCCTGCTGCCCGGCAACGGCTCGATGGTCGCCGCGCTGCGCACCGCCACCGACGTCGAACCCGTGGTCGCCGGGAAGCCGCAGCCACTGCTGTTCGACACGGCCGCGCGGTCGGCCGGCGCGGAGCGGCCGCTGGTCGTCGGCGACCGGCTCGACACTGACATCGCGGGCGCGGTCGCCGCGGGCATCGATTCCCTGGTCGTCCTGTCCGGCGTCGCCACGCCGAAGCAGCTGATCGAGGCGATCCCGGCCGAGCGCGGCACCTACCTCGCCCACGACCTCACGGCGCTGACCGAGCGGGCCGAGGACCTGAGGATCGGGCCGCGGCCGGGCTGGACCGTGACCGTCGAGAACCGGACCTTGACGGCGAAGGGCGAAGGCGACGACCTGGACCTGCTCCGCGCGCTGTGCCACACGGCCTGGGAGACCGGCGTCACCGCGGTCGACGGCGACGCCAAGACACGGCTCGGTCTGTCCTGACTGATACCGTCTGCACTGTGCAGGACCATCCCTACCCCGTCCCGGGCCCGCCGCCCGGTTCGTTCTCGCAGCAGACCGACCCGCGGGCCGGCATCGAGGAAGCCGTCGCCGGGCTGGACGACCTGGACGCGCTGCCGCTCGCGGAGCACGTCGAGCGCTTCGACGCCGTGCACACCGAGCTGACGGTCGCCCTGTCCAGCATCGACAAGGTCTGATCGGCGTGCCCAAGCGGGCCCGCCTCGACGCGGAACTGGTTCGGCGCGGTCTTGCCCGGTCGCGCGAGCAGGCCTCGGCCCTGATCGCCGGCGGCAAGGTCACCGTCCGCGGCATGGTCGCGACCAAGCCCGCCACCGGCGTGGAATCCGGCGCGCCCATCGTCGTCAAGGACGAAGACGACCCCGGCTGGGCTTCGCGCGGTGCGCACAAGCTCCTGGGCGCCTTGGCGGCGTTCACCGAGCTGAGCGTCGAAGGCAAGCGCTGCCTCGACGCCGGCGCGTCCACCGGCGGCTTCACCGACGTCCTGCTCCGCAACGGCGCCGCGACCGTGATCGCCGCCGACGTCGGCCGCGGGCTGCTCGACTGGCGGATCCGCACCGACGAACGTGTAGTGGTCATGGATCGCACGAACGTCCGCAACCTCACGCCCGACGACCTCGGCGGGCAGGTCGACCTCGTCGTCGGCGACCTTTCGTTCATCTCGCTCAAGCTCGTGCTGCCCGCCCTCGCGGCCTGCGCGCGCGAAGGCGCCGATCTGGTGCCGATGGTGAAGCCGCAGTTCGAAGTGGGCAAGGACCGCCTCGGCAGCGGCGGCGTCGTCCGCGACCCGGAGCTGCGCGCCGAATCCGTGCTCACCGTCATCGACGAGGCCGCGAAACTCGGGCTCGCGCTGCGCGGGGTGACCGCCAGCCCGCTGCCCGGCCCGTCCGGGAACGTCGAGTACTTCGTGTGGCTGGAGAAAGCCACCGTGGCCGAGTCCACTGTGGACGCGGTAGACAGGTCTGAGGCCGAGCGGCTCGTCCGGACCGCCGTCGAGGAAGGGCCCGCATGACCACCGAACGTGAAGTGCTCCTCTTGGTGCACCCCGATCGCGACGCGACGGGCGAAGCCGCGCGCGAGGTTTCGGCGCGCTTCGCCAAGGCCGGCATCCGGATCCGGGTGACCGAGCACGACGTCTGCGCGTTGATCAACCCCGAACAGCACGGCGTCGGCGCCACCTGCACCGTCGTCGACCCGGACGACGACCCCGCCGACGGCGTCGAGCTGGTCTTCGTCCTCGGCGGCGACGGCACGCTGCTGCGCGCGGCCGAGCTGGCGCGGCCCGCCGGGGTCCCGGTGCTCGGCGTGAACCTCGGGCGCGTCGGCTTCCTCGCCGAAGCCGACTCCGACGCGCTGGCCGACACCGTCCAGCGCGTGGTCGACGGCGACTACCAGGTCGAACAGCGGATGACCATCGACGTCACCGTCACCGTCGACGGTGCCGAGGTCGCCCGCACCTGGGCGCTCAACGAAGCCAGCGTCGAGAAGAGCACCCGGGAGCGGGTGCTGGACGCGCTGATCGAGGTCGACGGCCGCCCGGTGTCCGCCTTCGGGTGCGACGGTGTGCTGTGCGCCACACCGACCGGGTCGACCGCGTACGCGTTCTCGGCGGGTGGCCCGATCATCTGGCCGGACGTCCAGGCGCTGCTGGTGGTGCCGAGCAACGCGCACGCGATGTTCTCGCGGCCGCTGGTCGTCTCCCGCGACTCGGTGATCACCGTCGGGATCGACCCGGACGGCTCGTCGGCCGTGCTGACCTGCGACGGGACCCGCCCGATCGACCTGCCGCCGGGCGCCCGGGTGCGCGTGACCTGCGGGAAGATCCCGGTGCGGCTGGTCCGGCTGTGGGACGGCCCGTTCACCGACCGCCTGGTGCAGAAGTTCTCCCTGCCGGTGAAGAGCTGGCGCGAACGCCACGCGCGTCCCGGCGAGTAATTCGAACACATCGGCGACGCGCGGGTGCCCGCGCGCGCAGAGTGTCGGTGGTGGCCGCTACCGTAGGCGGCGTGCTGGCCGAGATGCGCATCCAGGGCCTCGGAGTCATCGAGGACGCCCTGCTGGAACTGCACGCGGGCTTCACCGTCGTGACTGGTGAAACGGGTGCGGGCAAGACCATGGTCGTCACCGGGCTGCACCTGCTGTCCGGGGGCCGCGCCGAGGTGTCCAAGGTCCGGACGGGGATGCTCAAGGCATTCGTGGAAGGACGGTTCACCTACTCCGGTGTCGAAGGTGCCGAACGGATCGTCGCCGATTCGGGTGCGGACGTGGACGAGGACGGCAGCGTGATCGCGCTGCGCGCGGTCGCTGTGGACGGGCGGTCCCGTGCCCACCTCGGTGGCCGGTCCGTGCCGGTCGGTGTGCTCGCGGAGCTGTCGGAGCAGCTGATCGCGGTGCACGGGCAGAACGATCAGCTGCGGCTGCTGCGTCCGGCCGAGCAGCGCGCGGTGATCGACCGGTTCGCGGGTGACGCGGTGGCGAAGCCGTTGCGCGCGTACCAGGAGATCCGGTCCGAGTGGCTGGCGGTGATCGCCGAGCTGACCGAGCGGTCGACGCGCTCGCGGGAGATGGCCCAGCAGGCCGACCTGCTCAAGCACGGGCTGACCGAGATCGACGCCGTCGCGCCGGAACCGGGCGAGGACGTCGAGCTCACCGAGCAGATCAAGCGGCTCGCGGCGGCCGACGAGCTGCGGGCGGCGGCGACCGAGGCGCACGTCGCGGTGTCCGGCTCCCCGGACGGCGACCCGGACGCGCCGGGGGCGGCCGGCCTGGTCTCCGAGGCGCTGCGGCGGCTTTCGACGTCGGAGGACGCCGTGCTGCGTGAGCTGGCGCCGCGGCTGGAGGAGGCGTCGGTGCTGCTCACCGACGTCGGCGCCGAGCTGGGCAACTACGTCGAGTCGCTGGACGCCGACCCGGCGCTGCTGGAGAAGGTGCTGGCCCGCCAGGCCGATCTCAAGCGGCTGACCCGCAAGTACGCGGCGGACGTCGACGGTGTGCTCGCCTGGGCCGACGACGCCCGGCGTCGCCTGGAAACCATGGACACGTCGGAGGAGGCGCTCGCCGAGCTGGCGGTGCGGCGCGACCAGCTCGCGGTGCAGCTGGCCGTGCACGCCGGGGAGGTGTCGGCCGCACGCGCCGACGCGGCAGCGTCGCTGGCGGCGGAGATCACCCGTGAGCTGTCCGGGCTGGCGATGGGCCAGGCCGCGATCGAGGTGACGGTCGAGCAGCGTCCGGCCGAGCACGGCGACACGCACGCGCTGACCATCGACGGCCGCGCGGTGCACGCGGGCCCCGACGGCGTCGACGACGTCGAGCTGCTGCTGCGCGCCCACGACGGTGCGCCGCCGCTGCCGGTCCACAAGGCGGCGTCGGGCGGTGAGCTGTCGCGGGTGATGCTGGCGATCGAGGTGGTCCTGGCCCACGCGGACACGGTCCAGACGCTGGTGTTCGACGAGGTCGATGCCGGGGTGGGCGGCCGCGCGGCGATCGAGATCGGCCGGCGGCTGGCCCGGCTGGCCCGGACCCACCAGGTCCTGGTGGTGACGCACCTGCCGCAGGTCGCGGCGTTCGCGGACCAGCACCTGGTGGTGGACAAGGGCCACACCGGCGGCGTCACGCGAAGCGGCGTGAAGAACTTGAGCCAGACAGAGCGGGTGAGCGAGCTGGCGCGGATGCTCGCGGGCATGGACAACGAGACCGGCCGCGCGCACGCGGAGGAACTGCTGGCGACGGCGGAGAAGGACAAGACGGAGTTCGAGCCGAAGCGGAAGCGGGCCAAGAAGAAGTAGCCGGGCTGCCGGCTTGCCGGGTGGGGCCCGAGGTGCCCCACCCGACGCGGCTCAGCAGGCGTCCGGGTCCTCGACACCCGGAGGCGGGGTGAACAGTTCCTCGAAGGTCTGGTCGACGAGCTCGAGCACGTTGCCGAACGGGTCTTCGCAGAAGCAGAACCACGACTTCGGCCCCACCTGGTGGATCTTGCTGCGCTGGCGGCCGCCGAAAAGGGTGATGCGGCCGGCCGTCTCCGTCACGTCGAGGCACGTGAAGCAGATGTGGAAGATGCCGGTGCGCCAGTAGTCGAAGTTGTCGGCGCGGCGCTCGGCGACCGGGCCGGTGAATTCGAACAATTCGATTCCGGTGCCGCCCGGCATGACCATGTGCGCGATCCGGGCGCTCTGCCAGCCCTCGCCGTAGATGTCCGACGCGGGCCCGCCGCCGGGCGCGTCGCTGCTGATGGAAAACGGGCCGAGCAGGAGCTTGAGGCCGAAGACCTGCTCGTACCACGCAACCGCGCGGTCGAGGTCGGTCACCGACAGCGCGGCGTGGTTGAAGCCGGTCCGCACGGCGGGCGGGGCGAGGCGCTCGAGCGCGGCGATCCGCGGCGCCGGGACGTCGGGCAGGGTGGGCACGCCCGGAACCACACCGGTTCCGGGAACACCGACATCGCTGGACTGCATGGGCAAACTCCTGGGTGGCATGAGAAACGCTCGGTGGCGCAATGCGATCACCCCCCATGAGGATGCATTGCACAGCTGTCGGCTGTGCGACCAAGTATCGGCGGTCCCCGCGAGAAATCTTCCTGAGAATTGTGACAGCGTTAGGAAACGGATCGCGAACGCACAGTCACCACGGCGGCAAACGGCCTATGCTCGGCCTTTTCTCCTGATGAGAGCCTTGCCTGTCACTTTCCAACCAGGAGTGCCGGGTGGCGAGATCCACATTTCGGGTAAATAGTTGGTAAAACCTCTCGTGAAATTCGAGAACGCGCGCGAACACCTCGGAAGCCCTCGACGGTCACGGAAGGTTCTCGCGGGCGAAGCGGTTGGAGGACTTGTTCGACGGCGAAGAAAGGATCCCCATGCGCGCGGTCGGCACCACGGCCCTGCCGGACACCCTGAACGCCACCCGCGTGCACGGGACCGTGTGCTTCACCGGCATGCTGTCCAACCAGTGGACGATCTCGAACTTCTATCCGATCGGCTACCTTCCCGCCGGGGTGCGGTTGACCGCTTATGGTGGTGAGGCGGACGACCTGCCCGCTCCCGTTCTCCAGCGCCACCTCGACCGGATCGCCGACGGCGAAGCCACCCTCGGCCCGGCGAAGGTGTACTCGATGGCGGAGATCCGGCAGGCGCACGACGACCTGGAGCACAACCGGACGGCGGGCAAGCTCGTCGTGCTGACCGGCCGAGCGGAGGGAGCCGCACCGTGATCCTGCCGCCGCCCGCCGATGTCGAAGCCCAGCTCGCCGCCGCGCGGCGGGACGGCGACCTCGACCGCTACCTCGGCCTGCTCGCGGGCGAGGAGCTGTTCGTGCCGATCCGGCGGGTGGACGCCCGGAGCATCCTCGACGAGCGGGCGGAAACCTTCCCGAACGTCTACTTCGAGACCGGTGGCGACGAGTTCCTGCAGGTCTTCACCCGCGGCGCGCTGCCGGACTTCGGCCCGGACGTCGTGGCCATGAGCGGCGCGCTCGACTGGGCCGTCGACGGCGTCGGGCGGCACGAGCGCGTCGTGTTCAACCGCGGCACCCGCGCCGAGTGGCGGCTGCCGGGGGCGACGCTGCAGCCGTGGCTCGACGCGCACCCGGACGACGTCACGCCGCTCGAAGACCAGGTCGAGCGGCTGATCACCGCGTCGTACGGGCACCTCGAAGGGCCCATCGCGCACGCGCTGGCCTGCGGCGCGCACCTCGCCGTGCTGAACGCGGCGCCCTGGAACGTCCTCGACGGCCGCTACCACGACTACGTCGCCGAAGTGCGCAGCCTGCGGGACTGGTGGGGCGTGCCCGACCCGCCCGGCTGGCGCGCGACCATGACCGGCCTGATCGGCGACGGCTACGCGTTGACGCCCGGCAACCTGGTTCTCATGCTGCGCCTGCGGTTCGCCGCCGAGTACGGGCTGCCGGGCGCCGAGTTCGACCCGCTGACCTGGGCGCGGCTGGTGGACCGGTGGTGCACGGAGAACGACGCCGCGGACCAGGCCGAGGAGCTGCGGGACACCGTCCGCCGGGTCTCGCGGTACGAGCGGCGGCTCCGCGCCGACGGCCTGGTCGACGCGGACGGCTGCGTCACGACGGCGCTGTCCTGGGACGTCGGCCGCGCGGTCACCATCGCCCGCGAGGGGCTGGCGGCCGGGTACTGCGACGCGCTGAGCGCCGAGCTGATGGTGCTCGAAGCCGGTTCCCTCGCCCGCCGCTACCACCAGTCATGGGCCGACCTGTCGGCGGGGTACGTCATGGGCCGGGTGCTGCACGACGGCGAGGAGGGGTTCGGCGAGTGGTACCCGGCGGCCGTGCGGGTCCACCACCAGCTCCTTCAGGATCCGGCGAGTCCCTGGTTGAACCTCGATTTCGGCTCGCTTTCGGAGGAGTCGGACGCCTGACCCGCGCGGGGGACGGCGACCGGGCTCACCACAACGAGTCACGGCGGCTACGGCGTGGCGTACCTCGTCCCACGAGCAAATTTGTCACCATCGGCCACATGAAGCTCACGGGTCTGCTCACGCGGAATCAAGAACCCCTGCCGGGGATCACCGGGGTCGCCCGGGTCGACCGCCGCACCCGCGAGCTGCTGCGCCGGATCAGTCCCGGCGACATCGTCGTCCTCGACCAGCTGGACCTCGACCGCGCGACGGCCGACGCCCTGGTCGAGGCCGAGGTCGCCGGCGTGGTCAACGCGTCGCCGTCGATCTCCGGCCGGTTCCCCAACATGGGCCCGGAGATCCTCGTCGCGGCCGGCATCCCGCTCGTCGACTCGGTCGGCGGCGAGCTGCTGCGCTCGATCAAGGACGGCACGAAGCTGCGGCTGCTCGACGGCGTCGTCTACATCGGCGAACGGCAGGTCGCCTCGGGCATCGAGCAGACCGTCGAGAGCGTCGCCGACCAGATGATCGAGGCCAAGGCCGGGATGTCGACGCAGCTGGAGGCGTTCTCGGCGAACACCATCGAGTTCCTGCGCCGCGAGCGCACCCTGATCCTCGACGGCGTCGGTGTGCCCGAACTGAAGGTGCCGCTGCGCGACCGGCACGTGCTCGTCGTCGCGGGCGGCAACGGGCACGCCGAAGACCTCAAGAAGCTCAAGAAGTACGTCGCCGAGCACCGCCCGGTGCTCATCGGCGTCGACGCCGGTGCCGACACCCTGCGCGTGCAGGGCTACCGGCCGGACATCGTCGTCGGCGACCCCACCGGGATCGGCACCGCGACGCTGCGCGGCGGCGGCGAGGTCGTCGTGCCCGCGCAGCCGGACGGGCACGCCCCCGGTGTCGAGCGGATCCAGGACCTCGGCATCGGCGCGGTGACGTTCCCGGCGTCGGGCAACGCCGAAGACCTCGCCCTGCTGCTGGCCGACGCGCACGGCGCCAGCCTGGTCGTCACCGTCGGCTTCCAGGCCACGCTGCGCGAGTTCCTCGACCACGGCCGGTCCGGCTCCAACCCGTCGACGTTCCTGACCCGGCTGAAGCTCGGCACGAAGCTCGTCGACGGCAAGGCGGTGGCGACGCTGCACCGCAACCGGGTGTCGATCGGCGCGGTCATCCTGCTCGTGCTCGCCGCGGTCGTGGTGGTCGCCGCGGCCCTGCTGGTGTCCGATGTGGGCACGGTCTACCTGGACTGGCTCAAGGACACCTGGAACTCGTTCGCCGCCTGGGTCAAGGGACTGTTCACGTGATTTCGCTGCGCTACCACGTAGTTTCCATCGCCGCCTGCTTCCTCGCACTGGCCGTCGGCGTCGTGCTCGGCTCCACGGCGCTGAACGGCTCGCTGCTGTCCGGGCTCGCGGGGGAGAAGAAGGACCTCGGCAGCCAGGTCGCCGACCTGGAGGCCCAGCGCAACGCGCTCAACGCCCGGCTGACCGACGCCGACGCCTTCGCCGGCTCGATGGGCCCGAAGGTCGTCGCCGGTGTGCTGGACAAGCGGTCGGTGGTGCTGGTGACGACCGAAGACGCGCGCCCGGCCGACCGGGACGCCCTCAAGCAGCTGATCGGCCAGGCCGGTGCCTCGGTGACCGGCGAGGTGCAGCTGACGTCGGCGTTCGCCGACCCGGAGAAGGCCGACCAGCTTCGCGACGTCGTCACGCGGCTGCAGCCGGCCGGCTCCACGTTCCCGACGGCCGGGGACTCCGGCACGCTCGCCGGTGCACTGCTCGGTTCGGTGCTGCTGCTGGACAAGACCACGGCGAAACCGCAGTCCTCGGGTGAGGAACTGGCGGCGGCGCTGAGCGGGCTCACCGACGGCGGGTTCGTCAAGGCGACCCAGGACGTCAAGCCCGCCCAGCTGGCGATCGTGCTCACGGGTGCCCAGGCGACCGGTGACGGCGCCGGCGACCGCGCGGCGACGATCGCCCGGTTCACCACGCAGCTCGACCGCAGCGGCGCGGGCACGGTGCTGGCGGGCGACGCCGGTTCCGCGGACGGCACCGGCGCGCTGGGCGTGGTGCGGGCGGACACCTCGGCGACGTCCATCCTGTCCACGGTGGACAACGCGGACACGTCGGCGGGCCGGGTGAGCACGGTGCTGGCGTTGAAGGAACAGCTCGACGGCGGCGCGGGCCGCTACGGGGTGGCGGGCAACGCGCAGGCGCCCGCCCCCGGCGTCACCGCGCCGGCCGGGAACTGATCCCGGCCGGCGTGCCGCTTCAGCTGACGAGCTCGTACAGGTGTGAGGCGTTCTCGGTGGCGATGTAAGTCAGGCTGCCCTCGCCGCCCGGGTTGTAGGTGACGTTCCTGCCGCCGTAGTTGCTGTTGTAGAACACCTTCACCACCCAGATGCTGGTGAGGTTTCGCGCCGAGCGGGCGTTGTTCTTGACGCACTGCCCCTGACCGGCGCCCGGGCCTTTGAACTCGTAGCAGCTCGGAAGGGTGCTGCCGTAGTTCGGGATCGCCCCGTTGAAGTCCGACACCGATCCGGTGAAGCCGTAGCCGTAGTACAGGCAGAACTCGCCCCTCTCGCAAATGCCGTTGCGAGCCGTCGCCGCGTTCGCCGCGGGCGTGGCCGTGACGAGCAGGGCGACGGCCCCCGCGATGGCGAGCGTTGCCCGGACCAGACGTTTTCCAGCGGTGCGCAAGGTGTCTCCTCGAATCGGCCGCGGCGCGGGTGCCGCATAACTGCCTGCACCACACCCGACGGCCGGTCCCGGTTGAGAGCCGGCCGCGATGATCACCCGCACGGGTGACCTTCAGGGGCAACCGGGCCAGGTGCGCCGCTTGTCCAGTGGTCGCGCGTACGACCCCGCGCGGCTCGTCTTCAGCCCCAAGGCCACCAGGGACTCGGCGAGCCGGACCGCGGCCGCCACGCCGTCGATGACCGGGATGTCCAGCATCGTCGCGATTCTCCGGTCGAGCCCGGTCATCCCGGCGCAGCCGAGGACCAGGACCTCCGCGCCGGCGTCCCGCGCGCGGCGGCCGGCGGTGAGCAACGCCGACTCGGTCCGGCGTCCGTCGGTCAGCTCCAGCACGCCGAGCCCGGCGCCGGTGACCGTGACGCAGTTCTGCGCGACCCCGGCGGCGTGCAGGCTGTCCTCGATCAGGCCGCACGTCCGGTCCAAAGTGGTCACGACGCCGTAGCGGCGGCCCAGCAGGCACGCCAGGTGCGCGGCGGCTTCGGTGATGTCGACGACCGGGACGTCCAGCAGCTCGCGTGCGCCTTCGCGGCCGTGCTCGCCGAACCCGGCGAGCACGACGGCGTCGAACGGCTCGTCCAGGCCCCGCAGCAGGTCCAGCACGGCCGCCGCGGACAGGAAGCTGTCCAGCCAGCCCTCCGCCGATTCCGGGCCCCAGCGTGGCGTCCGGGCGAGGATCTCGGTGCCGGGGCTCGCGGCCGCGCGGGCCCCGGCTTCGATCTCCTTCGTCATCGCCTCGGTGGTGTTGCAGTTGGTGACGACGATCCTCATCGATGCTTCCTCGAGACCGCGAAGTACAACGCCGCCGACGACGCCGTGCCGATGAACCACGAGTACGGCGCGGCCGGCGCGAAGGAGGGCACCAGCGCGATCACCGCAGCCAGCGTGGCGGTCGGGAAGAACGTCACCAGGGCACGCGGGTTCACGCGCGGGTATTCCCCGCGGTCGACGAAGAGCTGGGCGACGTCGACCTTGCCGCGCCGGATCAGGTAGTAGTCGACGATCATGATCCCGAACAGCGGGCCGAGGAACGCGCCGAGCCCGCCGAGGAAGTAGTTGACCACCGCCGGCGAGGAGTACAGCTTCCACGGCAGCACGCACAGGGCCGCGACCGCGCTGATCATCCCGCCGATGGTGAAGGTGATCCGCTTCGGCCAGATGTTGGCCAGGTCGTAGGCGGGCGAGACGAAGTTGGCGACGATGTTGACGCCCATGGTGGCGACGGCGAACGTGAGCGCGCCGATGATCAGCACCGGCGTGTTGTCCACCTTGGACAGCAGCTCGGCCGGGTCGGTGATCGCCTCGCCGAACACCTGCATGCTGCCCGCGGTGACGACGACCGACAGCAGCGCGAACGCCGTCGAGTTGATCGGCAGGCCCCAGAAGTTGCCGCGCTTCACGGTCTTCTGGTCCGGGGCGAACCGCGAGAAGTCGCAGAAGTTGAGCATGAGCGTGCCGTAGGTGGCGAGGATCAGCCCGGCCGCGCCGAACCACTGCCGGATCTGCTCACCGGTGGACAGCTGCTTGGGGCTGCTGGTGAAGGAGATGTTCCAGTTCCCCGCGGCGAGGATCCAGACGGCGAGGGCGATCATCACGACCCAGATCGCCGGGCCGCACCAGTCCTGGAACTTGCGCACCGACTCCATGCCGCGGGTCAGGATCAGCGCCTGGACCGCCCACAGGGCGACGAAGCAGATCCAGCCGAGCGCGTGCAGGCCGAGGAAACCGTGTTCGGTCAGGGGTTTCAAGCCCGGGTCGATGGTCAGCACCAGCAGCGTGATGGCCACACTCGCGAGGTAGGTCTGGATGCCGTACCAGAAGATCGCGATGACCGCGCGGATCAGCGCGGGCAGGTTGGCACCGAACGTGCCGAAGCTGATCCGCGCCACGACCGGGAACGGCACGCCGGTGCGCTGCCCGATCCGGCCCATCAGGTTCATCCCGGCGTAGATGATGACGAACCCGAACAGCAGCGCGGTGAACACCTGCCAGGCCGACAGCCCGAGCACGAACAGCCCGGCGGCGAAGGTGTAGTTGCCGAGGTTGTGCACGTCGGACATCCACAGCGCGAAGATGTCGTAGACCTTCCACCGGCGCTCCTTCGCCGGCGCGAGGTCTTCGTTCCACAGCCGCGGGTCTGGCGGCGGGCTCGTCTCGTGCGAAGGTTCGGTGAGCGGGGCGGCGGTCATGGGCCCTCCGATCGCGACGTGCAGGGACGGCGATTTGGGATACCAAACTTTGGAATCCCAAATATCGCCCCGGCGTCCGGTCGAGTCAACCCTGCGGCCGATAAACTCCTGTTACGGCCGGTTACGGCGGTGTTGAAGGAGGGGGAGCGGTGAGCGAGCGGCAGCCCCTGGCGGCCACGCGGCAGCGGGTGCGCGAGGAGCTGCGCGAACGGATCCTGACCGGACGGCTCCGGCCGGGCGACCGGCTGGTCGAGCGCGAGCTGGCCGAAGACCTCGGCGTATCCCGGGTGCCGGTCCGCGAGGCCATCCGCAGCCTGGAGGCCGAGGGCTTCCTCGTCGTCCAGTCGCCGCGGCGGGTCGTCGTCCGGCAGCTGGCGCGGGTCGACGTCGAGGAGCTGTTCGACGTCCGCGAGGCGCTCGAAGGCCTGGCCGCGGGGCTCGCCGCCGAGCGGGCGGGCGCCGCCGAGCTCACCCGGCTCGAGCGCGTCCTCGCCGAGGCCGCCCGCGCCACGGCCCGTGGTGACGCCGCCCGGATCACCGTGCTGAACTCGCGCTTCCACGACGAGATCGTCGCCATCGCGGGCAACGCGCTGCTTTCCACCATGCTGCAGCCCCTGGAGGGCAGGCTCCGCTGGCTCACGAGCCAGAACGAACACTGGGCCGAACTGCTCGACGAGCACCGGCGGCTCTACGACGCCATCGCGTCGCGGGACGCCGACCGCGCGAAGGTGTCCGCGGTCGACCACGTGCGGGTGAACCGGGAAGTCACGCTGCGTTCCCTCTTCGGCGAAGAAGCCGGCGAGCGGCCCGCGGGCTGACCTCGCCCGGTTTGGCGAAGATTGCGGGTCCGCGCCCGGTTTCAGCTATCTACGCCCTCGGCGGTGTCGGCGGTGTCACGGGCACGAACAGTGTGTACTCGCACACATCGTCGCTCAACGATGTGCGCGGTGGCAGCAACGGCTCGTGCGGTGGCGGCTCCCTCTGCACCGCCGTGACCGGCTACGACGGCCCGACCGGGCTCGGCAGCCCGAACGGGGCCGCCGCGTTCTGAGGCCGATCCGGGTAAGGGTCATCACGTGGACGGCGGCACGCTCACGTGGTGGCCCTTCACGCTGAGCACTAACATGATCACCGTACTCGCGCATCCCGAGCGGAAGTGGCATATCCGACACGCCCCAGAAGCCCCGCCAACAGGCGCTTCCCAGCGGCTTCATGGGAAATTCACAGAATGGGTGGCAAGTCTGACAACGTGAACCACGCCGACGACGGTGCCGGATCGGCGGCACGATGACGACTGCCCAAGCCACACTCGAGGCCCCCGCCCGCGGTACGAGACCGGGCGGCAAAGCGCCCTACCTGCACCAGATCGACCTGTTCCGGTTGATCACGTTCGCCTGCGTCATCCTCATCCACGTGGTGGGCGCGACGAACTTCGCGCAGGACGTCGGCGCCAACGCCGTCGAGACGCCGCTGCACTTCACCCGTGAAGCCTTCTTCGCGCTCACCGGGTTCGTGCTGGTGTTCCAGAACCGCCGCCGCGAGTTCACCGCCGGTGACTTCTGGCGACGGCGGCTCCCGCTGGTCGCGACGCCCTACCTCGCGTGGTCGATGTTCTTCTGGGCGTACTCGCTGGTCACCGGCGCGCAGCAGCCCGGCTCGCTCGAGGCGTCGATGCGCCTGCTGCTCAAGGACCTCGTCACCGGCGGGGCGTGGTACCACCTGTACTTCCTGCTCGTGACGATGCAGGTCTACCTGCTCTTCCCGCTGCTGATGAAGGTGCTGCGGGCGACCGAGGGCAAGCACAAGTGGCTGCTGCTCGGCAGCGGGCTGGTGCAGGTCGGCGTGACGCTGTTCATGACCTACCAGCCGTTCGGCGTGAGCTACGAGACGATCACCCACCTGTACGGCACGGTCCTGCCGTACCAGTTCTACACGCTGTTCGGCGCCGTGGTGGCCATGCACTTCGAGACCGTGCACGCCTGGGCGGGCCGGCACCGGCTGCTGCTCGGCGGCGCGTTCGTCGCGGTGCTCGCGGGCACCGAGTGGTACTACTTCCACACCGTCCACAGTGGAACGTTCCCGCAGGTGGCCAGCGACCCGTTCCAGCCGTACCTGATCCCGTGGTTCCTCACCGTCATCGCGGCGATCTACGCGTTCGCCACGAGGTGGGCGGCGCGCCGCCGGGAAGGCAGCCGCGGCGCCCGGGTGGTCTCGTGGGCGGCGAACCGTTCGTTCAGCATCTTCCTCGTGCACCCGCTGGCGCTGGCGCTGCTCGGCCCGGTGATCCCGCACGTCGCGGAGCGGTTCGGCGCGCCGTGGCTCAGCGTGATCATCTACGTGGGGACGATCGTCCTGACGATCGCGATCGTGGAGGTCCTGCGGCGGCTGCCCGGTAGCCGGGCACTCACCGGCCGTCCCCGGCTGCGTCCGGCGAAGGTTGCGGTTTGAGTCACCCGGACGGGTGGCCTCGGTCATAGCGGAAGGTTCGGGCGAGGCACAGCGCGCGGATCCGCGGCGGTGGGATATGCTGGCGGCCCGTGGGACTTCAGTCGCGGGCTACCAAGTACGTATTTGTCACCGGAGGCGTCGCCTCCTCTCTGGGTAAGGGACTCACGGCTTCCAGCCTGGGACAACTTCTTACCGCACGCGGGCTTCGCGTCACGATGCAGAAGCTCGACCCCTATCTCAACGTCGATCCCGGGACGATGAACCCGTTCCAGCACGGTGAGGTGTTCGTCACCGACGACG
The DNA here is from genome assembly GCF_046548975.1 of Amycolatopsis sp. lyj-346. Lineage (NCBI taxonomy): Bacteria > Bacillati > Actinomycetota > Actinomycetes > Pseudonocardiales > Pseudonocardiaceae > Amycolatopsis > Amycolatopsis sp. lyj-346. The sequence continues at coordinate 19,125 of NZ_JAJPWT010000006.1, forward strand.
GTGCCGAGACCGACCTCGACATCGGGCACTACGAGCGGTTCCTCGACCGCGATCTCGACGGCAAGGCCAACGTCACCACCGGCCAGGTCTACTCCGAGGTGATCGCCAAGGAGCGCCGCGGCGAGTACCTCGGCGACACCGTGCAGGTCATCCCGCACATCACCGACGAGATCAAGGCCCGGATCACCGCGGCCGCCGGGCCCGACGAGACCGGCCAGTCGCCGGACGTCGTCATCACCGAGGTCGGTGGCACGGTCGGCGACATCGAGTCCCTGCCGTTCCTGGAGGCCTGCCGCCAGGTCCGCCACGACGTCGGCCGCGACCAGTGCTTCTTCCTGCACGTCTCGCTGGTGCCGTACCTGGCGCCGTCGGGCGAGCTCAAGACCAAGCCGACCCAGCACTCGGTCGCCGCGCTGCGCAACATCGGCATCCAGCCCGACGCGCTGGTCTGCCGGGCCGACCGGGAGATCCCCGAGGACCTCAAGCGCAAGATCGGCCTGATGTGCGACGTCGACAACGAGGCCGTCATCGCCTGTCCGGACGCGCGGTCCATCTACGACATCCCGAAGGTGCTGCACCGCGAGGCGCTCGACGCCTACGTCGTCCGCCGCCTCGGGCTGCCGTTCCGGGACGTCGACTGGACCGTGTGGGGCGACCTGCTCGACCGGGTGCACAACCCGAACGAGGTCGTGCGGATCGCGGTCGTCGGCAAGTACATCGACCTGCCGGACGCCTACCTTTCGGTCACCGAGGCCCTGCGGGCCGGCGGGTTCGCCCACCGCGCCAAGGTCGAGATCGTCTGGGTCGCCTCCGACGACGCGCAGACCGCGTCCGGGGCCGCGTCCGTGCTGTCCGATGTGGACGGTGTGCTGATCCCGGGCGGGTTCGGCATCCGCGGCATCGAGGGCAAGGTCGGCGCGATCGAGTACGCCCGCACCCGCGGTGTCCCGCTGCTCGGCCTGTGCCTCGGCCTGCAGTGCATGGTCATCGAGGCCGCCCGGAACCTGGCCGGGATCGAGGACGCGGGCTCGTCGGAGTTCGACGAGAACACCAAGCACCCGGTGATCTCGACCATGGCCGACCAGCGCGACGTCGTCGCGGGGGAGCGGGACATGGGCGGCACCATGCGGCTCGGCGCCTACCCGGCGAAGCTCAAGGCGGGTTCGCAGGTCGCGAAGGCCTACGGCACCACCGAGGTCTCCGAGCGGCACCGGCACCGCTACGAGGTCAACAACGCCTACCGCAAGCAGCTCTCGGACGCGGGCCTGGTCTTCTCCGGCACCTCGCCGGACGACCACCTGGTCGAGTTCGTCGAGCTGCCCGCCGACAAGCACCCGTTCTTCGTCGGCACGCAGGCGCACCCGGAGCTCAAGAGCCGCCCGACCCGGCCGCACCCGCTGTTCAGCGCGTTCGTCAAGGCCGTCGTGGACCGCAAGGTGGCCGAGCGGCTGCCGGTCGAGCTGCCCGAAGCCCCGGTGGCGGCCCGGTGACCGCGCCGGGCGAGCACGAGTTCAGCGTCGCGGCCAGCCGCGACGTCCACATCGGACGGGTCGTCGGCCTGCGCATCGACGACGTCGTGATGCCGGGCGGGGACACCGCGGTCCGCGAGGTGATCGAGCACCTCGGCGCGGTGGCGATCGTCGCGCTGGACGAGGACGACCAGGTCACGCTGATCCACCAGTACCGTCACCCGATCGGGCACCGGCTGTGGGAGCTGCCGGCGGGCCTGATCGACCACCTCGGCGAGGACCCGGTCGGCACGGCTCGCCGGGAGCTCGTCGAGGAGGTCGGCCTGGCCGCGTCGGACTGGGTGACCCTGGTCGACGTCGCGGCGTCGCCCGGCTTCACCGACGAGGTCGTGCGGGTCTTCCTGGCCCGCGGGCTGTCCGATGTGGACCGCGAGGTGCTCGGCGAGGAGGAGGCGGACCTGGTCATCCGCAAGTTCCCGCTCGCCGAGGCGGTCCGGATGGCCCTCGCGGGCGAGCTGGTGAACGGCGCCACGGTGTCCGGGGTGCTGGCCGCGCACGCGGTGGTCACCGGCGCGGCGTCGCCTCGCCCGGCGGACGCCCCCTGGGAGGACCGCCCGACGGCGTTCGCCAAGCGCCGCGAGTCCTGACCCCGAGCGCCCCAATGTGGCCTTGGTTGCGTTGAACGCACCCAAGGTGGCCTTCGGTGCGTTGAACGCACCGAAGGCCACATTGGGGCGCTTTGGTCGGGGGGCGCTGGGTCAGGGGCGCAGTGGGCGGCCTTCGGCGTCCATGCCGCCGTTGGCCAGGAGGACGATGCCGTCGATGATCGGCCAGATCATGCCGGCGCCGAAGGTGATCAAGCAGACGAACAGCTGCAGCAGGGCCAGGCCGATCTGGCCGGTGTAGAACCGGCCGACGCCGAAGGGCAGCACGATCTGCAGGACCCCGGCCACCGTCTTCGACCGGTGCGAGTACGGCACGGGCATCGATGGTGCGTACGGCACCGGCAGCGGCACCGGCGTCGTGGGCGGTGCGTACACCGGCATCGACAGGGGCATCGGCATCGGGGTCGACGGTGGCCCGAAGAACCCCGGGTGCGGCTGCGGCAGGTCGCGGAACAGCGGCCGCAGGTCGCCCAGCGTCGTCGCCGCGTAGGCGTCGGTCACCCGCGTCTCGTACTCGTCCGGCGTGATGCGGCCCATGCCGAAGTGATCGGCGAGCAGCCGCGCGGCTTCCTCCCGCTCGGCCGTTCCGATGCGAAGTTCGTCGGACCCCATGGATCCAAGGTAACCGCGTCCGGCCGGGAACGGGGTTTCTGCCGGGTCACGACCGCCGGGCGGCCTAAGGTGACGGCGTGGGAGCCGCGGGCAGCACCGTCGGCGTGATCGCCGCGTACCTCGACCACCTGGTCGTCGAACGCGGGACCGCGCGCAACACCCTGGACAGCTACGCCCGCGACCTGCGCCGGTACGCCGCGCACCTGGACGGCTTGGGCGTCGCGAAGATCGCCGACGTCACCTCCGCGCACGTCACGGCGTTCGGTGCCGCCCTGCGCGAGGGCGACGACGAGCACATGCCGCTGGCCGCGTCGTCGGCGGCCCGTGCCCTGGTCGCCGTGCGGGGCCTGCACAAGTTCGCGCACGCCGAGGGCCTCACCGAGCACAACCCGGCCCGCGAAGTCCGGCCGCCGACGCCGGCGAAGCGGCTGCCCAAGGCACTGCCGGTCGACGACGTGCTGCGGCTGCTCGAGACCCCGCCCCCGGACGGCGAGCGCCCGCTGCGCGACCGGGCGCTGCTGGAACTGCTCTACTCGACGGGGGCCCGGATCTCCGAGGCGGTCGGCCTGGACGTCGACGACGTCGACGACACCGAGCGGACCGTCCTGCTCGACGGCAAGGGCGGCAAGCAGCGGCTGGTGCCGATCGGCCGTCCCGCCCTCGCGGCACTGCACGCCTACACCGTCCGCGCCCGGCCGGCGCTCGCCGCACACGGCCGGGGCACGGCGGCGCTGTTCCTCAACGCCCGCGGCAGCCGGCTGTCGCGGCAGAGCGCGTGGCAGGTCCTCAAGGACACCGCCGAACGGGCGGGCATCACCGCCGTCGTCTCACCGCACACCCTCCGCCACTCCTTCGCCACGCATCTGCTCGAAGGCGGCGCCGACGTCCGCGTCGTCCAAGAACTCCTCGGCCACGCGTCGGTGACGACGACCCAGGTGTACACGCTGGTCACGGTCAACACCCTCCGCGAGGTGTACGCGACAGCGCACCCCCGGGCACTGGGCTAGACGGCCCTGAAAGCGGCCGACAGCCTTCCTAACCTGGACCGACGGTCGAGTGACATTGCCCCGTCGAGTCCGGCGCGTTGCTTTGCCGGGGCTCCGACTCCGGACATAGGCTGCGGCGACGCTGACGAACAAGGAGCTTTCGCGCCATGTCGACACCGAACCAGCCGGCCGTCCCGGCCGAGTCCGCCGGGTCGGCGGCGGCGAACCTCAGCCAGGTCACCATCGCCACGCCCGCCGTCCACGACGGCGACGAACAGCAGGAGCGCAACGGCAAAAAGGCGAAGCTCGAGGGCATCGGGCCCACCGGCCGCCCGATCCGCGAGCACCCGGATCCGGCACCGCTGGACAAGCACGGCCCGGCCAAGATCATGGCGATGTGCAACCAGAAGGGCGGCGTCGGCAAGACGACGTCGACCATCAACCTGGGTGCCGCCCTCGCCGAGTACGGCCGCAAGGTGCTGCTCGTCGACTTCGACCCGCAGGGTGCGCTCGCCGTCGGCCTCGGCATCCAGCCGCACGAACTGGACCAGACCGTCTACAACGCCATCATGGAGCGCTCGGTCAGTGCCACCGACGTGCTGATGAAAACCCGCGTCGACGGCGTTGACCTGCTGCCGAGCAACATCGACCTGTCCGCCGCCGAGGTCCAGCTCGTCGCCGAGGTAGGGCGCGAGCACACGTTGTTACGGGTCCTGCGTCCGGTCATGAACGACTACGACTATGTTCTTGTCGACTGCCAGCCCTCGCTCGGCTTGCTCACGGTGAACGCGCTGACCGCCGCGGACGGCGTGATCATCCCGCTGGAGTGCGAGTTCTTCAGTCTGCGAGGCGTCGCCCTCCTGATCGACACCATCGAGAAGGTCCAGGAACGCCTCAACCCCAAACTGGACATAGTCGGGATTCTCGCCACCATGTACGACCCGAGAACCCTGCATTCGAAGGAGGTCATGGCTCGCGTGGTGGAGGCATTCGGCGAGACCGTGTTCGACACGGTCATCAACCGCACCGTGCGGTTCCCCGAGACGACGGTCGCGGGTGAGCCGATCACGACCTGGGCGCCCAAGTCGGCCGGCGCGGCGGCGTACCGTCAGCTGGCCCGCGAGGTGATCGCTCGGTGAGCAGGCGCGCCTCCCTGCCCGGAGCGTCGGAGCTCTTCCGCATCACCTCCAGCCCCGCTCTCGATCTCCCTCCCCAGGCACCGCCCGAGCCCGCCGAACCCGTTGAAAACGGCAACGGCAAGGCCAAGGGCAACGGCCGCAAGGAGCAGCTCGCCCGCAGCGGCGACGCGGCCCCGCACGGATCCGGTCGGACCAAGCACGACGCGAAGATCACCGTGTACGTCTCCGGCGACGAGCTCCTGGCCATGGAGCAGGCCCGCCTGACGCTGCGCGCGAAGCACGACCTGGTCGTCGACCGCGGCCGGCTGGTCCGCGAGGCGGTGGCGGTGCTGCTGGCCGACTTCGACCAGCACGGCGAGGAATCGGTGCTGGTCCAGCGGCTGCGGGTGGTCGGCTCAGACGGCGGCGAAACCGAGGACTGATGGACGAGCCGGCCCCGGCTCCGGAGGACCAGGTTCCCGAACCGCACCAGACGGTGCACGGCGGGATGATCCCCGAAGGCGTCAACACCGAAGAGCTGAGCACGTCGAAGTTCAAGGTGCGGCTGGCCAACTTCGAGGGACCGTTCGACCTGCTGCTGCAGCTGATCTCGCAGCACCAGCTCGACGTCACCGAAGTGGCGTTGCACCAGGTCACCGACGACTTCATCGCGTACACGCGTGCGCTGGGCACCGACTGGAACCTCGACGAGACGACGGAGTTCCTGGTCATCGCGGCCACGCTCCTGGATCTGAAGGCGGCCCGGCTGCTGCCCTCGGCCGAGGTCGAGAGCGAAGACGACCTGGCGCTGCTGGAAGCCCGCGACCTGCTCTTCGCGCGGGTGCTGCAGTACCGCGCGTACAAGCAGGTGGCGGCGCTGTTCGGCGAGCTGGAGCAGAACGCGCTGCGGCGGTACCCGCGGTCGGTGGCCCTGGAGGAGCGGTTCGTCGGGCTGCTGCCCGAGGTCATGCTGGGCGTGACGCCGGAGAAGTTCGCCGACATCGCGGTGGCGGTGTTCCGGCCGAAGCCGCCGCCGACGGTGTCGATCGCCCACATCCACATGGGGCGGATCTCGGTGCGCGAGCACGCGGCGATCCTGCGGGTGATGCTGGCCGAACGCGGCCAGGCGACGTTCGGCGAGCTGGTCGACGACTGCGAGCACACGGTGGAGATCGTGGCGCGCTTCCTGGCGCTGCTGGAGCTCTACCGCGAGGCGACGGTCCAGTTCGAGCAAAGCGAGGCATTGGCCGAGCTGCACGTCCGCTGGACGGGCGGCTCGACGGAAGAAGCCTCCGCGGCGGCCGAGCTGGACCGCGCCGCCGGAGACGAAGAGGAGTACGGGTGAACCCCGAGGACAACGCATCGCCCGCACCACCGGAACCGCCCGCGGGTGAGCCGGTGGCGGCCGCGGCGGAACTGGCCCTGGACGAGGCCCTGTCCGGCGAGCCGGTGACCGAGGACGGCGACCCGCTGGACCCGCCGGCCCCGCTGGTCGAGGAGGCCCCCGCCGGAGACCCCGAGGGAACCGGGGCACTTTCACGTGAAGGCTCCGTGCCGGTGGAGTCCGAAGCCGCGGAACCGGAGCCCGAGCCGGAGCTCGGGCCGGAGGATTCCGCGTCCGAGCTGGTTGCTGCCGGGGATGCCGAGTCCGCGCCCGATCTCAGCTCCGACGAGGCTCTCGAAGCCGCGCTCGAGGCGCTTCTGCTCATCGTCGACTCGCCCGCGAGCGAAGAACTCCTGGCCGACACCCTCGGCCAGCCCCGGTCCCGGATCGTCGTCGCGCTGCGGACCATGGCGCAGAAGTTCACCGACCGGACCTCCGGGATCGACCTGCGGCGCGTCGGCGAAGGGTGGCGGTTCTACACTAGGGACGTCTACGCCCCGTTCGTGGAGAAGCTCCTGCTGGACGGCCAGCGGTCGAAGCTGACCCGGGCCGCGCTGGAGAGCCTCGCCGTGATCGCGTACCGGCAGCCGGTGACCCGTGCCAGGGTTGCCGCGGTGCGCGGCGTGAACGTGGACGGCGTGATCCGGACGCTGCTCGCGCGCGGCCTCATCGAGGAGATGGGGACCGATCCCGAGACGACCGGCACGCTGTACGTGACGACTGAACTGTTCCTGGAGCGACTGGGGCTGTCGTCGCTGAACGACCTCCCCGCCATCGCTCCGTTGCTACCCGAAGTGGACACCATCGATGACATCCAGTGAACACCCCGACGGCGTCCGGCTGCAGAAGGTGCTGTCGCAGGCCGGGGTCGCCTCCCGGCGCGCGGCGGAGGACCTGATCGTCGCCGGCCGGGTCGAGGTGGACGGCGAGGTCGTCACCGAGCTGGGCCGCCGCGTCGACCCGGACGCCGCGGTCATCCACGTCGACGGCACCCGCGTGAACCTGCGCGACGACCTGATCTACCTCGCCCTGAACAAGCCCAAGGGCGTGCACTCGACGATGTCGGACGACCGCGGGCGCCCCTGCGTCGGCGACTACCTGCGCGGCCGCTACGAGGAGACGCCCGGCGTCGTGCACGTCGGACGGCTCGACGAGAACACCGAAGGCCTGCTGCTGCTGACCAACGACGGCGACCTCGGGCACCGGCTGATGCACCCGTCCTACCGGGTGCTCAAGACCTACCTCGCCGAGGTCGACGGCCTCGTGCCGCGCGGGCTCGGCAAGGAGCTGCGCAAGGGCTGGGAGCTGCCGGACGGCATCGTCAAGGTCGACCAGTTCCGCGTCAAGGACATGCACTCCGGCAAATCGCTGGTCGAGCTGGTGATCCACGAGGGCAAGAAGCACATCGTGCGCCGCCTGCTCAAGGACACCGGGCACCCGGTGCTCAAGCTGGTCCGCACGGCGGTCGGCGACGTCCAGCTCGGCAACCAGCGCGTCGGCTCGATCCGGCGGCTGACCAAGGGCGAGGTCGGCTCGCTCTACCGGACCGTCGAGCTCTGACGCCGCTCGTCACCGCACGGCGGTGACGAAGCCGCCGGCGGTCGCGTCGTCGTCCGAGGGGCGGCCGTACCCGGCGGCGAGCTCGGCACGGGTGACCGTCGACGGCTGCCAGCCGTGGGCGGCCAGCCGGGTGCGGATCACGACCTGCGGGCAGAACAGCGCACCGAGCCCGCCCGGCGGTCCCTCGGGCGCCGCGTCGGGCAGCGCCGAGCGGCCCGCCTCGGAGAACGCGGCCGCGTACGGGTCGTCGAACAAGCGGTCCGGGCGGCGGCTTTCGGCGGCGCGCAGGGCGGCGACACCGACCGCCGTACGGCTCACCGCGGGCAGGGAGCCGGTCACGATTCCCAACGTACGCCCGACTTTCCGCCGTGGTGGGCACGGACTCCGGCTCGCTAGCGTGACCGGTATGCGACTCGGAGTGGTGTGCGGGATCCTCGCGGTGCTCCTGTCCGGCACGGTGGCCCCGGCCGCCGCGGCCCCCGCGGGGAGCGAACCGGTCCACGACTACGCGAAGGCGATCCGCGAAACCGTCTGGGTCGACATCGGCCGCGACGGGGACGGGGACGGCCGGTCCGACCGCGTGGCCGCCGACATCGTGCGGCCGGGCGAGGCGGCTTCACCCGTTCCGGTGATCATGGACGCCAGCCCGTACTACTCGTGCTGCGGGCGCGGCAACGAGAGCGAGCTGAAGTCGTACGACAGCGCCGGGAAACCGGTGAAGTTCCCGCTGTTCTACGACAACTACTTCGTGCCGCGCGGCTACGCCGTGGTGCTGGTCGACCTGGCCGGGACGAACCGCTCGGCCGGCTGCGCGGACGTCGGCGGCGCCTCGGACGTCGACTCCGCCCGCAAGGTCGTCGACTGGCTGAACGGCCGCGCGCCCGGCTACCGCGCGAAGACCGGCGGCAGCGCCGTGACCGCGGGCTGGAGCACCGGGAACGTCGGGATGATCGGCAAGTCCTACGACGGCACGATCGCCAACGGCGTCGCGGCGACCGGTGTCGCGGGTCTCAAGACCATCGTCCCGATCGCGGCGATCAGCTCGTGGTACGACTACTACCGCTCGGACGGCGCGACCTTCGGCTTCAACCCGGCCGGCCTGGCCCAGACGGTCGAGGCCCGCAACGGCGGGCAGAACTGCTCGGCGCAGAACCAGGCGCTGACCCGGGGCGCGACGGCCAACGGCGACTACGGGCCGCTCTGGGCGGAGCGGGACTACGTCGCCCGCGCGAGCAACGTGCGCGCCAGCGTGCTGCTGTCCCACGGCGTCAACGACCTCAACGTCAAGACCATCCACTTCGGACAGTGGTGGGCCGCGCTGAACGTCGAGAAGAAGATCTGGCTGTCGCAGACCGGGCACGTCGACCCGTTCGACTACCGGCGGGACGGCTGGGTGGACCTGCTGCACCGGTGGTTCGACCACTACCTGCTCGGCATCGACAACGGCGTCCAGAACGGCCCGATGGCCAGCGTCGAGCGGCAGCCGGACCAGTGGGCGGACCAGAGCGCGTACCCGGCGGCAGGTGTGGTGGCGACGACGCTGCGGCCCCACGCTTCCGGCACCCTCGGCACGGCGGCCGCCGACGGCACGGCGTCGTTCACCGACAACCCGAGCGTGGGCGAAGACACCTGGGTGACCAACCCGGGCAGCGCCGCGTTGCCGTACTCGACCGGAACCCTGGCCTCGGACCTGCAGGTCTCCGGCACGGCTTCGGTGACCGTGACGGCCACGCCGAGCACGTCGTCCGCCCGGATCTCGGCCCTGCTCGTGGACCTCGGCCCGGCGGCGATCCGCAACTTCGCCGGCAGCGGCGAAGGGATCAAGACGGGAACCGCCGAGACCTGCTGGGGCTCGTCGGCGCCCGGTGACGACGCTTGCTACCGCGTGGCGTCGGCGGACGTGAAGAAGGTGAACTACACGATCCTCAGCCGCGGCTGGGCGGACCTCGCGAACTACGCTTCGCTGTCCCAGGAACGGCCGTTGACGCCGGGAACGCCGTACACGATGACGTTCCGGCTGGCGTCGACGGACCACATCGTGCCCCGCGGCCACGCGCTGGCGCTGATCATCGGCGGCACGGACGGCAGCTTCATCCGCGGACCGGCCCAGCCGGGCCGGGTGACACTGGACCTGGCCCGCACCTCGGTATCGGTCCCGCTCGTCGGCGTGGCTCCCGAGGTGACCACCCACCCGGCCCCGGCCGGCGGCGCGTTCGTGCCGTCCGCGGGCCGGGCGGACCTGCGCTGACCTCAAGCGCCCCAAGGTGGCCTTGGTTGCGTTGAACGCACCCAATGTGGCCTTCGGTGCGTTCAACGCACCGAAGGCCACATTGGGGCGCTCGGACCGGCGCTAGTTCGCCTCGGCCGGGGCCGTCTTCGCGGCCGACTTCCGTTGCAGGGCGCGGGCGACCGGCTCCACGACCCGCGCCGCCGTCGGGCCGAGGATGGCCATCAGCAGGACGTACGCCGTGGCCAAGGCGGCCAGTTCGCCTTCGACCGCCCCGGCCGTCACCGCCAGGCCGGCGATGACGATCGAGAACTCGCCGCGGGCCACCAACGCGGCTCCCGCGCGGGCCCGGCCCATCTTCCCGATGCCCTGACGGCGCGCCGCCCACCAGCCGGTGCCGACCTTCGTCAGCGTCGTGACCACCGCCAGCACGATCGCCCAGCCGAGCACCGGCGGGATCGACGCCGGGTTCGTGTTGAGCCCGAAGACCACGAAGAACACCGCCGCGAACAAGTCCCGCAACGGCTCCAGCATGCGCGTCGCGTTCTCCGCCGTCGAGCCGGAGATCGCGATGCCGAGCAGGAACGCGCCGACCGCGGCCGAAACCTGCATCGCCGACGCCAGGCCGGCCACCAGCAGCGCCGCGCCGAGGACCTTGAGCAGGAACACCTCGCGGTCCGGGCTGTCGACGGCGGCCGAGACGTACCGGCCGAACTTCAGCGCGATCACCAGCACCACGGTGATCACCAGCAGCGAGATGCCGACCGCCTCCAGGCCGCCGAGCAGGGAGACGCCGCCCAGCACCGCGGTGAGGATCGGCAGGTAGAGCGCCATCGCGAGGTCTTCGAACACGAGGATCGAGAGCACCACGGGCGTCTCGCGGTTGCCGAGCCTGCCCAGGTCGCCGAGGACCTTGGCGACGATCCCGGACGACGAGATGTAGGTGACGCCCGCCATCACCATCGCGCCGATCGGGCCCCACCCCAGCAGCAGCGCGACGGCGGCGCCGGGTGCCGCGTTGAGGACGATGTCGAGCAGGCCCGCCGTCCACGAGCGGCGCAGCCCGGTGAACAGCTCGGCCGCGGAGTACTCGAGGCCGAGCAGCAACAGCAGCAGCACGACGCCGATTTCGCCGGCCAGGTGCGTGAAGCCGCCGATGTCGGTCAGCGGGATCAGCCCGCCTTCGCCGAAGCAGAGGCCGCCGAGCAGGTAGAGCGGGATGGGGGAGAGGCCGATCTTGCCCGCCAGGCGCCCGAGCACGCCCAGCACGAAGAAGACCGCCCCCAATTCGATCAAGGACAGCGCGGTGTGGTCCATCGGCCGCTCAGCCGTACTTGAGGATCTTGGCGGCGGCTTCGAGGCCCTCGCCCGTGCCGACCGCGACCAGCAGGTCGCCCCCGGTGAGTGTGAAGTCCGGCGTCGGCGACGGGTGCACCTGCCCCGCGCGCGCCACCGCGACCACCGAGACGCCGGTGCGGGTGCGCATCGCGGTGTCGCCGAGCGTGCGGCCGTCGAACGGGCCGGACGGCTTGATCGGCAGCTGCCGCGTGCTGATCCCCGGCAGGTCCCGGTGCTCCTCCGTCAGCTGCGCGACCAGCTGCGGCGCGCCGAGCAGGTTGGCCAGCGCGCCGGCCTCGTCCGCGGTGAGCGGGATCGAGGCGGCGCAGGCATCGGGATCGTCCGGTTTGGACACGATCAGCTCGATGTGGCCGTCCCGCTGGGTGACGACGCCGATGCGGCGGCCGGTGCGGGTGGCGAAGTCCTTGCGGACCCCGATGCCGGGCAGAGGCGTTACTTCGACGTTCACCCAACCACCGTAACCCAGGTGTCCGATTCACGGGATTTCAGCCGAGCAGCAGGAGCAGACCCGCGACGACCATCACGAGGGCGGTCAGGCCGTGGACCCCGAAGGCCACCGCCTTCTTCCCCCGGTGGCGAAGGACGATCAGCATGTCGAAGACGGGCCAGACGGCCGCGACGAGGATGACCCAGCCCAGCGCGTGCGGGTCGCCGTAGAGCACCAGGGCCAGCGGGACCAGGCCGGCGCCGATGTCGCGGCCGCCTTTGACGTTCAAGAAAGTGCCGGCGTTCTCGGGTACTTCGGTGAAACCGAAGCCCGCGGCGATCTTCCGCGGCGCGAAGAGGTAGTTGAGGCCGACGTAGATGATCCCGAGGCTGACGATCGCGACGAGGATGTAGCCGGTGACGAGCATGGTGTCCCCTCCAGTTTTCTAGCATCGCTAGGATTGCTAGCAACGCTAATCTAGCGACGCTAGTTTGTCTAGCAGTGCTAGCATCTGCCGTATGACCCAGCGACAACGGCGTGTGCGCGACCGGACCGAGCGAGGGCAGCGGATCGTCGCCGCGGCCAGGGAGCTCGCCGAGGCGGAGGGCTGGGACGCCGTCACCACCCGGCGGCTCGCGGGCCTGATCGAGTACAGCCAGCCGGTGCTCTACAGCCATTTCCCCGGCGGCAAGGACGCGATCATGACGGCGGCCGCGCTGGAGGGCTTCACCGAGCTGGCCGCGACGCTGGTGTCGGCCCGCCCCGGCGGGCTTGGCGGGGTGGCGGGGTCGTACCTGGCCTTCGCCGAGGCGAAACCGGGTCTCTACGACGCGATGTTCACCCTCGCCTCGGAGCTGCGGTTCGCCGAGGACGACACCCCCGAGGTGATGAAGGCGTGCTTCGCGGAGCTCCTGGCGGTCGTCGAGCCGGCGGCGGGGCGGCAGGACGCGGGCGCGTTGACCGAGGTGTTCTGGAGCACGCTGCACGGCCTCGTCACGCTGGATCGGGGGCGCCGGCTGTCACCGGCCCACCGTGACGAGCGCCTCGCGCTGGTGGTCGCGCGCTTCGGCGCGCGGCCCGACTGATCTCCTCCGCACCCCGACCGGCAGAATGGGGGCCGAGCCGAACGGGACGAGAACGCAAGGAGAGTGCCGGTGACGGGAGCCCTACGTGGTGTGGTCGCGCTGGACGGCCCCTCGGGGACCGGGAAGACCACCGTCGCCCGCAAGCTCGCCCAGCGCCTCGGGGCCGGCTACCTCGACACCGGCGCCATGTACCGGATGGTCACCCTCGCCGTGCTGCACGCCGGCGTCGACCCGGCCGACGCGAACGCCGTCGCCGCCGTCGCCGACCGGGCCGAGTTCAGCATCGGCACCAGCCCCGAGCGGCCCGAGATCCGCCTGGCCGGCGCGGACGTCGCCGCCGACATCCGCGGGCCCGAGGTCACCAAGGCCGTCTCGCCCGTCTCCGCGGTGCCGCACGTGCGTGAGCTGCTGGTCGCGCGGCAGCGGCAGATCATCGACGACGTCGTGGCGCACCGCGGCGGGATCGTCGTCGAGGGCCGGGACATCGGCACCGTCGTCGCGCCGGACTCGCCGCTCAAGGTCTTCCTGACCGCGTCGGCCGACGTCCGCGCGTCGCGCCGCAGCACCCAGGACACCGCGGCCGGGCGGCAGTCGTCGGTCGCCGACGCGCTGGCGAGCGTCGAGCGCCGCGACCACCTCGACTCCACCCGCGCCGCCTCGCCGCTGCGCGCGGCCGACGACGCCGTGCCCGTCGACACCTCCGAGCTGTCGATCGACCAGGTAATAGTCGCGCTGAGCGAACTGGCCAGCCACCGAGGTCTGCTGGCGGGGTGCAACGCAGAGGTAGCTCGATGAGAGCTGACGGGTTGCCGGAAGGCTCCGTCGGCGCACTCCACGACGCCGGGCGGGTCATCGCCCGGTATTATCTGCGGTCGGCCTTCCGCATCCGCGTGCACGGCCGCGAGCGCATGCCCGCCACCGGGCCGGTGCTGGTGATCGCCAACCACAGTTCCATGATCGAACCGCAGCTGATCTTCGGAATGCTTCCGCGGCGTTCGGCGTTCCTGGTCAAGGCCGAGATGTTCGGCGGGGTCGTCGGCAAGTTCATGCTGGCGATCGGGCAGATCCCGCTCAAGCGCGGCGAGATCGACCGCAAGCCGCTGCTGACCGCGGTCGGCGTCCTGAAAGACGGCGGTGTCGTCGGGATCTTCCCCGAAGGCACCCGCGGTAGCGGGGACGTCGGTGCGGCCGAACGCGGCGCGGCCTGGCTGGTCCGGGCCTCCGGCGCGACCGTGCTCCCGGTCGCGACGCGGGGCACGCTCAAGCCGGCCGACGGCAAACGGCGGTTCCGCCCGCGGGTGGACATCCTCGTGGGCGAGCCGTTTTCGCCGAAGGTCGGTCCCGGGAAAACCGGGCTCGACCAGGGCACCGAAGAGCTGCGCGGGGAGCTCGCGGCGCTCGTGAAGACTTTGGACGATTGGCGTACCGAAAACGGTTTCGGCTCGCCGTAAGGGAAACAGGGTAGTGATGGAAGAGCTCGACAGCGTCGGCGAGATCGACGGCACCTGGTCGGACGAGACCGAGTTCGCCGCGCTCGACGCGCAGATCGAGGCGGCGGAAGCAGCCGAAGAGGCCGCGCTCGCGCAGCCGGTGCTCGCCGTCGTCGGCCGGCCCAACGTGGGCAAGTCGACGCTGGTCAACCGCATCCTCGGGCGCCGCGAAGCCGTCGTGCAGGACGTGCCGGGCGTGACCCGCGACCGCGTCGCCTACGACGCCTACTGGGGCGGGCGCAAGTTCACCCTGGTCGACACGGGCGGCTGGGAACCGGACGCGACCGGGCTGCAGGCCTCCGTCGCCGCGCAGGCCGAGCTGGCCATGCAGACCGCGGACGCGGTGCTGCTGGTCATCGACGCCTCGGTCGGCGCGACGGCGACCGACGAAGCCGTCTCCAAGGTGCTGCGGCGCTCGAAGAAGCCGGTGCTGCTGGCGGCGAACAAGGTCGACGACGACCGGCTGCTCGCCGACACCGCGTCGCTGTGGTCGCTCGGCCTCGGTGAGCCGCACCCGGTCAGCGCGCTGCACGGCCGCAGCTCCGGCGACCTGCTGGACGCGATCCTCAAGGCGCTGCCCGAGTCGCCGCGCGAGGGCGGTGCCGTGACGTCGGGGCCGCGGCGCGTCGCGCTGGTCGGCAAGCCGAACGTCGGCAAGTCGAGCCTGCTGAACAAGCTGTCCGGCGAGGAGCGCTCGGTCGTCGACTCGGTGGCGGGCACCACGGTCGACCCGGTCGACTCGCTGGTCGAGCTGGACGGCGAGACCTGGCGGTTCGTGGACACCGCGGGCCTGCGCAAGCGCGTCAACTTCGCCGCCGGCGCCGAGTACTACGCCTCGCTGCGCACCAAGACCGCGATCGACGCGGCCGAGGTCGCGATCGTGCTGCTGGACGCGGCCGAGCCGCTGTCGGAGCAGGACCTGCGGGTGCTGACCATGGTCGTCGAGGCCGGCCGCGCTTGCGTGCTGGCGTTCAACAAGTGGGACCTGGTCGACGAGGACCGCCGCCACGCGATGGTCCGCGAGCTGGACCGCGGCCTGGTCCGCGTGCCGTGGGCGGAGAAGGTCAACATTTCGGCGCTCACCGGCCGCTCGGTGCGCAAGCTCGCGCCTGCGCTGCGGACGGCGCTGAAGTCGTGGGACCAGCGGGTGCCGACCGGCCAGCTCAACGCGTGGCTGTCCGACCTGATCGCGGCCACCCCGCCGCCGGTCCGCTCGGGCAAGCAGCCGAAGGTCCTGTTCGCGACCCAGGCCGGCATCCGCCCGCCGACGCTGGTGCTGTTCACGACCGGCTTCCTCGAGGCGGGCTACCGCCGGTTCATCGAGCGCAAGTTCCGTGAGCAGTTCGGCTTCACCGGCAGCCCCGTCCGGGTGAACGTCCGGGTCCGCGAAAAGAAGGCCAGGCCGGTCGGCGGAAAAGCCGCCCGGTCCACCAAAACCCGGTGAGTCATTTGCCGGAACTCGCGTGATCGGGGCCGGAACTCGCGTGATTGAAGCCGTAACTCGCGAGTTCCGGCTTCAATCACATGAGTTCCGGCCTCAATCACGCGAGATGCGACCTGGATCACGCTGGTCAGGGCCATGATCGTGAGGTCTGACACGCGGGCGTGACCCGGGGGATATCTTTTGGTGATCAGCAGGTATGGTTGAAGGTCGGTTGCGGGCGCCTCATTCGGAGAGCAAGCCCGATTGAGGCTCCCGAAAGGTGAGTGGTGGGCTTGCGCGCCCGTGATTCCAAGCTGTCCGTGGTGAGTGGCCGATGACCGTCACCATCGAACCCACCGGGCCCGCCGAGGTGACGGCCGAAGTGACGCTCGCCCCGGTCGCCGACCGCGCCCTGTTCTGGTCCGGCCTCGGTGCCGGCGAACGCACCCTCCTCGACGTCCTGGCCGCCACCGCCGAGCGGCACCCGAACGCCACGGCGATCGACGACGGCACCACCACGCTGACCTACCGGCGGCTCCTCGAGGAGATCGACGCCTACGGGCGCCGCCTCAAGAGCTACGGCGTCGGCCTCGGCGACCGCGTCGGCATCCGGATCTCCTCCGGCACCGCCGAGCTGTACACCGCCATCCTCGCCACCCTGTCCGTCGGCGCCGCCTACGTGCCGGTCGACGCGGACGACCCCGACGAGCGCGCCGAGCTGGTCTTCGAAGAGGCCCAGGTCGCGGCCGTGGCGACCGACGGGGCCATCAACGTGCACTCCACGCCGGGTGGCCGCGAGGGCCGCCCCGGCCCGGGCGACGACGCGTGGATCATCTTCACCTCCGGTTCCACCGGCAAGCCCAAGGGCGTCGCGGTCACCCACGCGAGTGCCGCCGCCTTCGTCGACGCCGAAGCCGAGCTCTTCCTCACCGACGAGCCGATCGGCCCCGGCGACCGCGTCCTGGCCGGGCTGAGCGTCGCCTTCGACGCCTCCTGCGAAGAGATGTGGCTGGCCTGGCGGCACGGCGCCTGCCTGGTCCCCGCGCCCCGCGCGCTGGTCCGCACCGGCGTCGACCTCGGCCCGTGGCTGGTCGCGCAGGGCATCACCGTGGTCTCGACCGTGCCGACGCTGGCCGCGCTGTGGCCCGCGGACGCGCTCGAAGACGTCCGCCTGCTCATCTTCGGCGGCGAGGCCTGCCCGCCCGAGCTGGCCGAGCGCGTCGCCGTCGAAGGCCGCGAAGTCTGGAACACCTACGGCCCGACCGAGGCCACCGTCGTCGCCTGCGCCGCGCAGCTGACCGGCGACGGCCCGGTCCGCATCGGCCTGCCGCTCGCCGGCTGGCAGCTGGCCGTGGTCAACGACGACGGTGAGCCGGTCGCCATGGGCGAGACGGGCGAGCTCGTCATCGGCGGCGTCGGACTGGCCCGCTACCTCGACACCGAGAAGGACGCCGAGAAGTTCGCGCCGCTGCCGTCGCTGGGCTGGCAGCGCGCCTACCGCTCGGGCGACATGGTCCGTGCCGAAGCGGAAGGCCTGCTGTTCCTCGGCCGCCTCGACGAGCAGGTCAAGCTCGGCGGCCGCCGCATCGAACTGGGTGAGGTCGACGCCGCGCTGCAGGCCCTGCCGGGCGTGCAGGGCGCGGCCGCCGCGATCCGCCGCACCAAGGCCGGCAACCAGGTCCTCGTCGGGTACGTCGTCCCCGGCAGTGAGGCCTTCGATCACGACCAGGCCGCGACCCGCCTGCGCGAGCACCTGCCCGCCGCGCTGGTCCCGCTGCTCGCCGTCGTCGACGACCTGCCGACGCGCACCTCCGGCAAGGTCGACCGCAACGCCCTCCCGTGGCCGCTGTCCACAGTGGAGGCTTCCGGGCTGACCCCGACCGAGACCTGGCTCGCCGAAGGCTGGGCCGAAATCCTCGGCGTGTCGGTCGACAGCCCGAAAGCGGACTTCTTCACCCACGGCGGCGGCAGCCTGACCGCCGCGCAGGTGGTCGCGCGCATCCGCACCCGGCACCCGCAGGTGTCGGTGGCCGACATCTACGCCCACCCCAAGCTGGGTGCGATGGCCGCGGTGCTGGACGCGCTGAGCGGCCAGGCCACCGAACGCCGGGACATCGCGCCGACGAAGCGCCGCGCCGGGGTGATCCAGACCTTGCTGATGGTCCCGCTGATGGGCCTCGCCGGCCTGCGCTGGGCGACGCTGGCCGCCGCGCTGTCGAACGTCCTGGCCCTGCTCGGCTTCGCCTGGGCGCCGACGCTGAGCTGGGCCTGGATCGGCCTGGCGTGGGTGGTGCTGTTCAGCCCGGCGGGCCGGATCGCCATCGCCGCGGGCGGCGCGCGCGTGCTGCTGTCCGGCGTGCGCCCCGGCACCTACCCGCGCGGCGGGAGTGTCCACTTGCGACTGTGGACGGCCGAGAAGCTGGCGGAGTTCAGCGGCGCGGACAGCATTGCCGGCGCGTCCTGGATGACGACGTACGCCAAGGCGCTCGGCGCGCGGATCGGCAAGGACGTCGACCTGCACTCGCCGCCGCCGGTCACCGGTTTCCTCAAGCTGGGCCGCGGCGCCGCGATCGAGCCCGAGGTCGACCTGACCGGCCACTGGGTCGACGGCGACGTCGTGCACATCGGCAAGGTCCGCGTCGGCGCGGAGGCCCGCGTCGGTGCGCGCAGCACGCTGTTCCCGGGTGTCCGCATCGGCAAGGGCGCGGAGATCGCGGCGGGCTCGACCGTCAGCGGGGCCGTCCCGGCCGGGCAGCGCTGGGCCGGTTCGCCCGCCGCGCGCGTGGCGAAGGACGAGCGGGACGCGCTGAAGTGGCCGTCGAGCCGTCCGCCGCGGTCGCACTTCTGGGCCACCGTCTACGGCGTGACTTCGCTGGCCCTCGGCTTCCTGCCCGGCGTGGCCGCGCTGGCGGGTGTCGCGGTGCTGGGCTACGCGATCGCCGGTGCCCCGACGCTGCTCGAAGCGTTCACCCAGGCGCTGATCTTCGTGCCGGTCGCGACCGCCGCGTACTTCCTGGCGTACCTGCTGCTGGTGCTGATCGGCGTCCGGGCGCTGAGCCTCGGCATGGTCGAGGGCTACCACCCCGTGCACGGCCGCGTCGCGTGGCAGGTCTGGGCCACCGAGCGCCTGATGAGCATGGCCCGCGAAGGCCTGTTCCCGCTGTACGCCAGCCTGTTCACGCCGGTGTGGCTGCGGCTGCTGGGCGCGAAGGTGGGCCGCAACGTCGAGGTGTCGACCGTGCTGGCGCTGCCGAAGATGACCAAGGTCGACAGCGGCGCCTTCCTCGCCGACGACACCATGGTCGCCACCTACGAACTCGGCCACGGCTGGCTGCACGTCGCCCCGGCCCGGATCGGCAAGCAGGCCTTCCTCGGCAACTCGGGGATGACCGCGCCCGGCCGTTCGGTGCCCAAGCGCGGCCTGGTCGGCGTCCTGTCGTCGACGCCGCTGAAGGCCAAGAAGGGCTCGTCGTACCTGGGAATGCCGCCGCTGCCGGTGCGCCGTGCGATCGGCGACGCCGACACGAGCCGCACCTACACCCCGGCACTGCACCTCAAGGCGGCGCGGTCGCTGGTCGAGCTGTGCCGGATCATCCCGGTGATGTGCGGCGTCGCGCTGACCGTCGTGGTCGCCTTCGGCCTGCTGTGGACGGCGACGGCGTTCGGCTTCGGCGTGGCCGCGCTGCTGGCCGGGCCCGCCCTGCTGGCCGCCGGGATCGTCGCGGCGCTGACGGCGACGGTGATGAAGTGGCTGCTGGTCGGGAAGTTCCGCGAGGTCGACCACCCGCTGTGGAGCTCCTTCGTCTGGCGCAACGAGCTGGCCGACACCTTCGTCGAAGCCCTCGCGGTGCCGTGGCTGATCGGCTCGGTCGGCGGCACCCCGCTGCTGTCCGCCTGGCTGCGCACGATGGGGGTCAAGATCGGCCGCGGGGTCTGGCTGGAGACGTACTGGCTGCCCGAGGCGGACCTGGTGTCGCTGGGCGACGGCGCGACGATCAACCGCGGCTGCGTCGTGCAGACGCACCTGTTCCACGACCGGATCATGAGCATGTCGCGGGTGACCCTCGGCGAGGGCGCGACGCTCGGCCCGCACGGCATCGTGCTGCCGGGCGCCGGGATCGGGGCCCGGACGACGGTCGGCCCCGGCTCGCTGGTGACCCGCGGCGACGAGGTGCCCGCCGACACGCGCTGGCTGGGCAACCCGATCTCCGCGTGGCCGGGTAAGTAGAAAGTCACGAAGTGTCCACCTGGCTCGCCGGATTCACCCGTCCGTGCGAGCCTGGTGTGAGCACGCACGAGGAAAGGCTCGCCACGGGTGATTTCGAAGGCCCCCGCTCCCGCACCCGGCGCGGACACCTCCGGCGACCCCTACCTGCCCGCCCACGGCAACGGCGGCTACCGGACCCGGCACTACGACCTGAACCTCGACTACAAGGTCGCGCCGAACCGGCTGTCGGCGTCGGCGGTGATCACCGCGGAGGCGACGCAGGCGCTTTCCCGCGTCAGCCTCGACTTCGGCGAGTTCCGGATCAACCGCGTGCTGGTCGACGGGAAGGCCGCGAAGTACCTGAAGCGCGGCGCCAAGCTGCACGTCAAGCCGGCGAAGTCCATCCCGGCGGGTGCGGCGTTCACCGTCGAGGTCCACTACGTCGGCAACCCGCGCCCGGTGGGGAGCCGCTGGGGTGACGTCGGCTGGGACGAACTGACCGATGGCGCGCTCGTCGCGAGCCAGCCGGTCGGCGCGCCGTCGTGGTTCCCGTGCAACGACCACCCGTCGGACAAGGCGCCGTACCGGGTGAGCGTGACGACGGCGTCGCCGTACCTGGTCGCGGTCACCGGCACGCTGGTCGAGCGCACCACGTTGGCCAGCACGACTAAGTGGGTCTACGAGCGGCGCGAGCCGACAGCGACCTACCTGATGAGCGTGCAGATCGGCCGCTACGACGAGGTCGAGCTGACCGGCCGGGGCTGGTTCCCGCACGCGGGGGTCGGGCTGCGCCGGCTGAGCCTCGGCATCGGCCGCGCGAGCGGCCAGGTGGAGTCGATCTTCGAGACGGTGCCGCAGCGCGCGGCCGTGCCCCCGCGGCTGCGGCGCGCGTTCGAGCGGGACTTCGGGCGGCAGGGCCGGATGATGGAGTTCCTGCAGCGCCTGTTCGGGCCGTACCCGTTCGGCGAGTACGTCATCGTGGTCACCGATGACGACCTCGACGACCCGATCGAGGCCCAGGGCATGGCGATCTTCGGCGCCAACCACGTCGACGGCCGCCGCACCCACGAGCGGCTCGTGCTGCACGAGCTGGCCCACCAGTGGTTCGGCAACAGCCTGACGGTGGCCGACTGGCGGCACATCTGGCTGAACGAGGGCTTCGCGACGTACGCCGAGTGGCTGTGGTCGGAGGAGTCGGGCGGGCCGTCCGCTTCCGCGCTGGCCCGCGACTGGCACGCCCGCATCAAGGCCAAGCCGGCGGACGTCCGGATCGCCGACCCGGGGGTGGCCCGGATGTTCGACGAGCGCGTCTACAAGCGCGGCGGGTTGACGCTGCACGCGCTGCGGGCGGAGCTGGGGGACCCGGCGTTCTTCGCGTTGCTGAAGTCGTGGGCCGGGCAGTACCGGCACGGGCTGGTCACGACGGATCTCTTCGTGGCCGCGGCCGAGGCACAGGCCGGCCGCTCGCTGCGCGCGTTCTTCACCCGCTGGCTGGAGACGCCGGCGCTGCCACCGCTTCCCGGCGCCTGACCAACAGCGCCCCAATGTGGCCTTCGGTGCGTTCAACGCACCGAAGGCCACATTGGGGCGCTTGGGTCCTCCTGCGGGGGATTCATCGGATGTCTCTGCCGCTGTCTGGGTGAACTTCCCTGGCCTTTTGGGGTCCCCTCTGCAAGTATGGCCGGACGCCGCCGCATGATCTCGCCGAAACGTAGTATGAATTCGGAGGATGCTTCATGGACGGAGTGTTCATGGACGCGGTGTCCCGGCGGACGGTGCTCCGCTCTGCCTCGGTACTCGCCGGGGCCGCTGCCTTCGGGGGTCTGTGGGCCCAGGCCGCCCCACCCGCGCTCGCTGCCGGAGGCAATCCGCACCGGGACGTGGCCGAAGATGCGCGGATGGTCTGGCGGCGGCTGCCGAAGAACTGGCAGGAAGGCCCGTTCCTCGCCAACGGCCACCTCGGCGCCCAGGTCTACGCCGGGAAGACGCCGCAGGTGCTCAAGGTGGTGCTCAGCCACACCCAGGTGCAGGACCAGCGGATCCAGTGGGAAGCCGGCATCGGGCTCTCGCGCCTGCCGATCGGCTACCTCACGCTCACGTTGGCCGGCGCGATCACCGCCGTCGACTGGACCCTCGACCTCTACAACGCCGAGCTCGGCGGCACCATCACCACGACGCAGGGCTCGGTCGCCTTCTCCGCCGTCGTGCACAACAACCTCGGCGTGCTGCTCGTTTCGCTGACGCCGAGCGCCGGCGAAGCGAGGGCCGCCTGGGCGTTCCAGCCGCTGGAGTCGGCGACCACCCGGACCGTCCGCAAGCCGCCCGAGTACGTCGCCAACCCGGCGCCCGAGCTCGGCTCCGGCTACTGCGCGCAGCCGATGCTCGCCGGCGGCGGGTACACCACCGCGTGGCAGGAACGCGCGATCGGGACGAGACGGCTGCTCGCCGCCACCGTCGCCTACAGCTTCCCGGGCACCACGCACACCGCGGACGCGCGCGAGGCCGTCCGGAAGGCGCTTGCCGCCCGTCCGGACGCGCTGCTCGCCCGCCATCGCCGCTGGTGGAACGACTACCACCGGCGCAGCTTCGTCTCGGTGCCGGACAAGCAGGTGCAGCGGTTCTACTGGATCCAGCTGTACAAGATCGCGGCCGCCACCCGCGCGGACGGGCCGGTCGTGTCCGAATGGGGGCCGTGGTTCCCCGAGGTCGGCAACAGCTGGACCGCGGTCTGGTGGAACCTCAACGTCCAGGTCACGTACCCGATCGTCAACAGCACCAACCACCCCGAACTCGACGCCGTGACCGAGACCTTCCGGCGCGACCACGCGAACCTCGAGGTGTCCGTCCCGCCGGCGTACCGCGACGGCGACACCTACGCCCTCTCCCACCCGGGTGACTGGCGGCTGCGTCCCGGCGGCACGCGCTCGGTGGGCGTCCCCGGGACGACGTCCAAGACCGACCAGACCGGGAACCTGCTGTGGGGCCTGCACAACGTCTGGCTGGCCTACCGGCACCACCTGGACCGGCGCGTGCTCCGCGACGTCCTGTACCCGACCCTGGCCAAGGCGCTCAACTTCTACCGCCACTTCCTGTTCACCGGTCCGGACGGCTCGCTGCACCTGCCGCTGACCCGGTCGCCGGAGTACGCCGACGCGCCCGACTGCACCTACGACCTGTCGCTGATCCGGTGGGCGGCCCGCACGCTCGTCGATTCCGCCCGGATCCTGGGCCTCGACGAGCCGCGGCTGCCGATCTGGCGGGAAATCGGCGCGAAACTCGTGCCGTACCACGAAGACCCCGCGAACGGCGTGCTGATCGGCGACGGCGTTCCCCTGGCCGCGTCGCACCGGCACTTCTCGCACCTGCTGTGGCTCTACCCGCTGCGGGAGAAGATCTGGGACGCCCCGGGCGACCGCGGCCTCATGACCCGCACCTTCACCCACTGGGCCGCCGACCAGACGGCGTGGCACGGCTACAGCTACGCGGCCGCGTCGTCGATGAGCTCGGTGATGGACGCGCCCGAGGAAGCTTTGCGCTACCTGAAGTTCTTCCTCGACCGGAACGTCGTGGCCGACACCGGGCTGACCGCGAACACGATGTACCGCGAGGGCTCCAACTTCGCCATCGAAAGCCCGATCACCGCCGCCCAGTCCGTTGTGGACATGCTGATGCAGGGTTCCGGTGGCGTGCTGAAGATCTTCCCGTCGGTGTCGGCGACCTGGCGCGACGCCTCGATCGCCGGGCTGCGCGCGGAAGGCGCGTTCCTCGTGGACGCCTCCCGCCGCGACGGCCGGACGGAATTCGTCCGCGTGCACAGCGAAGCCGGCGAGCCGCTGGTCCTGCAGCACGGCGTCGGCGGAGACGTCGACGTCCGCGACGAACACGGCCGACGGCTGCCGTGGCGGGCGGCCGGGCCCTGCCGGATCGCGATCGGGCTGCGCCGCGGCGGCACCGCCGTCGTCACCCCGCGGGGCGGGCGGCCGGACTTCGCACCGCGGGACGTCCCCGCGCTCGGTCCCGCGCCGGCGTGGGGCCTGCCGAGCTGAACTCCGCTTCGACGAGGAGGTCGAATGGACATCACCCGCAGAACCGTGCTCGCCGGGATCGCCACGGGGCTCACCCCGGGGTTCGCCGAAGCGGCACCCGGCAGCGACGGCTTCGGCTGGGCCGGGTTCCTGGGCACCGCGGACCTCTGCTGGCGGCGGCTGCCGAAGACCTGGTAGGAGGGCCCGTTCCTGGGCAACGGGTTCCTCGGCTCCGGCATCTACGCCGAGCCGGGGCGGAACGCCATCCGGTTCAACGTCCAGCACAGCCAGGTCCAGGACCGCCGCCCGGAGTTCGGCTCCCTGTTCGGCCTGGCCCGGCCTGCGTGCGATCGTCCACAACGGACAGTCGCTGCTCGCCGTCGAAATCCGGCCGAAGGGGAACGCGGGTTCGCGTGAGTGTTCCACCCCGCGGTGGCGGTCAGCCCGCGCGCCGACCCCGGTGTGGAACAAGCCGCCGCCCGCCGGGTACACCGCGAACCCGCCGGTGCAGCTGTCGGCGAGCGGAGACGCGCACCTGGCCGTCCAGCCGCTGGCCGGCGGCGAGCACGTGACGGCCTGGCGCGAGGTCACGCGCGGCGGCGCACGGACGCTGTACACGTCGGTGGCCTGGTCGCACCCCGAAAGACGTCGGTGACGCGGGCGCTGGGCACGGTCCGCCGGGCGGGGGAGTTCGCCGCGCTCACCCCGGACCACCGGCGCTGGTGGCGGGAAGACGCGCTGGCTGAAGGTGCACAGCGAAGCCGGGGCGCCGTGCGTGCTGCGGCCGGGCATCGACGGCGACCTCGCGGTGACCGACGCGCGCGGCCGGGCCCGGCGCTGGCGGCGGCTGGCGAACGGGGACGTCCAGGTCGAACTCGGGTGCGGCGAAGACGCGTTCGTCTTCCCGAAGGGGGATCGGCCGGACTTCGGCGTCCGGCCGGTCGCGCCGGGCGGGGCGAGCGTGCCGTGGGGTTTGCCGTGATCGGGTGTTTTCGCACGGGGGAGGTGACTTTGACGGCAGAATGGTGCTCTCCGACGAGGGAGCGTGGATGAGCGAGCCGGACGGCAGACCCGGGCACGGCCGACCGCCGCACCATTACCCGCAGTGGCAGCCACCGGTGCCGCCGAAGCAGCTGTCCCCGGCGGCCGTGGTGCTGGTCGCCGGGTCGGCCGTGGTCGTCGTGGTGATGGTGCTGGCGTTCCTGGCCTGGGGGTATCCCGGGTTCCTGCGTGAGCCGGACGGCGAAGCCGGCGTCGTGTTCCGGGCCACCACGCCGTCGAGTTCCCCGTCGAGTTCCCCGCCGGCGACCGTGGCCCGCCCGCCGGCCGCGATCCCCGGCGGCCGGGCGCCGATGCCGAAGCGGCCGAAGCCGCTGGCCGACCCGGTGACGTGCGCGTTCACCCCGGACCCCGGCGTGCCGGCGCCGAAGAAGGTCGCCCTGCCGCCCGACGGCCCGGCGCCGTCGGCCGGGACCGCCGACGTGCGGCTGGCGACGACCGCGGGCGCCATCGGCCTCACCCTGGACCGCGCGCTGGCGCCGTGCACCGTGGTGAACTTCCTGAGCCTGGCGAAGCAGGGCTTCTACGACGGCACGTCGTGCCACCGGCTGGCGGTGAGCACCGGACTGCAGATGCTCCAGTGCGGCGACCCGGTCGGCGACGGCACCGGCGGCCCGGGCTACACGATCCGCGACGAGGTGTTCCCGGGCCTGACGTACGGCCGCGGCGTCCTCGCGATGGCGAAGTCGACCGCCCCGGACTCCTGCGGTTCCCAGTTCTTCCTCGTCTTCGGCGAGATCGACATCCCGCCCGAGTACACGGTGTTCGGCAGCATCGACGACCCGGGCCTGCAAACCCTCGACGTCATCGCCCGCGCCGGAACCGACCCGGCCAAGCCCGGCATCGGCGACGGCAGCGGTCCCCCGAAGGTCCCCGTCACCCTCACCCACGTCACCGCCACCCCGTGACGGAACCGCCGACACGCGTGATTGCGAGGTCGACACGCGTGATCGAAGGGTCGACACGAGCTACCGGCTGATCGGTCAGAGGTCCAGCACGAGGCGGGGTGACCGCGCACGGGACACGCACGGGTACATCCGGCCCGGAGCGGCACCGATGTCGTCGCGGTGGTCGGGTTCGCCCGCGACGACCGCGACCTCGCAACTGCCGCACACCCCTTCCCGGCACGCCGACGGCACCGGCTTCCCGGCGTGGTTCAGCGCGTCCAGCAACGGCTCGTCCGCCGGGACCGGGATCGTCGTCCCGGATCGGGCGCACACCACCTCGAACGGGGTGGCGGGCCCGAACGTCCGGCGGGTGGGCTCGAAGCGTTCGGTGTGCACCCGCGGGAACGCCGCCTCGGCCGCGTCCACCATGGACGCCGGGCCACAGCAGTAGACGGCCGCGGCCGGGAACTCCCGGGCCAGCGCCGCGAGGTCCGGGCGGCCGAACCGGACGCGTTCGCCGTACTCCGCGGCGAGTTCCGCGGCGAACGGCCGGGTCCGGCCCGCGTACGCCAGCGTCACCGCGGCACCGGAAGCGACGGCGGAACGCAGCATCGGCACGATCGGCGTGATCCCGATGCCGCCCGCCAGGAACAGGTACTCCGGCGCCGGCCGCAGCGGGAAGTGGTTGCGGGGCAGCGAAACCGACAGCGTCCGGCCCGGCCGCAGGAACAGGTGGACGTACTCCGAGCCGCCGCGGCTCAGCGGGTCGTGGCGGACGGCGATGCGGTAGGCCGACCGGTCGCCGGGATCGCCGCACAGCGAGTACTGCCGCGTCAGCCAGTTCGGCAGCTCCAGGTCGATGTGCGCGCCCGGCTCCCACGGGGCCAAGGGGCCTTCGTCGCCGCGCAGGACCAGCGAGACGACGTCTTCGGTGACGTGCTCGACGCGCTCCAGGATCGTCTTCTGCATGTCCGTCATGTCAGTACAGCTTCCGGTAACCGGCTTCGAGCAGCTGGTCGAGCAGCGCCGGGTCGAGGTTCATCTTCTCGGCGGCGATCTCGCCTGCCGACGGCAGTTCCGCCGCCAGCGCCTGGCTCGCCGGGTCCCACAGGCGCGACCGGACCAGCGCGCGGCCGCAGTGGAAGTACACCTCGGCGACGTCGACGACGATCGCCAGGGCCGGCGCCTTCGCTTCGGTGCGCATCCGGGCGAGCACGTCCGGCTCGTCGGTGACGTACGCGCTGCCGTTGACCCGCAACGTCTCCCGCATGCCGGGGACGAAGAACAGCAGGCCGGCGCCGTCGTTCTCGGCGATGTTGCGGAAGGAGTCGGCAATCTTGTTGCCGGGCCGGTCGGGCAGCGCGAGCGTGCGCTCGTCGAGCACCTTGACGAAGCCGGGGTAGTCGCCGCGAGGGGAGCAGTCGGCGCGGCCCGCGGCGTCGGCGGTGGCCAGCGTCAGGAACGGCGAGTGCGCGATGAAGCGGCGGGCGTGGGCGTCGATGCGGTCGCCGATCTTGGCCTTGATCATCTCTTCCGGCTCGCCCAGCCGGGCCCGCACCTCGGCCGCGGAGACGCGGCGCAGTGTATTTGTGCTGGTCATGGCACAATTATGAGCAAATATTCAGGTCTTGACTACTCGCTTTCCCCGGAGGATCCGTGACGCCGGACCAGCGCCGCATCCAGCCACGTAAACAGCCGCGTCAGGTCCGCGCCGAGCTGACCCGGCAGCGGATCCTGACCGCGGCTGCTCACGTTTTCGCCGACCACGGCTACGCCGCCGGCACCACCAACCGCATCGCCGAGCGCGCCGGGATCTCGATCGGCTCGCTGTACCAGTACTTCCCGAACAAGGACGCGATCCTCGCCGAGCTGCTGACCCGGCACCTCGACGACGGCACGGCGGCCGCGGCGAAGGTCCTGACCGGCCCGCTGCCCGATTCGATCGAGGAGATTTTCCGCATCTTCGTCCGGCTCGCGGTCGACGCCCACCTCGACGATCCCCACCTGCTGCGCATGCTGCTCGAGCAGGCCCCGCGGTCGGACGAGCTGCTCGAGCGGGTCGGCCGGGTGAAGCGGACCATGGTCGGCCACACCCGCGCCCTCCTGGAGGGCCACCCCGAGGTCCGCGTCGCCGACACCGGAACGGCGGCCCGCCTGGTCATCGCGACGGTGGAGCTGGCCGTCCACGACCTGCTCGCCGAGCCGGATCCCGTCGACGCCCGGCGCCTCGAGGACGAGATGGTGGCGATGCTGACGCGCTACGTCACGGGGTGAACTGGTAGGCGCCCGCGTCGATCCGGGTGCCGATCGCGTTGCCGTCGACGTCGATGTCCGCGTACTTCGTGACGCCGAGGCCGATGGCCGGGCTGCCGGTCCTGAGGATCAGGTTCGTCGCGGAGGTGAACTTCGGATCGGCGACCTTGTCCGTGGCGCCCGGGGTGAACTGCCGCTGGCCGCCGAAGAAGACGTTGTGGTCGGTCGCGGTCCAGCCGGTGTCGGCGTACCCGACCTTCATCGCGGACTGGATCACGTTCTGGGTCAGCTTCAGCGTCTGGTTGGTGCAGCCGCCGTAGCAGACGAACCCTTCGGATTCGGCGTGGCCGAGCCGGAGGGAGTTGTTGCGGAAGACCGTGCCGGTCACCGGGCCGTTGCCGTCCTGGGCGCCGCGCGTCACGATGCCGCCGCGGGTCTTGGCGCCGAAGACCGCGTTGTACTCGTAGACGTTGTTGCGGGACACGCCGTCCGGGTCGTCCGCGTCGGTGCCGAGCTCGGTGAAGGACTCGTTGTCCTCGGAGATGTTGTGGTGGATGACGTTGTCCGAACCGTAGAAGATCTCGACCGCGGCGCCGTCGAGGCCGCCGAAGTCTTCGCTCACCGCGATCGACCCGCTGATCCGGTTCCAGCCGATGTCCGAGCCGTTGCCCTGCACCAAGATCGCGAAGGCGCCGGAGTCGTCGTTGCCACCCGGTGTCACGACGGTCATGTGGTTGTTGTCGACGAGGTCGTTCTGGGTGACCTCGGTGCCGTCGGCGCTCGGCGCGATGTAGACGCCCGCGCCGGCTCCGGTGATGTAGTTCGACAGGACCTTGTTGTGGTCACCGCCGACTTCGACGCCGGCCCAGGAGCAGCGCCCGGCGTCGGCCGCGACGCCGATCTGCAGGTCCTGCACGGTGGTGTAGTCGCCGGGCAGGGCGATGCAGGCCTCTTCGTTGCCCTGCACGATCGGACGTGCGCCGTCCCCGTACGCGCCGATGGTCACCGGCGCGGAGGCCGACCCCTTGCCGAAGACGGTGAGCCCGCCGGTCCAGGTCCGGCCCCGGCGCAGCAGCACGGTTTCGCCGGGCTTCAGTTCGGTCGCGGCGACCTTGGCGAGGGACTTCCAGGGCGCGGCCTGGGTCCCGGCGGCGTTGTCGTTGCCGAGGGTTTGGTCGACGTAGTAGGTGTTCGGCGCGGCGGCCGCTTCGGTGGCGGTGACCGTGGTGACCGTTGTGGCCGCGAGGGCGGCGAACACGCCGAGCGAGAGCAGTTTCCACTGGTTCGACATGGCGCGCGACGTTAACCCGGTGGCGTACACGGGCCGTACAAGTCGCGCCCGGCCCGGCCGTCTCAGCGGTCCCGGGCCACGAGTGCCGCCTGGGTGCGGCTGGTCACGCCGAGCTTGGCCAGCACGTTCCCCACGTGCACCTTCACCGTCCGCTCGGCCAGCCGCAACCGGACCGCGATGTCGCGATTGGACAGTCCTTCGCCCAGCAGCTCCAGCACGTCCCGCTCGCGCGGTGTCAGCGCACCGCCGGCGCTCAGTGCCGACGCCACCGCCGGGCTCAGTGCCGTCACGCCCTGGTGGGCCGCCCGGACGGCAGCCGCGAGCTCGTCGCCCGAGGCGTCCTTGAGCACGAACCCCGCCGCGCCCGCGCCGAGGGCTTCGCGGATTTCCCGGGGACGGCCGACCGTCGTCAGCATCAGCACGCGCGGGGCCGCGGGCCCGAGCCGGCGCAGCACTTCGAGGCCGTCCATCCCGGGCAGGTAGAGGTCGAGCAGCACGACGTCGGCCGCCACGGACGAGGAGAGCAGCTCCGGTCCGCTCGCGTACTGCGCGACCACGTCGAGGTCCGGCTGCGCGCCCAGGATCAGCGCGATGCCCTCGCGCACCAGCGCGTGGTCGTCGACGACCTGAACCCGGATCATGCCCCGCACTCTACTGTCGGGCCATGCGTCAGTCTCTCGTCACGACGGCGGCGGTGGCCGCGGTGTTCCTCGCCAGCGGGGCGTGGACGCCGCAGCAGGGGTGGCTCGCGGCCGGGCTCAGCGCGGCCCAGCTCGTCCCGCTGCTGTGGTCCCGCCGCGCGCCGGCCCTCGTGCTCGTCGTGGTGACCCTCGCGACAGCCGGGCACCTGCTGCTCGACCAGCCGCGCAACACGATGTACGTGCCGGTGCTGCTCGCCCTCTACAGCACGCCGCGGCGGTGGCTCGCGGCCACCGCGGCCCTGGTGGTCGGGGCCGCCGTGTTCCCGGCGAAGGGCCTGCTCGACGGCACGGTCCTCGCCGTCGCGATCGCCGCGGTGGCCTGGCTGCTGGGTGCCGAACGCCGTCGCGCGCTCGCCGACCGGGCCGAGCGGGCGGCCCGGCGGCTGCACGACACGCTCGCCCAGACCACGGCCGTCATGCTCGTGCAGGCCGAGACGCTGCGCGCGGTCGGCGACCTGACCGACGCCGACCGGGCCCGCCTCGACACCCTCCTGGCGGCCGGCCGAGGCGCGCTCACGCTCGTCCGCCGCACGCTGGACGACCTGCGCGACGACGCCGACCGCGCTCCGGACCTCGCCGAGGTGCTGGCCCGGCTCCGCACCGCCGGACTGGTCCTCGACCGCGACCCGGTGCTGCCCGAACTGTCGCGCCCGGTGCGGGAGCTGGCCGAGCGGTTCATCGCCGAGACGGCGGTGAACGCCTTGCGGCACAACGGCCCCGGCGTCCGGCTGCGCCTGGACGTCCGAGCCGGTGAGCGGGTGACGATCACAGCGCGGAACGCGCTCAAGGGAACGTCACCTGCAGGCGGCGGCTACGGGCTGGCCGGGCTCGCGGAGCAGGCCGCGGCCGCCGGGGGCGCGCTGATCCACGGCCCGCGGGACGGCGAGTGGGTCGTCAGCGTCGAGCTGCCAGCAGCTGCGACACGGTCACGAACCGGTAGCCGCGCTGCTTGAGCCCGTCGAGGACCGGGCCGAGCGCGAGGCGGGTCTGCTCGCGTGCCGGGTACATCGCGTGCAGCAGGATGATGGAACCGGGCCGCACCTGGCCGATGGTGTCCTGCTCGATGGTGGCGGCACCGGGGATGCCGGCGGAGTCCGGTTCGACGTCCCAGGTGATCGTGACGCGGTTGTGCGCGGCGAGGTAGCGGGGGAGGGCGAAGAGCTTCTTGCCGTTCGGCGGCCGGAAGTGGATGTCGCCGGTGTAACCGGTCGTGCGGATCAGGGCGTCGGTGGCTTCGATCTCGTCGGCCACCCAGGACGGCGTCACGCCGATCATCCGGTCGTGGCTGAAGCTGTGGTTGCCGATCTCGTGCCCGGCGGCGGCGATCTCGCGGGCGAGGTCCGGGTGCGCGGCGATGTCCCGGCCGATGAGGAAGAAGGTCGCGGGCACCTGACGGCTCTTCAGCGTGTCCAGGATCGTGCTGGTGCCCGCGGGATCGGGCCCGTCGTCGAAGGTGAGGGCGACGATCTTCTCGCTGGTTTCGACGCGGTTCACGAGGGTGCCGAAGAACTGGAACGTCCGCGAGCCGGCGACCTGCAGCAGCGTGTAGGCGCCGGCGAGGACGACGACCAGCAGGCTCGCCACGACGATCGTCCACTTCCGGGCGCGGCGGGATTTCAAGATCATGGCCGCCACCCTGGCGGGGCCGCCGGAGCGGGGGAAGCCGCAAAGGTACTAGTACCCCGTCAGCATGTGTTGACGACCTCGCGGATGTCAGCATATGCTGACGCGGTGACCTTGCCGACCGACCTCGACCACGCCGTGCGCAGCACCGATCCGGACGTCGCACTGCGGGCCGTCGCGCGGCTGCGGCGGCTGACCGAGCAGCTCGAAGCCGACCGGGTGGCGGCCGCGCGGCGGGCCGGCTGGTCGTGGCAGGACATCGCCGAGCGGCTCGGCGTCACCAAGCAGACCGTGCACCGCAAGCACCGCGGCCGGGAGGGCTGATGTTCCAGGGTGACCACCCCGCGGTGGGGCGGGCGATGATCCGGGCGTACCGGCTCGCACAAGAGCTCGGGCACCCCCGGGTCGGCAGCGAACACCTGCTGCTCGCCCTCACCGAAGGGCCACTGTCCGGGCTCGGCGGCATCGAGCAGGTTGTGCGCCGGGCCGCCCCGGACGGCGCGGGCGTGGCCGCCGACCGGGAGGCGCTGGCCGCGCTCGGCGTCGACCTCGGGCCGCTGCCGGGTGCGCTCGCGGACCGGCCGCCGTCCAAGGAGTTCGTGTTTCCGCTGGGCGCGGGAAAGGCCCGGCGGCGGTGTGCCAGGGCCGAGCCGCCGATCGGCCTGGATGTCCAAGCCGCTTACGCCGCATCCCTGCGGCTCGCGCTCGCCCGCCGGGAACGCCGGCACCGCGTCGAACACCTCGCCTTGGCGCTCGTCGCCCTCGATCCCGGCGCCGACTGGGTGATGCGTGCCGCCGGCGTCGACCGCGGGGAACTGCTGGCCCGCCTGGCCGCGACCTTCCCGCCGCCACGGCGCAACCGGCTGCTGCGAGCCGAGCGCCGGATGGGGCGCCGGTCCCGGTGTGGTGACATCGTGCGGCGCTACCAGCACACGACGGGCCGCACGGCGGTCGCACCGTCAGCGCTGACCGCCCTGGGTGCACTGAACTTCTGGCCCGCTTGTTGTCCGGTCGCCAGCGCCCCAATGTGGCCTTCGGTGCGTTGGACGCACCGAAGGCCACATTGGGTGCGTTGGACGCAACCAAGGCCACATTGGGGCGCTGGGGACTCAGAGCGGGTTGAAGACGCCGAGGGGTGCCGTGCAGAACGGGCCGCCGACGTACTCGGCGGCCGGGCCGGTCGGGGCCGGCTTCGAAGCCAGCTGGTCCGCGTACACCTCCGCGTCGTCCAAGGACTTGTAGCCCAGCGCTTCGGCCTCTTCCAGCGAGTAGATCCGGCGCGTGTTGTCCGAGACGCCCCAGATCAGCCGGTACCCCGGTGAAGGCGCCGAGAGACACGCCTCGAACAGCCGCGCGCCGTCGTCGGGGGAGAGCCACGTCGCCAAACCACGCGGTCCCAGCGGCAACGGTGTCTCGAAGCACGAGCCGATCCGGATGACGATCACGTCCATGCCGAACCGGGAGTGGTACAGGCTCCCGAGCGCTTCGATCGCCGCCTTCGAGACGCCGTAGTACGTGTCCGGTCTCGGTGAGGAGTCCGCCGGGAGGTCGGAATCCACCCGGCGGAAGCCCACCGCGTGGTTGCTGGACGCCAGGATCACCCGCCGGATCCCGGCGGCCTGCGCCGCTTCCAGGACCTTTTGCGTCCCGTTGATGTTGACGTCGAGGGTGGCTTCCCAGGAGTTCTCGCGGCTGTGCCCGCCCAGGTGGATCAGCGCGTCGACGCCCTCGCACGCCGCGGCCATCGCCGCGGCGTCGGTGACCGAAGCGGTCACGATCTCCTCGCTGTCGGAAGACGCCGTCTGCGGGGCCAGGTCGAGCAGGCGCAGCACCCGGCCGGGGCGCCGCAGGCGGGGGCGCATCAGGGTGCCGACGACGCCCGCCGACCCGGTGATGAGCACGCGCTGGTCCGTCATGGGGTTCCTTTCACACAGAAGGACTACTCACACAGAAGAGTTAACGGATGCCGGCCCGGCGCAGCTGCTGCCCGAGCTCGGCGGTGGTCTCGGCGAGCAGCTCGCCGACGCGGCGGGCGTCGTCGTCGGTCACCTGGGCGATCGGCATCGAGCAGCTGATCGCGTCGGTGCCCGGGATGCGGTAGGGGATCACCGCGGCGACGCACCGGACGCCCAGCGTGCCTTCCTCGACCTCGGCGGCGTACCCGCGTTCGCGGGTGGCGGCGAACTCGGCGTGCAGGGCTTCGAGCGTGGTGATGGTGTTCGGGGTCAGCGCGGGCAGCGTCGACGGCATCAGCGCTTCGATCTCGTCGTGCGTCAGTTCGGCCAGCAGTGCCTTGCCCAGCGCGGTCGCGTGCGCGGGCAGCGTGCGCCCGACGCGGGAGACCAGGTGCGTCGAACGCTGTGACTCGCGCGTTTCCAGGTAGACGACCTCGGTGCCGTTGCGACGCGCGAAGTGCGCGGTGAAGCCGGTTTTCTCCCGGATGCGCTCCAGTGCTTCGGTGGCGAACGGGACGACGGCGTCGCGGTCCAGGTACGCCGTGCCGCAGATCAGCGCGCGGACGCCGAGGCGGTAGCGGGCGGTGTTGGCGTCGGCCTCCAGCCAGCCGGCTTCCAGGAGCGTCCGCAGCAGGCCGTGCAGCGACGAGCGCGGGAAGCCGGTGCGGGCGTGCAGGTCCGACAGTGACAGCCAGACGTCGTTCGCCGCGAACGTCTCGATGAGGTCGACGGCCCGGCGCGCGGACTTGACGCCCGAGGACTCGGCCGGGGCGCTCTCCGCCGCGTTGTCCACCTTCTGCGGCATTTGTGCTCCTCCGTCCGGCCGTTGACTTGTGACCCCGGCCATATTAGCGTCCGAACAACGTTCTTATAGATGAACATAATCACTATAACAGACTCCGTTCATAGATGTGAACACCTGCGAGCCTGGGGGACCACATCGACGTGGACGCGGAAGGGAGCCTGCGGTGCACGCACTCGACTGGACGATGATCTGCGCGTACTTCGCGCTGATGATCGTGATCGGCTGGTGGTCGCACAAACGGGTCAGCGATGTGAAGGACTTCTTCACCGCCGGCGGCAAGATGCCGTGGTGGCTGGCCGGCATCTCGCACCACATGTCCGGCTACAGCGCCGTGCTCTTCGTCGCGTACGCGGGCGTCGCGTACACCAGCGGCGTCACCGTGTACTTCTGGGGCTTCGCCAGCATCGGCATCGGCGTGGGCATCGGCAGCTGGCTGTTCGCGGCCCGCTGGAACCGGCTGCGCTCGAAGCTCGGCGTCGCTTCGCCGCTGGAGTACCTGGCCAAGCGGTACAACGTGCCGACGCAGCAGGCGCTGGCCTGGAGCGGCAGCCTGCTGAAGATCTTCGACATCGCGGCCAAGTGGTTCGCTGTCGCGACGCTGCTGCACGTGTTCGCCGGGCTGGACTACAACCTCGGCATCCTCATCACCGGCGCGGTCACCCTGATCTACTGCACCATCGGCGGCCTGTGGGCCGACGCGCTCACCGACTTCGGCCAGTTCGTCATCCAGGCCGTCGCCGCGATCGTGATGATCGTCGTGGTGCTGGGCAAGCTGGGCGGGATCTCCGCGCTCTGGACGATGTGGGACAAGCTGCCCGCGGGCCACGTCGACCCGGTGACGTCCAGGTACACCACCATCTTCCTGCTCATCTACGTGCTGGTGAAGACGCTGGAGTACAACGGAGGCATGTGGAACCTGGCGCAGCGGTACATGGCCGCGCCGAACACCCACGAGGCCAAGCGCAGCGCGCGGCTTTCGTCCGCGCTGTACCTGCTGTGGCCGCTGGTGCTGATGTTCCCGATGTTCGCGGCGCCGCTGCTCATCCCCGGCGTCAAGGACCCGACGCAGTCGTACGCGATCATGACCACGACGTTCCTGCCGCCGGGCCTGATCGGCCTGGTGCTGGCCGGCATCTTCTCGCACACCATGGCGATGGTCTCCTCCGACGCCAACGCGATTTCCGCGGTCATCACCCGCGACATGATCCCGGCGATGTTCCGCCGGACCCGGCAGTGGACCGACGTCCAGGGCCTGAAGGCGGCCCGCGTCACCACGGTGATCTTCGTCGCGCTGACCATGCTCGTGGCCACCCAGGCGCAGAACCTCGGCGGCGTGCTGCAGATCGTCGTCAACTGGGTGGCCGCGCTGATGGGCCCGATCTCGATCCCGCTGCTGCTGGGCATGCTGCCGTGGTTCCGCAAGTGCGGCCCCCGGGCGGCGCTGATCTCCTGGGCGGGCGGCCTGATCGACTACGCACTGGTGTACTACGTCTTCGAGGCGAACCAGACCGTGCTCGTCGCGACGCCGATCCTGGTCTCGCTCGCGCTCTACGTCGGCCTCGGGCTGCTCGCCCCCGAGCGCAGTGCAGTCGCCGATGAGATCGTCGACACCGTGAACAAAGCCGACGACGACGTCGACCGGAAGCAGGAAGGCACGACCGTGCCCGCCTGAGCCAGGCCAGACCCGGCCGAACCCGAAAAAGGACGAGAGAGCAGAAAACAGATGGCACAGAACGAGATCGAGCTGGACGGCCTGCTGGCGTTCCCCCTCACCCCGTTCACCGAGGACCTCGAGGTCAACCTCGACGCGCTCGCGGAGAACGTGGAGAGCCACATCGCGGCGGGCGCCGGTGCGCTGTTCGTGGCGTGCGGCACCGGCGAGTTCAGCTCGCTCTCGCCCGCCGAGCACGCCTCGGTGCTCGCCCGGGCCCGGGAGGTGGCCGGCGGCCGTGTCCCGGTCTGGGTGGGCGCCGGGGGCGGTGCGGCGTCGGCGCGGGCCGGCATCGCGGCGGCTCAGGCGGGTGGCGCGGACGGCGTCCTGCTGCTGCCGCCGTACCTCGTCACCGGGCCGTCGGCGGGCCTGGTCGACTTCGTCCGGTACGCCGTCGGCGACTCGTCGGTGCCGGTCATCGTCTACCACCGCGGCACCGGCGTGTTCACCGCGCCGGCCGCGGTTTCGCTGCTGGACATCCCGTCGGTGGCCGGGCTCAAGGACGGCTACGGCGACGTCGAGGCGATGACCCGGATCGTCACCACGATCCGGGCACTGGACACCGAGCGGGCGCGGGACTTCCTGTTCTTCAACGGGTTGCCGACCGCGGAGGTCTCGGCCAAGGCGTACGCCGCGATCGGCGTCGCCCGGTACTCCTCGGCCGTGCACTGCTTCGCGCCGGAGATCGCGCACCGGTTCCACCGCGCGCTCGGCGAAGGCGACACGCGGGTGATGGACGCCCTGCTGACCGGGTTCTACCTGCCGCTGGTGGCGTTGCGGGACGAGACGCCCGGCTTCGCCGTCTCGCTGGTCAAGGCCGCCGCCCGGCTGCGCGGCGACAAGGTCGGCCCGGTCCGGCCACCGCTGGTCGAGCCGACACCGGAGCAGATCCGCCGGCTGGAGAAGGTCGTGGAGGACGGTTTCCTGACGCTGAAGGGGCTCGGCTGATGCAGATCCTCGACGTGGTGCTGACCCCGGTCGCGTTCGCGGACCCGCCGCTGCTCAACGTCATGGGCGTGCACGAGCCGTTCGCGCTCCGCAGCGTCGTCCAGGTCAAGTGCGAGGACGGGATCGTCGGGCTCGGCGAGTCCTACGGCGACGACGCCTTCCTCGGCGAGGTGCGCAAGGTGCTGCCGCGGCTGCGCGGCCACGACGTGTTCGACCTGCCCGGCCTGCAGCGGCTGGTGGCGGAAGCGCTGTCGGAGACGGTGCTGACCGACGCGCACGGCCTGATCGGCGGGTTCTCCATCCGCAAGACGATCGCGAGCGTGTACTCGCTGTTCGAGGTCGCCTGCCTCGACGCGCAGGGGCGCTGCCTGGGCCGCCCGGTGACCGACCTGCTCGGCGGCCGGGCCCGCGACGCCGTCGAGTTCTCCGCGTACCTGTTCTACAAGTACGGCAAGCACATCGACGGCCGCGAAGACTCCTGGGGCGAGATCACCACGCCCGAGACGCTGGTCGGGTCGGCGAAGCGGATGTTCGACGAGTACGGGTTCAAGTCGATCAAGCTCAAGGGCGGGGTCTACGAGCCCGCTCAGGAGATTGACGGCGTCCGCGCGCTGGCCGAGGCGTTCCCCGGGCACCCGCTGCGGATCGACCCGAACGGCGCCTGGACGGTCGAGACGAGCATCCGGGTGGCGGGTGAGCTCGACGGGGTGCTGGAGTACCTGGAGGACCCGACGCCGGGCATCGAGGGCATGGCACGGGTCGCCGAGCAGGCGTCCATGCCGCTGGCCACCAACATGTGCGTGGTGAACTTCGGCGACATCGAGCCGGGCTTCCGGGCGCGGGCGATCGGCGTGCTGCTGTCGGACCACCACTTCTGGGGCGGGTTGCGCGCAACGCAGGCGTTGTCGGTGACGTGCGAGAGCTTCGGCGTCGGCCTGTCGATGCACTCCAACAGCCACCTCGGGATCAGCCTGGCCGCGATGGTGCAGGTCGCCGCGGCGACGCCGCACCTGACCTACGCCTGCGACACGCACTGGCCGTGGAAGGTCGAAGACGTCATCGAGCCCGGCGTGCTGGAGTTCCGGGGCGGAGCCGTCGCGGTGCCGACGACCCCCGGGCTCGGCATCACCCTCGACGAGGACGCGCTGGCGAAGCTGCACGAGAACTACGTCCGATGTGGACTGACGAAGCGGGACGACGGGACCTACATGCGGAACTACGTTCCCGGGTTCGAGCCGAACACGGCGAGGTGGTGAACCGGTGAAGGTGACGGGATACGCCTACCCCTGGGACGTCCTGGAGGACGAGTTCGCCGCGCGTGCCCGGGCACTGGGCGTCGACGAGGTGGCCGTGGCGCTGTCGTACCACAGCGCCCGCGCGGCGACGCCGTGGTCGCCGTCCCGGACGGCCGTCGTGGCGCGGCACGCGGCGTTCTACCGGCCGGTGCGCCCGGACGGGTGGGGTGCGCTGCGACCGTCCACTCCGGACTGGATGGCGCCGGAGGACGCCGGGGGCGACGCCGTCCGGCTGCTCAACGAAGCCGGGATCCCGGCCGCCGCCTGGATCGTCCTGACCCACAACTCCCAGCTCGGCTACGAGCACCCGGACGTCGTGGTCCGCAACTGCTTCGGCGAGGCCTACCCGTGGGCGCTGTGCCCTTCGCAGCCCGCCGTGCGCGAGTACGCGGCGAAGGTGACCGCGGAAGCCGTCGCGGGGCTCGAGCTGGCTTCGGTGATCCTCGAAGCCTGCGGCCCGCTCGGCGCGGTGCACCAGCACCAGCACGAGAAGACCGACGGCGTGTGGGCGCCCGCGGTGGCCCGGCTGCTGTCGATCTGCTGCTGCGACGCCTGTGCTTCTTCGTGGCAAGTCGATGCGGACGCCGTCCGGGCGCAGCTCGTCGAAGAGGTCCGGCGGCTGATCGCCACCGGCGACCTGGGCCTGACGGCCGATGACCTGCCGCCGGAGCTCACCCAGCTGCTGCTGCGCGTCCGGCAGCGGGCCACCGACGAGCTGCGGGCCGCGGTTTTGGCCACGCTGCCGCCGGGCATCCGGATCGTGCTGCATGGCGCGCTCGACCCGTGGGTCACCGGCGCGCTGCCCGGGCTGACCCCGTCGGCACCCGACGACGTCGACGCGGTCGTATTGTTCGGGTGGGCCCCCGCCACGGGTGCCGAGGCCGTCGCGGCGGCCCGGGACGCCCTGCCCGAACGCGTGGCGATCGGGAGTTACATCACGGCGGTCGCCGCCGCGCCGGTGCCCGACATCGCCGCCTACGTCGGCGAGCTGGCCAAGGCGGGCACCGCCGAGCTGCACCTGTACCACCTCGGCCTGGCCGGCCCGGGTCGCTGGGACGACCTGGAAGCGGCCACCGCCGCCGCCCACGAGACGCACTGAGCTATCCGGGGCCCGCCCCCGGACCCGGAAACCGATCGAGGAGCTGTTCCACCGATGAGCCAGGCCACCGATGCCGCCACGCTCGAAAAGATCCTGGCGGGAGCCGCCGACGCGGCCCGTCCCGCCGCCGAGGCGACCCCGGCCGAACGCGCCGGCTGGCTGACCGCCGTCGCCGACGCCCTCGACGCCGCCGCGGGCGAACTGGTCCCGCTGGCGCACGCCGAGACGCACCTGCCCGAGACACCGCGGCTGGCCGGCGAGCTGAAGCGCACGACGTTCCAGCTGCGCCTGTTCGCCGAGGTCCTCTCCGACGGCGAGTACCTCGGCGCCACCGTCGACCACGCCGACCCGGACTGGCCGATGGGCCCGCGTCCGGACATCCGCCGCGTCAAGACCGCGATCGGGCCGGTGCTGGTGTTCGCCGCGAGCAACTTCCCGTTCGCGTTCAGCGTCGCCGGCGGCGACACCGCGTCCGCGCTGGCCGCGGGCTGCCCGGTGGTCCTCAAGGCCCACCCCGGCCACCCGGAGCTGTCCGCGCGGACCGGCTCGATCGTGCGGGAGGCGCTGATCAAGGCGGGCGCCCCGGCCGCGCTGTTCAACGTGATCTTCGGCCAGGAGGAAGGCGTCACCGCGCTGAAGGACCCGCGGATCGCGGCGGCGTCCTTCACCGGCTCGATCCCCGGCGGACGGGCCCTGTTCGACATCGCGAACGCGCGGCCGCGGCCGATCCCGTTCTACGGCGAACTGGGCAGCGTCAACCCGGTCGTGGTCACCGAGGCCGCGGTCGCCGCGCGCGGGGAAGCCGTGGCCAAGGGCTACGCGGGATCGTTCACCCTCGGCGCCGGCCAGTTCTGCACCAAGCCGGGCCTGCTGTTCCTGCCGGAGGAGCACGGCCTGACCGATGCCCTGCGTTCGGCGCTGGACGGTGCCGCGGCGCAGCTGTTGC
Organism: Amycolatopsis sp. lyj-346; assembly: GCF_046548975.1. Lineage (NCBI taxonomy): Bacteria > Bacillati > Actinomycetota > Actinomycetes > Pseudonocardiales > Pseudonocardiaceae > Amycolatopsis > Amycolatopsis sp. lyj-346. The sequence continues at coordinate 59,735 of NZ_JAJPWT010000006.1, forward strand.
TCAACGACCGCATCGCCGGCGGCTACTCGGCGCAGCTTTCCAAGCTGCGCGAGGTCCCGGGCGTCGAGGTCGTCGCCGAGTCGCCGTCCGCCTCGCCCGCGTTCACGCCGACGCTGCTGGCCACCACCGGCAAGCAGTTCCTCGAGGGTGGCGCCGCCGTGCACGAGGAGTGCTTCGGGCCGGCGTCGCTGATCGTCACCTACGCCGACCAGGCCGAGCTGCTGCGCCTGCTCGACGTCGTCGAACCGGGGCTCACCGCCACGATCCACGGCGAAGAGTCCGATGTGGACTGGATCCGGCCGGTGCTGCCGCGGCTGGCCCGCATCGCCGGACGGCTGCTGTGGAACGACTGGCCCACCGGCGTGACGGTGAGCTGGGCCCAGCAGCACGGCGGCCCGTACCCGGCCACGACCGCCCCGGCGACGACATCGGTCGGCACCGCGGCGATCGAGCGGTTCCTGCGCCCGATCGCCTGGCAGGGCTTCCCGGACGCCCTGCTGCCCGAACCCCTGCAGGAGGCCAACCCCTGGCAACTGCCCCGCCGCACCGACGGCGCCCGCTGACCCGGCCGCCCCTGCCGCACTGACGCCGCGGGGGCGCCCCCCGGTTCCAGATTACCGCGCGGCACCGACAGTTTCCGGGCCGCCGACCCCGCACCACTGACCCCGCACCACGGACCCCGCACCACTGACCCGGCACCCCCCGAGCGCGCGGGGGCGCCCCCCGGTTCCACTCTATCGCTCGGCACCGACAGTTTCCGTGGCCGAGAGCCGTGGAAGTCACCTTCGGGGCATGCCTCGAAGGTGGCTCCCGGAAGACCAATCCGCCGCCGCACAACTGAATTCCGTTCCCTGCAAGCCAAAGTTGTCTTGATCATGGGAGGCATTGTCATGCCTGTGAACCGGAGAAATGTCCTGCGCGGTGGTGCCCTGGCGGCCGCTTCCACCGTGCTCCTGACCCGCCCGGCCTCCGGCGCGAGCGCCGCGGCGGCGGCGGCCAATCCCGCGGCCGATCCCGTTGCGAAGGCGGCGAGCCCGGTGCCCACCGCGACCGCGGCGATCGTCGCCGCGTACCGGCAGCTGCAGACCGGCATCAACCGGCCGTCGCCGGAACGCACCGAGGCGCTGGCCAACCTCGGCCGCGTCGCCAAAGCGTACGACGCAAGCCTGTCCGTCGCCGGGGGCGGGACTCCACTGTGGACGGATCTGCCGCTCGGCCCGGGCAGCGGCTACACGACGTCGATGTACGCGCGGCTGCGCGCGATCGCCGTCGACTGGGGCACGCCGGGCGGTGCGCTGGCCGGGGACCCGGTGGTGCTCGGCCGCATCGAGGCCGCGCTGGAACTGCTCCACGCCGCCCAGTACAACGAAAACGTCGGCGAGATCGGCAACTGGTACACCTACGAAATCGGCATTCCGTACTACCTGCTGCACACGCTGTCGGTGGTCGCCGACCAGCTCGCCGCGGAGCAGCTGGCCCGCTACCTGGCGCCGGTCAAGCGGTTCGCCGGCAACCCGAACCTGCGGGCGAACAACCCGTCGGTGATCGAAACCGGCGCCAACCGCGCGGACAAGGCGCTCATTTCGATCGTGTCGGGCGCGATGCTGGGTGACACGGCGTGGATCAAGACCGGCGTCGACGCGCTCACCGACGTCGCGGGCGGGGGCGCGGCGAGCGTCGTCGCGAAGCTGGATCGCGCGGCGGGGGACGGTTTCCACGTCGACGGCTCGTTCATCCAGCACGACACCATCCCGTACGCCGGGCACTACGGCATCGTGCTGCTGACGGCGCTCGCCGGCGTCATCCACGTCACGCACGGCACCGAGTACGCGCTCCCGCAGCCGCTGAAGGACAAGGTCTACGCGCTGGTAGAGGACAGCTTCGCGCCCTTCGTCTACGCGGGCGCGCTGATGGAGCCGGTGCGTGGCCGGATGCTGTCGCGCCAGGGCGAGACCGGCCACGACATCGGCCACCAGCTCACCGTCGCCACGTTGGTGCTGGCCCGGACGGCGTCGGGCAAGCCGAAGACCTGCCTGAACGCGCTGGCCGCGAAGTGGATCAAGGAAGGCGAGTACGCGCCGTTCCTGAAGATCCCGGACCCGGAGCGGTTCGCGCCCGGCCCGGACCTGGTGGCGACGCCGGGCATCGAGTTCGCGCAGGACCTGCTGGCGTCGGGGGCGCGCCCGGCGCGGGGCGAGGCAACGCACCGCGTCTTCGGTCAGCAGGACCGGCTGGTCCACGTCACCGACGGCTGGTCGGCTTCGCTCGGCGTCGGCTCGACCCGGATTTCGCGCTACGAGGCCATCAACGGCCAGAACCTCAAGGGCCACCACGTCGGCGACGGCGTGCTCTACACGTTCCTGCCCAACGCCAAGGGGCACTACACGGACGCCTACTGGCCGACGATCGACCCGCTGCTGCTGCCCGGCACGACCGAGCACGACGGCCCGGTCGACCCCGGGTTCGGCGGCGTGCCGGTGGGGCCCAACGCGCACACCGGCGGTGTCCGCTGGGACGCGCGGCACGGCGCCTGGGCGTTCGACTTCGAGAACTGGGACGGGTCGCTGGTCGCAAAGAAATCGTGGTTCTTCACCCCGGCCGGGATCGTCTGCCTCGGTGCCGGGATCACGGGCACGTCCTCTTACGCGGTGCGCACGACGATCGAGAACCGCAACCTCGGCGAGGGTGGCCGCGGGGTGCTCCTCTCGGACGGCCGGCGCGTGCCCGCCGATCTCGGTAAGGCGGCGGCTTTGCGTCACCCTCGCTGGGTCCACCTGGAGAAGGTCGGCGGGTACGTGCTCCTCGACGACGCTTCGGTGACGGCCCTGCGCGAAGACCGGACGGGGGCGTGGCGCGACATCGACACCGGCGCCAACACCAAGGGCACCACGACCCCGCACACCCGCCGGTACCAGAAGCTGATCCTGGAGCACGGAGTGAACCCGACGGACGCGAAGTACGCGTACGCGGTGCTGCCGGGCGCTTCGGTGATCGGCACGGTCGCGGCGTCGTGGGCGTGGCGGGTGCTGGCGAACACCCCGGTGGCGCAGGCGATCCGCGTGGCGGGCGGCACGGTGCTGGCGAACTTCTTCGCGGCGGGCTCGGTGGGCGAGCTGAGCGTGTCCGGACCGGCGTCGGTGGCGTTCGGGCGCTGCGGGGCCCGGACCCAGCTCGCCGTGTCGGATCCGACGCAGCTGCAGGACAGCGTCACGGTGACGGTGCGCGGCCGGTCCGTGGTGGTGCCGGTGAGGGGCACGTTCGGCGCGACGAAACTCGTCCTGGTGTAGGCGAGGCCTCCCCGCCGGACCGGTGCCCCGACCCGGTCCGGCGGGGGACCCACCTCGGTTAGGCTGCTGGTCATGACCGTTGCCGAGCACGTGGACGTCCTGATCGTGGGCGCCGGCCTGTCCGGGATCGGCGCGGCCTGCCGGCTGCAGGAGCGGTTGCCGGGCAAGACGTACGCGGTGCTGGAGGCACGCGACACCGTCGGCGGCACCTGGGACCTGTTCCGGTACCCGGGCATCCGGTCCGATTCGGACATGTTCACCCTCGGCTACCCGTTCCGGCCGTGGACGGACCCGAAGGCGATTGCCGACGGGCCGTCGATCCTGAGCTACATCCGCTCGACGGCCGAGGCCTTCGGGGTGACCGCACACATCCGCTTCGGGCACCGGGTCGTGCAGGCGTCGTGGTCGTCGCCGGCCGCGCGGTGGACGGTCTCGACCGCGCACGGCGCCACGTTCACCTGCCGGTTCCTGTACCTGTGCAGCGGTTACTACTCGTACGAGTCCGGGCACGTCGTCGACTTCCCCGGCCGCGCCGAGTTCGGCGGCGAGATCGTGCATCCGCAGCACTGGCCGGAATCGCTGGACTACACGGGCAAGCGGGTCGTGGTGATCGGCAGCGGGGCGACGGCGGTGACGCTGGTCCCGGCGCTCGCGTCGCGCGCTTCGCACGTGACGATGCTGCAGCGATCGCCGTCGTACATCGTGGCGCGGCCGGGCCGGGACGCGCTGGCCGACCGGCTCCGGAAGCTGCTGCCGGAGAAGCCGGCGCACCGGGTGGTCCGCGGCAAGAACGTGGTGCTGGGCACGCTGTACTTCCAGCTGCTGCGGCGGCTGCCGGGCCGGGCGGCGCAGGCGCTGCGCAAGCGCGTGGCGGCGCAGCTGCCGCCGTCGATCCCGGTCGACCCGCACTTCGTGCCGTCGTACGACCCGTGGGACCAGCGGTTGTGCCTGGTGCCGGACGCGGACCTGTTCCGGGCGTTGCGCTCGGGCCGGGCGGACATCGTGACGGACCGGATCACGCGGTTCACCTCGTCCGGCGTGGCGCTGGACTCCGGCCGCTCGCTGGCGGCCGACATCATCGTGACGGCGACGGGGCTCCGCCTGGTCGCGTTCGGCGGGATCGCGCTGACGGTCGACGGACGCGCGATCGAGCCGGGCGAGCAGCGGACGTACAAGGGCACGATGTTCGGCGGGGTGCCGAACCTCGCGTGGTGCGTGGGGTACACGAACAGCTCGTGGACGCTGCGGGCGGACCTGGCGTCGCAGTACGTGTGCCGCCTGCTCGCGTACCTGGACCGGCACGGGTTCGCGTTCTGCGTGCCGGACGAGGCCTCGGCCGCGGGCGCGGGCCGGTCGCGGCCCATCGTGGACCTGCAGTCGGGCTACATCAAACGGGCCGCCGCCGTCTTGCCGAAGCAAGGCGGGCGGCGGCCGTGGATGATGCGCCAGAACTACCTGCTGGATCTGGCGGACATGCGGTTGAGCCGGGTGAACGACGGAGTGCTGCACTTCGGCCGCGCGGCCGTGGCGCGCGGCTGAGGTCGCGGCGTGCGTCCCACGCCGAGGTGCGTGTCAGCCTTGGCGGGCCACCCACCCCTGGAGGTCGTCGCCGCGGATGGCCGCGGCCATCAGGTCCGGGAACTGGTCCGGGGTGCACGCGAAGGCCGGGATGCCCAGCTCGGCCAGTGCCGCCGCGTTCTCGTGGTCGTACGACGGTGCGCCCGAGTCCGACAACGCCAGCAGCGTCACCACCTGGACGCCCGAGCCGGCCAGCTCGGCGATCCGGCGCAGCAGTTCATCTTCGTCGCCGCCCTCGTAGAGGTCGCTGATCAGCACCAGCAGCGTCCGCTCCGGGCGCTCGACCAGGCCCTGGCAGTACGCGATCGCCCGGTTGATGTCCGTCCCGCCGCCCAGCTGGGTGCCGAACAGCACGTCGACCGGGTCGGCGAGGTGCTCGGTGAGGTCCGCGACCTCCGTGTCGAACGCGACGAACGACGTCTTCAGCGCCTGCATCGACGCCAGGACCGCGCCGAACAACCCCGAGTACACCACCGACTCCGCCATCGAGCCCGACTGGTCGACGGCCAGGATCACGTCCCGCTGCACCGCCTGCTGCCGCCTGCCGAAGCCGATCAGCTTCTCCGGGACGATCGTGCGCAGTTCGGGGGAGTAGTGCTTGAGGTTCGCGTGGATCGTGCGCGCCCAGTCGACGTCGCCGGGGCGCGGCCGGTGGGTCCGCGATGCCCTGTCCAGCGCGCCCCGGATCGCCGCGCGGGTGCGCTCGGCGAGCCGTTCCTCCAGCTCGGTGACGACCTTGCGGACGACCTCGCGCGCGGTCTCCTTGGTCTCCTCCGGCAGCACGCCGTTCAGCGACAGCAACGTGCCGACCAGGTGGACGTCCGGCTCGACCGCCGACAGGAGTTCCTTCTCCAGCAGCATCCGGGTGAGCCCGAGCCGGTCGACCGCGTCGCGCTGCATCACCTGCACGACGGTGCTGGGGAAGTAGCGCCGGATGTCGCCCAGCCAGCGCGCGACCCGCGGCGCCGACGCGCCCAGGTTCGCGCTGCGCGGCCCGCCCGTGGCTTCCTCGTCGGGCTTGTCGTAGAGGGCGGCGAGCACCGCGTCCACCCCACTGTCCTCTTCGGACAGCTGGGCGCCGTCGAGCCCGGACCCCGGCCCGGCGCCGTCCCCGCCCAGCACCAGCCGCCAGCGCCGCACCCGGTCGGTATCCGCACTAGTCATGCCCCCACCCCCAGCAGTGTCGCCAGGACCGGCAGCACGAGCCCGGCCCGGTCCTCGTCCAGTTCGTCGGCCACGAGCACGGCCCGCGCGGTGCCGGTGAGCCCGGCCGCGCGTTGCCCGATCGCCCGCTTCTCGGGCCCGCTGAAGGCACCGAAAGTCCGGCGCAGCAACGGAAGCACCTCGGTGAAGACGTCGGCGGGGATCGCCGCCAGCCACGCGTCGATCACCCGCAGAAGGCCTTCGTCGTGCACCAGCAGCAGAGCGCCGCCGTCGAAGAAGCCTTCGACGTACGCCGCGCCCGCCGACGGGACGACACCCGGCGTGAGGGCCCGGCCCAGCCGCAGTTCGATGTCGAGCGCGGTCAACAGCCCGGCGTCGTGCAGGATCCGGGTGAGCCGCCCGGCCAGCAGCGGAGGCAGCGACGGCCGCTCCGCCAGCCGGGCCAGCGCCGTCAGCCAGCGTTCCTTCGGCTCGTCGCCCAGCAGGGACGTCGCATCGTGCACCCCGTCGACCAGCTTCGCCAGCCGGGCCGCGGCGTCGTCGTCGATGCCGTGGGCGGCCGGCGGCAGGCCGGCGCAGATCCGGTCCAGCATCCGGTCGGCGACCGCCCGCAACGCCCCGGTGTCGGTGCCGCGGACGTTGCCGTACCGGGTCGCCCTGGCCAGCGCAGGCAGGGCCGACATCAGCCGGGCGACGTCCGCGTCCGCCGCCGCCCGGGCGTCGAGCGCCGCGAGCACTTCGGGCAGCGCCTCCGGCAGGTCGGCGAGCAGGCAGTCTTCGACGGCCGTGGTGACCTCGTCCAGCGGGGGCGTGCCTTCGACGGCGCCGCGGACCGCGGCGGTGGCCGCCGACGGCACGGTGGTGCCGTACACCGCGGCCGCGACCAGGTCGACCTCGAACGACGGTTCCCAGCACAACGCCCACGTCTCGCGGAACGTGCCCCGGTTGCGCCGCGCCGACGCTTCCCGGCTGCCCCACTCGATGCCGAGGATCCGCAGCCGGTGCAGCAGCTTCGAGCGGTCGATCCCGCCCGGCGTCCGCAGGTCGAGGTCGAGCTCCTTGACGACCGGGTCCTTCTTGAGCCGCAGGCGTTTCGCGGTCGCGGTCAGGTCCGCGGCCAGCGGCGGCTGCGGGACGCGGTCGGGCACCTCGCCGAGCCGTTCGCCGACCACCAGCCGCCGCGTGACGAGCTCGACCTGCACCTCGTCCCCGCCGCACAGCACGGACCGGGTGGCTTCGGTGACCTCCGCGAGCCCGGCCGACGACCGGCCCCGCAGCGTGGCCAGGGTCTCGGCGAGGCGGACCGCCTCGATGACGTGCGCGGTCGAGACGGGCAGGTCCTCCTCCCGCAGCACCGCGGCGACGCCGGCGAGCCAGCGCGCGGTGACGTCGCCGGAGGTGGTGAAGAGGTGGTGGTACCAGCCCGGCGACCGCACGCCCGCGCCGTAGCCGCTGGCCGTGGCGAGGCGGCCGTGCGTCCACGGCACCCAGGTGCACGCGACCTTCCGCTTCGGGAGTCCTTTGAGGACGGCCTGGTCGTGCGACGCCGGCGGCAGCGGATCGGCCAGCGCGGGCACGTGCCAGGCGCCGCAGACGACGGCGATGTTGTCGAAGCCGTCCTTGCGGGTGCGGCGCAGCACCGAGCGCATGTAGGCCTCACGGCGGGCTTCGTTGCCCCGCGCGGGTTCTTCGTCTTCGCGCACCGCGGTCATCGCGTCGGCGATCACTTCGAACGGGCTTTCGGTGTCCCGCCGCGACTCCACGACGTCGTCCCACCAGCGTTCCGGATCGTCGTACCCGCCGGCCGAGGCCAGCAGGGCCAGCGGATCGACCGGTGGTCCGGTGTGCTCGTCCGGGGGCGCGGCGAACGTGTGCGCGGCGGGGAGGTCGCAGAACCGCACCGGGACCCCGGCCTCGCGGGCGTAGACGAGCGCCTGCCATTCGGGGCTGAAGACGGCGAACGGCCAGAACGCGGCGCGCGAGACGTCGTCGGTCGCGTAGGCGAGGAGGGCGACCGGCGGTGCCATGGCCGGGTCTTCGGCGAGTTCGACCAGTGCGTCGGCTTCGGGTGGGCCTTCGATGAGGACGACGTCGGGCTGGAGTTCGGCGAGCCGCGTCGCCACGGCCCGGGCGGATCCCGGGCCGTGGTGGCGGATGCCGAGCAGGTGGGTGGTCAAGAGATCTCCTGGCCCGCCCGGTAGAAGTCGGCCCAGCCGTCGCGCTCGCGGACCACGGTCTCCAGGTATTCGATCCAGATCGCGCGGTCGGCCACCGGGTCCTTGACCACGGCGCCGTGGATGCCCGCCGCGACGTCGTGCGGGCGCAGCACGCCGTCGCCGAAGTGGGCGGCCAGTGCGAGCCCGCCGGTGAGCACGCTGATCGCCTCCGCGGTCGACAGCGTGCCGGACGGCGACTTCACCGCCGTGCGGCCGTCTTCGGTGCGGCCCGAGCGCAGCTCGCGGAACACCGTGACGACGCGGCGGATCTCGGCCAGTGCGGCGGCCTCCGCGGGCAGCTGCAGCGATGTGCCCAGCTCGGCGACCCGCCTGCTGACGATCTCGACCTCGGCTTCGGCGCTGTCCGGCAGCGGCAGCACGACGGTGTTGAACCGCCGCCGCAGTGCGCTCGACAGCTCGTTGACGCCCTTGTCGCGGTTGTTCGCCGTCGCGATCAGGTTGAAGCCCGGCCGGGCCTGCACCTCGCTGCCGAGTTCCGGGATCGGCAGCGTCTTCTCGGACAGGATGGTGATCAGCGAGTCCTGGACGTCGGCGGGGATGCGCGTCAGCTCCTCGAGCCGGGCGATCTTGCCGTCCCGCATCGCGTGCACCAGCGGGCTTTCGACCAGCGCGGCGGCGCTCGGGCCCTCGGCGATCAGCCGGGCGTAGTTCCAGCCGTAGCGGATCGACTCCTCGGACGTGCCCGCCGTGCCCTGCACCAGCAGTGTCGAGTCGCCGCTGATGGCGGCGGAGAGGTGCTCGGACACCCACGTCTTCGCCGTGCCGGGCACGCCGAGCAGCAGCAGCGCGCGATCGGTGGCCAGCGTGGCGACGGCAACCTCGACGAGCCGTCGCGGGCCGACGTACTTCGGGCTGATCACGGTCCCGTCCGGCAGGGTGCCGCCGAGCAGGTACTCGACGACGGCCCAGGGCGACAGGTTCCAGTTGGGCGGCTTGGCCCGATCGTCGGCGGCGGCCAGCGCGGCCAGCTCGGCGGCGTGGTCCTGTTCGGCGTGCGGCCGGAGGACGGTGGGGGCGGTCATGCGAGCTCCTCGTACATTTCGCGGCGGAAGTTCAGCGTTTCGGTGAGCGCCCGGCGCCACGGCCCGGCGTCCATGGTCAGGCGGGTGGTGGCCAGCGGGTGGCGCAGGCACTCCGGCGGGACCGCGCGGGCGATCACGACGGCGGCGTGCGAGACCAGGCGGTGGTCGTCCTGGCGGGCGATCCAGTCGAGCAGCGCGGTGCCGAGTGCCTTCGTCCACGGCCGGGGCAGTTCGTGCACCAGCCGGGCGAACGATTCGACGGGCAGCCTGCTCACCAGGTGCCCGACGGTGGCGGCCTGGCTCGCCGGGTTCAGCACGCCGAGCAGCGGCGGCGTGGTGCGCCCGCCCGGGTCGGCGCCGATCAGTGCCTGTGCCCAGGTTTCGTCGCGCTGCCGCAGGGCCGCGGTGGCCCAGGAGTCCCGCAGCACGGCGGCCGGGCAGCCTTCGACGGTCATCCGCACGACCTCGGCCGGCGGGCCGAACTCGGCCCAGAAGGAGAGCGGAGCGGCCGCGACGAGCGTGCGCAGCCGGACGGTGCCGTCGCCGCGTTCGCCGTGGGGCAGGGCGATGGTGAGCACCCGGTTCCGGCGGTGGACCAGTGGCCGCAGCCGTTCGGCCATGCCGCGTCCGTAGCGGGTGCCGGGCAGCCGTCCGAGCAGATCGGCGGCCTGTTCCCGGACGGCGGCGGCGCGGTCGCTGAGCGCGGCTTCGAGGAAGGCCTCGTCTTCGGCCCGGACGTGTCCGGCGAGCACGCCGAGGAAGTCGGCCCGGACATCGGCGGGCTCGCTCTTCCAGGACGTGGCGAGGGCTTCGCGGGCGGCATCCGGGTCTTCGGCGAGTTTGGCGGCGAACCAGCGGCGGCGCTGGGCGAGGCTGCCGTACTGCCAGACGTCCCCGGATTCTTCGGGCGGGGCGGCCAGGAAGGCCCAGTCGGGATTGCGCTGGCCGAGCCAGGCGCCGGTCGGCCCGGCGACGGCGGCCAGCGGTCCCCGCAGGGCGGCCTTGGTCCGGGCGGCCTCGGCGAGCAGCGGCAGGGTTTCGGGCGGGACGCGGTAGCCGGTGCCGGCGACGATGCCGAGCCATTCGAGCAGGAGGTCGGGATGGCTGGCGGCGAGCAGCCGGCCGAGCCGTTCCCGCGCGAGCGGCGGCACGAAGGGCCGCTCATCGGGAGCGGCTTCGGGGAGCGGCCGGACATCGCGCAGCGGCTGCCGCCCCGCTCGCCGGTAGCTGGTGAGCACGGCCGCGGCGGCGAGCAGCTGTTCGGCCGGATCGGCACGGCCGGCGACGAGCTCCTGCACGGCGGGCGGCTGGGCGGCCGGGTCCAGGGCGCGCCGCCGGGTGCCGAGGAGGGCGGTGCCGACGAGATCTTCCCAGGCTTTCACGGCTTCACCGCCTTTCGGACTGGATGCGTTCGGGTTCGAGGAGTGTGGAGTTGCCGGCGGTGTGGGCCGGCTGGGGCGGTGGTTCGCTCTTGTGGGCAGGTCTCAAGGTTCACAGCCGCACCGCCCGGCCCTCGTGCCAGCACGTCAGCGGCCTCAGCCCCGCCTGGCTCCATTCGCCCGCCACCGTCACCGGGCGGCCTGCCGACAGGGCCAGCAACGACCACGGGAAGGCGTACGGCACCAGCGGCATCGCGGTTCCGTCCTGTTCGGACAGACACCAGCCGCCAGGGTGCTCGGCCGGGGTGACGGCCGACAGCAGCACCGGCCAGCGCTCCAGCCACGGGTCCGCCGCCATCGCCTTGGCGTGGGCCGCCAGGGCTTCCGGGATCGAACCCCCTTCGGCGCTAGGGGCCGGAGCCGGAATCCCGCGCTCCGCCACCAAGGCCCGCATGGGCGCCGCGCCCGGGTAGAAGGCCAGCTCCGCCGCCAGGCGGTGGCCCGGTGGCAGCGACGCGTCGAGGGGACGGCCCGGCGGGGCGAACGACAGCACCAGCGCGTCCCGGCCCGTGCCGAGGCCGCGCAGCCACGTCCGGCGGGTGAGCAGGCGGTCGTTCTCCTCGTCCGCCGCGCCCGTGATCAGCCATTCGTCCGCGACGCGCTCGCCGCTTTCCAGCACCCGGGCCGTCTCCACGGAAAACCCGAGCCGCGTGCGGACTGTCTCCGCCAACGCGGGCGGCAGCGACTCCAGGCGCGTGGCCGCGTCCGCCAGCAGGTACAGCTGGGACAGTTCGGCCAGCAGCGCCTCCGGCCAGTCGCGGCGGCCGACGATCCCCGCCGCCCGGCGCAGGCCGCCCGCGAGGCCCGACGCCTGCGCGTCGACCATGCGCGCCGCGACCGTGCGCAGCTCTTCGCCGCCATTGCGCTCGAAGCCCGCGAAGCCGGCGCCGATCCGGTCGGTGAGCCAGACCTTCAGCTCCGCGACGCCGCCTTCGACGCGGGCCGCCCGGTCGGAAGCGCGCCGGGCGGCCGCCTCCTCGTCCTTCGGGCCCGCCGCTTCAGCGCGTTTTTCCGCCCGGCGGGCGCGGTCCGCGCGTTCGGCCAGCCAGGCGTGCACCCAGTCCGGCGCCGGTCCCGCGTCGACCCGGCCTGCCGCCCAGAGCAGCAGCAACCCCAGCGCGTGCTTGCACGGGAACTTCCGGCTGGGACAGGAACACCGGAACGCGGGCTCGGCGAGCTCGACACACGTCTGGTACGGCTTCTTGCCACTGCCCTGGCAGAAGCCCCACACGGCCTCTTCGGACGCGCCCGCGCCCGACCACTTCGCGGGCGTGGCGAGCGCCCGGCCCGCCTTCTCCGAAGCGGGATCCGGTGCCAGCCCGGCCACGCGTTCCGCGGTCCACGGCACCGCCGTCACCACCTGTCCCCCCACTGTGCTCCCTCGCTTTCCGGTTCTCGCTGAAGCATGCCAGCACCCACCGACATTTTTTGAGGGGCTCGGGTGGCGAAGCCCCAGATGTCACCGACAATCTCCGGAAGCCGAGTATTCTAGTGCTAGAGTACGGCGGTGCTGACCGACGCGGAACTGACGGTGCTCGGCTTGGTGGCCGAGCGGCCGAGGCACGGCTACGAGCTGGACGAGGTCGTCTCGGAACGCGGCATGCGCGACTGGACGGCGCTCGGGTTCAGCTCGATCTACTACGTCCTCGGCAAACTCCGCGACCGCGGCCTGGTCGCCGAGGTCGAGGGGGAACGCGTGCACCCCAAGGCCAAAAAGACGTTCACGGCCACCGAAGCGGGCCGCAAGGCGTGCGCGGCGGCCGCCGAAGCCGCCATCGCGGAGCTGCGCCCGGTGCACCAGCCGGTGCTCGTCGGCCTGGCGAACAGCCCGGCCATCCCACCCGAACGGCTCGCGGCCGCGCTGGCCCGGCGCGCGGAGGCGGTCGGGGAGCGGCTGGCCGAGGTCCGGCGGACCGCCGCGGCCCAGCGGTACGCCCCGCCGTTCGTCCGGGCGATCTTCGACTACTCCATTGCGCAACTCGAGGCGGAAGCCCGGTGGCTGGAAGGAATGACCTGATGCCGTACGACATCAAGAAGGACCTCAAGCAGCTCTACGCACCCAAGAACACCGAGTGGGCGCTGGTCGACGTCCCCGAGCAGCAGTTCCTCGCGATCGACGGCCGGGGCAACCCGAACACGGCGGAGAGCTACCAGAAGGCCGTCGAGGCGCTCTACGCCTTCGCCTACACGATCAAGATGGCGGCGAAGCAGCGCGGTGAGGACTTCGTGGTGGGGCCGCTGGAGGGCCTGTGGTGGGCCGAGGACTACACCGCGTTCACCGTGCGCGCCAAGGACTCCTGGCAGTGGACGATGCTCATCGCGCAGCCTTCGTGGATCGGGGAGGACGCCGTCGAGGACGCCAGGGAAACGGTGCGGCGCAAGAAGAAGCTCGACGCGCCGGTTCGGCTGGAGAAGCTGCACGAGGGCCGGTGCGCGCAGGCGCTCCACGCCGGGTCCTACGACGACGAAGGCCCGTTGCTGGCCCGCCTGCACGGCGAATACCTTGCGGAGCAAGGGCTGAAGCCGACCGGGTTGCACCACGAGGTGTACCTCGGCGACCCGAGGCGCGTCGAGCCCGCGAAGCTGCGGACGGTGCTGCGTCAGCCGGTCGGCTGAGCCGCCTGCTCGTTGGCCGGTCGCCAGCGCCCCAAGGTGGCCTTCGGTGCGTTGGACGCACCGAAGGCCACCTTGGGTGCGTTGAACGCAACCAAGGCCACATTGGGGCGCTTGGGCGGAGCCGGGGGAGCAGGGCGGGAGGTCAGTATTCGCTGGTCGCCGGCCAGGTGTCGTCGTGGAGGAGGCGCTTGAGGATCTTGCCCGTCGCGTTGCGGGGCAGGTCCGGTACGAAGTACACGTCCCGCGGCACCGCGAACCGGGCCAGGCGGTGGTGGATGTACTGCCTGATGTCCTCCGCGTGCAGGGACGCGCCCCGGCGCGGGACGACGTACGCCGCCAGGCGCTGGCCCCACTCCGCGTCCGCCACGCCGACCACCGCCGCGTCGTGCACGCCCGGGAGCGCCACCAGCGCTTCCTCCACCGGGCGGGGGAACACGTTCTCGCCACCCGAAACGATCATCTCGTCCGCGCGGCCGGTGACGAACAGGCGGCCCGCCGCGTCGAGGTAGCCGACGTCGCCGCTGGCCATCATGTCCGCCGCGCGGGCGGGATCCGTTCCGCTCGTGTAGCCCTCGAACAGCATGTCGTTGCCGACGAAGATCTGGCCCTCGCCGCCCGGCGGCACCGGTTTGCGGTCCTCGTCGAGGATCGCCAGCCGCGTGCCGAGCGGGCAGCGGCCCGCCGTCGTCGGCGCCGCGCGCAGGTCGGCCGGGTCGGCGATGCTCGCCCAGGACACCTCGGTCGAGCCGTAGAAGTTGTAGAGCACGTCGCCGAAGGTGTCCATGAACGACGTCACGAACGGCCCGGACAGCGCCGAGCCGCTGCTGGCCACGATCCGCAGCGACGACAGGTCGTAGCGCGCGCGGATCCGTTCGGGCAGGTCCATGATCCGCTGCAGCATGATCGGCACGGCGAACAGCGCGTCGCACTTCTGCTCGGCGATCGTCCGCAACGTCTCTTCGGCGTCGAACTTGCGGATCAGCGCGAGCGACGACCGCAGCGCCATGCCGATCTGCATCGCCGCGAGACCCCAGGTGTGGAACAGCGGCGCGGCCACGAGCAGCCGGTCGCCCGCCCGCAGCGGGATCCGGTCGAGGATCGCCGCGGCGGTGCCCATCCCCTTCGGCGTGGGACGGCGTGCGCCCTTCGGCGTGCCGGTGGTGCCGGAGGTGAGCACGATCAGCCGGCCCGGGCGCTCGACCGGCTTCGGGCGGTCGGCGGGCGCGGCGTGGATCAGCTCGTCGACGGTCGGGTAGCCGGTGTCGGCGTCCGGCCAGGTGCTGATCCGGGCGAAGTCGCCCGGCACGTTCGCGATGGTCTGCGCGAACTCGTCGTCGGCGAGCACCGCGGACGGCCGGTGTTCGGCGAGCACGTCCTTGACCGAGGCGGCGGACAGGCCGGTGTTCAGCAGGATGACGTCGGCACCGAGCTTGCTGGCGGCGACGAACGACTCGATCATCGCGGCGTGGTTGCGGCACATCAGCGCGATCCGGTCGCGTTCGACGACGCCGAGTTCGCTCAGCGCGTTGGCGAGCCGGTCGCTGCGCTCCTGGACCTGGCGGAAGGTGCGGATGCTGCGTTCGTCGTGCAGGGCGAGCTCGTCCGGGACGCGGGCCGCCGCGGCCTGGTAACCGCCCGCCACCGTGGCGCCCCACTGCGCGAGGGAGTTCAGCTGCCGCGCCAGCTTGTCCGGCCGCCCGGCGCCGAGCACGCCGGCGCGCAGCAGGATGCTGGTGGTGCGCAGCTTGGTGGCCTTGTTGGTCTCGCTGTCGGCTTCGGGGTCGTGCTCCCCGGCCAGGTGCAGGTCCAGGCGCCGGGCGAGGGTGCGGACGTCCTTCTTGACCGACGACACCAGGTCCAGGTGCGACGGCGGCAGCATCATCCGCACGAACAGCTCGGTCTTGCCGCCGGCCAGCGATCTCAGCTCCAGGGAGACCCAGGTGCCCTCGTCGGGGACGCCGCACCACACGACGTGCTCGCCCGGCCGGTAGACGACGGCCTGCATCTGCGTCTCCAGCATCGGTCCCCGCGCGGGGACGATCCGGATCACGCCCTTCGGGCCGCGCCCGCGCCCGGCCGGCTCCTGGATCTCGCACCAGCTGATCTCCGGCACGAACCGCGAGTACCACTCCGGCGATCCGACGATCTGCCACACCACGTCCGGCGGGTGCCCGACCACGGCACTCGCTTCCACCACATCGTCACGCATTGTCTGCCCTCACCAGGGTGTCACCGAACGCACGTTCAGGTCACGGAGGCATCACAATAGCAGCAAACGGGTGATCAGGGATACTCCGAACGGCCAGCTACCGGCGGGTAACGGACACTCGCAGTAGCTCGCGGGAAGTCCATTGTAGACCGATTAACGGCGTTCACCAAGCATAGTGGCGATCGGGGACGTCCGGGGCGGTGCGCAGGAGTTCTTCGGGACCCGCGGAAGCGCAACGGGGTGTTTCCGACACAAGGTGCACAACGGGCGGCAAGCTGCGGAATCGGCTCGCTTCAGGCCGGGTTTCCCGCCGAACGCGGCGCCGGTGACAGACGGTTTCGTCATCACGCAC
The DNA here is from genome assembly GCF_046548975.1 of Amycolatopsis sp. lyj-346. Taxonomy (NCBI): domain Bacteria; kingdom Bacillati; phylum Actinomycetota; class Actinomycetes; order Pseudonocardiales; family Pseudonocardiaceae; genus Amycolatopsis; species Amycolatopsis sp. lyj-346. Next base: position 75,639 of record NZ_JAJPWT010000006.1, read on the forward strand.
CGTAGCGGGCGACCAGTTCCGCGCCGAGCCGGGCGAGCTCGGCTTTCACCGGCTCCGGGCCCTCCACCTCCACGAGCGCACCCCACCCCGCCAGCTCCTGCGCGATCATCACCGGCGCCGGCGCGGCGACCCGCGCACGGATCCGCTCCCCGGGCAGCTCCGCGACCAGCTCGCAGTGCCGCCCGAACCGCCCCTGCAACACCGGGAAGTACCGGCGGTCGAGCACCACGTCCGCACTGAGCAGCGAACGGCGCTTTTCCACCTCCTCGACGACCTCCTGCCAGACCTCCGCCAGCTCCAGGTCGGACGGCCGGTCCGCGGGCTCGTCCGTCGGCGTGGCCGAGACGATCCGGTCGACGCGGAAGGTGCGCCTGCCCTTCGCCGTTCCCGCGACCAGGTACCAGACCTCGTCCTTGTCGACCAGGCCCCACGGGTCGACGAGCCGTTCCGACTTCTCGCGCCCGGCGTAGGTGAGGCTGACCCGGCGGCGCGCGATGACGGCGTCCTGCAGCAGCGAGACCATCGGCGGCCGTTCCTTCGGACGCTCGCCCCAGCCGGCCTGGTCGACGACGATCGCGTCCGCCGCCGCTTCGGCGTCCGCCCGGAACGTGCCCGGCAGCGCGCCCATCAGCTTCCGCAGCGCGGACTTTACTTGTGGCGCGCCCGCCGCGGCCGGGCCGGCCAGCAGGAAGAGTGCCTGCGCCTCGCCCGCGCTCAGGCCCGAGAGGTCGGTGCGCGCGCCGCCGACGAGCTGCCAGCCGCCACCGCGCCCGGGCTGCGGGTAGACCGGCACACCGGCGGCCGAGAGGGCTTCGAGGTCGCGGCGGGCGGTGGCGACGGAGATCTCCAGCTCCGCCGCCAGTTCGGCGGCGGTGACGCGGCCGCGGGTCTGCATCAGCAGAAGTGTGGCCACGAGGCGGTCGGCTCGCATGGACGCAGTGTGGCACCCGGTCTCCGAGAAGGTGGGTAAAAGTGCTCAGTCGGTGAGCACTTTGTCCCGGCATGATGGCTCCACACCGCTTGAGAGGAGCAGGACATGCTGCGAGGGATGGCCACCGTCACGTACTACGCCGAGGACCTCGAGGCCGCGAAGGCGTGGTACGCGGAATTCCTGGGCGTCGAGCCCTACTTCCAGCGTCCCGGGTACGCGGAGTTCCGGATCGGCGACTACCAGCACGAACTCGGCATCATCGACCGCAAGTACGCCCCGTTCACGCACACCGAGCCGGGCGGCGAGATCGTCCGCTGGCACGTCGACAACCTCGAGGCGACGTTCGCGCGCCTGCTCGAACTGGGCGCGAAGGAGTACGAGCCGATCATCGAACGCGGGCCCGGGTTCGTGACGGCGTCGGTCGTCGACCCGTTCGGCAACGTCCTCGGGATCATGACGAACGTGCACTATCTCGCGGTGCTGGCGGAACGCTCATGAGCCGGTAGGCCTCTTTGACGCACTTCTCGCACCGCTCGTGCCGCGTGGTCTTGCCCGCCGGATCCGTGCCGTAGAAGGGAAAGCAGCCCGCGCCGCAGCTCGCGAAGTAGATCAGGCCGAGCCGCACCTCGCCGCGGCCGACGTAGTGGCTGAGCCGTCGACGCGGTTCCGGCCCGCACTCGGGGATCCACCCGTGGGCGGGCAGCCGGGCCGCGGCGATCTCGTCGAGGACCCCCGCGCGGCTGATCAGGTCCGCGCCGAGGCAGCTGAGGCGCTCGCCGAGGTCGCGCAGGCCGTCCGCGCGCAAGGGCGGGCCGGTCAGCCAGGCGACGTCGCCGGGGAGGGTTTCGGCGAGGTCGCGGAGACGGGTCAGAAGAGCGTGGTCCGGGTCCATGACCAGCAGCGAAACTGACGCGGATCCGCGACACCAGCGGACGGGCGGCGGAGGAGAAATGCCGGACCCCGGTGACACAATGCGGTCATGGCAACACCCTTCGCGACACCCCGGGCGAGAGCGCTCGGGTTCGGGCTGCGCACCTGCCGGGAAGCGCGGAACCTCGGCGTGCGGCAGCTGGCCCGGAAGATCGGCGTGCATGCGCAGGAGCTGTCCAACTGGGAGTACGGGAAGCGGATCCCCAAGGTGGAGCAGGTGGCGCTGCTGATGGGGGCGCTGATGGTGGAGCCGGCGGAACGGGCGAGGTTGCTGGACCTGGCTCGCACCGCCCACGAACTGAGCTGGTTGGAGAAGGCGGTGCCCGGCGTGGCGCCGAGTGCCTCCAGCTATGCGGAGAACGAGCGCGCTGCAACGGCAATCTTCGATTGGGAACCCGCGGTGATCCCGGGGCTTTTCCAGACGCCGGACTACATTCGGGCCTTATTGGGCGGCCGGGAGAAGCCTGAGCGGATGGAGCGGATCGTGCACGCGCGGATGGCGCGGCGGGAAGTGCTGACGAGGCATCATCCGCTGGACTACCACGTGCTGGTCGGTGAGGGCGCACTGCGGGCCGAGGTCGGTGGTGCGCCTGTGATGGTCGAGCAGCTTCGGCACTTGGCGCAGGCTTCGGCGCGGAAGAACATTCGGCTCCAGGTACTGCCTATGCGAGCCAGCGCGCAGGCGGTCTCCCACAACTTCGGTGTGCTCGAGTTCGAGTCCCTGCCCGCGATCGTTTTCGTGGAGCTCTACCGGGCGAGTGCCTACCTCTACGATGCTGATCAGGTGGCCAGTTACCGCGCGGCGGCGAAGACCATGGCGGCGCTGGCGATGGATGAGCGCGAGAGCGGCGAGTTCATCCGGGAGGTGATCGCCGACCTGGGAGAGGCAGCATGACCTGGCGGAAATCCAGCTACAGCGCAACCGAGGACAAGTGCGTCGAAGTGGCACTCGGACCTGCGGCAAAAATCCGCGACACCAAGGACCGGTCCGGCGGCACCCTCGAAATCTCCACCCGATCGTGGGACGCCTTACTCTCCGCACTGTGTCGCCCGGCCACACTGGATCTTCCCGAGGTGTAGCTCCCGCACACATAGCTAGCGACCGGGGTCACGCTTACCGTTCCCGTCCATGACCAGCGATCTGGACGGGCGCACCGCCCTCGTCACCGGCGGTGCCGGCGGTATCGGCCTCGCCTGCGTCCGCGCTCTCGCCGCGGCCGGGGCCAAGGTGCACGTCGTCGACATCGACGAGCACCGCACCGAAGCCGCCGCCGCGGAGGTCGGCGGCTGGGCGCACGTTGCCGACCTCACCGATCCCGCGTCGATCGACGGCCTGCCCGCCGAGGTCGACGTCCTGGTCAACAACGCCGGGATCCAGCACGTCTCGCCCCTGGAAGACTTCCCGCCGGAGATCTTCACGCGGATCCAGACCCTGATGGTCACCGCTCCCTTCCTCCTCATCCGGCACACGCTTCCGGCCATGTACGCCCGCGGGTGGGGGCGGATCGTCAACATGTCGAGCGTCCACGGGCTGCGCGCCTCCGCCTACAAGGCCGCCTACGTCGCCGCGAAGCACGGGCTCGAAGGCCTGTCGAAGGTCGCCGCGCTGGAAGGCGCCGAACACGGTGTCACCAGCAACTGCGTGAACCCCGGGTACGTCCGCACCCCTCTGGTCGACGGGCAGATCGACGCCCAGGCCGCCGAGCACGACATCCCGCGTGAGGACGTCGTTGCCGAGGTCCTCCTCAAGCGGGCCGCGATCAAGAAGCTCATCGAACCCGAAGACGTCGCTTCCCTGGTGGTGTGGCTGTGCTCGCCGCACGCCGGTCACATCACCGGGGCGTCAGTCCCCCTCGACGGCGGTTGGACCGCCGCTTAACCCCACAAGGAAGTGGAGCCCGCAGTGAGCCAACCCCCCCGGTCGGCGATCGCCAAGATCGTCGGCGCGAGCCTGATCGGCACCACCATCGAGTGGTACGACTTCTTCCTCTACACCTCGGCCGCCGCCCTCGTCTTCAACAAGCTGTTCTTCCCCACGGCGAGCCCGCTCACCGGCACGCTGCTGGCGTTCCTGACCTACGCCGTCGGATTCCTCGCCCGCCCGGTCGGCGGCCTGGTCTTCGGTCACTTCGGCGACCGGCTCGGCCGCAAGAAACTCCTGGTCTTCAGCCTCGTCCTGATGGGCGGCTCGACGTGCCTGATGGGCGTCCTCCCGACGTACGCCACCGCGGGCGTCGCGGCACCTCTGCTCCTCACGCTGCTCCGGCTCGTCCAGGGCTTCGCGCTCGGTGGCGAGTGGGGTGGCGCCGTCCTGATCGTCTCCGAACACGGTGACGACCGCCGCCGCGGGTTCTGGGCGAGCTGGCCGCAGTGCGGTGCGCCGGGCGGGAACCTGCTGGCCACCGGGGTGCTGGCGCTCCTCTCGGCCACCCAGTCCGATGCGACGTTCATGTCGTGGGGCTGGCGCGTCCCGTTCCTGCTCTCGGGCGTGCTGCTGCTGATCGGCCTGTGGATCCGGTTGGCCGTCTCCGAGTCGCCGGTGTTCCTCGCCGCCCAGCGCCAGGCCGAAGCGCACACCGAGAAGCACGTCCCGGTCGTCGACGTCTTCCGCAACAGCTGGCGCCAGGTGCTCATCACCATCGGCGCCCGGATGGCCGAGAACGTCTCGTACTACGTGATCACCGCGTTCATCCTGGTGTACGTCACGACCGGGCTGCACCTGCCGAAGGGTGTCGGCCTGACCGCGGTGCTCATCGGCTCGGCCGTGCACTTCGTGACGATCCCGGTGTGGGGCGCGCTGTCCGACCGCGTCGGGCGCCGTCCGGTCTACCTGTTCGGCGCGATCGGGATGGCCTTGTGGGGCTTCGCGTTCTTCGCGCTCCTCGACACGAAGTCGTCGGCGGTGATCGTGCTGGCCGCCACCGTCGGGCTGGTGCTGCACGGCGCGATGTACGGCCCGCAGGCCGCCTTCTTCGCCGAGCAGTTCCCGACCCGGGTGCGCTACACCGGCCTTTCGATCGGCGGGCAGCTGTCGTCGATCGCCGCCGGGGCCGTCGCGCCGCTGATCGCCGTCGCGCTGTTCTCCGCCTGGGGCAGCACCGTGCCGGTGTCGCTGTACGTCGCGGCGATGTGCCTGATCACGGTGATCGCGCTGCTCGCCGCCCGCGAGACCCGCGGCGAATCGCTGCACGACGACGTCGAGGCGGAGAAGGCAGTCGTTTCGCCCTAGCATGACCGCCGTGACCGCACCCTCGGACGCGCTGCGCCGGCTGCTCGACCTGCTCGCCTCCGGGGCGAGCACCGAGCAGCTGGCGCACGTCGTCGTGGCCGCCCGCGCCGGGGGCGCCCTCGACGCGGCCGACCTGGCCGCGCTGGCCAGCGCGGGCGAGCTGGCCCTGCGGATCCGGGAAACCCTGGCCGAGCACCAGCGCCGCGAAGCCCAGCTCACCGCGCTGTTCGAGACCGCGAGCGAGCTCGCCGCGCTGTCCGATCCGGACACCGTGCTGCGCTCGATCGTGCGGCGGGCGCGGGCGCTGCTCGGCGTCGACGTCTCCTACCTCAGCCTCAACAACGAGGCCGAAGGCAAGACCTACATCCGGGTCAGCGACGGCTCGGTTTCGGCCGAGTTCCAGCAGATCGTGCTGGGCATGGGGGAGGGCCTCGGCGGGCTGGTCGCGCAGACCGCGCGGCCGTACGCCACGTCGGACTACTTCAACGACGACCGGTTCAAGCACACCCGGCACATCGACTCCGGCGTCGAAGACGAGGGCCTGACCGCCATCCTCGGCGTCCCGCTGGCCATCGGCCCGAAGGTGCTGGGCGTGCTGTTCGCGTCCGACCGCGCCACCCGGGAGTTCTCCGCGGACGAGGTCGCGCTGCTGTCGTCGCTCGCCGACCACGCGGCGATCGCCCTGGACAGCGCGAACCTCCTCGACCAGACCCGCCGCGCGGTCGCCGAGCTCAACGAGGCCAACGCGACGATGGAACGCGCCGAGGACGCCCACGACCGGCTGACCGACCTCGTCCTGCGCGGCGGCGACCTGCCGGACGTCGCCGGCGCGGTCGCCGACGTGCTGCACGGAGCGCTCACGGTGTACGACGCCGACGGCACGCTCCTGGCGAGCTCGGCGGAGCCGGTGGCGCTCGACCCGGACGCGCTCGCCGCGGCCCGCACCACCGGCCGCGCAGTGTCCACAAAGGACAACTGGGTGTGCGCGGTGCAGGCGGGCCCCGAACTGCTCGGCAGCCTGGTGCTGGCCGGCCGCGCCGGGCTGAGCGACCCCGACCGGCGGTTGTTCGAACGCGCCGGGGTCGTGACGGCGTTGCTGCTGATGCTGCGGCGCTCGGTGGTGCGCGCCGAGGACGAGGTCCGCGGCGAGCTGCTGACCGACCTGCTCACCGCACCCGGCCGCAACCCCCGCGCGCTGCTCGCCCGCGGCCGCCGGCTGGGCATCGACCTGTCGGCCCCGCACGCGGTGCTGGTCGCCCACGCGGACGGCGGCTCCCGGCGGCGCGTGGCGAGCGCGGCCGCCCGGCACGCGACGCTGGTCGGGGTGCACGCGGAGGAAGTGGTGCTGCTCGCCACCGGCGACCCGGACGAGCTTGCCCGCCGCGTCGCGGCCGACCTCGGCTCGGCCACCGGCCGCCCTGTGACGGTGGGCGCGGCGGGGCCGGCGAGCGGCCCGTCGGCGATCGCGGAGGCCCACGCGGAGGCCGCCCGCTGCGTCCGGGCACTGCTGGCCCTCGGCCGGACCGGCGAAGGCGCGGCGATGGCGGGTCTGGGTTTCCTCGGCCAGCTCCTCGGCGACCGCGCGGACCTGGACGCGTTCGTCCGCCAGACCCTGGGCCCGGTCCTGGACTACGACGAGCGCCGCGGCACCGAGCTGGTCGCCACGCTGCGGGCGTATTTCGCGAACGGCTCGCAACTGGCGCGGACGAAGGACGTGCTGCACGTCCACGTGAACACGGTGGTCCAGCGGCTGGAGCGGGTGGCATCGCTGCTGGGGGAGGACTGGCAGGCGCCGGACCGGGCCTTGGAGATCCAGCTGGCCCTGCGGCTGCACCGCCTCCGCGACGCCTGAGCCCGGGCTTCGGCCAGTCGCTAGCGCCCGGGCATCAGCTCCGGAAACCGCCCGGGAAGCTGAGCCAGCCGGTCGGCCGCGCAGGTGATTCGGTAGTGAACCGTGTTTCGCAGGGCCGCGCGGACACTCGCGAACCGGTGCTCGGCGGAGGGCACTCCCAGCGCCGTCGTCGCGAGGTGGATCAGGTCAGGACCGTATGCTTCGGGCAAGCCGAAACCGGCGGCGGTGAGCCACTCCACCGTTGAGCCGGGGGTCAGCGCAAGCACTCCCGGCTCGGCGGTCTTTGCGTAGCTCACCAGCAGTTCGGCGGTCGTGTGACCCGAACACAGTGATCCGCTCGCCTCGGCCACCGACTGGATCGTGTACCGCCTCCTCGGTCGGCCGTCCTGACGATCGGTGGTTTCGAGCAACGGCCTGTCCGGCAACGGGCAGCCCGCAGGCGATGAGCCGGTACGCACCGCCACGAGCGCGGGAAAGCCGATCGCCCGTGCCGGTTCGCCCGGCAGGAGCACGCACTGGTCATTCGCCACGACCGTCATACCGGACGCGGCGCAGACCCGGACCACCGTCGTCTTCCCCGCTCCCCTTGCTCCGGTGACGAGGACACCGTGTCCGCCGCTGTCCAGCACGCCGGAGTGACAGTTGACGCCGCCCAAGCCCACCAAAGCGACCTTGAAGATGGCCCGGACGACGTTGATCACGCGCAACACGGTCGTCGTTGCGGTATCGCCGCGGCGGATGAGCACCCGCCGTCCGTCGAGACTCCAGTATCCCTCTTCGGCGTCACTTGTGGAGACCTCCGGGCGCCCCACGACTTCGACGCGAGAGGCCCGATCCGGGTCGGCGTCCGCTTGCACCGTCCAGTACGGCTCGACGAAGGCGAACAGCGTCGACTGTTCCTCCGACTGCAACCCGCGGACCTCGACGGCCGGGGAGCCCAATTCCGTCAAGGATCCGATACGCAGGAACAAGCGCATGGCTACAGGGAAACGCAGTCACCATCTGCGGGCAATCGGACCCCCGGCCACTCGCGTTCCCGGACCTGATCGCTCAGGTGGGTCGCAATGATCCGGGTGCTGGGATACTTTTCGGCCAGATCCACCAGATCCGAAATTCCCATGTGGCCACCACGAGGTTCGGTGAACGAGGCGTCGAGTACGGCGGTGGACGCCTTGGCGACTATCCGGTGTATGCCCTCGCACAACTCCGAATCGCCCGAAAATCCCGCCGCGACAGTACCGTCGTCGACTAGGTAGCCGAATGCTGGAGCGATGGAATGGATTACGGGAACGGCTTGGATGGTGTAGTTGTCCATCTTTAGTTCGCCGCCACTGTCCGGCCACTCGTGGAAGGCGACTCGTGAGTTTTCTCGCACTTTTTCCCATGATTCCGGGTAAGCCAGCTTGAAAAGGATATCGACGCGCTCCTCGAGGCCGCGTGGACCGGCCAGGTGAAAATCTTGGTCCTGTACCTGCCGCAAACCCAGTTCGAGCAGAAGGAAAACGACGTCGAAATAATGGTCGGCATGGAAGTGACTGATCAAGCAGCCTCGAAGGGATCCAGGATTCACGGAGCATCGGCGAATGGCTTTCACTGAGCCATTCGGGACGTCGACGAGGATCCGATCGTCGATCAAGGTGCACGCGCTGAGATGTGAAGTGAGAATGGAGCCGGTTCCGACCAGGCGCAGCCTCATTTTGATCCAGCTTTCCGAAGTCGATCACGGGAAGAAGATGAAGTACACTTGCTGTAACACCAGCGTGGCAACGAACATCACGATCGACGCGGTGAGCCATCGATGGGCCTTTCCCAGAGCGTCGTACCTGGATCGCAGGTTGCGGGAGAGTTCGACAGCCTGCACGGCGAGTTCGCGGATGTATTGCTCCTCGGTGAGCTCGACGAACTTGTGGTGAGCTTCGTCGGGGTGCAGATTCACAAAAGTTCCGAAGAACAAGATGTGGTTGCGACTTCGCTTCGACCGAGTCCGTTTCGACAGCTTTTTGATCACGTTCAGGTCTTCGATCAAGGCCAGTGCGGCACAGATCAAGGCGGCAAGGCCGAGCAGCCGCACCGGAACGCGAGTCGACGGGCTGAGCAAGAAGATCTGTATCACCAGAACGATGACGCCGGAAGCGGCGGTGGCGCAGATCGTCGACTTGGTCGTGAGCTGGTTTCGTCGGTGCTCGAAGGTCTGGAGTACCAGCTGTCCCACTTGCACCGGCAGCGCTTCCGGAGCTGCAGGCTGTTCGGTCGGAGGTTCCGGCCGACGCCGCTTGAACAACACCACGTCACCCACTCGTTCGATTACCGCCGCGGTCCGTCGGCGGCCCCGAGCTCCGCCAGCAGGACCTCCACCAGGTCCGCCACCTTTCGTGCACTTGAACACCACTCGTCATCCGGCCGGTCGGCGAGTGCTGTTCGTGTGTCCGGTGCGTCCTTGGCGACGCGGTAGCGTACCAAGGCCTTCAGGCAGACACTCAACAGGAAGACGGGCCAGGGTGCCACCCGGCTCCGACTTGCGAAATCTCGGTTGATCCGCTCTGTCACGTCCGTCAGCCCGAGCGCCAGTGCGTCCGCGTAGAGGGATGCCAGCTCGGTGAACCCGGGTGCGCTGCGTGCTCTCCGCTCCGAGAAAACGGGATCGATTAGAGCCACCCGCTCCGGCAGCACGAAGATGTTCGCGGCGTGCAAATCGCCGTGCGCCACCGGCGGCCAGCCGGCGTTGGACGGCTTTGACAACAGCCGGCGACCGACGGCGAGAAGCCGTTCGGCCAGTGCGGCGAGTGCGTCCCCGCGGAGCAGCAATGCCTGCTTTTCGACGTTCTCCATCAGTTCCACGCCGACAAGTTCGGCCGGTAGTGGCGCGGCGTTCGAAGTTGACTGCAGATGCGTCACCCGGGCGATGACGCGGTCGACGTGGGCGAGTACGGAAGAGTCGGTGAGCAGTTCCAGCAAACACTTCTCGCCGGGAAGTCTTTCCATGGCCAAGACCGCCCGGTTCGCCGAAGCCAGCTCGACCACGTGGTACCGGCATTCGAGGTCGCCATATCGAGTGAGCCAACCGTGCCGGCGCCGGGTTCGTTCCAGTGGCTCATGGGTGAACATCTTGAAGACACGATCTCCCGTGAACGCGAGCACACTTGCAGATCGGTCGACGAGCCTCTCGACATGATCGCCCGACAGTGCGGTCACGTGTTCTTCGAAAGCGGACCGCAGGTCATCAGCCATGGAGGTACGCCCTGGATTGAGCGTCGAACAAGCGGGAAGCGATATCGATCAGATCGGGCGGTTGAAAGACGCTGCCGCGCCGGACGATTCCCGTCGGCTCACCGCTGAAGAAATCACCGTTGCCCTTGACGATGCACAACGTGGTGTCGGATACGGTCTTCAGCTCGCGGACGTCGATGCCGAGCTCCTTGCCGACGGTCACCTGCTCCGCCAGCACGGCTCCGACGACCTCGGCCGGCACACTGAGCTTCTCCCAGGTGACCTTGGCCTGGCCGCGGCGGACAAGTCGTTGTAACCGCACGTGGCGAACACCCGTCGCGGCGAGCCAGCGGACGGTGCGATCGATCGATTCGAGGTTGCGCGCGGTGATGAGCACACTCACCCGAACCCGGGCGCCGCTTGCGACCAGGCCGAGCAGGTTGGCGATCAGAACGTCATGCGGAACACCCGGCCGGCACCGGCGGAAGACGTCCGCATCGACGGAGTCGAAAGACAGGTCGAACCAGTCGAAGGCCGCGGACAGGGCCGGGACGTCCATCGGGAACATGCCGCTCGTCCGGAGCAGGGCGCCCGCACCGTGTTGCCTGACGAGCAGGCCGAGGTCACGCAGATCCTCACGCAGCAGGGGTTCGCCGCCGCCGAATCCGAATCGCGCGGTGCCGTGCGCGAGAAGCGCTTCAAGGACTGCCTCGAGTGCACTCGCCGGCCAATCCCGATCATGCTCTTCGATGAGGCAGTACGGGCACTTGCCCGGGCATTGATTCGTGGGCTCGAAGCACACGCTGAGCAACCGTGGTCGGACATCGCTGTCTAGAACCACCCGATCGAGGTCCGGGAGATATCTCAGCTGAAGCCGTTCGGTGCCGCCGACGCACGCTTTGTCCCCCATGCCCTCCTCCATCCCGGGCGAGCTCGTAAAGTGAGCCATCTTATCTCGATCGGGAGTGTGGGCGTCAGGACTGAACGGACGAATTCCGGTATATGTCAAGGAATTGCCCGAAAATTGGCTGGTAAGCGACCAGAAATTCCGGGGCTGCTCAGTCAGCCCGAGCAGCCCCCGAAGTCCTAGCACTGCCCGTCGGCGAGTACCCAATAGCCCGGGGACGTCTCCCGCAACGCGTGGACGGTGAAGGTGTTCCACAGTCCCATGGCCTGGTTCGAACCGTTCGCGTACGTCTGGCCGGCGCTCTGGTGCGCTCGGCCCGCCTGCGTGTGGGCGTAATTGCTGGCGCTCACGCAGGTTCCCGGCTGAGCGGTCGTCGGCGGCGCCGAGGTCGTCGTCGGGGTGCCCGATCCGTTGTCCAGGCCGAAGAACACCCCCGTGTGGTAGCTGGAACAGATGCCGGCGAGGAAGTACGCGCCGGTGCTGCCGCACTGCGTCGGGCCGGTGCCCGGGTCGACCGCGGTGCCGTGGCCCATGCCCGCGATCGAGTACAGCTGGACCTTGCCGCCGTAGTTCGTCAGTGTTGTGCCGCCGGGCAGGGACTGCGTGCTCGTCGGTGTCTGGGAGAGGCCGTGGACCGCCGTCCACTGGTCGCGCAGCTCGGTGCCGTTGACCGGGTAGACGGTGTAGTCGGCGGTGCCCTGCCAGATCGCCACGCGCGGCCACGGCCCGCCGTAGCCGGGGTACTGCGCCTTGACCTTCGACGCCCACTGCGCCGGCGTCAGGCGCTGGTCGTTCTGCTGGCAGTTCGTCGCCTCGACGACGCTCGTCGCGCACTGGGCGGGCAGCCCGGCGTTGATCCCGCCCGCGGCGAAGACGTCCGGGTACGCGGCGAGCAGGTTCGCGGTCATCCCGCCGCCCGCCGACAGGCCGGTGACGAACACCCGGGACCGGTCCGAGCCGTGGTCGGCGATCGCCTTGTCCACCATGGACTTGATGGAGGCGGCCTCGCCGTTGCCGCGGGTGTCGTCCGCGGTGGAGAACCAGTTGAAGCACTTCAGCGAGTTGTTCGCGGTCGACTGCTGCGGGAACACGACCTCGAACCGCCAGCGGTCGGCCAGCTCGGGCCAGCCGGAGTGGGCGTAGTAGTCCGCGGCGCTCTGCGTGCAGCCGTGCAGCGCGACGACCACCGGACGCCCGGTCCCGAGCCCGGCGGGGGTGTAGGTGTACATCGCCAACGCGCCGGGATTGGCGCCGAAGGACGGGATCTGCACGAGGGACGACGGCGGCGGATCGGCGGCGGCCACTCCGACGGTGCTGAGCACGGCGGCGGTGATCGCGGCGAGTCCGGCGAAGGCGAGCTTGCGCATGGTGAGTTCCTTCTCGTCGTTGAGAGGGGCCCCAGCGACGCTAAGGCGGCCTCGCGGTTCGGACCATGTGGCCGTCCACCACATCGGCTCGCCGATTCATGGTGGCCGCCGGGATGGCCCACGGGTGCCCCACGAGGTTGGGTTCGGGTATCGGACGAGACGGAGGTGAACCGTGCGGGGTTGGCTGGCTTGGGTTCTGACGGGGGCGCTCGCGGTGGCGCTGCCCGCACCGGCGTCGGCTGCGGCCGGGCGCTGCTCGGTGGACGTGCCCGGTGCGCAACGTCAGGTCGCCGCCTGCCTGGACGACCTGACGACGACCGGCACGCTCGCGTCCGGGCACACCGTCGAGGCCGACTGGGCGGGGCTGACGTCGGCGGGGCTGCCGGCGGTGGGCCGCGTTTCCGGCGTCCAGGTCGACGGCTACTTCCCGGACTCTTCGACGGCGAACACCAACCACGGCTGGAACCACGACGCGCAGTTCGTGCTGCGCCTGCCGGACCGGTGGAACGGCGGCCTCGTCGTCTCCGGCTCGCCCGGCGTCCGGCGCCAGTACGCGAACGACCGCGCGATCGGCGATCAGGCGCTGGCGGCGGGCTACGCGTTCGCCGCGACCGACAAGGGCAACACCGGGGCGGCGTTCTTCACCGACGGCGTCCGGCCGGGTGACGCACTGGCGGAGTGGAACTCGCGCGTCACGCAGCTGACGCTCGCCGCCCGCGCCGCCGCGGCCCGCCACTACGGCCGTCCGGTCGCGAAGACCCTCGCGGCCGGGCTGTCCAACGGCGGGTACCTCGTGCGGTGGCAGCTGGAAAACCGGCCGTGGCTCTACGACGGCGGGGTCGACTGGGAGGGGACGCTGTGGCGGGCCGACGGGCCGAACCTGCTCACGTTCCTACCACCGGCGCTGCGCGCGTACCCGGCGTACGCGGCGGGTTCGTCGTCGGCCCACCAGGCCATTTTGGACGCCGGGTTCGCGCCGGGGTCGGAGTTCCTGTGGGACTACCACTACCGCGTCTACTGGGACCTGACCCAGCGGATCTACCGTGAAGAGGTCGACCCGGCGTTCGACGGTCCGCTCGCGGCCGGAACCCCGTTCTGCGCCAGTGGCACGCCTGCCTGCGACGCGGACTACGCGTACTCCTCGCGGCCCGCAGCGGTGACGCGGGCGGTCGAGCGGGTCTCGCTGACCGGCCGGATCGGCAAGCCGCTGCTGACACTGCACGGCACGCTCGACACGCTGCTGCCGATCACGCGCGACTCCGACGTCTACGACCGGATGATCACGGCGGCGGGGCGCGGGGCACTGCACCGGTACTACCGGATCGAGGGCGGCAACCACGTCGACGGGCTCGTCGACGCCTTCCCGGACCGGCTGCGCCCGCTGGGCCCGTGCTTCCGGACGGCGTTCGACGCCCTCGGCGGCTGGCTGCGCGGAGTGCGTCCCCCGGCCTCGGCGACGATCGCGCGCCCGGCCGGCGCGACGCCGGCGGAGCTGGCGGCCACCTGCTCGCTGGGCTGACCCACGAGCGCCCCAAGGTGGCCTTCGGTGCGTTGGACGCACCGAAGGCCACATTGGGTGCGTTGGACGCACCGAAGGCCACATTGGGTGCGTTGGACGCACCGAAGGCCACCTTGGGTGCGTTGGACGCACCCAAGGCCACATTGGGTGCGTTGGGGGACTCGGTCAGTCGCCCTTGATGAGGTGGTTGGCCAAGATCGGGCTGAACGTGCCCGCCGGGATGCCGTTGCCGTAGCCGCAGCTGCCGTCGGAGTCGCCGGGGACCTTGATCCACAGCTGCATCTCCGGGCCGCCGCCGAGCTGCGACGTCGCACCCAGCTTGCGCTTCGGCGGGTTGCACCACAGCTTGTCGTCGGGGTTGCCGTGGCCGTTGCCGTTGCGGCTGGTGTCGACCACGAACGGCGCCGCGTAGCCCAGCGCCGAGCCGACGGCCTTGCCGTACGTCGTCGACTCGGCCGTGGTGTAGAAGTTGGACACGTTCAGCACGAACCCGTGGATCGACTGCACGCCCACCGACTTCAGCCGCGAGGCCATCGTCGCGGCCGGGATCCACGTGGCGTTGCCGCCGTCCATGTAGGCCCACGTGTTCGGCGCCTTCTGCGCGAACTGCGTCGCGGCGAACTTCAGCAGGTCGAGCCGCGTCTGGCGGGCGTCGCCGGGCAGGCAGTCGAGCTGGGCGAGCGCGTCCGGCTCGATGATCACGATCGCCGGCTTGCCGCCGATGCCGTCGGCGAACGCGGAGATCCAGTCGCGGTAGGCCTGCGGGCTGCCGGCACCGCCGTTCGACTCGCCGCCGCAGTCGCGGCCGGGGATGTTGTAGGCGACCAGGACGGGCAGCTTGTCGGCGACGTCGGCGGCGTAGGTGTACTTGTCGACCGAGGCGCGGATGTCGCCGCTCCAGTTGCCGAACCAGCGGGCGCCGGGCTTGGTCGCGATCGACGCCTTGATCGGGCCGGCGAGGCTGTCGTTCGGGTGGTCGCGGACCCACGCCGCCGGGTTCGAGTCCGGGTCGACGTAGAAGCCGTTCGTCTTCTCGAGCGGATTGCCGTCCGCGGCGAAGGCCGGGGACGCGGGGGCGAGCCCGGTGAGCGCCAGCGCGGCGGCCACGAGCCAGGTCTGGGTACGCATTTCCCCAGTTTGCCGCGGCCGCGTACACGAATCGTACAAAAATGCGGTGAACCGGATCGAACCGGTGTCCGTACTACTGGGTGAGGGCCGCGGTATACCCGCCGCGAAACCCGTGCCGAGCTGCAGTTTTACCGTCCGGACGGTCGATCCCGTTCGGTCGCTTGCGGGAGCGTCGACCGTCATTCATGATGGGCTTCGGGGGCCGCGAAAATTCGTTGAAGTCGAATATCCAGGTGTCGGCCATGCTGCGGAAGAACCGTACGTCCGGAAGTGAACGTCATGCTCCTACCTGTGCCCGGGGCCGCCTGATGGCCGTCGACCTGCCGGGTCTCGCGATCGTCGCCGGGCTGCTGCTGCCGGCCTTCGCCGCGGCGGCCTGGGCGATCACCCTGGAACGCCGGCCGCGCCGGCTCCCCGAGGCCCCCGAACCGGAGCCGGACTTCACCGTGGCCGGCATCCAGTCGCGCCTGCGCCGCGAGCTGGTCACGCGGCGGCTGGCCGAAGCGGGCACGGTGGCCCTGCCGACGTTGCCGATCCCCGCGCAGACCCGCCGCGAACCCGCCATGACCCGGCTGCCGTCCCGCGTGGCCGGCGTCCTCCCGCCGCGCCCGGCGACCGCGGGGGCCCCGGCGCCGCGGTTCGCCTTCGCCCCGCCGGACACCGACCTGATGCGCCGCATCCTGGACGGCCTCCGCAAGCTGGACTGACCCCGCGGACCTCACGGCGCGGTGAGCGGTTCCTCCTGGTACGCCCGGTGCAGCAAGGCCAGGAAGGACGGTGCCTCGGGCACCGGCACGGAACCGATCCGGTGGACCGCCACGCCCGGCGTCCACGAGTTCATGACCGCGGCCCCGGCCAGGGACGGCAGATCGGCTCGCGTGATCTCCCGGACGCGCTGGGGCAGCCCGAGGCGATTCAGCTGCCTGGCCACGATGCCCATCGTGGTCCCGCGGAGCATGGCGGCCTCGGGCCACACCACCGAGGTGCTGTCCCAGAAGGCGAGGTTCCAGATGGTGCCTTCGCTGAACCGGCCCCGGCGGTCGACGAACGCCGCGTCGTCGGCGCCCTCGGCGATCGCCTGGTGCAGCAGGTACGTCTTGGCCACTTCGCCGACGTGCTTCACGGCCGGGAGGAACCGTTCGTGCTCGCTGATCGCCAGCGTCAGCGGTCCGGCCGGCCCGGTGGCCGGCGGTCCGGTGCGGACCAGCACGTCCGGTTCCGCGGCCGTGCCCGCGGTGAACTCCCCGGCGGGCGAGGACACCGTTGCGGTCAGTGAGACGTCGGCGGGGCCGTCGTCCAGCGCCGTCCGCAGGAAGGAGCGCACCCGGTCGTCGGGCAGCGCGCGGCCGAACAGCTCCACCGAGGCCGACCGCAGCCGGTCCAGATGCAGGTCGAGGCCCCGCACCCGGCCGTCGCGCACCTGCATGGCCGTGAAGTGGGCGTAGCCGGCGAACGCGAGCGGTGCCAGCTCCTCGGTCGTCGCCGCCCGCCCGTTCCGGTGCACCACGAAGAAGGACATACCGGCACTCTAGAAGGGCCCTGCTCGCCGAACTGCTCCCGCCCCGAACGATGATCACAGCGCGGCCGGTCGCGGGTGAACAATCCGGTCGTGCCGCCGCGGGTGAGCCGTTAGCCTTCGCCACCATGGACGGCAAGCTCATCGACCGGCTCCGCGGTGCCCGGCGGGTTGCCGCGCTGACCGGCGCGGGCATCTCCACCGCGTCGGGGATTCCCGACTACCGCGGGCCCGAAGGCGTCTGGACGCGCACGCCGAGTGCGGTCAACGCCTTCACGCTCGAGAACTTCATGGCCGGCGCCGACGTGCGCCGGGAGTTCTGGCGCACGTACGCGGGACACGCCGCCTGGCGCGCCGAACCGAACGCGGCCCATCGCGCGCTGGCCGAGCTCGACGACGCGGGGGCCGCCGTCCGGGTGCTCACCCAGAACATCGACGGTCTGCACCAGCGGGCCGGGCTCGCCGAGCGCAAGGTCCTCGAACTGCACGGCAGCGTGCACACCACGCGGTGCACCGGGTGCGCGGCCGGCTTCACGACCGCCGGGATCCTCGCAGCGGGCGACGACAACCCGTCGTGCCCGCACTGCGGCGGGATCCTCAAGCCCGACATTGTCCTTTTCGGACAGATGCTGGACGGCGCCGTTCTCGGCCACGCGCGGAACATCGCGGCGGCGAGCGGGCTCTTCCTGGCCATCGGCAGTTCGCTGCAGGTGGAGCCGGCGGCGTCGCTGTGCACGGTCGCCGTGCGGGCCGGCGCGACACTGGTCGTCGTCAACCGCGACCCGACGCCGTACGACGAGGACGCCGCTTTCGTGCTGCGGGACGACATCGAGACCGTCGTCCCGGAACTCTGCACCGCGGTGGCGAAGGTGCGGAACGGATGATCCGCGAAGCCCGCGCCGGCGACTGGCCCGCGATCTGGCCGATCATCCACGACGTCGTCACCGAGCAGCGGACGTTCCCCTACGACCCGGCGATGACCGAGCGCGACGCGCGGCAGATGTGGCTGCGCGACCCGCCCGCCCGGGTGGTCGTCGCGCTCGACGGCGACCGGGTGACGGGCACCGCGAACATGTACGCCAACCGCCCGGGGCCCGGCAGCCACGTCGCTTCCGGCAGCTTGATGGTCGCGGAGGAAGCACGCGGCGCGGGCGTGGGGCGGGCCCTGACCACGGACCTCATCGGCTGGGCCCGGCGGAGCGGGTTCGCGGCGATCCAGTTCAACGCGGTCGTCGAGGTGAACACGGCCGCGATCGGCCTGTACGAGAGCCTGGGGTTCGTGACCCTCGGCACGGCCCCGGGCGCGTTCCGCCACCCCGACGCGGGCGACGTCGGGCTCCGCATCATGTGGCTGGACCTGCGCTGACCCGCCCACCGAACCGCCAGCGGTGCACTTCGACGGCGGCGTACCGATCCCGGGTCAGGACGGTGCGTGCCGCGTCCGGGTTCGCCGCCCTCGTCAGCGCGGCGGTGCCGAGCCAGGTGGCGCCGTCGTCGGAGAGCAGCGGTCCGTAGCCGATGAGATCGTGCCCGTCCGGGGGTTCGACGTCGGCGGGCGGGCCTTCACCGAGGCCGAGGACCAGGTAGCCGGACGGCTCGCCGGGGGAGTCCCACATGGTGGTTCCGAGGCTGTTGCGCCACCGGCGCAGCAGGACGTCCCGGTACCCGCCGGCCTGGTAGGTGGGCTCGTCGAAGGCGAACGCCCGGGCGGCGGCCGGGTCCGGCAGGTCGAGGACGTGCACACTGCCGGTGGGGGTGCCGTCGCCGTCCAGGGTCGGGCCGCGGGCGATCATGCCGGCCGCGTACCGGTCCATGTAGGTCCAGTGCGCCTCCAGTGTTCCTTGCCTCAGTGCCGACGAGCCGGGGCGGTCGCGGTGGTAGCAGAAGAACTCCATGGGCCCGAGTATTCCGTTTCCGGCAGCTCTTCGGCGAAGATGGTGTCGATCTTCCGGGCCGCGGTCCGCAATTTCGCGATGCTCGCCACGAGCAGGACGAACGCGGCGGCGGGCACCACCAGCAGCACGGGCGGGCGGCCGAAACCGGCGACGGCGACGGCGCAGAACAGCGCGAAGATCAGGAACACTGCCCGGCCGGTCACCCGCGGCCACGTGGGGCGGAGCTTGGCGTGCCGGCCACGCGATGTGCGGAAAAACGGCCGTGCGAGGGCAGCGTGGACACTCATCCAGACCTCCGGAAATGTCGTCGAACCGGCGGGGACGGATTCCCGGCGGCCGTGCCGGCGCGCAACGACGCAGCCTGCACGTGGTGTGTATCGGCCTGCGCCCGCTCCGGTTACCGGTCGTTATTGGTTTGAGTCTCAATTCGTGAAATTGAATTACCGGCCATTCTGGAAGGTTTTCCGCACCAGGGCCTTTCGGCCCGGATTCGCGCGCCGGAAGTCCCGCTCAGGAGTCGCGGCCGGGTCCCTTGCCCTTGGTCTTGCCGGGCGGATCGGGCTTCGCGGTCTTGTCCGGTTTCGACGGCTGCCCGTTCGAGGACGGGGCCGCCTCGGTCACGGCGGCGGGTTCCAGCGAAGCCGCTTCGTCGGTGCCCGGCTGCGAGCCGGAGCCACCAGGGCCGGGGCGCGGGGCGCGGGTCCCGGACTCGGCGGAGGGCCCGGCGGACGAAGGGCTGGAGGTGGCGGCCGGCGAGTGCGCGGCGGGCGGCTGGGCGGGCGTGCCGCTCCCGGCTTCCTGTTCGGTCAGCAGCACGGCCGACACGACGGCAACGGCGGCGGCGGTCAGCCCGGCCGCGGCGGCCAGCTGCCGTCGCCGCGGGTTGGCGGCCGGGGGAGAAGCAACGGCTGCGACGTCGTGGAGGTGCGTCGGGGCATCGGCGGCGGCCTCGCCGCGGTGCGCGGGGCCGGGGGCCGCATCGCGGGCCGCGGCTGCGGCGAGCGGGCCGGCGGCTTGGTCGCCTCCTGCCGCGCAAGGGCCCGCGGCCACCTCGTGGTGGGCAGCACTCGCACCGGCGGGGTCCGGCGCGCTTCGAGCCGGGCCGTGCTGCGCCGCGCCCGCAACCGATGTCGAATCGTGGGCCCGTGCCGGGCGGCGGCGCCACCGCGGGCTGCGCTGGGTCCTGCTCCACGGCTGCGTCGGCGGTGGTGCGTGCAGCATGTCCAGGACCTTCGCGGCCGTCGGCCGGTCGGCGGGTTCGCGTTGCGTCATCCGGCGCAGCGCGTACGCCAACGTCGCCGGCGTGTCCTCCGGGATCCGTGGTGGTCTGGTCAGCCGGGCCATGGCCGCCTCGACCATGGTGCCCGGGTACTCCCGTTGTCCCGTCAGGCATTCCAGCAGGATCAAGCCCAGCGCGTACACGTCCGCCGGTGGGCCCGCCGGTTCGCCCGACACCTGCTCCGGCGCCAGGTACGCCGCCGTGCCCGGGATCAGGCCGGTGCCCGTGATGTGGGTGGCGTCGAGGGCGTGTGCGATGCCGAAGTCGCCGATCAGCGGACCGTCCGCGGACAGGAACACGTTGGCCGGCTTCAGGTCGCGGTGCACGATCCGCCGCGCGTGGACGTGGGCCAGCGCCTCGGCGAGCCCGTCGGCCAGCGCGGTCACGTCCGCCGCCGGCATCGGGCCGCCCAGCAGGCGCTCCGCGAGGTTCTCGCCCTCGACGAGCTGCATCACCAGGTACGTCCGGCCGTGCTCGGTGCCGCTGTCCAGCAGCGCCACCACGCCCGGATGGCTGATGCTGCCCTGGATCGTCATCTCGCGCAGCCGGCGCCGCTGGTCGAGCGCGACCGCGTCACGGTCGTAGATCTTGACGGCGACCTCGCGGCTCAGCCGGACGTCGAAGGCGCGGTAGACGCGGGCCGTGCCGCCGCTGCCGATCAGCCTGCCGACCTCGTAGCGTCCGCCCAGCAGCCCCGGCGGCCGCTCGTCGTCGAGGGTGCGGCGCGGGGTGATGGTGAATTCACCGAGCGCGTAACGGCCGCGCGTGACCTCCGCCCCGTCGCCCGTCGGCGGGCGCCCCGTTCTCCCGGCATCGTCGGCCACGGGCGCCAGGTACCCCGGCCCCGTGCCCGGCAAACGTCGGAAGATCACGAAGAAAGTATCGTCCGGCGGCCCGCCGACGTGACACCCAGGTCGCGATCAGTCCCGCGCGAACGCGTCCACGCCGGTGAGCTGGGCCGACAACGTCCACAGACGCGCGGCCTCCGCGCGGTCGACGGCGTACCGGCGGACACCGGCGGCCGAGAGGCCCACGGAGTCCTCGGGCGCGAGCTCGGCGACGTCGCAGTCCTCCAGGTACAGCCCGCCGAGCCCGGCCAGCTGCGGCGAGGTCGCGGCCCACACCGTCGTGGCCGCGCCCTGCTCGGGGGTCTTGAACTCCACCAGGTGGTTCCCCGCCTCGTCGATCCAGCCGCGTTCGATCATTTCCGTCCGCGGCAGGTGCCGCTGCAGCGGCGTCATGATGCCGCCGGGGTGCAGCGCGAACGCGTGGACGCCCTTTTCGGCACCCAGCTCGTCGAGCCGGACGGCGAAAAGCACGTTCGCCGTTTTGGCCTGGCCGTACGCCTGCCACTTCTCGTAGCCGTTCTCGAAGTGGACGTCGTCCCAGCGGATCGGCGAGTAGTGGTGGCCGCGCGAGGACAGCGAAACCACGCGGGCGCCGTCGGCGACCGCCGGCCACAGCCGGTTGGCCAGCGCGAAGTGGCCGAGGTGGTTGGTGGCGAACTGGGCCTCCCAGCCCGGTCCGACGCGGGTCTCGGGGCAGGCCATGACGCCGGCGTTGGCGATGAGGAGGTCGATCCGCCGCCCGGTCGCCAGGAAGCGCCCGGCGAAGGCGCGGACGCTCTCGAGGTCGCCCAGGTCCAGCTCGTCGACCTCGACGTCGCCGAGGCCGGCGAGCGCTTCCCCGGCGACTTCGCGGCGGCGGGCCGGGACGACGACGTGGGCGCCGGCGGCGGTCAGCGCACGGGTGGTTTCGAGGCCGATCCCGGAGTACCCGCCGGTGACGACGGCGAGCTTCCCGGTGAGGTCGACGCCTGCGACGGCTTCGGCGGCCGTGGTGGTGGCGCCGAAGCCCGAGCCGATCTTGTGGTGTGCGTTGGTCATGGCTCCGACGCTACGAGCTGGAGTGCACTCCAGCGCAAATCGCGGCCGGGGCCGAAACGGGGGACAATCGGGGGAAGAGGCGCAGCCGACCCAGGAAGGCTCTGATGTCCGACTACTACGGGAACCAGCCCCAGGACGTCCGCCCGGGGATCGACGCGCGCCGCCTGTGGGCGGGCGGCGTGGCGACGGCGGTGGTCGCGGCCCTGCTCGCGGTCGTCGGGCTGCTGATCGCACGCGGGATCTTCGAGGTCGAAGTGCTCGCCCCAAAAGGCGAAGGCGTCTGGGGCAACGCGAGCACCACGACGTACGCGCTGGTCGCCGCCGCGGTGGCCCTGCTCGCCACCGGGCTGATGCACCTGCTGAGCGTGGCGACGCCGGCGCCGTCGCAGTTCTTCGGCTGGATCATGGTGCTGGTCACGCTGATCGCCGTGGTGCTGCCGCTGACCTTGACGGTCACCCCGAGCGCGAAGATCGCCACGGCCGTCATCAACCTCGTCATCGGGCTGGTCATCGCCGCGGTGGTGAACAGCATGGCGGCCAGCGCCCGCACGCTGCACCGGCGCCGCACCCAGCAGAGCGCCGCGCCGCCACCGACCCGGCAGCAGTGGACCCAGCAGGACCCGCCGACCCGGTACTACGACCGGTGACCGTGGTGGACATCCGGGAAACCAACCGCCGGGTGATCGAACAGTTCCGCGCCGGCGGCGAGGTCGAGGGCATGCACCGTGAGCGCCTGGCACTGCTGACGACGACGGGCCGGACGTCCGGGGAGCCCCACACGACCCCGATGATGGTCCACCGCGACGGGTCCCGGTGGCTGGTGGTGGCGTCCAACGTCGGCGCGCCCCGGCACCCGGACTGGTACCTGAACCTGGAGGCCGACGCGCGGGTCCGGGTGGAGGTGGACGGCCGGTCGTTCGACGCGGAGGCGCTGCCCCTGCTCGGGGCCGACTACGTGCGGACGTGGACGGAGCTGGAGAAGCACTACCCGTTCCTGGCGGACCACCAGGCGAAGGCCCGGCAGGCCAAACGGGTGATCCCGGTCGTGGAGCTGTCCGAAGAGGACTGAGTTGTCAGTCCTCTTCGGACTGTCCTACTTGCTCGCCACCCGGCGGTAGCGGGCCGTCGCCAGCGGGGCGAAGATCGCGATGATCGCCACGCAGCACAGGATGGCGTACAGCGCGGCGTTCTCCGCCGGCCAGCCCGTCGGCGGGGCGCCGAAGCGGTTGCCGAACAGGTCCCTCGTCGCGTTGATCACCGCCGTGAACGGGTTCCAGTCCGCGATCGCCTTGAGGAACGCCGGGAGCGTGTCCGTCGGGACGAACGCCGAGGAGATGAAGCTCAGCGGGAACATCCAGATCAGCCCGGCGCTCTGCGCGACCTCGACGCTGCGCGCCGCCAGGCCGATCAGCGCGCCGACCCAGGACAGGGCCCACGCGAACATCAGCATCACCAGGTAACCGAGCAGCGCGTCCCAGAAGCTGCCGCGGATGCGCCAGCCGACCAGCAGGCCGCACGCCGACATCACGACCAGCGCCACCACGCTGACCACCAGGTCCGACGTCGTGCGGCCGAGCACCACCGCGATGCGGGACATCGGCAGCGACCGGAACCGGTCGATGATGCCCTTCTGCAGGTCGTTGGCGAAGCCGATGACCGTGAACGCCGAGTTGAACGCCACCGTCTGGGCGAAGATCCCGGCGATCAGGAACTCGCGGTACGCCGCGCCGCCCGCTTCGCCGCCGATCGCGTTGCCGAAGACGTAGGCGAACAGCAGGACGAACATGATCGGCTGGAGGGTGGCCGCCATCAGCCAGTCGGGGTTGCGGCGGACGTTCATCAGGTTGCGCCACGTGACGATGCCGCCGTCGGAGATGCCCTTCGCGAGCGCGTTCACTTCGCCACCTCCTCGGTGGACTCGGCGCCGTGGCCGGTCAGGGACAGGAAGACGTCGTCCAGCGTCGGCCGGTGCAGGCCGACGTCCTGGACCGTGATGCCGTGGGCGTCGAGCCGCCGCAGGGCCTCGATCAGCGCCTTCGGCCCGGTGTCGACGAGGATCTCGGCTCGCCGCGTGTGGTCGTCGCCGGACGGCTCGCCGGTGCCGACCTCGCGCAGCACGTCCAGGGTGACCGGCAGGTCCGCGGCCGAGGCGACGACCAGCTCCAGGCGCTCGCCGCCGATCTGCGCCTTCAGCTCGTCCGCCGTGCCGCGCGCGATCACCCGGCCGTGGTCGATCACCACGATCGAGTCGGCGAGCTGGTCGGCCTCTTCGAGGTACTGGGTGGTCAGCAGCACGGTCGTGCCGTCGGCCACGAGTTCCTTGATGACCTCCCACGTGTCGAGGCGCCCGCCCGGGTCGAGGCCGGTGGTCGGCTCGTCCAGCACGACGACGGTCGGCTCGGCGACCAGCGCACCGGCCAGGTCGAGCCGGCGGCGCATGCCGCCGGAGTAGCCCTTCGCCGGCCGGTCGGCGGCCTCCTCGAGCCGGAACCGCGTGAGCAGCTCCCGGGCGCGCGAGCGGGCCGCGGCCTTCTTCCGGCCGTAGAGCCGCCCGACCATGTACAGGTTCTCGAACCCGGTCAGATTCTCGTCGACCGCCGCGTACTGCCCGGACAGCCCGATCCGCTGCCGCACCTCGTCCGGCTCGGCCAGCACGTCGTACCCGGCCACGTGCGCCTCGCCCGAGTCCGGGCGCAGCAGCGTGGTCAGGATGCGCACGGTGGTGGTCTTCCCGGCGCCGTTCGGGCCGAGCAGGCCGAGCACCTGCCCGGCCGGGATGTCGAGGTCGACGCCGTCGAGCGCGCGCGTCGAACCGTAGGTCTTCACGAGCCCGCGTACCCGGACGGCCGGGTCCGGTTCCGGCTGGGACATGTCGGCTCCCCCTTCAGGTGACCCCGACAAGCTAGGGCACGCCGCCCGGTTTGTCCTCCGGGTTTCTCCCTGAGCCGATTCAGTTCGCCGAGAGCGTGACGGCGAACTCCGGCGGCGTCCGCAGCGACTGGAACACGACGCAGTAGCGCTCGGTCAGCTTCTTCAGCGGCGCCTGGGTCGCGCGCAGCTCTTCGGTGGTCCAGCTGGTGCTGCCCGACTCGAAGCCGCCGTTGGCGAACTTCTGGCCGGAGCAGCCGCCGGTCGTGCCGGTGGCCGAGCCGGTCGACAGGGCGAACCGGCCCGGTGACTGCCGGGCCGAGAACGGGGTCCGCTGTCCACTGAGGACTCGATGCGGATCACCGTCGCTCGGCCGGTCTTCACTGCTCTCTCGGGGGGCCGAGTGTCAGGCGGTCCTCTCACGCTTCGGGAGCTTCCAGCCCGGGCGCACGAAGTGGCACGTGTACCCGTTCGGGATGCGCTGCAGGTAGTCCTGGTGCTCCGGCTCGGCCTCCCAGAAGTCACCCACCGGGCTGACCTCGGTGACGACCTTGCCCGGCCACAGCCCCGACGCGTCGACGTCGGCGATCGTGTCCTCGGCGACCCGCTTCTGCTCGTCGTTCTCGAAGAAGATCGCCGAGCGGTAGCTCAGGCCGATGTCGTTGCCCTGGCGGTCCTTCGTCGTGGGGTCGTGCACCTGGAAGAAGAACTCGAGCAGGTCGCGGAACGTCGTCTGCGCGGGGTCGTAGATCACCTCGATGGCCTCGGCGTGCGTGCCGTGGTTGCGGTACGTGGCGTTCGGGACGTCGCCGCCGCTGTAACCGACCCGGGTCGAGATCACCCCGGGCTGACGGCGGAACAGCTCCTGCATGCCCCAGAAGCAGCCGCCGGCCAGGACGGCCCTTTCGGTTGACGTGGTCACGGCGTCACTCCTTCTCCTCGTGCGGTGCTACCGCCCGTTACAACTGCCCCGGACCCCCGATGATTCCATGCGGGTATTACGGAAGCCTGACGTGACGTGGGACGATGGTCCCGGGACGGGATGACTCCCGGGAGGCGCGATGCGCAACGACGACATCGCCTCGGAAGGCTCCGGCGGCGTGCTGGTCGTCGAGATGCGTGGCGAGCCGGGCATCACGACGGTGCTGCGCAGGGTGTCGGTGCTCGAGACCGCCCTGTGCGAACTGCCGTGGCCCCGGCTGCTGGTGATCGACCTCGGCCGGCTGGACTTCCTCTCCGAGCGCGGGGTCCGCGGCCTGCTCGAGGCGATCGAGCGCTGCCGGGACCGGGGCCTGCCGGGGTGCCTGGTCGCCTCGCCGGGCACGGGGGTCGAACGGGTGGTCCGCCGCACCGGGCTCGACGAGCTGGTGCGGGTGTTCCCCGATCGGCTGGCGACGATCGTCGCCTACCAGCCGGTCGAGGTGCGCTGGCTGCTCTGCTGAGCGTCAGCCGAGCCCGTAGGTCTGCGGGTGGTCGACCGTGCACACGAGGGCGTCACGGCGCGCGCGGCCGCCGGGCGGGGCGATGAGCGGGCTGGCGGTGTGCAGGAAGCGGGCGTCCTCGAACACGATGAGCTGCCCCGGCTCCAGCCGCTGCCGGTGGACCGCGGTGTCCGGGGCGCCGGGGCGGAACAGCGTCGTCTCGGCGCCGGTGCCGTCGCGGTCGACGACGTAGACGAAGACGAACTCCTCGCCGTCGGCGTGCGGGCGCGTCACGACGTTGGTGAACGTCCGGAAGATGTTGACCCCGAACGTCCCCCGCGGGCGACGACGGTGTTCCGGGAGCAGGCCGAGCGCGGCGCGGATCCAGGAGGCGAACAGCGGGTCGCCCGCCACGGGTGTGCGGACGTATTCGCGCCGCCCGGGGCGGCCGCCGCGGTCCTCGATGGCGATCTCGGGGTGCTCGTCCAGCGTCAGGTCGTTGCCGTGCCACGCGTACTCGACGACGTCCCGGGCCCGCTCCCGGTCGGCGGGGACGTCGCCGGGGTAGCAGCGCAGGACGCCCGGGGTGAAGTACGTGCGCAGGAGGTGCTCGCGCAGGCGCGCGCCGGGCAGGCCGAGCTCGTCGTCGGACACGACGAGGTAGCCGTCGGTGTCTAACCGCTTCCGGTGCAGCCGGAGTTCTTCGCCTGCGGGAAGGGGAAAGTCGAAAGCCATGCGTGGGTCCCAACGTGAAGGGAAGGGGGATCAGCCGAACTGCGCGGACTGGATCTCGCGGATCAGAGCGCGGCTCTCGCCGGGTTCGAGGGAGGCGGCCACGAGGGCGTCGTGGTAGCCGCGGTACTGCTCGACCGTCTTGGCGGTCTCGATGTGCCGGAACCCGGCGTGGGTTTCGATGTGCACGATGTCGCGGTCGAGCTCGTTCGCGAACTCGAAGTAGGCGTACATGCAGCTCATCGAGAACAGCGGCGGATGGGCGAAGGGGAAAACGCGCAGTTCGATGTTCGGCGCGGTCGACCGCTCGACCAGGTGGTCCAGCTGCGCGTGCATGATCTCGCGGGAGCCGACGAGCTGCCGCAGTGCGGCCTCGTGGGTCACCGCGATCAGCCGCAGCGGCTCCATGTCCTCGCGCCCGGCGAGGACGTGCTTGCGGTGTTCCCGCAGGTCGACAAGGCGTTCGACCTCTTCGGCCGACCACCACGGCTCGTGCGTCGAGTACTGGGCCCGCGCGTAGTCGGGGGTCTGCAGCAGCACCGGCAGCAGCGGGATCGTGTAGATCCGGGCCACGGTCGCTTCGGACTCGTATGCGAGGTGGGCGTCGAGCCCGGGGGTCGCCGTGGTCTGCGAGTAGTCGGTCCACCAGCCCTGCCGCCCGGACGCCTTCACCCAGCGCATCAGCCGCTCGGCCAGCTGCGTGTTCTCGATGCCGTAGAAGCGGATCAGGTCGCGGACGTCCCTGGCCTGCGGGCTGCCCTGGGCGTTCTCGAGCCGGGACAGCTTCGACGTCGAGATCAGCAGCGCGTCGGCCACTTCTTCGAGGGTGCGGCCGGATTCGTCCCGCAGGGTCTTGAGCGTGTCCGCGATCCGGCGGCGGGGCACGATCGGACCTTGCGTCGGGGCCATGGGACCTTCGTTCTCACGGTGGGGCCGTTCACGGTGGGACCCGGCTCGTGGGTTTCCCACCGCGCCGCGAACATACTCCCTCCGGCTCTCTCGGAGTGGGAAGCCACCCCTTTGATGCGGCTCTTGACGGATTTTGGCTGGTCAACGACCTGCTGCGCCGAACGGGTGTTTCGCCTTGGGATTCCTCCGTGGGAATTGCAAAGCGGGATGTCCCGGAGTGACACTTGCAGGGCAAGCCGTGCCAGGGCCGGAACCCCAAGACAGTGAGGACGCACCAGGACGACGACAGGGGACCGACCCGGCCCGGCGGACGGCGCCGAGGGGAAGGAACCGCCATGTTCGTCGTGCTGAGACCGGGTGTGCTCGTCCGGGTGCTGGCCGCCACCGCCTTTGCGGCCGTCCTGCTCTTCCTGCTGCTCGGCGGCCTGATCCCGGGCCCGGACGGCTCATCCGGCGCACCGCCCGCGGACCCCGCCGGTGACCTGCTCGCGCGCACCACGCCGGCGCCGTACGTCGTGGCGGGAACGGGCAGGAACGGCCTCAACGTCCGTTCCTGCGCGGCCGCGACGTGCCGGCGGGTCGGCTGGATCGCGGAGGGTGGCACGTTCGAGGCGGAGTGCTGGACGCACGGAACGCCCGCGTCCGGCGACGACCGGTGGCTGCGCGGCACCGCCGGCGGCCGCGCCGGCTACGCGGCCGCGCACTTCCTCCGCGGCAGCGGGGCACCGGATTGCGGGACGAGCTCCGCGCGTCGGACGTGAAGGTGCGGGCTCACTCGCCGCGCATCGAGCGGCGGATCTCGGCCAGCCTGTCCTTGGCGGCCTGGTCGCGGTCGGCGATCTTCTTGTCGAGGGTCTCGGCGGTGTCCTCGGTGCCGAGACCGGCGACGTCGACCGAGCCGAGCGACGTGGTGTACCGGTTCTCGATCTTGTCGCGGACGAAGTCGAAGCTGGGGACCCCGCCCTCGCTGTAGTCCGGGTCCGGCAGCGGCGGCGACGGGATCGCCAGTGCGCCGGTGGGGGTGTCGTCGACGATCTCGCCCTCGACCACGTTCGGGTCGCCGTCGGGTTTGCTCATCTCCCGACCTTAGCGCCGGTGTGGGCAGTCCTGCCGCGACCAGTGGGTAATTCGGCCGTGGGCCCGGCGGGCGGGGTGGGGAATTCTCGACGCGCACAGCCGGTGTCCGGAGGGAGCAGACCATGAGTGCCGGGGCCTACCGCGCCGAAACGGCGGAAATGGGAACGGTCGTGAGGGCGGTCGAGGACGTCGGGTCGTCCTTCCTGTCCGCCACCCGCGATCTGGAAGGCCTGGTGCTGGACGCGTTGTCGTTCGCCGGGATCGGCAGCGGCGTCGCCGCCGCGAACACCGCGTTGCACTCGACGCTGGGCAGCGCCCTGCAGAAGCTCCTCAGCCTCCTCGTGAACGTGAACCAGAACGTCCAGACGGCCGCGGACGGTTACCGCGCCGCCGACACCGACGTCGCCCAGGCCTACGGCGGCGGCGGTCAGGGCGGGGGTGGCGCCGCCGCGGCCGCCGCGCCGCCGCAGCTGGATCCCCGCGTCGTCGACTCGATCATGCGGTCCGAAGGCGCGACGGGGGAGCAGGGCGGCGTGCCCGAGGCCTACGGCTTCCGGCAGAACATGCACAACGGCTACGACCGGATCATCGCCGCACGCGAGCAGTACGGGATCGGCAGCGCCGAAGAACGCGCGGTCGTCACCGACCTGATGACCGCGAACGCGCGCACGGCCGGGGCGCTCAACTTCACCGATCCCGGCACCCAGGCCGCGATCATGTCCGGCGCGCACATGCGCGGTGCCGGCGGCGTGCGCGCGATCCTCAACCACATGGCGGGCGAGGACATCGTGCGCAGTTCGCGCACGCTCAGCGACGCGACCATCCAGCACGTCCAGGGGCTGACGCCGGAGCAGTTCCAGCAGGAGTTCCGCGACGCCCGCGTCGAATACGACCGCCAGATCTACGGCGGGACGACGACCACCCAGGGCGGGCACACGCAGAACTGGTGGGACCGCTACGGCAACGGCCTGACCCGCCGCTACGACCGCGAGCAGGCCGAGTTCCTCGGGCTTTCGCAGCCGCAGAACTGATTCCCGGGTTCTCCAGGTTCTCGGGTTCTCCGGGTTCGAAGATCGCCCGGCTGGGCACTCTCATCGGGTAGCCGAACGACAACGGGAGGCACACGATGAACCGGAGGATGATCGCACTTCTGGGCGGGGTCGCCGCGATGGCGGGGACCGTGGCGTTCGCGGGAACGGCCGAAGCGGCGTCCACGCCGTGCAGTGCCGAAGCGAAGGCCTGCGTCCAGCGCAGTTCGAATACCGCGTGGCTGACCGACGGCGCCGGGAACGTCACCTACGGCGGCGTCCCGATCACCGTGGGGATGGCGAAGTACCCGACCCCGCTCGGGAAGTTCCACGTGCAGTGGAAGGACATCGACCACTACAGCAAGCAGTACAACGGGCCGATGCCGTACTCGGTGTTCTTCACCACCACCGGGGTCGCCTTCCACCAGGGCAGCCTGAAGGCCAAGTCCCACGGGTGCGTGCACCTTTCGCGCGCTGCCGCGGTGAAGTTCTACAACTCGCTGAGGCCCGGTGACGTCGTCGAGGTCGTGCGCTGATCCGTCGCTTGTGGACGGTCCAGGAGCGCGCCCGTGACGGCGCCGAACACCAGGTGATCCAGGATCTGCGGCCCGCGCGGCAACGCCCGCACGGCGGGGTACGCGCGGGCCGCGATCCCGAGGTCCAGTGCCGCGATGGCCAGTCCCGCGAGCGCACCGCCGCCGGCCCCGAGCCGGTGGTGACGCGCGATCGCGGCGAGCACGCCGGTCCACGCGGCGGAGACGACGACGTGCGCGATCAGCCCGGCGGCGACGCCGGGCCGGTTGCGCCGTCCCGGCAGCAGGGTGCCGGCCGCTTTGGTGGCCGCCAGGACGTCACGGCCGGTGATCAGCGCATGCGCGGTCGACGGTATCCCGCTCACGACCGCGGCCACTGCGCCCGCTTCGGCCGGTTTCACCCGTTTTGTTCAGCCAGGTACGCCGCCACCCGGATCCGCAGGCCGCGGACGCGAGGGAGCGCGATGGTGAACGTCCGCGCCGGCCGGTAACCGGGCCACGGGTCGCCGTGCGTGCAGGGGCCGGCGAAGTAGACGAAGCCGTCTTCGTCGTCGTAGCGGCCCGGTGACCAGACCGCCGGGTCACCGACGTGGCGATCCCGCGCGATCCAGTAGGCCTCGTGCTTCATGACGCGCCGCAGCTGCGCGGCGAATCCCTCGAGTTCGGTCTCCGGCAGGCCGAGACCACGTCCGCTCCAGACGCGCGGCGTGCGTTCCGATGGCCGGGCGGGACAGCCAAAGGTGACCGCGACGGCGGTGTACTGCCGGGTCCAGCGGGCTTTTTTCGGTGCCTGCGCGGCGAAGTCGGGTCCGCCGGTGAGTTCCAGCGTCATGGGGGAACGATAGTCGATCAAGGCGCGAAGGGTACCGCCGCGCGGGTGCCGCTTTCGGTTCACATAGTGTATACAGTATCCAGTAGCCTGGTGAAGGAGGCCGCTTTGTATACAGTCACCAATCCGGCGACGGGTGAGCTGGTCGACGAGATCCCGAACGCGGCCGACGACGAGGTCCGCGTCGCGATCGACCGGGTCCACCGCGGGTACGCGGCCTGGCGGTCCCGGCCGGTCGCCGAGCGCGCCGCGATCGTGCTGCGGGCGGCGGAGCTGTTCGCCGGGCGCGCGGAGGAACTCGCCGCGATCATGACCCTGGAGATGGGGAAGCGGATCGGCGAAGGCCGCGGCGAAGTCGGCGTCGTCGTCGACATCTTCCGGTACTACGGCGAGCGCGGCCCGGAACTGCTGGCGGACGAGCCCCTGGCGATCCGCGGCGGCGAGGCGGTGCTGACGAAGGAGCCGATCGGGGCGCTGCTGGGCGTGATGCCGTGGAACTTCCCGTGCTACCAGGTGGCCCGGTTCGTCGCGCCGAACCTGGTGCTGGGCAACACGATCCTGCTCAAGCACGCGTCGATCTGCCCGCGTTCGGCGGTGGCCATCGAGTCCGTGCTGCGGGACGCCGGCGTGCCTTCGGACGCGTACGTGAACGTGTTCGCATCGAGCCGTCAGGTGCCGTGGATGCTCGCGGACCCGCGGCTGGCCGGCGTGTCGCTCACGGGCAGCGAGCAGGCGGGCATCTCGGTGGCGGCCGAAGCCGGGCGGAACCTCAAGAAGTGCGTCCTGGAGCTCGGTGGCTCCGACCCGCTGATCGTGCTGGACACCGACGACCTGGACGAAACGGTGAAGACCGTCGCGACCGCCCGGATGCGCAACTGCGGCCAGTCGTGCAACGCGCCCAAGCGCATCATCGTGCTGGGCGAGCTGTACGAGGAGTTCACCGACCGGTTCGCCAAGCGGGTGACGGAGTACTACGTCCCGGGCAACCCGGCAGATCCATCGACAACGCTGCCCCCGCTGGCCTCGGCGGCGGCCGCGGACGAGGTGGCGGGCCAGATAGCGACAGCAGTAAGCCAAGGGGCGACGTTGCGCGCGGGCGGCCACCGAATCCCGGGCCCGGGCGCGTATGTGGAGGCAACGGTCCTGACGGAGGTAACCCCGCAGATGGCGGCGTACTACGAGGAGATCTTCGGCCCGGTGGCGCTGCTGTTCCGGGCGGAGACGGAGGACGCGGCGGTGAAATTGGCCAACGACACGCCGTTCGGGTTGGGCGCGAGCGTGTTCTCGGCGGATCGCGCCCGCGCGGCTCGCGTGGCCCGGGGGATAGAGGCGGGGATGGTGTACGTCAACAAGTCGGGTGGCTCGGAGGCGGACTTGCCGTTCGGCGGGATCAAGCGGTCGGGAATCGGGCGGGAGCTGGGCGTGCTGGGGATCGAGGAGTTCATGAACAAGAAACCTATACGCCTCTGACCTGCTGTTTTGTTGCGTTTGGCCCCGCCAGGCCGTCGTCAGGCCGTCACGGAATCCTGGGCCGTCTGCTGCGGCCGGCGGGGCTTGAACACGCGGTTGGTGGCCGCCCGAGCCCGCTTGTGGCTCGACGGGACGAGGTGGGTGTAGATCCGGAGCGTGTATCCCGGGTCGTGGTGACCGAGGTACTCGGCGACTTCCTTGATCGACACGCCGTTGGCAAGCATCGTGGAGGCGAAGAAGTGCCTCATGGCGTGCATCCCGTCCCGGCGTTCGACATAGTCGAGCCCCGCACGCGCGAAGGCCGGACGCCAGGCGTGGTACGCGAAGTTCGACCCCTTGATCACGTTCCCGATCGGCTGCCCGGCGTAGGCGCTGCGCTTGATGACCCGGCCGATCAGGACGCGCACCGTCTCCGGCCTGCCGCCCGGTTCGAGCCAGGGGAGCGTCAGCGTGACGGGCTCGAAGGTGGCCATGTAGTCGTCGATGTCGTCGAGCATGCCTTGCCCGAGCGGCACCACGCGGGTCTTGCCACCCTTGGGCGGTGAGAACACCGGCTGAGTGCCGATCCACCGGATCTGACGCTGAACGTTGACGATCATCTCGTCCCGGTCGATGTCGTCCGGGCTGAACCCGAAGATCTCCATCTGCCGCAACCCGAGCCCGGCTCCGAGCGGCACCGTGACGGTGTACTCGGCGGGCAGGGCGAGCCGCACCGCGCGGACCCGGCTGTCCGGCCACGGGATGACCTTCCGCTGGACGGGCTTGGGCCGCTTGACGCTCTTCGCCCGGCACGGGTTCGCCCGGATCTTCTTGTCGTCGTAGGCCGCCTGGAGGATGGCGGACACGGTGTCGAAGAGTACCGCGCGGGTGGATGCCATCAGGCCGCGTCCGCCTTCGTTTTTCGGCCGTTCCAACCAGTCGAGCCAGTCCCGAATGGTGTCGGTCTTCGCAGCCACCTTGAGCGGCTTGTCCCCGAGGAACGGGAAGATCCCGGTCTTGAGGTGGTTGCTCACCGTTTGCCGGGTGCCTGCGTCGGCGGACTGGCCCTTGCACCACTGGGCCGTGTAGTCACGGAACTTCTCTTCGCCGGACTCAGCCGAGATGTACTCACCGGCGAGCACGTCGTGTTGCATCTTGGTCAGGAAGGTCTTGGCCTTCGTGAGTTGCTTGTCCGGAAAGGACTTGCTCCGTTCGTTGCCCTCGGGGTCGTAGTACCGGACCTTGTACCGGTCGCCCTTGCCGAACAGTTCGGTCTTCTCTCGGACAGGGTGCCCCTTGGCGTTGAAGACCGGCTTACCCGTCTCGTCTTTCTTCTGCCGCCACCATCGATCTTGCACGTGTCCTTTCATCGCTTTCTCCTATCCTGGTTGGGTTTTGATGCGGCTTAACCCCATGCCCGAGGTTGATCGGGCATGGGGTGTCGTAGCCGGGACCTCCTATGCGGCGCCGTCATGGCTGAGCTGGTCGATCCAAGCTCGTACCGTTTCGGGGGCGTACCGGACGTGTTTGCCCATCCGAATCCACGCCGGGCCGTAGCTCTTGAAACGCCAGTCCCGCAGGGGTCTTCTCGGGTATCCCGAGGAAGGTGGCCAAGTCCTCAGGCGTCCACAGGCCCTCGATGCTCACCACCTTGATCCGTGCACTCATGTCTGCCCCCGCAGGCCGCCAGAGATGGAGTTGCCGAAGTAACTTCGCCCGGTGGTCCGGCCGCGAGTAGCGCTAGGTCGTACTCGGCCTTCCACGTGATCCGCTCCGAGATGGCACGCATGACCAGTTGGTCCCGTGGCGGGCAGTGGGTGTCGCCGGGCTCGACTTTGCGCCATACGAACCGATCCGGGGCCGGTTCCGGCTTGCTGATCCCGACCGCCGCCAACGCCGAGAGCACGAA
The DNA here is from genome assembly GCF_046548975.1 of Amycolatopsis sp. lyj-346. Lineage (NCBI taxonomy): Bacteria > Bacillati > Actinomycetota > Actinomycetes > Pseudonocardiales > Pseudonocardiaceae > Amycolatopsis > Amycolatopsis sp. lyj-346. Next base: position 110,040 of record NZ_JAJPWT010000006.1, read on the forward strand.
CCCCCGGCGGTCGGCCTTGTGGTCGGCCACCGTCTTGCCGGACCACTTGCGCGACACGAGGACTCGTCGCCCCGGTAGCCCGAGGGTTGTCCGGCGATGCGCCCGGCCTTTGCAGTGCCCTGGCACCGTCTTCCCGTTCGCCCCCTTCGGGTTGATGCCATACAGCAGCCACACCGCGCAGCGCGGCGAGCACGGCGTCACGGCCAGGTGGGCATGAAGCATGTCGTGGTGATCCCGCTGGCCGGCCGTGTCCGCATCGACGACCTCACCGGTCGACTTCGTCAGGTACTTGGTCAGGTAGCCGATGTGCCGCCCGGCCTCCTCCGTCCCGCCGAGGATGCCCTTCGAGTGCACCTGCGTGCCGAACGCACGACATGAGCCGGTTCCTCCACGGCAGCCACCGCGTCATCCCACGCCGTCAACGGCTCCCGGGTCTTCGGATCCACAAAGGAACGGGAATCGGGATCCCACAACGGGTTCCGGTCCGTGTAGACCAGTTCGTCATGAGCAGGCCACCACACCTGGTGGTAGGTCGCATCGGTGACGAGCCGGATGGTCTCGTGCGAGATCGCGCCCCGCAACGCCGTGTGCAGATGCGGGGCCGCCCGCCGCTGGGGTTCGACCGTGGCGAAGTACTGCACGTCCCAGCCGACGACCCGGCGGAGGTTCTGCCACCACCGATCCACCAGCGCCGCGAAGTGCACCGCATCCCGAGCCGCCCGCCGATAGTCATACGACGCCGGGTCGACCGGAGACCCATCTGACCGGACACGCCCGTAGGTGTCGCAGGTCAGCGTGACGAACATCGACGGCCGGAACTTGCCCGCGAACTCTTTCCCGACCGTCGTCTTTGCGACCTTGCGCCGGGGCAGGTTCGGTGCGTCCTGGCGCCGCTTGGTCGACCGCTTCACCGCCTTGCGTTCCGGGACGTCGAGAGTGGGCAGGCGACCGGTCATGCCCGAGGCCCGCAGCTCCGCGTCCACACTCGCGACCTCTGCCCGGAGCTCTTCGGCCTCTGCCTCGTTCCCGGCCGCCATCACGTCGCGGTAGTGCGCGGCCAGGTCGGCCAGGTCGGCCCGGTAGGTCAGCAGCTCGGTTTGGGTCTCCGAGGGCTTCTCCCGGGGGATCGCCGGCTCTTCGGTCAGGTGCCATCCCTCGCGGCACTGGGCCTGCCGCAACGCTTTCGCCTTCCGCGCGCACGGCAAGCACACCGACTCCACGGTGGAGCCGCACGGGACGGGGACGTAGCGGACCTCGCCGGTTTCGGTGTCGCCGACCTCCATCGTGAACGGCCGGGTACACACTCCGTGCTTCTCCGCCGTGGCCTTGACGACGTCGGCGGAGAGAGCACCGCGGATTCGCTCGATCGGGGTGGCCGGCACCGCCGGGGCCTGCAGGTCTTCGCTGATGGTGGTCATGCCGACCTTCTTTCGCCCGTGCGTCGATCGGACAGGCTGATCACCTGGGCGCCGCCGTTGGTGACGTAGTGCTCCAGTTGCTTGATCGTGTGATCGGGCACCCATCCGGCCCGCACACGCAGCGGTTCGCGGATGCCTTCGCCCCAGACGTAGCCGACACCGGCCGCCGATTCCGGGATGCGGTTGGCCCACGCGCCACGCTCGTACGCGCCGTCGCCGAGGACCATCGGGACCTGCGTCTTCGAGGTCAGCCGCATCGCGATCCGCCGGGGCAGCAGCTCCCGCACCGGCACCGTGTCCTTCGTCGGCTCCTGCACGTAGCCCCGGACCGTGAAGCCGAGCGCCCGGCCTTGGGTGGTCAGGATCGCGACCTTCTCCACGATGGCGTCGCGGGTCTTGCGGTCGGTGTACTTGGTCAGCGCGCCGATCTCGTCGAACTCCAGCAGCTCCACCGGGTAGTCGGTGGAGATCGGGACCTGCCGGGTGTGCCCGGCGAACTCGCACTTGCGCTTGTCCAGCTCGTCCAGGAGCGCGTCAAGGACCTGGACCGCTTCCTGCCCGCTCTGGCCGTAGCGGGCGAAGATCCCGCGCCCGTAGGACAGCTCCATGGCCTTCGGATCGATCCCGGACACCCGCACCAGACCTGCCCGGATCGCCGAGGCCGCCGCGACCAGCGGGCACCACATCACCGAGTTCTTGCCCGACCCGGTGGCCCCGGCAACCAGGGTGTGAGCGCCGGTACCGACGAGCGGGAGCTGCCAGGGCTTGCCGTACTCGGTCGACCCGGCGAACACCGCCCGCAAGTCCACCCCGGTGCCGTCCACCGCGACGAGGTCCGGCACCGGCAGGCACGCGACCGGGGAGGCCAGCAGGTCTCGGCGCATGAAGTCGATCGACACGACGTCGGGCTCGAGTTCCCGGATCTGGCAGCGGGTGACCTTCCGGGCGACCGCCAGCGCGCGGGCACCGTCGTCGAAGTCCTCCGGCTTCTGCCCCGGCACCAGCCGCACCCGGACCTCGTCCCACGAGGCCCCGGACCGGACCGACAGCAGCGCAGGCACCGCGACCGAGCGGTCCTGACTGCGGGCGACCGTGTTCCGGCCCCGTCGACGACCGACCAGGGACACCGTGACATCGACCGGCACCGACGCGTCCCGGACCACCAGGCCGCAGGCGGTCAGCCAGCCGGCCAGCTTGCGGCCGTAGAGCGCCCAGCGCAGCCACCACGAGCGCAGCCACCGGCCGCACCACTGGTCATAGCTCACCGCGTCCAGCCGCCACCAGACGAGCTGCACCAGTCCGATCACTACGAGGGTCACCAGGAGCGAGAGCCCCTGAGGGAACGCCTGGTCAAACGTAATTTCGAACCTGAAACCCTTGGCGATAGCCATCTTGTTAGCTCCCTGGATATTGCTTCTCAGTCAGTGACTTCCGGCGTCTGGTCGTCGACTCGTGCCGTCGAGTTCAGTGCGGCTCGCACCTCTTCGAGTTCCTTGCTCAGCACCGCAATGGCGTCCGAATCCACGAGCAGGACCACCGGGAACGCCTTGCCGAACCGGATCTCTGCCCGGTTCGCGTATGTGAGCGCCCGGACCCGGATGGGGAGGTCTGCCGTGACGTGGATCTGGACCGTGTCACGCATGCCGGTCGCGCCTACGCCGCAAGCCGGTCGAGTGCCCGTGTTCCCCCGCCACGCGACACGCTTCGAGTCGTCATGCCTGCCTTCCTCTCTTCGCCGCCGGGCGGACCCCGGCAATCTGCCCTCCAATCTCCGGCAAAGGCGGGACATGATCACCACGTGGCGGGACATCTCGGGACGTCCCTGGTACGGTCGAAGACGTCCCTAAAAGTCCCAAGGGGTGCTGATGCCGAACGAACGCCTGCGTGACGCGCTGCTGCGCAACGGCCTGACCTTGGAACAGGTCGCCAAGGCCGTCGGCGTCGACCAGAAGACCGTTGAACGCTGGATCACCAAGGGGCGCCTGCCGTACCCGAAGCATCGGCACAAGCTCGCGGCGATGGCGCGCGAGTCAGAGACGTACCTGTGGCCGGACTCGGTCGCACCGGAGCGCAAGGCCGAGACGGCGGCCGCCGAGGTCGTGCGGGTGTTTCCTCACCGCAACGCCATCCCGGTCGAGCTGTGGGACCGGCTGATCAAGGAGGCGTCGGAGACCGTTGAGGTACTGGTGCACGCCGCGCTGTTCCTGGTCGAGCGGCCGCGCTTCATCAAGGACCTGATGGCCAAGGCTGCGGCCGGCGCGAAGATCCGACTGGCGTTCGGTGACCCGGAGGGGGACAGCGTCGCGCTACGCGGCGAGGAGGAGCAGCTCGGAGACGGGACGCTTCCGGCGCGTATCCGCAACGCCCTTGCGTTCTACCGACCGTTGATCGGTGTGGAAGGCATCGAGATGCGATTCCACAACACGACGCTCTACAACTCGATCTTCCGGTTCGACGACGAGATGATCATCAATACGCACGTGTATGGGTTCCAGGGGGCACATGCCCCGTCACTCCATCTCAGGCGGCTTTCCGCCGGGGACCTCTTCGAGACGTACTCGGAGAGCTTCGAATCAGTCTGGAACCTCGCCAAGCCCGCCACCTTCTAGGAGGCAGCATGACCCGAGTCGACTACTACAACGACCCTAACGCCCCTAAGGCAAACAGCATCGCTGTGGCGGTGTCGGCATTCATACAGGATGGCGATGACCGCGTTCTAATGATCAGGCGCACGGACAACGACCTGTACTCCATCCCGGGGGGTCAGCTGGAACTAGGTGAGACTCTATCTCAAGCGGCGATCCGGGAGGTCCGCGAAGAAACAGGTATCGAGTGTGAGGTTACTGGGGTAATCGGCTTGTATTCAGATCCCAAACACGTTATCGCATACGACGACGGGGAAGTTCGCCAGGAGTTCTCCATCTGCTTTCGAGCTCGCTACTTAGGTGGCACTGAAGCTGTTAGTGATGAAAGCAAAGAAGTGCTGTGGGTTTCCCTGGAAGACCTGGCGAGTCTGCGAATCCATCCATCCATTCAGCTGAGGTTATCTCACGCGATGAATGTTGGTGACCCTCCATTCTTCACGTGATTCAGGTTGTGGGCGGCTACGGATATATCGTTGGTGCCAAGCGACTACTGATTTGTCTAAGTTGCTTATAGTCCATTTGCATCCATCTTAGCGAGTGGAACAACGCGTAGCTCACTTCCCATTCCTCGCCGACTCCGTCGAGCATGTGAGCGTAGCCGTTCCTTGCGTTTTTAACACGTTGAATCCACTCGGCTTCTCGCCCTGTGATTCCTGGTAGGGCTCCTTCTGTTAGTCTGATAAGTCTATTGAGTCTTTCCGGAAAGGTGCTCCGATCGAATTGCCCGAGCGCCTCTCTGGCCCTATTGGCAATCTCGTTGCCAAGCTCGTCTTCGATGGACTTGACGGCAATGCTCCGGGCTCGCCTGACTCGACTCCGGGGGATGACCTTTTTGTCGCCGTATTTCCTCCGGTCGAATCCTTCGGCGCAAGCTGCAAGCTGAAGAACTAAACTTTCGATGGCCTGATCGTCATTCGTCCCGAATGTTGAGTAGATAATGTTTGGAATTGGTGCGAAATCTGCCGCCTTTGCAATCCAATTCGCCACGCTTTCGATTCCTATGTCTGACAGGAGTAGAAATTCAAAGCCTGGATCGATCTCAGGCTGCTCTGCATCTGGCTTGATGGTGGGATGGTGAACACTGGATCGCTTCCCGTGGGGTTTGAAGGAAACATCAAGCTCTGTTAATTCACACTTTCTGCCAACCATTATTGTCATAAGGGACAGTGTTGGAAGTATGATGGACTCAAGTAGGATGCTAAGTGAATCTACCTTGAGGTCAGTGAAGCTTAACCATGCTCGATGCTTCATATGTATCTCCCTGCCTACTAGTGGCAGAATTGGAGATTGGAATTCGGTCTTGACTGTGCCGCGCCCCTCTAGGATATCGACAGACTTCGAGGCGGGTTGACGATACTCAAGTATCAATGGCTCTTCGCTGTGGTTGGTCAAATCCGTTAATCCGTCATCGTCAACCCATCTATCTAAGTGTGTGAATTGAATTGACGCATACTCGATTACGTCGCCCGGACTCACATGGCAACCTCTGATTGTCCACGCTCCACTAATTTCATGTGTTCCATTAAGCATCCCATCAGTGGAGTGCGGGTGATGAATACCGTTTGTCCGGCGCGATTTAGTGAAAGCATCCAGTATTGTAACCTTGCGTAGTCCTCCGACGGTTAGTTCGCCGTGAATAGTAAAAGATTCTTCCCTTGCGGGAACCCAGGGCGTGAGTTGCCCGCGGATCGTGACCGTGGGTCTTCCTGTCGAGAGGTCCAATACTCCTGGGAGGCGACGTTCAGGGGCATCTGCTAACCAGAAATCGCCCCAGTGTTGAGAATCCAGTTCTAGTGGCATATCTAGACCTTCGATGGGTGTTTGCCGAATTTGGCTCTATGGGATCAAGGCGCGCCGCCGTCGGCGGCGCGCACGTCACCACCCGTGCGGCGGGCCTGCCCTCATGCGACACGGACGGCCTGCCGCTCCGCTTCGGCCGCCGGTCGCCGGGCGGCCCGCCGGAGGGTCGGCCGCGTACGCGCGCCGCCGCGAGCTGGTTGATCCACTCGTCCCCATACGCCCACAGACGTCGCCGAGTCGATTGAACGGCGAAAATCTGCGCACTAAGCGGCCGGTTCTAGGGGTCTGCCCATCGCTTCCCGGTTACGGCTTCAGCGACAAGCCGGCCGCGCCGGGGTGGGGGATCGAGCGGATATCCGACGCGTGGTGCGAGCTGATGGCCCGGCTCGGCTACCGGCGGTTCGGCGCCCAGGGCAGCGACTGGGGCACCAGCATCGCCACGAGCATCGGTCAACGGCAACCCGATCGGGTCGCCGGCATCCATCTCATGCCGCCGCTCGCACCGCCCGATCCGGCCACGTTGGACGACCTCACCGGTGCCGAGCGGGCGGCGCTCGCGACACTGCGGGAGGCGGACGAATGGGCTCCGGATACTCGGCGCAGCAGTCGACCCGGCCGCAGACGGTCGGCTACGGGCTGGTCGACTCGCCGGCCGCCCTCTGCGCCTGGATCGTCGAGAAGTTCTGGTCGTGGACCGACTCCGGTGGCGACCTGCATCGGGTTATTACCCGGGATGAGCTGCTCGACAACCTGATGCTCTACTGGTTGCCCGGCACCGGTGCCTCATCCGCCCGGCTGTACTGGGAAAGCCTCCGGCAGGTCAACGAATGGATCTCCGGGTCGGCCGGCGCGCCGGTGACCGTACCCACCGGCTGTTCGGTCTTCCCCAAGGAGCTGCAGCGCCCGTCTCGGCGGTGGGCGGAGCGCCGGTTCCCGAACATCCGGTACTGGAACGAGCCCGGCAAGGGCGGCCACTTCGCGGCGTTCGAGCAGCCGGCGTTGTTCGTCGACGAGGTCCGGTCATTCTTCCGGCTGGTCCGCTGATGGTCACCCGTACTCGGTAAGCGGCTGGCTAAAGATCAACAAGTGCCCATCGGGTGTCCGTACGTTGAAGTCGCGCATCCCGTAGGGCCGGTCAGCCGGTGGCTCGACGATGTCGGCGCCGCGGGCGCGCAGCTCGTCGTGGCAGGAATCGACGTCGTCGACGACAACCGTCACCCTGGCCGGGCCGACACTGCTTTCGGCGTACAGGTGGAACTCGGCGGTGTCGCGGATCACGGCCGCGTAGCTAGGTGGGGTCTCCCAGGTGAATATGGTGTCGAATCCGAGCGCGTCCGTGAAGTACGACCGCGCTGCCTGCACATCTCGGCACGGCAGCACGGGAACCGCCACCCGCATGACCATTCCGTCACCTTACCTGACTTTGGCTCAAGATCGCTGATCTTGGGTAGGGTGCTGGCTGTTGAGCTGCGGTTTCGTCGTGTGAACGGCGAAAATCTGCGCACTAAGCGGCCGGTTCTAGGCTGTCTCTCGTGGCGTATGTGCGCACGGTGAAGACGGCGTCGGGGGCCAGGGCGGTGCAGATCGTGCACTCCTCGCGTCGCGGGTCGCGGGACATCGAGCACATCGGCTCGGCGCATGACGATGCGGCGTTGGAGGCGCTCAAGGCGGTGGCGAGGCAGCGTCTGGCTGTGGGGCAGCCCGAGCTCGACTTTGGCCCGGACTTCGCGGCGTTGCAGGCCGGCAGTGGTGCTGGTGGTGGGCCGCTTGCGATCACGTCGTCGCGGATGGGGTACCTGTGGGACGCGCTCGGCCACGCCTACCAGCTGTTGGGGTTCGAGGAGGCCGCTGGTGGTGACGAGGTGTTCCGATTACTGGTGCTGGCACGGATCTGGCGGCAGAAGTTGGCCGCGGCGTGCGCCCGCACCGCTGATCTGGGGCCGGCGTCACTGGTTCTCTACGATGTGTCCACATTGTACTTCGAGACCGATGCCGGGGACGGGGTCCGTGAGCCCGGGTTCTCCAAAGAACGCCGAGGGCAACCGGGGCGAGACCACTACGATGCTGCCGACCATCCGTGCGTTCATGGATGCCCACCAGCTGGCTGATGTCACGGTCGTGGCCGACGCGGGCATGATCTCTGCGGCCAACCAGCAGGCCATCGAGGCCGCGGGGTTGTCGTTCATCCTCGGCGCGCGGATACCCGACGTGCCGTACGTGGTCCAGGCGTGGCGCCACGAGCACCCGGATGAGCAGATCCCCGACGGGCACATCTTCACCCAGCCCTGGCCTGCCGGCCCCAAGGACCAGCGCCGCGACCAGATCATCTACTACCAGTACCGGGCGGACCGGGCTCGGCGCACCCTGCACGGCATCGACGAACAGGTCGCCAAGGCCGAGCAGGCCGTCGCCGGCAAGACCGCGGTCAAACGCAACCGGTTCATCCAGCTCACCGGCGCCACCAAGAGTGTCAACCGGACCCTGGAAGCCAAGGCACGCGCCCTTGCCGGCCTCAAAGGCTACGTCACCAACCTCCCGGACGTCACCGCCGAGTTCGTGATCGACGCCTACCACCGACTGTTCCACATCGAGAAGTCGTTCCGAATGTCTAAACACGACCTACGTGCGCGGCCGATCTACCACCACAAGCGCGAGTCGATCGACGCGCACCTGACGGTCGTGTTCGCCGCCCTGGCCGTCAGCAGGTGGATCGAGCAGACCACCGGCTGGTCGATCAAGAAGTTCGTGCGCACCACCCGCCGCTACCGCGCCATCAACATCCAGGCCGGCGAGCACACCCTCACCGCCGTCGACCCGCTACCCGACGACCTCCGCGATGCCCTCACCCGCATCCACGACCGCGGTGCGCACTAATTTGAGCCAAGTCAGGTAACAGCAGCGGGGACGAGGAAGACGGGGGAGGGCTGCCACCAGGCCAGACAGACACAGCGGCGGCAGAAAGCCAGGCCGTCTACAGGCCGTCAGACGTCCAGACAGGCCCGGACGCGACCGGACCCAACAGGCGCAAGAGAGCAGGTCAGAGGCGGTGTGCCCAAGAACGTCCCCAGGCCCACTGACCGCCTGGATAGTTCAGGAACAAGAAGCCCATCCGGCTCTGACCTGCCTCCGCGCGGGCGTCGCCGAGGTCCGGTACGAGTTCACCGTCGGCTGGTGGCGTCGGCGGCTGGCCCGTGTCCGGCGGGTTCGAAGCCGGTGGAGTTGTCAGACTCTGATAATCCGGGGGGATGACCTTCCTCCCTCAGGGTGGTGTCGTTCAACGGTGTCGCACTGACCTGCAGTTTACCTTCCGTTAGCCTGTTCGGTCGATTGCGGGAGAGTCGATCACGGTGTGGAATAATCGCCTACAAGGATTAATCGCCGTGAGGAGCTGGCTGTGCACTGGGGGACCGCGCTCGACGACGGAGGGGCTGCGGGACTCGTCCGCCCGTACTTCCGGACCCATGGCCGGACGCGACCGACGCGGGATCTTCCCGTCGAGACGCTCGTCTCGACCACTGCGCGCGGGCGGGCCATGACGCGGGGGAGTACGGCGGAAGAGTCGGAAATTTGCGTGCTGTGCACTACTTCGCAGTCGGTGGCCGAGGTGGCTGCTCGGCGGCGGCTGCCGCTCGGGGTAGCGCGGGTTCTGCTCTCCGACCTCGCCGACCGCGGTCTCGTTGCCGTGCACACCGCGAAGCGGGGCAACGGCAACCGGCCGAACATGGACCTGATGAAGCGCATCCTCCACGGCCTCAGCCGGCTGTGAACTCCCGGACCAGCCGGGCGAACTCCGCCGGCTGGTCGAGTGGCAGCAGCGTGTAGCTGTCGGCCACCTCGGCAAGCTTTCCCTTGGGCAGCAGGGCAGCCAGCCGCCGGCCGTGATCGAGGGGCATCACGCGGTCCTCGGTGGCCCAGATGACCAGTGCCGGCCGGTCGAAGGCCGGCAGCCGCTCGGCCGCTTCCAGCAGGATGCCCGGTGCGGCGGCGGCCGCCCGCAGGACGTGAATCGTGTCGCGGCGGATGCCGGCCTGGCTCAGCAGCGGCCGGAGCCAGCGGGCGGTGGCCGCGTCCCCGCGCTTCGTCAGCCAGCCGAACGTGAACGGGAGCCGGCGCATCGCTCGCAGCCGCAGCTGCTGCATGAACGCCCCGAACAGGCGCGGTGGGAGTTTCCCGGTCAGGAACAGCGCTTTGCCCGTGAGGCCGGGCGGGAAGTTGTCGAACGCGTCGCACGACGCGAGCACCACGCGGCCGATCCGCGGCGCGCCGTCCGCCATGAGCAGCTGCACCAGCGCGCCCCCGGTGTCGACGCCGACCAGGGTGACGTCCCGCAGATCGAGCCGCTCGAGGAACTCCGCGAGCAGCCGGGCGAGGCCGGGCAGCGACAGATCGGCGTCGTCCCGCATCGGGTGCCGGTGCGCGCCCAGCGGCAGGGTCGGGACGACGCAGCGACGGCCGTCCAGGCCGGCTACCGGGCCGTCCCAGAGCGAACCGTCCATCAGGAGGCCGTGGACGAAGACGACGGCAGGACCTTCCCCGCCCGTGTCGGTGTACTCGACAGTGCCCGCGGACAGCTCGATCTGCATTCATGCCTCCCCGGTGAAGTCCCCGAACAGAAGTGAACCACGTGGTTCGCAAACTGTCGAGGATCAGGGCGCCGCTTCCTCCCGCTCGACCGCCCGCAGCAACGCCGCGACCCCGGCCTCCGCGCCGTCGCCGTCCGGGCTGGTCAGCAGGTCCACGAGAAAACCGCGCAGCGTGGCAAGGATCATTTCGGCGACCTCGAGCTTGCGCTGCTCCGGCCAGTGCGGCGGGCAGAACGACACCAGCGTCGGCAGGTACTGCTGGGACGCGCCCCGGCCGAGCGCGGCGTACCGGCCCGGGTCGTACATCGCCAGGCCCATCGCCTGGTCGAGGACGCGGCGCAGCTGCGTTTCCTCGTCGCGGAGGCTGGCCCAGGCCGCCCGGACGACGCCCGTGAGCGTCGGCGACTCCGTCGCGACAGCCGCCAGCGCGTTGCCGATCCGCCGTTCGCGCAGCGCGAAGACCACCTGCCGCAGCAGGTCCTCGGTGCCTTCGAAGTGGTAGAGCAGCACCTTGTGCGTCGTCCCGGCCGCGCGCGCGGCGCGTCGCAGCGAGAAGTCGACGAGCCCGTTCTCGGCAACGTCGTCGGTGATCTTCGCCAGCAGCTCCCGGCGCCGGGCCTCCCCGCGGGGTGACCCGGCCGACCGCCGGTAACCCGCCCGAGCCCGTTCGTCGGTAGCGTTGTCCACGGCGGACAGTTTGGCACGCGGGGAGGGCGGCGGTGCGGGTACTGGTGACCGGGGGCAACGCGGGAATCGGGTACTTCGCCGCCGAGCAGCTGGCCGCGCGGGGCGCGGAGGTCGTGATCGGCAGCCGCGACCCGGTCAAGGCGCAGGCCGCCATCCAGTCGATTCGCTCGCGGATCGCCGGGGCGAAGGTGGGGCACGTGCGGCTGGACCTGGCCGACCTCGGCTCGCTCGACCCGGACGTGGGGGAGCTGGACGCCGTCCTGTGCAACGCCGGTGTCGCGCTCGACGCGCCGCCGCGGCGGGAAACGCCGGACGGGCACGAGCTGATGTTCGGCACCAACCACCTCGGCCACTTCGTGCTGGTCGCGCGGCTGCTGCCGGTGCTGACGCCGGCCGCGCGGATCGTCACCACGGGCAGCTTCGCGGCGAAGTCGGCCAGCCTCGACTTCGCCGACCTGCAGAGCGAGCGCGACTACCGGCCGAAACGTGCCTACGAGCGGTCCAAGCTGGCCCAGATGCTGTTCGCGCTCGAACTCGACCGGCGGCTGCGGGCGGCGGGCTCACGGCGGGTCAGCGTCCTCGCCCACCCCGGTGGCGCGCTCGACTCGCTGACGCCGTCACGGCCGCCGGTGCACACCCGCACGGCCGGCGCGTGGCTGCGCGGGCTCCCGGCCCGGGTGGTGTTGCACGGCAAGGACGCCGGGGCACGGCCCGCGGTGCGCGTGATCCTCGGCCCGGACGTCGAGGGCGGTCAGCTGTGGGGCCCGCGCGTGTTCGGCCTGCGCGGCCGCCCGCGGCTCGAGCGCCGGTGGGCCAACCTGACCGACGACGCGGCCGCCGCGCGGCTGTGGGCCGAAAGCGTGGCGCTGACCGGCGTGGAGCCGCTCGGCTAGTTCTTTTGCAGGGCTAGGAGTCGTCGTCTCCGCCGGTGACGTTGCCGACGCTGGCGGGCACGCCCTTGATCATGTCGACGACGGTCTTGCCGGCCAGACCCGACTTGCCGAACCACGGGTCGGTCATGACCTTGACGGCCGACTCGAACTTTTCCGCGCCTTCCTTGCCGAACAGCTTGCCGAGCTCGTGCACGGAGAAGTTGCTGATCTTGTCGAACTTCTGCATGATCTCGGGCGTTACACCGTCCATTTGGGACAGTTTGGTCTTGATGGCGTCGGTCATCTGGTCGGTGAACGGCTTGTGCGGCTTGGGGGCCGGGTCCGGAGTGGACTGCGTGGTGTCCGGCTTCGGCTCGGGTGTGGTGTCGGGCTTGGGTTCCGGTGTGGTGTCCGGTTTGGGCTCGGGCTTGGGCTCCGGAGTTGCCGAGGAAGGGGTCGTGTCGGGCTTGGGTTCCGGTTTCGGCTCGGGCGTGGTGTCCGGTTTGGGTTTGGGTTCGGGTTTCGGTTCCGGGGTGGCCGAGGAGGACGAGGGTGCCGGTTCCGGTTTCGGCTCGGGCTTGGGCTCGGGCGTGGTGTCGGGTTTGGGGTCCGGGGTGGCCGAGGGTGCCGGTTCCGGTTTCGGCTCGGGCTTGGGCTCGGGCGTGGTGTCCGGTTTGGGCTCGGGCTTGGGGTCCGGGGTCGCCGAGGAGGGGGTGGTGTCGGGCTTGGGTTCCGGCTTCGGCGCCGGCGCCGGCGTGGTGTCCGGCTTCGGCGTGGGCGTCGGGGTCAGGCTGCTCGCCGGGGGCTTGGCCGCCGCCAGGTCGTCGCCCGCTTTGCCCATCTTCGTCAGCGCCTGCAGCAGGTCGCCCAGCTTCTTGGCCAGCTGGGCCAGCTTGGCGCCGATCTTGCCCAGTGCCGTCGCCACCATGCCGATCGTCGTGCCGATGAAGATGGCGATCGACGCCCCGAAACTCACCGGGGCCAGTGCCGCTGCGATCAGGGCGCCCTTGATGATCGTCGCCAGCAGCATCGCGATCAGGTCGCGGAGGATGCCGCGGAACGCGCCGACGATACCGCCGGCGATCTTCATGTTCTTGCCGGCCTGGTCGAGGTAGCCGCCGAGGGAGGCCAGCTGCTCGGTGACCGCGTCCATGTCCTTCTTGAACTGGTCCGCGGCCTGCCCGCTCCACTCCTTCAGCAGCGTGTCGAGCGCCTGCTGGTGGTCGGCCGACCACTGCTCCAGCTTCTTCTTCTCCGCCGTCAGCGCTTCGCTGGCCGCCGCGATGCCGATCGGGTCGCCCATCAGGATGTCCAGCGGCCACCGCAGGATCGTGATGTGCTCGATGAGCCAGCCGATCCCGGCCGTCAGCAGGCTGCCGATCGGGTCCAGCACGAGACCGATGGTCTCCAGCGCCATGCCCGCCGAGCCGATGCCGATGGCGACCTGGTCGTTCTCCTTGACGGCCTTGTCCAGACCGGTCGCCGCCTCGAAGAAGCCCGCTCCGGCCGACCGGTTGTCGTCGTTGAACAGTTCCGAACCGTGGAGGCTGACGTCCTTGCTCTGGTAGTCGTCGCCCACTATTCGAACCTCACGATCGAGTTCACGGCGTCTTCCTCGCCCGACTGGTAGCGCTTCGCCGCCTCGGCGACCTTGTCGGCGAGCTCGCCGACGGTCTTGGCGTACTCGCCGAACTGGTGGTGCGCCTTGTCGGTCCAGGTGCTCGCGCCGGCGGCCATCAGCTGGCACGCCGGGTTGATCCCGAACATGCCCGGGTCGCACACCATGCCGCCGACCAGGTCCGCGGTGCTCTGCAGGTTCTTCTGCAGCTCGTCCAGGTGCTTGCCGAAGTTCACCAGCGGCTCCGAAGAGACGCGGAAGCCGCCGCCGGTCACCAGGGGTTCGATTCGTCGTCGGGACGTTCGGCGGCCGCGGGACGGCGCCGCGGCGCGGACGGCGGAGCAGGCGGCGGAGGCGGTGGGGTGGGCTCGGCGCTGTCCGGGGCGGCGAAGTCCCCGTCCGGCGGCGGGTCCGGCGGCAGGAAGGACCGGACCATTTCGGTCGACTCGCCGTCGCCGTTGATGGTGGCGAAGGAATCCGCGACGGCGCGGGCGGTCTGCCGCTGCGCGTCGCGCACCGCCCCCATGATCGCCGCGGTCAGCCGCGCCGGGCCCAGTTCGCACGCCCGGTGCCCGAGCTCGAGGTTCGTGAGCGCGCCGTTCGGGGCGAGCGTCACGGTCACCGAGCCGTCGCGGGTGCGGACCGTCGCCCCGGCCGAAGAAAGTGCCTCGTTCAGCGCCGCGGCCTTCGACTGCATCTCCCGGACCTGCCGTTCGAGCAGGAGCTGGAAGTCTTCGCCTGGCCCCAGGTTCGGTTGCACGAAATCGACTCCTCGACGCGCCGGCCCGCTCGGCCGGATCCCATGAGCGGCAGGTTAGCGCACCCCGGACGGCCGTCCGGCGAGAGCCGGGAGTGTGCCTGGTTGTTCCTCCGATGATGCCCTCGAACACCCGGTGCGGGTTTGCCCCGGACCGCGCTCCAGGAGCTGGTCGGCGAATTCCTCCGCGACGTCGGCCGCGACGACGTCGTGCTCGCCACGAAGGACTCCGGGCCCGGCTTCAGCGGCGGTGCGCCGCGCTCCGACCCGCGCCGGTGCAGCAACGGGCGCAAGAACACGATCGCCTCGCTGGAGGCGTCGCTGCGGCGGCTGCGCGTCGACCACGTCGACCTGTACTGGCTGCACATCTGGGACGGCTTCACCCCGGCCGAAGAGGTGGTGGCGGCGTTCGGCGACCTCGTGCGCGCCGGGAAGGTCCGGGCGGTGGGGCTCAGCGACGTCCCTGCCGGGCTGACGTCTGCGGCGGCAGTGTCCATAGTGGACGTCAGTGGCCGGCGGCGGCGCGGGCGGCCCGCTCGACCTCCGCGTGCCGGGCCGCCCAGAACTCCGCGTCGCGGTGTCCGTCGGTGGCGAGCGAGCCGTCGAGCTGTTCACGCAGGACGTCGGCGTGCCCGGCGTGGCGGCTGGTCTCGGTGAGCACGTGCACCAGGACGTTGAACAGCAGTACGTCCGGGCGGGGCCACCAGGGCACGTGGCCCGGGGTGTCGACGGCGAGCGCGGTGATCGTGGCGTCGGAGTGTGCCCACACCCGCCGGTACCGGTCGATGATTTCGGCGCGCGTCTCGTGTTCGGTCGCCCACATGTCCGTGCCGCGTGCCCCGAGGTCGTCCCACCGGGGCATCGGCTCGGGGAACGGCCGGCCGAAGATGTCGCCGAAGTACCGGGCTTCGCTCAAGGTCAGGTGCTTGACGAGACCGAGCAGGTTGGTGCCGGTCGCGGTCAGGGGACGGCGGGCGTCGTACTCGCCGAGCCCGTCGAGTTTCCCGACCAGCTCTTCGCGGACTTCGCGCAAGTCTCCGTGCAGGTAGTTCTTCGCGAACTCGTCGATCATGACGCCAGCCTGCCAGATCAGCCCACGGGCACGCCGCGCACCGCGACCGGCCCGAGGGTCGGGTCCAGCTCCACCTTCTGGTCCACTCCGGACGGCGTCAGCACGTCGAACGCCTTCGGGGCGGTCGCCGGATCCGCGGTGCAGACCGGTGCCGTCCCGCCGGCCGCACAGAGACCGAACGTGTACTGGCCCGCCGTCGGCGTGAACGGCCGGGCCTGGTCGGGGGAATTGCCGTCCTGCCCGGTGAGCACCACGGCGAACGTCCAGCCCGGCCCCGGCGTTCCGAAGGCCGCCTTCGCCACGCTGACCGTGATGTACCGCGTGGCCTGCGAAGCCTGCACGGACGGCGTGGCAAGCGATGCGCCCGAAGCGTCGACGAGCGCCGGCTCGGCGAAGCCCTGGACCTCGATGCGCCGGCTCCACGCGTCCTGCGGCGCGATCGTGTACGCCCGGCTCGGGAACGGCGCCGCGGTCGACGTCGCCGTCGCGGCCGGGTCGTGCCCGTAGATCGTCAGCAGCTGGGCGCCCAGCGGCGAGCCGAACGTCGGCGACAGGTCGCGGATCTGCGCCCGGAACACCAGGTTGGTGCCGGAATCGATGACCTGGAACCGCTGCAGGTCGAACGCACCCGCGTGGAAGTCGCCCGCCGTCGGGTACGTGTACGTGCCGGGGCCGTTGTCGTCGCCGTCCGGGTCCGTGGTGTCCAGCAACACGGTGCCGGTGACGAAGTCCGAGCTGATCGTCTTCTGCGCGTACCCGGTGCCCGCACCCGTCGCGGCCGCCGTGACGACGTTCGCGCCGAGCGGCGTCGGCACCGTCGCGCTGAACGTCCCCGCCGCCGAAGCCCGGGTCGACAGCACCGTCGTCGTCCCGGCATCGGTGGCCGAGACGGCGAGGTCGACGCGGCTGCCGGCGGGTGCGGTGCCGGTGACCGCCGCGGTCGCCGTGGAGACCGACGCGGGCGCGTCGAGCGTCACCGCCAGCGCCGCGGGCGGCGCGTGCGAGACGTACCGCGAGCGGACCTCGGCGGGCTGCTCGGGGAGCCGTCCGTCGTCGAGGGCCCTGGCCAGCCGCACCGACTGCGCCTGGGCCCAGCTCAGCGGCGCCACCGAGCCGACGGACTGCCCCGGCGTGAAGCCGATCGACGCCGTCTTGGGGTCCGTGCCGTACGGCGACGCGGGCAGCGCCGGGTTTTCCCAGATCTGTTCGGGGATCAGGCCCGTGCCGCCGGTCTGCGCCCGCATCGCGCGCAGCAGTGCCGCCGCGCCGGCCCGGTCGCCGGTCTGCACGGCCTGCTCGCCGCGTTCGCCGGCGAGCACCGGCCACAGGTGCCCGGACCCGCTGTTCGTCGACGGCCAGGGAGCGCCGGTCGGGCCGCAGTTCGTCGGGTCCGGCTCGTAGCAGTCGCCGTAGCCGTCCTCGCTGCCCGGCGCCGACGTCCCGTAGCGGTACCAGCCCGGCCCGGCCGGGGTGTCCCGCTTGATCACGCGGTCCACGACGGCGAGCGACGCGGCGACGTCCGGGTCGTTCGCGGGCAGCACGCCCAGGCGCGTCAGCTCGAGGAACCCGGCGTCGACGACCGCCCGCTGGTCGGCGTCGACCGAGCCGTTGCCCAGGTTGTAGAACCACTCGGAGTCCGGGTCGCCGTTCTTGGTCAGCCGCAGGAAGTACCGGCCGCCGTACGGCCCGTTCCGCGTCACCGTCCAGCCCTTGACGCTGCGCTGGAAGTGGTCGGCGGTGGCGCGGTAGACGTTCGCGCGCGCCGGGTCGCCGTTGCGGTCGGCGATCACGCCGGCGGCGACGAGCCCGGCGATCTCCGCGGCGATCGTCGAGGGGGAGTAGCCGCCCTGCTCTTCCCAGCGCTCCGAGCCGAAGGCCGGCCCGTGCGCGACGACGAAGTCCGCGGCCGCGCGGATGTGCTCGGTGTAGAGCGTGCGGTCGCGGTCGAGCCCGGCCTGCAGCGCCATCAGGATTGGGTACGCGCTCTCGTCGAGCTGGTCACCGCCGGAGTCGGGCGCCTTCTTGCCGTTGAGCAGCGAGTTGCGCGGGAACCGGCCGTCCGGTTGCTGCTGACGCGTGAACAGCCACCGGACGCTCGCCCGCGCCGTCTCGCGATCGCCGGCGGCCAGCAGACCGGAGAAGCTTTCGTAGAGGTCACGGGCGAAGATCTCGCGGTAGGAGCCGAAGTAGACCGGTTTGCCGCCGGGCGCGTCGCCCGCGGACACCGCCTGGCCCCACGGGCTGCCGAGCGAGGCGACGACCGCGCCCGGGAAAGTCTTGTCCTCACTGGCCTTCAGCACGTTGACGGAGTGGTAGTACGCGTCGGAATCCCTGCCCCGCACCGGGATCAGCCCGTCGTCGTAGGCACGCCACTGGCGCGCGTACTCGCGGTAGCTCTGGTCGAACGGCGTGCGCAGGCTCGCGCCGGCCGTGGCGACGGCGGCCCGGGCGTCCGCGCCGAACCCGAGCGCCAGCACGGCCGGGCGGCGCGGCTGGAGGTCCAGCTGCGCGGTCTGGACGACGTTGCCGTTCACCGCTGACGGCGTGGTGCCGGTGAGCCGGTGGTCGCGGTCGAGCTGGGCCAGCCCGTCGCCGGCGGTGCCCGCGAAGCCGCTGCCGGTGGCCAGGAACCGGCGGTCGGCGCGCAGCGCGGCGGCCAGCGGCGTGCCGTAGTCGCGGGCCGGCGCGCTGGACACCGTGGTGGTGTCGGCGCTGACCAGCGCGGACGTCGCCGCGTCGACGGTGGCGGTGTCGCCGCCGCCGTTGGCCGGGCCGCCCCCGCCGTGGCCGTTGACGCTCGCGTCGAACCGCACGTACACCTTCAGGTCCCGGCCGGAGTCCCGCAGCGGCTCCAGCCGGGTGCGGATGAGCACGCCGGTCCGGGCGGGGTCGGCCAGGTACTCGGTGACCAGCCGGTACCGGCCGCTGCGCGGGGTCGACGTCACCTCGCACGCCATCCCGCCCGCGCTCGTGCGGACCGTGTAGGTCATGTCCCGCGCCTGCAGGTCGGTGAAGCTGCGTCCGTCGGTGACGGCGAACTGCAGTGTCTCGACGTTCGTGTTGTCGATCACCGGCGCGTAGACGTCGGACAGCACGCCGTTCGCCACGGTGAACCACGCCTTGCTCGCCGTGTTCCGCGCGGTGCCCAGGCAGTCCTTGCGAGCCAGGCCGAAGTGCGAGACGGCGCCCGGTCCCGGCGCCGCGGCGGCTGCATGGGCTGTGTTGGATACAGCGGGCAGGAGGGTCGCGGCCAGCACCGCGCACAGCACCACGGACGACGTCGACCGAATCATCCGCCCATCCGATCACGACGGCCCGGGGGCGCACCAGGTCCGAACGGCGCCAGGAAAGCCCATTACCGGTGATTGAGAATCCGAACTCGTGGGTAGCAACCCGGAAGTCCCCCCGAGGAGGTGAACGTGGAAGACCTGGGATCGGACGGATGGCGGTACCGCGGCACGATTTCGCCACGGACGCTGCCGAGCCTGCGCCGGCACCTGGTGTCGTGGCTGCGGCGGCGCGCCGGTGACGAGGTCGGGCGGCAGGCCGACGACGTCGTGCTGGCCTGCTGGGAAGCGATGGCCAACGTGCTCGACCACGCCTACCACGGCCGGCCGGGGCTGATCGACGTCCGCGCCCGGATCGACCAGGACGTGCTGATCGTCACGGTCGCCGACCAGGGCCGCTGGGCGACGCTCGCCGAGCGCGCAGACGGCGGCCGCGGGCTGCGCCTGATCCAGGCCCTGGTCGACGGACTGGACCTCCGCTCGACCGACGGCGGCACGGTCATCACGCTCACCTGGCCGTTCCCGGCCCGTCACACCGCCTGACCGGGGTCTCGATGCCCCTAGGGTGGTGTCATGGCTGTCCACCTACTCGTGACCACGACAACCCCGGACCGCGACTCCGGCGCGAAGCTGGCCGGCTCGGCGGTGGCCGCGCGGCTGGCGGCCACCGCGCAGGTCACCGGCCCGGTCGCGTCGTTCTTCTGGCACCTCGGCGAGCAGGGCGAGGGCGAGGAGTGGAACGTGACGTTCAAGACCACCGGCGACCGCTACGCCGAGCTGGAAGCGCACATCATCGAGCAGCACCCGTGGAGCAAACCAGAGGTGACCGCGGTCGAACTCGGCCGCGGCTCGGCCGAGTATCTGCGGTGGGTTGAAGCGTCGACGAGCTCGGACAGCTAAACGCCCAGCCGGGACAGCAGATCGCCGACCACTGACGTCGACCGGTACCGCGTCAGCTGGCGAGCTACGGCCTGGATCCGGATTGCGGGGCGTACCGAGCTCACTCCGGCGGCCAGGTCCGCGGCGCGCGCGAGGGTGGCGGTGGCCTGTTCGACCTCGTGGGCGTGCAGGTAGGACGTCGCAAGCCACGACAGGTACAGCGCCTTGTCCCGGGCATGTGTGTCGTCGAATCCGGACAGAACCTGTTCGAGCACCGGAACGGCCCGCAGCGGGCGGCGTAGTTCGGTCCAGCACCGGCCGGCCATGATGTCGATCTCGGCATCGTTCACCCAGAACACCCAATCCGGCTCCGGCCGGTCGTCCCGCGCCCGCAGGGCTTCACGGGCCAGGTTCAGCGCCCGGTCGGCTTCCTGTGGCTCGTGGGCCGTCGCGTGTGCCCAGGCCTTCCGCTCAAGCAACAGGGCGTTCACCTTCGGCGTGGCGATCGACCGCGCGACCTCGTACGAGTCGGTGGCCAGTGCGGTCCCGTTCCGCGAGGTGGCGGTCTGCTGGTAGGCGGCGTAGGCCAGGGCGTTCCCGACGAGGTCGAGCGCACCGGCTTCCTCGGCGGCCCGCCGGCTGTCGCTGTAGAGCCGGTGCGCGAGTGCGTGCCGGCCGTGGTCGAACGCTGCCCAACCAGCCTGTTGCTGTTGCTCGGCCAGGAGCGTCCGCAGCTGCTGGCCGATCTCGATCGCGTGGCTGGATTCGCGGAGCAGCTGCTGCGTGAAATCGACCTCGGCCGAGTACACCGGAAAGGTTTCAGCGCCACCCATGATGTTGTCGAGGCGGCGGAGCCGGGCTGTTCGGCGCTGTAACTCGGCTATGTCGGATTGCCCGATCCGGCGCGCCGTCGATTGTTCGGTGTGGGCCGGCGGAATCGCCAGGGCGGCCATTGCTCCGATGAACTTGCGTCGCTGCACTGCCTCTCCCGCCTTCGCCCTCCGCTGTTCTGTGCGAGTCGCCGTTACCGCTTGCCGTATCTCCTGCACTTCGATTTCGAAACTGGTGGCGATGTACTTCTGCCAAAACGGCGTCGGCAGTCGTCGCTCGGACTCCCACCGGGATACCTCGTTCCGAGTGATGGCCCGGCCCGAAACCTCGGAGAGCACCGCGGCCTGATCCGCTTGAGAACGGCCAGTTCCCCTGCGCCGGGTTCGGAGCAGTGCACCGACCCCTTGCTGCTCCACCTGAACTCCTCGCCGTCCATACGCTGCCAGGTGGCCATCATCGCGCTGGCCCCCGAATCTGGCCACCTGCTGCGAATGGCCCCCTTTCCGGGCTCCTCCCACCAGGCATTATCGCCCATAGCGTCAACGACGTGACGGTGCGCGACAGGAATGACGATGAGGGCGGCGCCCCGGTGTTCAGCTGCCGGGGTGAGCGGGTGACCGAGATCGACCTCCGGTGGGAGTGGCGCCTGTTCGATGCTGATCGGCGGGCGCACCTGTACCGGGTCGCCGAACTGGATCGCCCGCGCTTGGAGCTGCTGTTGCCGTGGTGCCTGCTCCGCGCACCGTTTCCGCTTGAGCACGACCGTGCCGGCATCAGCCGGCACGTCGTGGTGCCCCGGCGCGGGTGGACGTGTCCGGCGTGCGCCGTGCACGTCCGGGCCCGCGTCCGCACCCCGCACCGGCACGTCCGCCGCCGGTGAGTTCACCGGCGGCTTGTTCGAGGTGGTGACCCGCGATGCACCCAGTTGATCTCCCGCGCACCGGACCGAAGGACGGTCGATGCCGCGCAATCCCGCAGGACCAGGGCCGACAAGGCCGGGGCCGGGCAAGGACAGGCCCAGCTCTCCCACACGCGACAACCCCGCCCCGCAACGAGGTCCCGTCCAGCCTCCGCCCCCGAGGCGCTAGGAGCAGCCCATGCCCCGGAGGTCCAAGAGCCCACGTCGCCGCGACCGGCGGAGCTGCCTCACCGGAGGCCAGGAAGGGAATGTGGCCTATGGCTCGGCGGGGAGCTGCCCACCGCAGCAGCCGACCGGTCCAAGCCGACCGGGCGGTGGCTCCCGGTCGAGCCTGTTCCGGTGGCCGCCGAACCCACCGGCGTGGCCACAGGATCCGCCGGGGCAGGACGACGAGGTCTAGGATCGGGTCATGCGGTCGACCCGGGAAATGCGCAGGCTGGCGGCGGTGCTTCTCGCGGGAGCTGCCGACGCTCGCTTCCACGGTGACGATCTGCGCCGGGCGGCGAACGTGCAGAGCAGACGACTGTACCCGTTGCTGACGCTGCTGCTCGAACGCGGCTGGGTCACGGACGGGTGGGACGATCCCTCATCCGCCGAACCCCAGCGCCACTACGTCCTGACCGATGTCGGGCGGCGTGAACTGGCCAGACCGTAGTCACCTGCAGGTCGCCAACCGTCACACCGCCTGACCGGCCTAAGGCGACTCCGCCGAGGACAGGTCTTCGACGAACCGGGTCGCGATTTCCCGCAGCTTCACGTTGGTGTGCTGCGACTCCGTGACCAGGCGCTTCATCGCGTCGTCCGCGCTGATCCGGTGTACGGCCATCAAGATGCCCTTGGCCTGCTCGATCACCGCTCGGGAGCGCATGGCCGCTTCGAGCTCGACCGTTCGCTGACGGGCGCGGTGGTAGCGCCTTGTGGTGCGCAGGCCGAACGAGACGACCGTGGTGTAGAGCTGCAGCAGCCGTGAGTCCGTCTCCTCGAAGCCGTGGTTGCCGTAGCCGAAGAGGTTCAGGGCGCCGAACAGGCGTTCGTCGACGCGCAGGGGCGCGGCCAGGTAGCTGCCGACCCCGAGCCGGCGGGCGTGGGTGGTGAACTCGGGCCACGCCGCTCCCGCCGTGGCCAGTGGCACCCGGACGATTTCGCCGGTCTTCGCGGCCTCCAGGCAGGGACCCGCGCCCGCCGCGTACTGGATGCGGTCGATCTCGACGGCTCGCTCGTCCGTGCAGGCCGCCGTCGTCGGCTCGCCTTCCCGGATGGCCGTGATGCTCGCCATGTCGGCGCCGGGGATGGCCCGGACGGCTTCGGCGCAGACGGCGTCGAGGATTTCCGCTTCGGCTGGTTCGGTCTCCAGTGCCCCCGTGAGGTCCGCCATCGCGGCGGTCAGCTCGTCGAGGTGCTCGGGGAGGATCGGCTCACCGGTCACTCGGTCATCTCCGTCCCGGACGGCTGCGGCAGTGCCGAACCGCTGCTGCTTCAACGGATCGGCAAAACCTTACCCGCGTCCGCCGGGCATCTTGCAACACCGCCGCAACACCGGAGACCGAAAGGGGGCGGTGGCTCCGGCCCGGCGCTCGCTGCTGAACGTCGTGGGTTGGGCGCCGGGGCCACCTGGCGACGGACAGCAGCACAACCCATCCGACGGCCGTCGCTGCGGCCCGCTTACCCCGTGTCCCGGCGGTCAACCGTTCAGCGGATCATGACCTTCGCGACCTGGCTCAGCCCGGACACGCGCAGGACCCGGTCGAGCAGCCGCGGCGCGAGCAGCCGCAGGTCGTGCTCGCCCGCCCGGTCGAACAGCACCGCGACGCCGGCGCTGTCGAGGTAGGTCACCGCGGTGAGGTCCACCGTGACGGCGGTGCCCGCCGCCAGCTCGCGGTCCAGCGCGGCGCCGAACTCCGCGGCGTTGCTCATGTCGATCTCACCCGTGACGGTCAGGACCCGGTCGCCGTCGTCGCCCGGGCCGCTGACCAGCGTGAGTGCCGTCGTCACGAACCGATCCTCCATTCCAGCGTGACGGTGGTCCCGGTGGCGTCGTGCCGGAAGGCGGCCGCGTCGGCCAGCGCTTCCATCATCGGCACGCCGCGCCCGCGCAGCACGTGGTTGTCCGGCGGCGGCTGCTTCCAGTGGCCCCGGTCGGTCACCGTGACGACCAGGTGCGCGCCGGTGAGCGTGGCCGTGAGGTGCGCGGTCGCCCCGGCGCCGTCGCGGTAGGCGTGCTCGACGGCGTTGGCGCAGGCCTCGCCCGCCGCCACGAGCACGTCCTGGGCGAGATCCGGTTCGAGGGCCGCGTTGTCCAGCCACGCCCGCAGCCAGCGCCGGGTCGAGGCGAGGTGGTCCGGGTGCGCGAGGAATTCGAAGTCCAGCGGGGGCACCGACCGGCGGTAGAGCAGCAGCGCGACGTCGTCTTCGTAGCCGTCGGCCGGGCGGAGCCGGTTCATCAGGGCGGCCGCCAGGTCGCCGAGCTCCGCGTCCCGCGTGTCGTGGGCGACCTTCGTGGCGCGGTCCATGCCCTCGTCGAGCGACTCGCGGCGGCGCTCCACCAGCCCGTCGGTGTAGAGCACCAGCAGCGAACCGATCGGCACGACCGCCGTCCCTTCCGGACGCGGCGCCGCGACGCGGACGGCCAGCGGCACGCTGCCACCGTCGTCCAGCAGCTCCGTCGTGCCGTCGCGGTGCACGAGGGTGGCGGGCGGGTGCCCGGCGCTGCTGTAGGTGAGCGCGCCGGTGGCCGGGTCGAGGATGCCGCAGAAGACGGTGGTGCACAGGGCACCGGGCAGCCGCCAGGCGAAGCGGTCGAGCGCGGCGAGGGTGTGCGCCGGGCTGCTGGCCTCCAGCAGCAGCGCGCGGCAGGCGCTGCGCAGCTGGCCCATCACCGCGGCCGCGGCCAGCCCCCGGCCGACGCAGTCGCCGACGACGATGCCGATCCGGTCGCCGGCCAGCGGGACGACGTCGTACCAGTCGCCGCCGACTTCCAGGGGCGGGTTCGCCGGCTCGTAGCGCACCGCGAAGCCGTCGGGCAGCCGGGCCGGGCCCAGGATCGAGCGCTGCAGCGCGAGGGCGACCTCCCGCTGCCGGTCGTCGCGGTGGGCGCGGCGCAGGGCGTGCGCGAGCGTCCCGGCCAGCAGCGCCAGCAGCGTCCGGTCTTCGGTGCCGAGCGGGCGGCCCGGCGCGGGGTCGACCCAGAGCGTCAGCCGGCCGCCGGGGTGGTCGACGGTGGTGCCCGCGCCGCTGCCGGCCGGGGCCGCGTGCAACGCCGGGAGCGAGCGGACGTGGTCGAGGGTCGCCCGCAGCGGCGCGGCGAGGTCCGCCCAGCGCCGGTCGGCGGGATCGGTGGACGCGAGCTCCGGCTCGCCGTCCCGCGGCCAGGTCACCGCGAGCACGCGCTGCGCGTCCCACAGCTCGCGCAGCAGCTCCAGCCCGGCGCGGAGCACCTCCGTGACGCCGCTGATGACGGCGAGGCGCTGGTTCATCGAGGCGAGCGCGCTTTCGCGCTGCACGGCGTACCGCTCGGCCGTGACGTCCCGGACCGTGCCGACCACCCGGCGGCGGCCCTCGTCGTCGTGCAGCCGGCTGTAGGCGATCGCGGTCCACACCCGGTGCCCGTCCCGGTGCCGCATCGGCAGCACCAGGCTGCCGGCGGGCTCGTCCCACGCGCGACCGGCCGCCTCGGCGACCTGGCGGTGGGCGGCCGGATCGCCGTCCCGGTCCGGCCACCACGGGAACGGCGGGGCGTAGGGCAGCCCGCCGGTGCCGAAGCCCAGCAGCTCGGTGAACGCCGCGTTGATCTCGACGACGCGCCCTTCGGCGTCGCAGACGAAGAAGCCTTCCTGCAGCGAGTCGATCATCGCCGCGCGCCACCGGGCGTGCTGCGTCCGCTGCCTCGCCAGCTGGACGGTCGTGCGGACGCGGGCGAGCAGTTCCCGCGCCGAGAACGGTTTCACGAGGTAGTCGTCGGCCCCCGCGGCCAGCCCGTCGACGGCGGCTTCCTGCCCGGCCCGCGCCGACAGCAGCAGCACGGGCACGGCGGCGGTGCGCGGGTCGCCGCGCAGCTCGGCCAGCAGGCCGAGGCCGTCCAGCCGCGGCATCATGACGTCGCTGATGATCAGCTCCGGCGGCTCGGCACAGGCGGCCGCGAACGCCTCGACGCCGTCGCGCACCGCGGTCACCGCGTAGTCGTCGCGCAGCAGCCGGACGAGGTAGTCGCGCATGTCGGCGTTGTCGTCGGCGACGAGCACGCGGGCACCCGCCTGCTCGTCGCGAGGCGCCGGATCGGCGGACCGGTCGTCGTCCGGCAGCCAGCGCAGGGCTTCCTGCACGTACGGTTCCGCGGACTCGGCGGTCGGCCCGCCGGTCGTGGCTTCCTCGACGACGTGCTCGGCAGGCAGGTGCCGGGTGCCCAGCGGCAACCGGACCCGGAACGTCGTCCCGGCACCCGGCGCGCTCTCCACGGCGACGCTGCCGCCGTGCATGCCGACGAGCTCGCGCACCAGCGCCAGGCCGATCCCGCTGCCCTCGTTCGACCGCGCCCGCGCCGACGGGATCCGGTGGAACCGCTCGAACAGGCGGGGCAGCTCGGCGGCGTCGATCCCGATCCCGGTGTCGGACACGGCGACCACGGCGTGCCCGGCCTCGACGGTGCCGGTCACCCGGATCGCGCCGTCGAAGGTGAACTTGACCGCGTTGGACAGCAGGTTGAAGACGACCTTCTCCCACATCCCGCGGTCGACGTGGACGGGGTCGTCCGACGGACGGCAATCGACCTCGAACGCCAGCCCGGCCCGCTCGACGGCGGCGCGGAAGACGCTCGCCAGCTCCGCGGTGAACGTCCCGAGGTCCACCGGTTCGAAGCGGGCCTGCATCCGGCCGGCTTCGATCCGCGAGAAGTCGAGCAGGTTGTTCACCAGCCGCCCCAGCCGCTGCGCGTTGCGCTGGATGACGTCGATCTCTTCCCGCACCCGCTCGCCGGCGCCCGCCAGCGCCTCCCGCAGCTCGGCGGCGGGGCCCAGGATCAGCGTGAGCGGGGTCCGGAACTCGTGGCTGATGTTGGCGAAGAACGTGGTCTTCGCCGCGTCCAGCGCGGTCAGCTCCTCCGCGCGCTGCTGCTGGACCTGATAGGCGATCGCGCCGTTGACCAGGGCCGTCGTCTGCTGGGCGACCAGCCGGAGGAACGTCCGGTAGGACTCGTCGAGCGCGCGTCCGGCACTCGCCGCCAGCACGATCACCCCGGTGGCCGCGTCGCCGGCGTCGCCGGGCAGCGGCAGCACCATCGCCTCGGTGGGTGGCGTGGACCAGCCGCCCGGCGGCAGCTCACCGAACGCCCCGCCCGACACCGTCCGCGCGACCCCGTCGGCGAGCACGTCCTTCAGCGGCCAGGCGGCCGCGTCACCCGCGCCTTCGCCGCCGGGGGTGACCGCCGCGAGCGTGAGCTCGCCATCGCCGTCCCGGAGGTGGATCGCGGCGTAGGGGACGTCGGCGCCGGCCCGGCCCAGCACCTCGGCGACCACCTCGCAGGCCTCGTCCACGGTCCGGGCGACCCCGGCCCGGGCCCCGAGCTCGCGCAGCGTCGCCAGCCGGCGTTCGCCGATCACGCGCTCGGTCGTGTCGGTGACCGCGGTGAACACGGCCCGCACGGCGCCCCGGTCGTCGTGCACCGGGCTGTAGGAGTACGTCCAGTAGGTCTCTTCCCAGTAGCCGTGCCGGTTCATCGGCAGCAGCAGGTCCTCCGACCAGGTCGCCTCGCCGGTGACCATCACGCTCTCCAGCATCGGCCCGATGATGTGCCAGATCTCGCCCCAGACTTCCGGGCCCGGCTTGTCCAGCGCCGGGTGCTTGGTACCCAGCAGCGGCAGGTACGCGTCGTTGTAGAGGAACCGCAGCTCCGGGCCCCACCAGACGATCATCGGGAAGCGGGAGGTCAGGCAGATCCGGACCGCCGTCGTCAAGCTGGCCGGCCAGTCCCGCGGCTCGCCCAGCGGGGACGAAGCCCAGTCGAAGTCCCGCATCCGGGCGGCCATCCGGCTGGTCCCGGGAAACACGGCGCGCTGGCCGGCCTCTTCCCCGACGCTCATCACACTCCAGGTTCACGCGGCCCGCGCCGAGCCTACTTCACCGGGCATCGCCCCGCCGGATGTGTGTGGGAACACCGCGTCCCGATGAGTCAGCTGGTCAGCCAGGTCATGGTGACCGTGGTGCCGTCGTCGCGGTGCACCTGCGCGCTCTGGTCGGCGAGGGTGTCGATGAGCAGCAGGCCGCGCCCCCGCAGCCCGTCCGAGCCGGACGGCGGCCGCCAGGTGCCGTAGTCGGTGACCGTCACGATCACCCGCCCGGGCAGCACTTCGGCCCGGACGTCGACCGGGCCCGCCTCCCCGGCGGGGTAGGCGTGCTCGGCCGAGTTGGCCATCGCTTCGTAGCCGGCGAGGACGATGTCCTCCCGCCGTTCGAGACTCAGCTGCAGCGTGGCCAGCCAGCGGGCGAGTGCTTCGCGCAGGTCCGGCAGCCGTTCGGCGATCGCGGCCGTGCGCTGGTGGAACGAGGCCGGGGGCGCCGGCGCACCCGGCGGGAGGGGGTCCGTCATGGGGTGTCCTCTCCGCGGTGGCGCACGTGGATCACGGCGATGTCGTCGTCGTGCCGTCCGCGCGTGAGTTCGTCGACGAGCTTGTCCCACGCCGTTTCGAGGTCGGCCGCGGTGAGCAGCGCGGGGATACCCGCCAGCAGCCATTCGACGCCGAGGGTGAGGTCACGGGTGCGGCTTTCGACCAGCCCGTCGGTGTACAGCACCAGGTCCGCGCCCACCGGGAAGCCCGCGGTGCGCTGCGGGAAGACCGAGCCGACGCCCAGCGGCTGCGCCAGCGCCTCGCCGATCTGCTCGGGCGGCTCGCCGGGGCGGATCAGGATCGCGGGCAGGTGGCCGGCGTTCGCGTAGGCGAGCGTGCCGTCGGCGGGCCGGTGGACCGCGTAGAAGCAGGTCACGAAGCTTTCGCCGAACAGCCCCGTGGCCAGCTCGGAGACGTTGCGCAGGACCTCCGACGGGGGCAGCTCGAGCAGGGCGTAGCTGCGGACGGCCGTCCGGATCTGCCCCATCACCGTCGCCGCGGTGACGCCGTGACCGACGACGTCCCCGATGACGAACGCGGTGGCGCCCGACGGCAGCCGGAGCACGTCGAACCAGTCGCCGCCGACCTTGCTGCCGGTGGCCGCGGGCAGGTACCGGGTGAGCACGTCGAGGCCGGGGGTGGGCGGGGCGACCGGCAGCATGCTGCGGGAGAGTTCGGTGGCGAGGGTGCGCTCGCGTTCGTAAAGCCGGGCGTTGTCCAGCGCGATGGCCGTGTAGGCGGCGATGCCCTCGGCCAGGTACTCGTGCCGCGCGGTGAACCGGCCGGGTTCGGGGTGGCCGAAGAAGAACCCGCCCAGCACCTCCCCGGAGGTCGGGCTGGTCACCGGGACGGCCAGGTAGCTGCACACGGGCAGGTGGCCTTCCGGCATGCCGTGGTGTGGCGCGTTCTTCCCGAACCGCGGGTCCTGGGTGATGTCGGGACTGCGCACGGTGCCGGTGCCGTCGAAGGTCGGCGCGAACACCGCGGTGTTGCGCGGCATGGGGAACCGGGCGAACGCCGCCCTCGGCACCCCGGAAATCGTGTACAGCGTGTACGACTCGCCGAACTCGTCGATCAGGTTGTAGAAGAACGCGCCGAAGCCGGCTCCGGTGGCCTTCGTGGCCGCGTCGGTCGCGGCCTGCACGATCCGGTCGATGTCGAGCTGCGCGGTCAGTTCGCGCCCGATGGAGTGCAGTGCGTCGAGGACCGCGGTTTCGCCCCGCAGGCGCCGGACGGTGCCCGCCAGGCCGGCGGTGACGGCCTCGATGGCGGCGGTGACGGCCGCGGGCAGCTCGCCGGTTTCCCGAGTGGTGTAGATCAATGCGCCGAGGTCGCCGTCGGCGGCGACGGCGATCGCGTGGGTGATCTCCTTGCCCGGTACCAGATCCGCCAGCACCACACCGTCGGTCACCGCGAGCGCGACGTGGTCGCCGAGCACCGCGCGTACCTCGGCCGGACCGAGTGGACGGACCGCGGTGGCCACCGGAGCGCCGTCGCCGTCCACGAAAGCCCGGCGCACGGCGGCCAGCACCGCGTCGAACCCCGGCCGGGACGTCATCAGGGAACCAGCGCGTCGGACAGCGACGGGTAGACGGCCAGTTCGTCGACCAGCCGGGTCAGTTCCAGCGGGCGCAGGGTGATCCGGCCGGTGGCCACCACCCGCAGCGGCGCCGAAGCGGCAGGCCCGCGGTGCGCGCGGACGAGTTCGGCCATGCCGGCCGAGGCCAGGAACGTGACGCCGGTGAGGTCGATGACGAGCATCGACGGCCGCAGCCGCGCCGCCCGTTCGGCCATCCGGCGCAGTTTCGGTGCGAGGGCGAGATCGAGCGCGCCCTCGACACGCAGCACTGCCGTGCCGTCCCGGTGCTCCAGCGCCACCGATCCCGCCGAGCCGACCGCGTCGCCGAGTGCGTCCCCCGTCACGTCCCGTTCGCCCATGGCGCCCATCTTGCCTGCTCGTGACGGCGGCGAGAAGCGGAGGGGGCGCTGACACGGCGGTGTGTCGCCGGGACAGGCATGATTGACCACGGTTGAGCAGACAGCCTTCGTGATCACGTGCGCCCACCGGGCCGACCGGTGGTGCGCCGAGGGCAGGAGAACACCATGACCGAGCACACCCACACCGAGAGCTCGGCCACCGCGGTGCCGTTCGGGGAATTCCGCATCGCCCGGACCGGGCAAGGAGAGGCAGTCGTCGTCGAGGTGGCCGGAGACGTGGACACGACCACGGCGCCGGCCCTCGTCCAGGCCGCGGACGAAGCACTGGCGGAGCAGCCGCCGGTGCTGGTGGTCGACTTGAGCCGCGTCGAGTTCCTCGCCTCGCCCGGCCTGACCGCGTTGCTGACCATCCACCGCAACGCCGGATCCGCCACCGCTGTCCGGATCGTCGCGTCTGGCCGGGCCACGCTGCGCCCGATCCAGCTGACCGGGCTCGAGTCGAGCCTTTCGCTGTTCCCGACCCGGGAAGCGGCACTGGCCGGGTCCTGACCGTGCCGTCCCGGCCGCGTCAGCCGCCGGCCGGGACGCTCCACCGCCGGAGGGCCAGCAGGGCGACGTCGTCCTGGGCCGCCCGGTTCCCGATCATCTTGGCCATGACCTGCGCGCACACCCGTTCGGGATCGCCGGCGCGCACGGTCTCCGCCAGTTTCCGCATGCCGACGTCCACCGGGCGGTCCCGTCGCTCGACCAGCCCGTCGGTGTAGAACACCAGCACGCCCTCTTGCGGCAGTTCGACGACGGTGGTGCGCCGCTCGGGCTCGCCGATGGTCAGCCCGATCGGGGGATCCGGGGGTGCGTCCACCAGCCGGCCCGGTTCGCCCGGCCGGGCGAACACCGGGGGCAGGTGGCCGGCGAGGGACAACGTCAACGCCTCGCGGCCCGGGCCGATGATCCCGTAGGCCACCGTCGCCATCGCGCCGTGCTCGAAGTGGTTGGCCTTGCGGTCGAGCTTGGTGAGCACCTCGGCGGGGCTTTCGCAGTCGAGCGCGTAGGCGCGCAGGGCACTGCGCAGCCGGCCCATGATCACGGCCGCGTCGAGACCGTGGCCGGAGACGTCGCCCATCACGACGCCGAGCCGGTCGCCCGGCAGGGAGAACAGGTCGTACCAGTCGCCGCCGAGCCCGGTTTCCGCACCGGGCACGTACCGGGTGCCGAAGGACAGGCCCGGCACCTCGGGCAGGCTGCTGGGCAGCAGGCTGTGCTGCAGTGCCATGGTGGCGGTGCGGTTCTCCTCCAGCGCCTCCACCTGGACCGCCATGGCGAGGCGGTCGGCGAGCAGCTGCAGCGTGGCCACTTCGGTCTCGTCGAACCGCCTCGGCGTCACCGAGCCGACGTGCAGCACGCCGACGAGTTCGCTCCCGGCCACCATGGGCACGCCGAGCATGGCGCGCAGTCCCCGTTCCCACAACAGGGAGTTCACGACGGTGGTTTCGTCGACGTGGTCGAGGATGACGGGCGCCCGCTCGAGCGCGACCCGGCCGGCGAACCCGCTGCCCACCGGCACCCGCACGCCCTGGTGGACCTCCTCCTCGATGCCGGCCGCGGCGGTGGCCACGAGCTGACGGCCGTTGGCCTGGTACCGCAGCACGGTCGCGGTGTCGACGGCCATGGCCTCGCGCAGGCGCCGCAGGGTTTCGGTGAGCAGCTCGGTCAGGCCGAGGTGCTCGGCCGGGGCACCGATGATCGATTCGAGCTGCTGCAGCCGGCCGTGGGCGTCGAGACTTCGCGACATGGAACGACCCTAGCCTTGGCTCCTTTGCCTGCCTAACCATCCCGGGTTTCGTCGGCGGGTCTCCCGGGGTACCTGGGCGACGTGAACGTCGACTTGGACTGGGTGGGTGTGCTGCGGCACGGCCAGAGCACCGGGAACATGGCCAGGGAAGCGGCGGAGTCGGCCGGCGCGGACGTGATCGACGTCGCCGAGCGCGACGCCGACGTGCCGCTCACGGACCTGGGGCGGGAACAGGCTTCGGCGGCGGGGGAGTTCCTCGCGCAGCGGCCGCCGGACGTCGTCGTCACCTCGACCTACCGCCGCGCCTGGGACACCGCACGGCTGGCCACGCCCGACGGGGTGGCGATCATCCCCGACGAACGGCTGCGCGACCGCGAGCTCGGCGTGCTGGACCTGCTGACCTCGCACGGCGTCCGCGAGCGGTGGCCCGACGAGCTGCGGCGCAAGCGGCGGCTGGGCAAGTTCTACTACCGGCCGCCGGGCGGGGAGTCCTGGGCGGACGTCGTGCTGCGGCTGCGGTCCCTGCTGACCGAGCTGAGCGTGGAACACGCCGGAAAGCGCGTTCTGCTGGCCGCCCACGAGATGACCGTCTTCGCCCTGCGCTACCTGCTCGAAGGGCTGCCCGAACCCGACCTGCTGCGGGCGGCCGAGGCCACCGAGGTCCCGAACGGCTCGGTCACGGCCTGGGAACGCGACTCCGACGGCGGGTTCACCATGGTGCTGGCCCAGGAGATCGGCCACCTGCACGCCACCGACACCCCGCCGACGGCGGACGACGATGCCGCGCAGCAGCTCACCTGAGCCGGCGCCGATCAGCCCGGCCCTGCTGCGGGACTGGCGGATCGGCGCGGCCGACCGGGGCACCGTGCTCGTCGTCGGCGGCGCCCGGACCGTGCCGGGGGCGCCGGCGCTGTCCGGGACCGCCGCCCTGCGCGCCGGGGCCGGCACGCTGCAGGTGGCGGTCGCCGAACGGCACGCGACGGCACTCGGCGTCTCGGTGCCCGAATCGTCGGTGTTCGGCCTGCCCGAGACCGGCACCGGGGCGATCGCCGCCGACGCCGTCGACCGGCTGGCCGAAGTGCTGCCCGACGCCGGCACCGTCGTCGTCGGCCCGGGCCTGACCGGCGCTTCGGAGACCGAAGACCTGCTGCGGCGGTTGGTGCCCGCCATCGCCCCGGCCGCGCGGGTGGTGCTCGACGCGTTCGCGCTCGGCGCGCTGAGCCGGGACCCCGCGCTCGCGGAACCCCTGTCCGGCCGCCTCCTCCTCACCCCGAACCGGGTCGAAGCCGCCTTCCTCGACGGCTGCGAGGAAAAGGACGTCGACGACCTGGAGACGGCGAAGCGGATCGCCGCGCGCTACGGCGGGGTGGTGCTGCTCATGGGCGTGGTCGCCTCGCCGGACGGCCGGGTCTGGCGCGACGGCAGCGGCCACGTCGGGCTGGCGACGTCCGGCAGCGGCGACGTGCTGGCCGGCCTGACCGGCGGCTTCCTCGCCCGCGGCGCGGCCGTCGACCAGGCGGCCTGCTGGGCAACGCACGTCCACGCCGTCGCCGGCCAGCGGCTGATCCCGGACACCGGGAGCACCGGCCTGCTGGCACGGGAACTCGTCGCGGAGATCCCGCGGGTCATCGCCGAGCTGGAGCGCTGAGCCCACCCCCGCCGTGTCGACCCCGCAAGCACGCGTGTCGACCTCCTGATCACGCGTGTCGGCTCCCCGATCACCCGGGCCGGCCGCCGAGCGCTGCGGCCGCCGTGCCGGAAGGGACGACACGCGTGATTGCCGAGCCGACACGCGTGATGGGCGGGTCGACACGGCGGGTCAGCGCTGGGTGGTGGGCCGCACGACGATCTCGTTGACGTCGACGTCGTCCGGCTGGCCGATCGCATAGGAGACGGCTCCGGCGATGGCGTCCGGTGAGAGGGTCACCGCGCGGTAGGCGCGCATGGCCTCCCGCGCGCCCGGTTCGGTGATGCTGTCCGCCAGTTCGGACTCGGTGACGCCGGGGGAGACGGTCGTCACGCGGAGGCCGGGGCCGGCTTCCCGGCGCAGGCCTTCGGTGATCGCCCGGGCCGCGTACTTGGTGCCGCAGTAGACCGCGGCCGTCGGCACCAC
This sequence comes from Amycolatopsis sp. lyj-346, assembly GCF_046548975.1. Classification (NCBI taxonomy): domain Bacteria; kingdom Bacillati; phylum Actinomycetota; class Actinomycetes; order Pseudonocardiales; family Pseudonocardiaceae; genus Amycolatopsis; species Amycolatopsis sp. lyj-346. The sequence continues at coordinate 143,847 of NZ_JAJPWT010000006.1, forward strand.
CTCGTGCGCGCCGGTGGAGGCGATCGTCACGAAGTGGCCGCCGCCTTGGCGCCGGAAGTGCGGCAGGGCGGCCGCGATCCCGTGCAGCAGGCCGCGGACGTTGACGTCGAGCATCCGGTCCCACTCGTCGACGTGCAGCGAATCCAGGCGGGACAACGGCATCACGCCGGCGTTGGCGACGAAGACGTCGAGCCGTCCGTGTGCCTCGACGGCGGCGTCGGCGAACGCGGCGACGGCCGCACGGTCGGTGACGTCGAGGCGGTGCACGTCGGCGGTGCCGCCGGCGTCGTGGATTTCCTCGGCCAACGCGGTCAGCCGGTCTTCGCGCCGGGCGCCGAGCACGACGTGGTGGCCTTCGCGGGCGAGGCGCAGCGCGGTGGCGCGGCCGATACCGCTGCTGGCTCCGGTGATGAGGACGGTCTTCACAGGGTTCCTTCCGGGAAGTCGGCGGCGAGGGTGGTCTCGCGCCAGGCGCCGAACGTGGCGCGGAGGGTGTCGAGCCGGGCGGTGGCGATGTCGTGGGCGGCCCGGCCGAGGAGCAGGCGCAGCGGAGGTTCGTCGCTGCCGACGGCGGTGAGGATCGCCTCGGCCGCGCGGGCCGGGTCGCCCGGTTGACGGCCGTACGTCGAGAGCGTCGCCTCCCGGCGGGCGCCCGCCGTGCCGGCGTAGTCGTCGATGCGGATCGCCGACTGCCGCATCGAGGGGCCGGACCAGTTGGTGCGGAACGCGGCGGGCTCCACGATGGTCACCTTGATGCCCAGCGGCGCCACTTCCGCGGCCAGGGATTCCGACAACCCCTCCACGGCGAACTTCGTCGCGTGGTAGTAGCCGGTGGCGCCGAAGGCCGCCAAGCCGCCGAGCGAAGACACGGTGACGATGTGGCCGCGGCGGCGCGCCCGCATGCCCGGCAGCACCGCGCGGGTGACGTCGGCGAGGCCGAACACGTTGGTGTCGAACAGTTTCCGGATCTCTTCGTCCTCGCCTTCCTCGACCGCGGCGAGGTAGCCGTAGCCGGCGTTGCCGACCAGGACGTCGATCCGGCCGAACGCCGTTTCGGCCCGCTTCACGGCGTCGACGACCTGGGCGTGGTCGGTGACGTCGAGCGGCAGGGCCAACGCGCGGTCGCCGTGCGCTTCGGCGAGGTCGGCGACCCGCGCCGGATCGCGGGCGGTGACGACCGCGCGCAGTCCGCGGTCGAGCACGGCTTCGGCCAGTGCGCGGCCGAGGCCGGTGGAGCAACCGGTGATGAACCAAACGGTATCTTCGGAACCGGCGGGTTTTCCTGGAATGGCACGCTTTTCGGGCACGACGAAGTACTCCGTCCATTGTGGATGGATGGGAAAGGGTGGTTCAGGAGGCGGCGAGGCTGCCCAGCAGGGCCAGTGCCGCTTCCGACGGGCTGCCCGGTTCGGCTTGGTAGACGATCAGCTGCCGGCCGGGGGCGCTGTTGACGGTCAGCGCCTCGTAGCTCAGTTCCAGCTCGCCGACCAGCCGGTGGCGGAACCGCTTGGTTTCGTGGGTCTTCTGCCGGATGTCGTGGCGGGCCCACAGCCGTCGGAAGTCCGCGCTCTTGACCGACAGCTCGCCGACGGTGTCGATGAGCTGCGGGTCGTCGGGGTCGATCCCGGCGGCCGCCCGCAGGCCGCCGACCGTGTTGACGGCCACGCGCTCCCAGTCCGGGTAGAACTCGCGGGCGTCCGGGTCGAGGAACACCAGGCGGACCAGGTCGCCGCTGTGGGTGTGCCCGTCGAACAGCGCCTGGCCCAGCGCGTTGTGCGCGAGCACGTCGAGGCAGCGGCCGAGGACCACCGCGGGCGTCCCCGGCCAGCCGTCCATCAGGCGCAGCAGGTTCGGGCTGACCCGCTGCGCCTGGTGGACGGCCGGCCGCCGGGCGCGGCGACGGTGTCCCGGCACCGGCTGGGCCAGCCGGTGCAGGTGGGCCGAGGCGTCGTCGTCCAGCGCCAGCCCGCGGGCGAGCGCGTCGACGACCTGCGCCGACGGGTTGCGCTCCCGGCCCTGCTCGAGCCGGATGTAGTAGTCGGTGCTGACGCCGGCCAGCAGCGCCACCTCCTCGCGGCGCAGGCCCGCGACCCGGCGCGACCCGCCCGCGGGCAGGCCCAGCTCTTCCGGGCCCACCTGCTGACGGCGGGCCCGGAGGAACTCTCCGAGCGCGTTTTCCTTGGCCACGATCCGAGGCTAACCCGGAACCGCTTCACGAGGGTGGCCGTGCCACACCCACCCTCAGGCCAGCCGGACCGGCTCCTCGTCGGCGCCGGGCCGCAGCAGCGTCGCCGTGGCCGTGCGCCCGTCGATGTCCAGCGCCATCACCGCGTTCCCGAAGTGCGGCCCGGACACGCAGCGCCACGACAGCGGCGCCGTCCGGACCCCGGCGCGGCGGGCCAGCCACTCGCTCGCCCTGGTCAGTGGCCTCGACCAGCCGGCCCGGAACAGCCGGTTCATGTACCACGGCACGGTGTTGTGCACCGGCGAGCAGGTCAGCTGGTGGACCGGTGCCGCGGTCCCGCCGGGGAACGCGGCCCGCGCCACGTAGGCGTGGTGCACGTCGCCCGAAAGCACGTTGACCGACGCCGGTCCGTCGTCCGCGACCCGGGCGATGAGCTTCGCCAGCCGCTCGAACGAGGCGCGGAACGCGGGCCAGTGCTCCATGTCCACCAGCTGCCGGAACCACTCGCCGACCCGCCCGACGAGCCCGGGCCGGGCGCAGAGCCGTTCGTTGACCGACTGCGCGGCCGACAGCGCCGTCGGCAGCAGCCACGGCAGCGACGTGCCGATCAGCAGGTGGTCGAACTCGCCGGACGCCTGCTGTTCGATCCAGCGAAACTCCTCCTCGCCGATCATCGACCGCTGCCCGCCCTCGAGGATCCGCCCGGCCCGCGAGTCGATCACCAGCAGCCGGACCGCGCCGAAGTCGCGCCGGTAGGACCACCGGGTGCCCTTGGCGCCGTCGGCCTCCCGGTCGGCCCGGTCGGCGAACTCGCGCAGCAGCTCGGCGTTGTTCACACCCGATTTGCACACCCGCTGGTAGAGGTCGTCTTCGGCCAGTTCCCGCGGCCCCAGGTTGCCCAGGTGCTGGTAGACCCAGTACGAGACCAGCGCGCCGCGGATGCGTTCCGGCCACCAGGGCGTGCGGGCCATCTTTTCGCGCCAGGCCTGCGAGGTGTTCCAGTCGTCGCGGACGTCGTGGTCGTCGAAGATCATCGACGTCGGCACGGTGGAGAGCAGCCAGCGGACCGCCGGATCGCACCAGGCCTCGAAGTACAGGTGGCAGTACTCCTCGAAGTCGGCGACCTCGTTGCCGGGCGGGCGGCTCGTGTCGCGGCGCGTGGCCAGCCACTCGCGGGTCGCGCCGGTGGTTTCGTCGGCGTAGACCTGATCGCCCAGCAGCAGCAGCGATTCCGGCCACTCCGCCTCGTCGAGGGCGGCGATCCGGTGGGCGTAGGCGGCGAGCGCGTCCGAGCCCAGCGCGTTCTGCTCCAGCGGCTTGCGGCAGGACCCGAACACCAGCCGGAACCGCGGGTCGCCGGGTTTCAGCGTGCGGATGCGGCTCGGCGGCAGGCCGGCGTCCGGTTCGGGCCAGACGACGTCGCCGTCGAGCCGCACCTGGTACGGCGTGCTCCGCCCGGGTGCCAGCCCGGTGAGCACGACCAGCGCGTAGTGGTGGCCGGAGACCTCGAACGTCCGGGCGGCGGTGTCACCGACGCGCACTTCGCACGGGCCGTCCGTCTCGACCCAGATCGTCGCCGAGGTGGCGTCGACGTGCCGCAGCAGCGGGCCCAGCAGGAGCTCGGTCATCCCGGAATCCTGTCAGAACTCCGCCGGGACGGCCGATCGGTGAACCGCTCGAAAGTTCCCGAAACGTTTCGATAATCGTTGACCGGCCGGGCGCGGCGACGAACCATCTGTCGGCAAGCTGCGTTCCCGCCCCGGAAAGGATCTCCTCGAGTGCGAAGACTCCTCACCGCCCTTTCCGCCGCCGTGCTGGCGATCGCCGCGGCGATCGTGCTGGTCGTGGCGGCGCAGCCGGCGTCCGCGGCCACGTTGACCCGGGTCACCGGCTTCGGCAGCAATCCCAGCAACCTCAACATGTACACGTACGTCCCGGACCGCGTCGCCGCCCGCCCGGCGCTGCTGGTGGCCGTCCACTACTGCACCGGATCGGCGTCGGCGATCTTCAACGGCTACGCCCGCGACTACGTCACCGCGGCCGACCAGTACGGGTACGTCATCGTGTTCCCGGAAGCCACCCGCAGCGGGCAGTGCTTCGACGTTTCCTCACCGCAGGCGCTCACCCGCGGCGGCGGCAGCGACCCCGTCGGCATCCTTTCCATGGTCAACTGGGCCAAGCAGCGCTACAACGTCGACTCCTCCCGCGTGTACGCCACCGGGTTCTCCTCGGGCGCGATGATGACGAACGTGCTCGCCGCGGAGTACCCGGACGTGTTCGCCGCCGGCTCGGCGTTCATGGGCGTGCCCGCGGGCTGCTTCGCGACCACCGACGGGTCGAGCTGGAACAGCCAGTGCGCCAACGGCCAGGTCACCAAGACGGCGCAGCAGTGGGGCGACCAGGCCCGCCAGCTGAGCGGGGGCCGCACCGGCCCGTTCCCGCGGATGCAGCTGTGGCACGGCACGGCGGACGACACCCTGCGCTACCCCAACTTCGGGGAAGAGATCAAGCAGTGGACGAACCTGCACGGGCTGAGCCAGACGCCGTCGTCGAGCGATGCCCCGCAGTCCGGCTGGACGCGCACCCGCTACGGCGGCACCGGCACGCAGGCGCCGGTCGAGGGCATCAGCGTCCAGGGGGCCGGGCACTCCCTGCCGCAGAACGGGATGCTCCAGTACGCGATCGCGTTCCTCGGCTTGAACAGCGGTGGTTCGACGACCACCACGCCGACCACGACGACGTCTTCGACGCCGCCCGCGGGGAGCACGCTGGGCAGCGCGGCGGCCCGGACCGGGCGGTACTTCGGCACGGCGGTCTCGGCGGGCAAGCTGTCGGACAGCGTGTACACCGGCATCCTGAGCCGCGAGTTCTCCATGATCACGCCGGAGAACGAGATGAAGATGGACGCGACCGAGCCTTCGCAGGGCCAATTCTCCTACGCCAACGCGGACCGGATCGTGAACCAGGCGACGAGCCAGGGCGCCCGGGTGCGCGGGCACACGCTGGCCTGGTACTCGCAGCAGCCGGGCTGGATGCAGAGCATGGAGGGGCCGGCGCTGCGGCAGGCGATGCTCAACCACGTCACCCAGGTCGCCACCCACTACCGCGGCAAGATCTTCGCGTGGGACGTGGTGAACGAGGCGTTCGCCGACGGCAGCTCCGGTGCCCGGCGTGATTCGAACCTCCAGCGCACGGGCGACGACTGGATCGAGGCGGCGTTCCGCGCGGCGCGGGCCGCCGACCCGGCCGCGAAGCTGTGTTACAACGACTACAACACCGACGACTGGAGCCACGCGAAGACCCAGGCCGTGTACCGCATGGTCCAGGACTTCAAGTCCCGCGGCGTGCCGATCGACTGCGTCGGCCTGCAGTCGCACTTCAACCCCAACAGCCCGGTGCCGTCGAACTACCAGACGACGCTGCAGAACTTCGCGAACCTCGGCGTGGACGTCCAGATCACCGAGCTGGACATCGAGGGCTCGGGGACGGCGCAGGCGAACAACTTCCGCACGGTGACTTCGGCGTGCCTCGCGGTCGTGCGGTGCACCGGGATCACGGTGTGGGGCATCCGCGACACGGACTCGTGGCGGGCGTCGGCCAAGCCGTTGCTCTTCGACGGCAACGGCCAGAAGAAGGCGGCCTACACGGCGGTGCTCGAGGCGCTGAACGGCGGAACACCCCCGGACGGCGGCACGACCACCACCCCGACCACCCCCACCACGCCTTCCCCCGGTGGCTGTTCGGCGGCCTACGTGAAGACGGCCGAGTGGAACGTGGGCTTCAACGGCCAGGTGACGGTGTCGGGGACGAACAACTGGGTCCTGACCGTGACGTTCCACGCGCCGCAGAAGGTGAGCGGCAGCTGGAACTACACGGGAACGTGGGACAGCACGGGCTACGTCCTGACGGCCAGGCCGAACGGCAGCGGCAACGTCATCGGCTTCACGGTCCAGCACGGCGGCAACCTGACGGCGCCGACCGTGACCTGCGCGACCGGCTAGTCCACAGTGGTCGTCATCAGTGGTCGCCGTCACAGGTTCGAGGTGCTGCGAAAACTGTCGGTGGTGACGGATAGCCTCAGCACATGAAAACGGACGACGCGACAGTCCCGGCGCACCAGCTCACCAAGGGCCAGTGGTTCTGGCACGAGCCGGCGCCGGGGCTGCCCGCGTGGCAGCTGCAGGTGAATTCGGCGGAGTTGCTGGAGGATTCCGTCGAGATCTTCACCACGGATGAGGAGCGAGAGCTGGTTTCGTACCCGAGGAACAGGCTGGTCCGCCTGGCCGAGGCGGCTTGAGGGAAGCTTGAGGGGAGCTTGGGGGAGTGCACGGGCCGCCGGGGGAGGGCGGCCGGGGAAAGAGGGACGACCGGGCGATGTGCTCGGTGAGCGGCGGGCTGAACCGGTAGGCCGCCGCGCACGGGCCCGCCGGCGCGCTGCTGGGCGGCCGGCGGGCGTGGGGTGATCTGGCGCTTTGGCGAGCCGATCGGCCGCCGGTTGGCGCGGGGATAGGGGTTCGGCGAGTCGATGGGCTGTTGCCTGGCTCGCGGCTCACGGCTCGCGCGGCTTTGACGAGTCAGCTGTCGGCTGCCTTGGGCTTGCGGCGGGCTTGGTGAGTCGCCTGGCCGCAGCTTGGCTCGCGACGAGCTTCGGCGAGTCAGCCGACTGCTGCTTGGCTCGCGGCCGGAGCTTTGGCGAGTCGACTGGCCGCTGCTGGGCTTGCGGCAGGCTCGGTGAGTCATCTGGCTGCCGCTTGGCTCGCAACAGGCCCGGGCCTGGTCGGCGGGGCGTGGCGAGCCTAGCCTGCGTCGCGGAGGGACGGGGGACGCCAGGTCATGCGGACCGTTGTCCCCTTTGTGCCCGTGTCTATGTCGGACTGGTCCGCCACCTGGTCGATCAGCAGCAAGCCGCGGCCACCCGAGGTGCGCAGGGCCGCTGCCCGGGGGCGCGTTGCCGGGATGCCGCAGCCGGTGTCCGTGACCGTCACCGTGACCGTGTCGCCCTCTCGGCGGGCCTGCAAGCGGGCCCAGCCGTGGCCGTCCGGGTAGGCGTGCGCCGCCACGTTCGCCAGTGCTTCGTACGTGGCCAGCGTTATGTCGTGCGTGCTGTCCGGGTCGAGCGGGAACTCGCCCAGCCAGTGGATCAGCTTGCGGCGCAGGCCGGCCATCTCGTTGGGCAAGGCCGGTGCCAGCTCTTCGAAGGTCGAGACGACCACGGCTCCGGCGGTGAAGCGCTCCGGGGCCGTGGTCCCGGCTTGGTCGGCGTCGGTGCTCTCGCCCGTATCGACGCCAGTCTCCGGGGTATGTCGATACACGATCCGCTCCCATCGTTCAGCCGCGGTTCCCCGTATCAGCGGGCTCTCCGGTGGACTACCCACCGCCACGGGGTCTTACCCGTTGTGCTTCGTGAGATCTGTCGCTACAGTGGAAACGCTCCTCGCGGATGTCGGCCCCTCGGCCGCCCGGAGGCAGCTTCCCGGAATCCAGGCCAGTCGGCCTCTTTCCTCCACCACCGGTCTCGCCGTCGTGCGCAGGCCCGGCACCCTCTCTGGAGACACCCATGTCTTTTCACGGAATCCTCGACCTGTCCGGCAAAACCCCGTTCGTCCGGCCCGGCTACCGGCCGGTGCCCGAAGACGTCGCCGTCCCGCTTTCGCTGGTCCGCAAGCACAACCTGCGGCCCGGCGACGAACTCGTCGGCACCACCGAGAAGATCGTCAGCGTCAACGGCCGCGACCCGGACGAACCGCGGCCCCGCTTCACCGACCTCGTGCCGGTGCACCCGGACCGGCGGCTGCTGCTCGAAACCACACCCGGGCGGCTGCTGCCCCGCGTCATCGACCTCGTCACCCCGATCGGCCGGGGGCAGCGGGCCCTGGTCGTTTCGCCGCCGAAAGCCGGGAAAACCACCGTGCTGCAGGAAATCGGCCACGGGCTGTCGGTCAACCACCCCGACTGCCGGCTGCTGGTCCTGCTCGCCGACGAGCGTCCCGAAGAGGTCACCGAGCTGAGCCGGACCGTGCGCGGCGAGGTGATCGCGTCCACTTTCGACCGTCCGCCCGCCGAACACGTTGCGGTGGCGGAACTCGCCGTCGAGCGCGCGAAACGCATGGTGGAGCACGGCGAAGACGTCGTCCTGCTGCTCGACTCGCTGACCCGGCTCGGCCGCGCGTACAACCTCTCGGCACGCCCGTCCGGCCGCACACTGTCCGGCGGCGTCGACGCGGCCGCGTTGCAGCCGATGAAGCGGATTCTCGGCGCGGCACGGAACATCGAAGGTGGCGGTTCGCTCACGATCATCGCCTCGGCGCTGGTGGAAACCGGTTCGCTGGCCGACACGGTGTTCTTCGAGGAGCTGAAGAGCACCGGCAACGCCGAGCTGAAGCTCGACCGCAAGGCGGCCGAGCGACGGGTCTTCCCGGCGGTCGACGTGGCGGCATCCGGCACCCGGCGCGAAGAACTGCTGGTGACCCCGGCCGAACTCGTGGCCATGCGCGAGGTCCGGCGGGCGCTGCCGGGGCCGCACGCGATCGAGCAGCTGCTGGAGCAGCTCCGCAAGACCGGTTCCAACGCCGAGTTCCTGCTCCGCGTGACGGGTGCGGCGCTGCCGGAAGCGGCCTGAACGCTCAGCTTCCGCGGCGCTCCCGCAGTTCGCCGATCACTTTTGCCCCGATGTCCCGGGCTTCTTCGGGACTGTCCGGCGGTTCGCCGTCGCCGGGACGGTAGAGCCGGTCTTCGGGCCGGCCGGGATCCGGGGTGGCGGGCCGCGCGATCTCGGGTTGCTGTTCGTTCGGCTGGGACATGCCCAGGAGATACCCGGTACGCGAGCCTTCACTCATCGAGGCATCAGCTGCCCGGCTACCCGCACCGGTGAGCGGCAAGCCGTGGCGTCGGGCACAGCGGCGCCCCCCGAATCCACGCCTCGGTGCGCCCTCACGTGCCGCGGCCGGTGGCCTTCTGCAGGGCGTCGATGCGCTCGGACGCCTCCGCCTTCGTCAGGTTGTCCGGCACCTCTTCGCCGGCTTCCTGGGCCAGCGTCTGCAGGTAGGACTTCTGCGGCCCGGTCATCGGCTCGTCCCCGGTGGTCCAGTCGCTGGGGTCCTTCTCCGGGTTCGGTTCCACCTGATCCGTCATGACACAGCTCCCCTCGAATCCTTGAGGCCTCGACTCTGATCGAACACCTGTTCGCCTGCGTTCGACTGTAGCGCAGGGGTCCGACAACCGCCGCTCACGTGCCGGCCGGGGGCGTGCTCGGGGCACCCGCCTCGTGGCCGGGCCGCCCGTGCGTGCGGCGGTCGTCCTTCATCTGCTGTTCGTGCAGGTGGCGGCGCCCTCCGGTGAGGGAAGCCAGCAGCTCGCGCTCGAGGTCGCGGCACGCCTTGTAGTAGCCGTCGTCGTACTCCTCGACGACCTGGAAAGTCCACCGATCGGGTAATACGTTCAGCCCGATGAGCTCTTCGGAAATCCGCCGCGCCCAGTCGCCGTGCCCGGCTTCGCGGAGCTGCTCCACGGCCTCGCCGAGGGCCAGGTCCCCGCTTCCGGTCAGCTGGTGGAAGGAGTAGAGGTGTCCCCGGGCGCGCTCGATCGTCTCGAGCGCCTCGGTCACCTTGCCGACGGCTTCGACGGTGGCGGCGTCAGGGTTCTCGTCCATGTGCGCAAAGTGCCCCGTTCCGCGATTTCTACACTTCGCGGAACGGGGCACCGGCCGGACGCTAGGCGGTGGGGCGCGTGGCTCCCGCGTACTCGCTCATCAGCGGCGAGATCTTGACGACGTCGCCGCTCGTCGGGGCGTGCACCATCTTGCCGTCGCCGATGTACATCCCGATGTGGGACACGGGGGAGTAGTAGGCGACCAGGTCGCCGGGCTGCAGCTGCGAACGCGACACCGGGGTGCCGAAACCGGCCTGCGCCGCGGAGTTCCGCGGCAGGGTGATGCCGGCCTGCTTGTACGCCCACTGCATGAGGCCCGAGCAGTCGAACGTGCCCGGCCCGGTGGCGCCCCAGACGTAGGCGCTCCCGAGCTTGCTCAGCGCCGCGTTGACCGCGGCCTGCGCGGCCGCGGTGGGCGCCTTGACGTTCGGCGCGGCCCCGCCGGTGTCCTTCTGGGCGGCCCGGTCCGCGCTGCTGAGGGTCCGGCTCTGCGCCTCGATCTGGTCGATCTGGGTCTGCAGGTCCTTCTTCTTGGCCTCGATGTCCGACGTCAGCTTCGCCGCCGCGTCACGGGCGTCCTGCGCCTGCTTCGCCGCGTCGGCGGCCGTCTTCTCGGCCGCCGCGGCCTTGGCCGCCGCGCCGCTGAGGTTGTCCATCGCGGCGTTCTTGTCGGTCGCGATGACCTCGAGCGCCGCGGAGCGGTCCAGGAAGTCCTGGGTGGACGTTCCGGCCAGCAGTGCCGACAGCTTGTTCATCTGGACGCCGCTGGTGAAGGATGCGTCGGCGAACTTGTCCACTTCGGACTGGTACTTCTTCTTGGCCTCGATGGCCTGGGCGCCGGCGTTCTTCGCGTTGGTGACGTCGGCGTTGGCCTTGTCGAGCTGCCCCTGCTTCGCGGTCAGGTCGTCCTGGGCGCGAAGCAGGTCCTCGTTGAGCTTTTCCGCCTGTGCCGCGAGATCGCGGTACTTGGCGAGGGCGTCCGAGCCGGTGGGCGGCGCCTGGAGGACGGGGACGGGGGCGGCGGTAGCCGGCTGGGCCATGGTGACGACGGTGATCACCGAGGCTGCAGCGAGGGCACCTGACACCACGCGCTTGACGGGATGCGAACGCATTCTCGCGCGGGCTCCTTTGCTGATCGGCCGCCGGCGGGTACCGGACGGCGAGTCGGGGGCCTCGCCGTCCCCGGGGCGCGCTCGACCGCAACAGGAAGAGCCCGCGGTGGGGTCCGGTACCCGGGGAGGGGGTATCGGCGGCGATCTCGCGTCGCCGTCTGGGGGGACGACCGGGGGCCGCGAGATCTCGAACAGGTTACGAAACGAGCACGGGAGCGTCCAGAGGGGGACGCTCGAAACTCTGCGTGACGACAGCTGACACGGCTGGACCAGCGGAAACCCGAAAGGATTGTGGGTGGGATTACACCTCGTCACCGGCGGCCGACGGGGCTCCGCGCCGGGCGGATCCGGTTTGTACGTCCCTTGTATCCGGTTGCGTGATTCTCCTCGTCGTAGAGATTCCGACCCATGGAGGACAAGGATGTTCACGAAGGCCGCCGTGCTCACGGCGCTCACCGCCGCGACGTTCGCCGTGGCCGCACCGGCCCAGGCCGACACTGCGGCCACGACGGTGCTGCCCGCGGCGAACATGGAGACCGTGCTGAAGGCGGCCCAGATCGACCCGCGCCGCGCCGACGACACCCAGACCCCCGGCGCGCACGACAGCGTCCTGCTCGTCGAGCAGGCGCTGCAGGCGAAGGGCCTGCTGGCGAGCCAGTACGTCGACGGCTACTTCGGCACCACCACGATCACCGCGTACTCGCAGTACCAGAAGTCGTTGGGCTACACCGGTCTCGACGCTTCCGGCCTGCCGGGCAAGACCTCGCTGGAGAAGCTGGGCGAAGGCCGCTACACGGTCACGAACCCGGTTTCCGCCGGCAGCCGCGTGACCTACCACGGCCGGACGCTCAACACCCGCACCAAGGCGATGCTCGTTGCGGCGGAAGGAAAGGCGGGCTTCCAGGTCGTCCTGACGCAGGGCTCGTACAACGCCGGTGGCGTCGACGCCTCGGCCGGGACGCACGACGGCGGCGGCGCGATGGACATCTCGGTGTCCGGCATGTCGTCGACCAACCGGACGAACCTGCTGAAGGCGCTGCGCAACGTCGGGTTCGCGGCCTGGTACCGCACGCCGGCGCAGGGCTTCGACCCCCACATCCACGCGATGGCCATCTCCGACCCGGACCTGTCGTCGGGTGCCCAGCACCAGACCGGCGACTACTACCTGGGCATGAACGGCCTGGCCGGCCGCGGCGCCGACGACGGCCCCCAGGTCGCGAAGGTCACCTGGGAGGAGTACCAGCGCGGCTGATGCCGGGCGCGCGCCCGGTCGTGGTGGCACGGCCGGGCGCACCGGTGGTTTGATCGAAGGACCAACGACGTGGGGGTACTTCGATGCCGCAGAAGGCGTTCCGGTTCGGCGTGGTCGCGGGCGCCAATGACGCAGCTGGCTGGCTGGCCACCGCTCGCCGCGCCGAAGAGCTCGGCTATTCGACGCTGCTGTGCCCGGACAGCCTGGAAATGCCGACGCCGACCGCGGCGCTGGCCGCGGCCGCCGCGGCGACGACCGAGCTGCGCGTCGGCTCGTTCGTGCTGGCCAGCCCGCTGCGCACCGCGCGGGCGGCCGCCTGGGAGGCGCACAGCCTGACCGTGGTGACCAGCGGCCGGTTCGAACTCGGTCTCGGCACCGGGCGGCCGGAGATGCGGCAGCAGGCCGGAGAACTCGGGCTGCCCTACGGCTCGGGGCAGGAGCGCCTCGACTCGATCTCCGAGACCGTCGACCACGTCCGCCGGCTCGACGGCGACGCGCACACGCCGGTGATGATCGCCGCGGGCGGGCCGAAGGTGCGCCGCCTCGCCGGGGCGAAGGCCGACATCGTCGCCCTCGCCGGCGGCCCGCTGACCACCCGCGAAGAAATGGCCGGGCACGTCGGGGAAATCCGGGAGGCGGCCGGTGACCGCGACGTGGAGCTGTCGCTGAACATCTGGGCCGTCGGCGAGCACGTGCCGCCGTGGATCCGCGGCTTCCTCGGGGTCGACGCCGAGACGCTCGCCGAACACGACTCGCTGGCCATGCTCCGCGGCAGCGCCGACGACATGGCGGCGGAGCTCGAACGGCGCCGCGAAGAACTCGGCGTGTCCTACGTCAGCGTCAACGGTGCGTTCCTCGAAGAGTTCGCCCCGGTGGTGGCGCTGCTGTCGGGGAAGTGAGCGTCGCCGGGTCGGAGTTGGCGCCGCAGAGCACGACGGCCACCCGTTCGCCCGGTGCGGGCCGGTAGGCGCCGGACAGCAGCGCGGCGAACGCCGTCGCCCCGCCCGGTTCGACGGCGAGGCGGTAGCGGTCCCACAGCGCCGCCCGCGCTTCGACGATGGCGGCGTCGTCCACCAGCACCGAGCCCGCGTTCGTGCGGGTGGCGACCGCGAAGGCGATGTCGCCGAGCCGGGTCGCGCCCAGCGAGTCGGCGGCGACGCCGGAGACGTCGACCGCGACCGGCTCGCCCGCCGCCAGCGCCGAGTGCAGCGTCGGGATCGTGCGCGGCTCGACGCCGACCACCCGTGCCCGGCCCTCGACCGCGGCGGCGATGCCGGCCAGCAGCCCACCGCCGCCCACCGCGACGACGATCGTGTCCAGGTCGCCCACCTGCTCCAGCAGTTCCCGGCCGAGGGTGCCCTGACCGGCACAGATGTCCGGCTGGTCGTACGCGTGGCAGAACAGCTCGCCGGAATCCGCGGCGTGCTTCACAGCCGCGTCGTAGGCGTCGAGGTACTTCTCGCCGACCAGTTCCACGGCCGCGCCGAACTGCCGCAGTTTCGCGACCTTGACCGCGGGCGCGGTCGCCGGGACGTAGACCCGCGCCGGGAGGCCGAACTCCCGGGCGGCGTAGGCGACGGCGAGGCCGGCGTTGCCGCCCGAAGCGGCCACGACCCCGGTCTGCGCACCCGCGGCGAGGATCCGGTTGAAGGCGCCGCGGGCCTTGAACGACCCGGTGTGCTGGAGCTGCTCCAGCTTGAACCACACGCCTTCGTCCGCGGCGAGCACCGGCGTCCGGCGGACCCGGCCCTCGATGCGCGCGGCCGCCCGTTCCACATCCGCAGTACTGATCATGTGTCCAGCATGCGCGCGGACCGGGCGTAAGCACCAGCGACGTCTCCTATGCTCGATTTAGCACAACTTACGGCTGGAGGCTTCCGTGCTCGACGCCCACCGCCTGGCCGTGCTGGCCGAGGTCGCGCACGCCGGCTCGATCGCCGCGGCCGCCAAGAGACTCGCCTTCACCCCGTCCGCCGTCTCGCAGCAGCTGGCCAAGCTGGAGCGCGACGTCGGCGCCCGCCTGCTGGGCCGCCACGCCCGCGGCGTCACGCTCACCCCGGTCGGGGAGGCGCTGCTCGCCCACGCCGAGGCGATCGTCGGCGAGCTGCGCACGGCCGAGCGGACGGTCCGCGCCCTGCTCGAGGAGGAGCCGGCGCAGCTCACCGTGGGCACGTTCGCGAGCGCGGGGATGACCCTGGTGCCCGCCGCGCTCGCCGATTTCCGCCGTGACCACCCCGGGGTGGCGCTGCGGCTGCTGGACCTGGAGCCACCGGACGGGTACGGCCTGGTCCGCGCCCGGGACCTCGACCTGCTGATCACCCACCGCTACCCCGGCGCCCCGCTGCCCGACCCGCGCGGCCTCGACCGGACCCTGCTGCGCTCGGAGCGGTTCCGGCTGATCCTGCCGAAGGGGCACGCGAAGGCGCGCGTCCGCCGGCTCACCCTGGCGGCGCTGGCCGCGGAAGACTGGATCTCGGGCAGCCCGGGCGTGCCCAACCGGGCCTGTCTGGAGCAGCTCGCCGGCGCCGCCGGCGTCCGGTTGCGGGTGGCGTACGAGACCCGGGACTACCAGGTGATCGTGGCGCTGGTGGAGGCCGGGCTGGGCGTCGCGTTCGTGCCGGAGAGCGTGCTCGAACGGGTGAGTCCGGCGCGCGTCGACGTGCGCGACGCGGCGGATGCGCGGCCGGCGCGGGAGATCTTCCTGGTGCACCACCGGCGTCCGGGCCGGCTGGTGACCGAGATGGTGGCCCGGCTCAACCGTCCACAGTAGATGGATCAGGCGGCGGGCCGTCCCGCGCTCTCGAAGCGCGCCGAGGCCGTTCGCAACGCGTCCAGGCACGCCCGGACCGCCCCGCGGTCCTCCTCACCCGCGCGGCAGACCGCGTAGATCGTGCGGGTCAGTGCCGGGCGCGTGGTCAGGATCCTGACCCCGTCGGGCAGCCGGTCGCGGGCCAGCCGGGGTACCAGCGCGGCGCCGATGTTGCCCGCCACCAACGCCAGCTGGGTCGGGTAACCGCCGACCGTGCAGGTGATCCGCGGCTCCAGCCGCTGCTTGCGCAGCACCTGCACCAGCCACTCGTGGCACCCGGACCCGGCGCTCCAGCCGATCCACGGCAGGTCGTCCACTTCGGACAGATCGACCGCCTTGCGGTGGGCCAGCCGGTGCCCGGCGGGCAAGGCGAGGTCCGCGACGTCGGAGAACAGCGCGATGCGCGTCACCGACGGCGGGATCACCGTCGGGCGGTCGTTCCAGCTCTCCAGCACCCCGACGTCGAGGTCGCCGGCCAGCACGCGGGGCATGGTCTGCTCGGCCTCGCCCTCGTGCAGCGTCACCGCCAGCCGCGGGTGCTGCGCGGCGAGGGTGGCCAGCGCGGGCGGCAGCAGTGCGTGGACCGTCGTCGGGATGGCGCCGATCCGCAGCGGCCCGATGACGTCCTCGCGCAGCAGCTCCAGGTCGGCCTTCGCCGCGGCGACCTGCGCGAGGATCCGTTCCGCGTGCCCGGCCAGCACCTGGCCCGCCGTCGTCAGCCGGACGCCGCGGCCGCGCGGCTCCAGCAGCCGCTGGCCGGCTTCCCGTTCCAGCTTCGCCAGCTGCTGCGACACCCCGGACGGCGTGACGTGCAGGGACTCGGCCGCCGCGGCGACCGAGCCGTGGGTGGCGACCGCGTGCAGCGCCCGCATCCGCTCGAGTCCAAACACGGTAGTGATGCTACCGAATTTCCCGCAGAAATCGTCGCTTGTCCTTGACAGTTGTGCCCCGCACGCTGGAGGCGTGCTCACGACCGCCGCCCGCCCCGCCCCGACGTTCACCCGCCGCTTCGATCCGCGGCTGCTCGCCGCCCTCGGCAGCTTCTGCATCGCGTTGTCGTCGGTCTTCATCAGGGTTTCCCACGTCAGCGGCAGCACGAGCGCGTTCTGGCGCTGCCTGCTCGCCCTGCCGGTGCTGGTCCTGCTGGCCGGGCGGGAACGGCGGAAGGCCGGCCCGGCAGCGCGCCGCCGCGTGCTCTTCCCGCTGCTGGCCGGGGCCGGCCTCGGCCTGGACTTCGTGCTCTGGGGCGAAGCGATCCCGCGGGTCGGCGCCGGCATCGCCACCGTGCTCCTCGCCGTGCAGGTCGTCATCGTGCCGCTGCTGGCCTTCGCCTTCCTGGCCGAGCGGCCGTCGAAGCGGTTCCTCGTCGTGGTGCCCGTACTGCTCGCCGGGATTGTGCTGGCCGGCGGGTTCGCCGGCACCGGTTCGTTCGGCCCGGACCCGGTCACCGGCGCCGTCGCGGCGCTGCTGGCCGGCGCCGGGTACGCCGGCTACCTCTTCCTGATCCGGCTCAGCGGCGGCACGGGCACGCAGGCGCACGCGCTGGTGCTCGCCACGGTCTCGGCCGGCGCGGTCGCCGTCGTGCTCGGCGTGCCGACCGGGACGCTCGACCTGGCGCCGGGCTGGCCGGCGTTCGGCTGGCTGGCCGCGCTCGCCGGGGTCGGCCAGCTGGCGGGCTGGCTGCTGATCTCCGCCGCGCTGCACCGGATGTCCGCCACCACCGGGGCGACGCTGATGCTGCTGCAGCCGGTCGGCGCGGTGCTCGGCATCGGCCTGCTCGGCGAGACACCCGGGTGGGCGCAGCTGACCGGCTGCGCCGGGGTCGTCGCCGCGGTCTGCTTCGCCGGCAGCGGACGATCTGCGCGCGAAGGCCGTCCCGGCTAACGTCGCGGGCATGCGGGTGCTGGTGGCCGGAGCGTCGGGGTTCGTCGGCAGCCGCCTGTGCCCGGCGCTGGAAACGGCCGGGCACGAGGTGCTCGCGATGACCCGCAGCCCCGCGAAGTACCGCGGCGCCGGGAAAGCCGTGCGCGGCGACGTCGCCGACGTCGGTTCCCTGCGTGACGCGCTCAAGGGCGTCGAGGCCGCCTACTACCTCGTGCATTCACTCGACAGTGCGGACTTCAAGCGCCGCGACGCCGACGCCGCGCGGGCGTTCGCCCGGGCCGCGGGCGACGCCGGCCTGCACCGGATCGTCTACCTCGGCGGGCTCGGGGACGACGACGATGCCCTGTCGGACCACCTGGCCAGCCGACGCGAGGTCGAGCGGCTGCTGGGCGAAACCGGGGTGCCGGTCACGGTGCTGCGCGCCGGGATCGTGGTCGGGCACGGCGGCACGTCGTGGGAGCTGACGCGGCAGCTGGTCGAGCACCTGCCGGCGATGGTGACCCCGCGCTGGGTCGGCACGCGCACCCAGCCGATCGCGGTCGCCGACGTCGTCCGCTACCTCGTCGGCGTCCTCGGCCACCCGGAAGCCGCCGGGCGGACGTTCGACATCGGCGGCCCCGAAGTGCTGGCCTACCGCGACATGCTGCAGCGGGTGGCGGCGATCGAGGGACGGCCGCTGCTGATCCTGCCGGTGCCGCTGCTGTCCCCGCGGCTGTCGTCGTACTGGCTTTCGCTCGTCACGGACATCGACGTCACGACCGGCCGGGCGCTGATCGACTCGATGACCAACGAGGTCGTCGTCCGCGACGACGCGATCCGCCGGATCGTCGAGTTCGAGCCGATGGGCTACGACGAAGCCGTCCTGCAGGCCTTGGGCGAGCGGGCGAAGAGCAGGCGGACGGCGTGAAGCCGGTCCTCGCCGTGGTGACCGCCGCCGGCTCCGGGCTGCTCGGCGCGTCACTGGCCAGCCGTCCCGGATCCCGCCGGTTCCACGTGCTCACGGCGTCGGTCGCGGCGACGTGGTTCGCCGGCGCCCGGGCCGCGGGGCCGGTCCGCCGGGGCCGCCGGGACGTCGTCCAGCCGGTGGCGGCGGGGACGGGCGCGTTCGGCGTGTTCTACGGGTGCGCGCTGGTGGCCCGCCGCATCCCGCCGCTGCGCCGGGCGATCGCCGGCGTGCTGGACCACGCCCGCCGCGGCTCGACGGCCTCGGTGGCGGCGACGACGTTGCTCACGGGAGCGGCGGAAGAGGTGTTCTTCCGCGGCGCGCTCTACGACGCGGCCGGAGCGCGGGTTTCGACCGCGGTGTACGTGCTTTCCACGACGGCGACGCGCAATCCCGCGCTGGTGCTGGCTTCGGCCGTGATGGGCACGCTGTTCGCCTGGCAGCGCGGCCGGTCGGGCGGGGTGCAGGCGCCGCTGCTGACGCACGTGGTCTGGTCGGCGCTGATGCTCGGCTTCATGCCGCGCCTCTTTCCGCCGGAAACTCTCGACGAATCCGGTGCGCACCCGCCAGGATGAGCGGTTGTGCGCATTCTCCTCGCGGCCGTCGCCGTCCTCGCTGCTGCCGCCGGGTGCTCGGCCGACGTGCCCGGCCGGGCCCACGCCTCCCAGGACGGCTTCGTCATCGAAGACGGGACGAGGCTGCGGTTCCGTCCGGTGCTGAGCGAGCTGCCGCCCGGGCCCGCCGCCGGCGCACCGGGGCAGCGGCAGAGCACCGACCCCGCCACGCAGGAGGCCGCCGCGCGAGCGCTCGACTGCGCGGCGGGCGCGCCGGACGCCCTCGACGGCCGGGACGACCCGGCGCTTCCGCTGGTCAGCTGCGACCGCGTGCAGGGCACCCGGTACGTGCTCGGCCCGGTTTTCCTCAGCGGTGCGGACGTGGGCTGGGTCCAGGCCCGCCTCGATCCCGCGACGGGCAGTTCCTTCGTCGACCTCACCTTCACCGCCGCCGCGGCGCGGACGTGGGCGGAGTGGACCGGGCGCAACGTCGGCAAGCAGGTCGCGATGGTCGTGCGGAGCCAGGTGCTCACCGCGCCGCAGATCCAGGCCGCCATCACCGACGGGGCCACGCAGATCGCCGGGAAGTTCACGCTGCCGGAAGCGCGGCAGCTGGCGCGGGACATCGCCGGCGCCTGAGCCTCAGCAGGGCGGGGTTTCCCGGCAGGCTTCCGTCGCCGTCTTGCTCGCCGCCTGCCGCAACAGCGTGTAGAGCGTTTCGCGCTGGTCGTCGCTCAGCGCGCTGAACACCTCGTCCTCGACCGCCGTCAAGGCGAACTCGGCGCGGGCCAGCAGCTTCGCGCCGACGTCGGTCAGCTCGACCAGGTGCCGCCGGCGGTCGGCGGGTGACCGGCGCCGCTCGATCAGGTTCTCGTTCTCCAGCTCGTTGAGCAGGGTGACCACGTTCGTGCTGTCCATTTCCAGCATCTTCGCCAGGTGCTGCTGCGAACTGCCACCGCGGTCGCGCAGCACGGTGAGGGCGATCAGGTGGCGCGGCCGCAGCCCGAGCGGGGCCAGCACCGACTCGCTGCGCAGCCGCAGCCGGCGCGCGAGGTGGTCGACCAGCGCACCGCAGCGGTGCGGGGGCTGGTCGACGACCGGGAGCGAGGTCATGCGCCCAGTATATGGGCAAGCCAATGGTCGATGTGCTATCAATAGTTTGTCTTGCACCAACGATCTATGGACGGCTAACGACATGGCGCATCTCCTGCACATCGACTCGAGCATCCAGGGCGAGGCCTCGGTGAGCCGGCGGCTCAGCGCGCGGGCCGCGGCGGCGTGGCGCTCGGCGCACCCGGACGGCACGGTCACCTACCGCGACCTGGGCACGAACCCCCTTCCGCACCTCGACGCGGCGGGCGGCCTGGCCGACCGGACCCCGCCGGAACAGCACACTCCGGAGCAGACGGCGGCCTGGGCGCGGACCCTCGACATCGTCGGCGAGGTGAAGGCGGCCGACACGGTCCTGCTGGGCCTGCCGCTGTACAACTTCGGCCCGCCGAGCAGCGTCAAGGCCTGGGTCGACCACCTCATCGCCCCGGGTCTTTCGATCGACCCCGAGACCTACACCGGCCTGCTCGGCGGCCGCGAGTTCGTCGTGCTGGCCAGCCGGGGCGGCGGCTACGGCGAAGGCACGCCCCGCGAAGGCTGGGACCACGCCCAGCAGTGGCTGCCGCACGGCGTTTCCCTGACCGGGCTGGAGCCGCGCTTCATCACCGCGGAGCTGACGCTGGCAGCGGTCCGCCCGGCGATGGCGGAGCTGGTTCCCCTCGCCGAGGAGAGCCTCGCGGCGGCGGAGCGCGCCATCGACGAGCTGTGGGTGCCGGCCCGGGTGTGATCAGGGCCGTGCCGGGGGTCCGGAGCCCGGCCGCGCGGTGACGCCCGCGCGGCCGGTGCGGGGCGGGGCCGGCTGGGAGGCGGGGGCCTCGGGGTGGCACTGGTCGCGGGCGGGGGCCGGGGCGGTGCGGGTCGGCTCGGAGGCGGGGCTTCGGGGCGTTCCGGTGGCGGGCGGTGGCCTCGCCCGAGGGCTGCGGCCGGTGGGCGGTTCTGGTGCCGGTGGCGGGCCTCGCCCGATGGCCGCAGCCGCAGCCGCGGCCGCGGCCGCAGCCGCGTGGCGGGATCTCGCCCTGGCCCCGGGCGGCGCGCGGAACCCTCGCCGCCGTGATCCGGCCGTCCCGCGCTCGATCCCATGGCCCCCCACCAGCGGCCCACCCGCGGGAGGATCTCGCACCCGTGGCCCCGACGGCGGCAACACCCGGGCTGGGCGGTACCGTGCCGCGGCGGGCGGACTGACGTGGTGCGGCACGGGCTGTACCGGGGCGAGGAAGGTCGGGTTTGAGCGCGCACACCTCCCAGATGGACGACATCCGGCTCGTCGCGCAGCCCAGCGCGCTTCCGGTCACCGAGCTGTTCGTCCGCCTGATTCTCACCGACTGGTCCCTGCTGCCGATGCTGGAGCAGGTGACCGCCACCGCGAGACACCTGGTCGGAGCCGTGGTCGAGGCCGGCGATCCGAAGGCGCCCGCCTTCGTCACGCTGCGGCTGCGGTTGCGCGCCGAGGTGCTCTCGATCGAGGTCGACGACGACGTCCCCGGGCGGCCGGACACGCCGGGGCGGCCCGGCGAACGGATGGGCGTCGCGCCCGCCGACGGTGGTGGCCGCACCACCTGGTGCGAACTGCCGCTGCCGGGCGGGATGACCGCGCGGCAGGTGCGCCTGCCGCGGCGCCAGGACCGCCGCACGCTCGTCGACGAGCCCGTCTCCGGCGACCCGGTGGCCGCGGACCCGGCGGTCCTCGAGCGCCTGCTGACCCGGCTGAGCGGCTGGTCCGACCAAAGCTGAACGCTTTCCCGCGCGCGTCCGTGCATCCAGGCAGGGGATGACGTGGACGCGAGGAGGCAGCCGCCGTGCGGATCGTGATCGCGGAGGACGACGCATTGCTGCGCGAAGGGCTGGTACTGCTCCTGCGCAGCGAGGGGTTCGAGGTCGCCGCCGTCGACCACCCCGGTGACCTGGTGACGACGGTCGAGATCGCGGAACCGGACCTGGCCGTCGTCGACGTCCGGATGCCGCCGACGTTCACCGACGAAGGGCTCCGCGCCGCCCTCGAAGCCCGGCGCCGCGTGCCGGGCCTGGCGATCCTCGCGCTTTCGGCCTTCGTCGAAGACGGCTACGCCGGCGACCTGCTGGCCGCCGGGGGCGGCGGGGCCGGCTACCTGCTCAAGGAGCGCGTCGGCAAACCCGAGGAGTTCCTCGACGCGCTGCGGCGCGTCGCCGCCGGCGGCACCGTCCTCGACCGGGACGTCGTGGCGGTCCAGCTGGCCAGGCCCCGGCCCGGCGACCCGGTGGCGACGCTGACCGCCCGCGAGCGCGAGGTCGTGGCGTTGCTGGCCGAGGGCCATTCGGTGCCGACGATCGGGCGGCTGCTCGGCATCGGCACCGCCGCCGCGCGGCAGCACGCCGGGGACGTCGGCACGAAGCTGCGCGTCCCCGACGGCGCCCAGGCGATGCTCAGCTACCTGCGGGCGTGAGGACTTCGGCCTGCCGCTCGCGGTAGCGGGCCACGTTGGCCAGCTTGACGTCTTCGTAGCCGCGGATGACGTCGGGCAGTTCCGCCAGCACCCGCGCCCGGCCGGCGTCCCCGGAGCGCAACGCCCGCAGGACCACGGTGCGGTAGTCCTCGATCAGCGCCCGCTCCACCCGCCGCACTTCGGCGCGGCCGAACGGGTCGAAGCGGGTGCCGCGCAGCCGGCGCAGCGCGTGGAGCAGCCGGAACGCCGGGCGGAACCACGGCCCGAGGCTGATCTTGCGCCGCATCCCGAGCGCCCGCAGGACCGGCGGGTGCAGCCGGTGGGCGTACCGCGTGCCCGCGCCGAACCGGTCCTCGAGGCCGTCGGTGAACGCCGGGTCCAGCGACAGCCGCGCGACCTCGTACTCGTCCTTGTACGCCATCAGCTTGTACAGGTGCTTGGCGACGGCTTCGGTGATCTCCGTCGGCCCGTCCTCCAGCACCCGCACCCGCTCGACGAACTCCGCGTACGCGCGGGCGTAGGCCTCGTCCTGGTAGGCGGCCAGGTCCGGGACGCGGATGTCCAGCAGCCGCGCCAGTTCGGAGCCGGGCGCGGCGTGCACCAGCGCCCGCGCCGCGGTGGGCTTCGCGGCGGCCGGCTTCGGTGCCGGGGACGGCGCCGCGGGCTCGGCCACGAGCAGGCGGCCACGGCGGAACGCCTGGAGGTTCGCGGCGACCTGCGTGCCGTTCAGCTCGATGGCGCGTTCGATCACCGGCGCGGGAAGCGGGATCGCGCCGGTCTGGTAGGCCGCGCCGAGCTGCAGGACGTTGGCGAACTGGTCGTCGTCGAAGAACTCCTCGGCCAGGCCGCGTGCGTCCAGCGACACCGTGCGCGATGCGGCGGCTTCGATGGGGGCGAGCACGCTGCCGCGGTCCGGGAAGGACACCGTCGTGTCGACGACCATCCGGCCGGTCGGGACCTCGGTCGTGGAGACGACGGCGGTCGTGCGGGCCGGGTCGGCGACCCCGAGGTTCGCCGCGTCCGCCCCGACGAGGGCGTCGCAGGCGAGGTAGAGGTCGCACTCGCCGCCGGCGAGCTTCGGGGCCTGTTCGACCGGTTCCACCGTCACCTTGAGGTCGGAGACGACGGCGCCGCCCTTCTGCGCGAGCCCGGTCTGGTCGAGCGTGCGGACGTGCCGTCCGTCGAGCACCGCGGCGGTGGCGAGGATCTGCGTCACGGTGACCACGCCGGTGCCGCCGATCCCGGTGATCCGCACGGTGAAGTCCTTGGTGGACACCGGCGGCGCGGCGACGGCGTCCGCGGGCAGTTCGGCGGCCTTCCGGCGCTGCGTCCGGCCGGACGGCACCACGGTGACGAACGACGGGCAGTCGCCGGCCAGGCAGGAGTAGTCGACGTTGCACGACGACTGGTGGATGGCCGTCTTCCGGCCGAACTCGGTGTCGACGGGCTGCACGGACAGGCAGTTCGACTTGGTGCCGCAGTCGCCGCAGCCTTCGCAGACGCGCTCGTTGACGACCACGCGCGTCGCGGGCGCGGCCTGCTTGCCGCGGCGGCGTTTGCGGCGCTTTTCGGCCGCGCACTCCTGCTCGTGGATCAGCACGGTGACGCCCTTGACCGCCGCCAGTTCTTCCTGCGTGCGCAGGAGTTCGGTGCGGTCGCGGACCTCGACGCCGGCGGGCAGCTTCCGGCGTCGCAGCTTCGCGGGCGCGTCAGTGGTGATCACGACCCGCTTCGCGCCCTCGACGAGCAGCAGCGCGGCGACCTTCTCGACGGGCAGCCCGCCGACGGCGTCCTGGCCGCCGGTCATCGCCACGGCGGAGTTGTAGAGCAGCTTGTAGGTGATGTTGACGCCGGCGGCGACCGCCGCGCGCACGGCCAGGCTGCCGGAGTGGGTGAACGTGCCGTCGCCGATGTTCTGGACGAAGTGCCCGGCCTCGACGAACGGCGCCATCCCGATCCACTGGGTGCCTTCGCCGCCCATCTGCGTCACGCCCAGGACGGTGCCGACCTGGTCGGGCTCCATGAACAGCGCCATGGTGTGACAGCCGATGCCGCCGCCGACCAGCGTGCCTTCCGGGACCTTCGTCGAGGAGTTGTGCGGGCAGCCCGAGCAGAAGTACGGCGTGCGCGCGAGCAGCGGGACGGCGATGCGCTCGCGACGGCGGCGTCCCCGGTAGGCCGCGACCGGCGGGATGTCCCCGGGTAGCCGGCGGGCCAGCCCGGTCGCGATGCCGTCCGGGTCCAGCTCGCCCAGTTCGGTGAACAGCGGGCGGCCGTCGAGGTCCTTCTTGCCGGTGATCCGCGGCGCGCCGGGGGCGCCGTAGAGGATTTCCTTGAGCGCGGTCTCGATGAAGGCACGCTTTTCTTCGACGACGACGATCTCGTCGAGCCCGTCGGCGAACTCGCGGACGATCGCGGGCTCGAGGGGGTGGATCGCGCCGAGCTTGAGGACGCGGATGCCGTGCCGCCGCTGGGCTTCGGTGTCGAGCCCGAGTGCGCGGAGCGCCTGCTGGAGGTCCAGGTAGGACTTCCCGGCGGACACGATACCGATCCGGTCGGCCGGCCCGCGGACGGTGATCCGGTTGACCCCGCTCGCCCGCAGGTAGGCCAAGGCGAGCGGCAGCCGGACGGTGAAGAGGCTGCGCTCCAGCTCGGCGAGGCTCGTGCCGAGCAGCCGCGAGGTCGGCTGGTGCCGGTACGCCCGGTCGACCTCCGGCGCGGTCCACTGAGGACTCACGGTGGCGGTGCCCGAGGCGTCGGCGACGTTGGCGACGACCTTCAGCGACGTCCACAGCCCGCTGGCCCGCGACAGCTCGACGGCGTGCATGCCGAGGTCGAGGACGTCCTGCGCGTCGGTGGGGAAGAGCACCGGGATGGCCAGGTCGGCGAGCGCGAGCTCGGACGCGCAGGGGACGGTGGACGACTTGGCGTTGGGATCGTCGCCGACGAGCGCGACCGCGCCGCCGCGCGGGTCGGTGCCGGCCAGGTTGGCGTGGCGGAGGGCGTCGGTGGCGCGGTCGAGACCGGGTGCCTTGCCGTACCAGAAGCCGGTGACACCGCGGCGCCCGCCGGCCCCCGCGACGAGCTGGCTGCCCATGACCGAGGTCGCGGCGAGCTCTTCGTTGAGGCCGGGCCGGTGCACGACGTCGTGCTTCTCCAGCAGCGTCGCCCGGCGGCCGAGTTCGAGGTCGTAGCCGGCCAGCGGCGAGCCCTCGTAGCCCGAGACGAAGACGGCGGGGTCGCCGCCGCGGGCGCGGTCGTGGCGGACGCGGTCGAACAGCAGCCGCACGAGGGCCTGCACCCCGGTCAGGTGCACGGTCCCCGCCTCCCGCAGGTAGCGGTCCTCCAGCGTGAACGTCTCCACGGCGCGGCTCCCTTCGCCTCGGGTGCGGTTCGGGCACTGTGCGACGTGCGCCACAGTCGCGCAACAGGTGTCCCGGGATCGGGGTAGTGGACGCAAATTTCGGTGGTGTTCGGCGTCATCGGGCGCGGATTTTTGCGTGTGATTACGCTGAGGCGCATGCCCGACGAGCTGCTCGACGCCACCGACCACGAGATCCTCGGCCTGCTGCGCGAGGACGCCCGCCGCACGCTGTCGGACATCGCCGGCCGCGTCACGCTGTCCACGGCGGCGGTCAAGCGCCGCATCGACCGGCTCCGCGAGAGCGGGGTGATCACCGGGTTCACGGTCCAGGTCGACCACGCGAAACTGGGCTGGGGGATCGAGGCGTTCACCGAGCTGCGGTTCGTCGGCAACACGAAGGTGGCCGAGATCCTCCGGACGACCACCCGCATGCCGGAGGCCCAGGCGGTGTTCACGATCGCGGGCGACCCGGACGCGCTGGTCTGGCTGCGGGTCAGGGACATGGCCCACCTGCAGAAGACGATCGACGAGATCCGGCGGCACCACCAGGTGACGGGGACGAAGACGTTGATCGCCCTGGAGTCCTGGTCACGGGGAAGCTGATCGTGACGCTCCGGGTCGCGGCCGGCCCTGACTGAGCGCGCGCTTAGTGACCTTGTTCACCGGCGAGCCGGCACGCCCTCGGCCGCCGAGGGCCTTCGGCGCCGTAGGCGCCCAGGTCGGAGCCCGCTTCCGCGCGGGGGATGGCGGGTGACTGACGAGCGTCGCGAAGGGTGGTGTTGCCGACGTCAAGGTGAACATCGCGCCGCGTTGTGGTCACCTCGTCGTAACGGGAAGCCGGCGCGGGAGTTACCGGGAGGGGTGGGCGGCGTGCGACAGCGGACGGCAGGGGAGCTCTGCGGTGGCACGGCGGTCGTGCTGCCGGATCCGGCGCGCTCGATCGGGGTGCTCACCTCGACGCTGGCCACGCTCGGCAACAGCCGGACGCTCGACGCCATCGCGCAGGCGGCCGCGGCCGAGGGATACGCGATCAAGCTGATGCCGCTGGGCAAACCGACCCGCGAGGCGGTGACCGACGCTTTCCGGGAACTGGGCAAGCACGACGTCGACGGTTTGGTCGTGCTGGTCGAAGAATACGCGCTGGATTGGCCGGGCAGCGTTTTCCCGCAGGAGCTGCCGATGGTGGTCGTCGATTCGAATGCCCGCGCCGGGTATCCGACCGTCGACACCGACCAGGCGCAGGGAGCCGTGCTGGCGACCGAGCACCTGCTCAAGCTCGGCCACGAGAGCGTCTGGCACATCGCGGGCCCGACGGATTCGTTCGCGGCCGAGCACCGGCAACGGGCTTGGCGGCAGACGCTGACGCGGTTCGACCGGCGGGTGCCGCTGCCGGTGGTGGGGGACTGGACGGCCGGGTCCGGCTACACGCTCGGCCGGGTGCTCGCCCACGACCCGGCCGTGACGGCGGTGTTCGCGGCGAACGACCAGATGGCACTGGGACTGCTGCGTGCGCTGCACGAAGCCGGCCGGTCCGTGCCCGGCGAAGTCAGCGTGGCCGGTTTCGACGACATGGCGGAGGCGGGGAGTTTCTGGCCGCCGCTGACCACGGTCCGGCAGTCGTTCGCCGAACTGGGCACCCAGGTGGTGCGGACCCTGCTCGACGAGGTCCGGTCGGGGATCCGGGTGGCGACGCTCGAACGGGTGCCGGTGTCGCTGGTGGTCCGGGGCAGCACCGGCCCGCCGCCGTGGTTGTCCGCGAAAGCGTGAGAAACGTGTTAAGCGTTCCGTGCTTCCCGGGTTTTTGCTCGCTCTTCGCGATTGAATACATCGAATCGTGCGACCGTGTGTTGACACGACCGTCGGCGCAAACGGATGCTCGGCGTACCGGCCGAAAGGCCGAACCCCGGAATGACCGAACCCCGGAACGACCGAAGTCCCGGAACGACTGAACCTCCGGAACGACAAAGGGAGAGCCGAGTCATGACCACCGTGCCGGCGGCTCCTCCCGATGCGACCTGATGGAGCCGGAACTCATCGAGATCACCGCCACCGTGCCGCACGCACCCGCGGCTGTGTGGACGATCGTGGGCAGTCCCCACCTGTACTCGCGGTTCGTCCGGGGAATCACCTCGTGTGAGCCGGTTTCCGAGGCCATCGGCCGGGGTGCCCGCTACCGGTACCGCGCCGGCGGCGAGGGCGAGGCCGAAATCTTCGTCCACCGCCGGGACGAGCACCTGGCCTGGTCCGGACGGCAGCACCGGATGTCCGTCGTGCTGCGTCCGGTGTCCGGAGGCTGCACGATCACCATCCTGCTCACGCTGCTCGAGGGCCGGTCGCCGGCGGTCCCGAAGATCCGCCAGCGGATCCTGGACGCGGTCGCGGCGATCAGCGACCACCTCGGCGGCGTTCCCGCGGCGGATCCGCCGCCGCCCCGCCCGTCGAAGCGCGAGCTCGCCCGGATCCTGGTCAAGGCCGGGGTGCTCACCCCGGCCCAGCCCACCGGCACGCTGCGGCAGCTGAGGTCGGTCGGCCGGTGGGGCTCGACCCTGGCCGGCGGCTACGAGGCGGCGGCGCGCCGTGCGCCGGAGTCCCTCGCGCTGTGCGACGAACGGTCCGAGCGGACGTTCGGCGAGCTCGACGACCGCACCACCCGGCTGGCCGCGGTGCTGAAGCGCCACGACATCACCGAGGGGTCGCGGGTCCTCCTGATGTGCCGCAACCACAACGCGATGGTCGAAGCGATGATCGCCTGCAGCAAGCTCGGTGCGGACGTGGCCCTGATGAACACCGGGCTGGCACTGGGGCAGGCGGCCGAGTTCGCGCTGCACCACGGGTCCCAGCTGGTGCTCGCCGACGCCGAATTCGCCGCCCTGCGCGGTCACCTGCCGTCCGAGATCCCGCAGCTGTGGACGTGGCCGCCCGGCGACGGGTGGCACGGTCCGACCATCGAAGGACTGATCGAGGCGCAGCCACCCACCCGGATCGCCCCGCCGGGCAAGCCCGGCCGGCTCGTCGTCCTCACCTCGGGCACGTCCGGCCCGCCGAAGGGCGCGCGCCGCCCGACCCCGCACAGCGTCGCCGACGCGGCCGCGGTGCTGTCGGAGATCCCGCTGCGCTCCGGGGAGCCGATCCTGGTCGCCGCCCCGTTGTTCCACACCTGGGGCCTGGCCGCGCTCCAGCTCGGCATGGCCCTGCGGGCCGGGCTGGTGCTGCCCCGGCGGTTCGACGCGGAAGCAACGCTGTCGATGATCGAACGGCAGCGGTGCGCGGCGTTGTTCGCGGTGCCGACGATGCTGCGGCGGCTGCTGGACCTGCCGGAGAAGACGCGCGCCCGCTACGACCTGTCCTCGCTGCGCGTGGTCGCCAGCTCCGGCGCGGGCCTGCCGGGCCGGCTGGGCGAGGAGTTCATGGACGCCTTCGGCGACATCCTCTACAACCTGTACGGCTCGACGGAGGTCTCGTGGGCGGCGATCGCGGGCCCGCGTGACCTCCGGGCGGCGCGCGGCACGGCGGGCCGCCCGCCGATCGGCACGGCGCTCCGCGTCCTCGACCGCGCGGGCAACCCGGTGCCGCCCGGCGCGACCGGCCGCCTCTACGTGGGCAACCGCCTGCTGTTCGACGGGTACACCGACGGCGAACAGCTGGACGTCCGCGACGGCCTGATGGACACCGGCGACCGCGGGTACGTCGACGCGAACGGCCTGTTGTTCGTCCAGGGCCGCGAGGACGAGATGATCGTGTCCGGCGGCGAAAACGTGGCCCCGGGGCCGGTGGAGGAAGTCCTGCTCGCATTGCCGGAAGTCCGCGAGGTGGCGGTGGTCGGCGTCCGCGACCCCAAGTACGGCCAGCGCCTGGCGGCTTACCTCGTGCTGGTCCCGGGCGCCCGGCTGGACGCCGACACGGTGCGTTCCCACGTGCGTGAGCGGCTCGCGCGCTTCGCGGTGCCCCGGGACGTCGTGTTCGTCGACGAGCTGCCGCGCAACGCCACGGGGAAGGTCGTGAAGCGGGCCCTGCGCCGCAACTACCGCTGGTGACCGGCCTGCCCCGCGGCGGCTCCTGTGGCAGTGTCGGGAGTGGACGAGGAGCACCCGGCCCGCGGAGGAGCTGATGGTACACAAAGGACAGAGCAGGCTGTTCGACGCGTTGACGACGAAAGGGACGGCGTTCACCCGGGAAGAACGCCACGACCTGGAGCTGACCGGCCTCCTGCCGTACGCGGTGAAGTCCCTCGACGACCAGGTCGCCCACACCTACCAGGAGTTCTCCCGGCGCCGCGACGACCTGGACAAGCACATCTACCTGCGGGCCCTGCAGGACCGCAACGAGACGCTGTTCTACCGGCTCCTCGCCGGGCACGTCGAAGAAATGCTGCCGATCGTGTACACGCCCACGGTCGGCGAGGCGTGCGAGCGGTTCAGCGACATCTACCGCCGCCCGCGCGGCCTGTTCGTGTCCTACCCCGACCGGGGACGGCTGCGGGAGGTGCTCCGGAACCGGCCGGACGCGGACGTCGACGTCATCGTCGTCACCGACGGCCAGCGCATCCTCGGCCTCGGCGACCAGGGGATCGGCGGGATGGGGATCCCGATCGGGAAACTGTCGCTGTACACGCTCATCGGTGGCATCGACCCGGCCCGGACGCTGCCGGTCGTGCTGGACGTGGGCACGGACAACGTCGAACGGCTCGAGGACCCGAACTACCTCGGGTGGCGCCACCGCCGGATCGGCGACGACGAGTACTACGCCTTCGTCGACGAGTTCGTGACGGCGGTGCGCGAGGAACTGCCGGACGTGCTGCTGCAGTGGGAGGACTTCGCGACTTCGCACGCCCTGCCGATCCTCGAGCGCTACCGCGGCGAAATGCTGACCTTCAACGACGACATCCAGGGCACCGCCGCGGTCACGCTCGGCGCCCTGCACGGCGCGGCCGAGGCCGCGGGACGCCCGCTGTCGCAGCAGCAGGTCGTCATGCTCGGTGCGGGCTCGGCCGGCATCGGCGTGCTGGAAATGATCCGCCAGGAGATGGTGGCGCAAGGACTGTCCGACGCCGAAGCCGCGGAACGCATCTGGGTGGTGGACATCGACGGGTTGCTCACCGACGACCGGGCGGGTCTTTCTTCCGGGCAGCGCCGGTTCGCACAGCCGGCGAAGCGCGTCCGGGACTGGGACGGCACGGGGCTGGCCGACGTCGTCCACCACGTGGACGCAGGCGTGCTGCTCGGGCTGTCCACGGCGGCCGGGGCGTTCACCGAAGAAATCGTGCGCGAACTGGCGGGCAAGACCGACCGGCCGATCGTCTTCCCGCTCTCCAACCCCACCAGCCGCGCCGAAGCGCACCCGCGCGAGCTCGACGAATGGACCGGCGGCCGGGCCCTCGTCGCGACCGGCTCCCCGTTCGCGCCGGTCGAGCGGCACGGCCGGAAGCGCCGGGTCGCGCAGTGCAACAACGTCTACATCTTCCCCGCGGTGGGCCTGGCGGTCACGGCGGTGCGGGCCACCCGGGTCACCGACGAGATGATGCGGGTGGCGGCCAAGACACTCGGCGAGGCGTCCCCGGCGCTGGCCGACCCGGACGAACCGCTGCTGCCGTCCTGGGACGACGTCCCGGAAATCGCGACCCGCATCGCGACCGCCGTCGCCGTCCAGGCCGTTCGAGACGGCGTCGCCCCGCAGATGAGCGAAGACGACGTCGCGAAGGCGGTCCGGGAAACGCGGTGGACGCCCGAGTACCGGTAGCGGCGGGTCAGGCCGGGCAGCTGACGTCGTGCCGCGGTGTCTCCAGCGTCAGCAGGTAGCGGTCCGTCGCCGACCGGGTGCAGGCATTCCGCTGGTAGACCCCGTGGCCGGAGCCCTCGTACGTCAGCAACGTCGTGTTCGCCGGTGCCTGCCGGTGGACCGCGAGGGCCCAGGCGTACGGGGTCGCCGGGTCGTAACGGGCGTTCAGCAGCAGGATCCGCGGGGCGCGCGGGATGCTCAGCCGGTGGGGCGGGTTCGCCGGCGGGCCCTGGACGCCCAGGCACGCCATCGCTTCGCCGTGGCTCAGCGTGCTGCCGCGCATGAGCGGTCCGCGGCGCAGCTCTTCGGCGTGCAATGCCGAGTAGTGGGCAAAGCCGCGGATCCGGAGGTCGAAGTCCTGGCACACGACCGCGAGGCGGATCGAGGCGTAGTTGTAGGAGAACCGGGTGGTCACCCGTGGCCGGCCGGCCACGGCCTCGGCGATCGCCTGGCCCGCGTCGTCCCAGTCCGGGCCGTACATGTCCTTCAGCACCCGGTCGCGCAGCTCGATCCGCTCCTCCGGCATCCCGCTGGTCATGGTGAGGGCCTTCCGCCAGACGGCGAAGACGTCCTGGCCGTGCAGCGCACAGGTCGTCGTCCGGTCACACCACGCGGCGAACTGGCGGAACCCCTCGTCCGCGGCAGTGGCCCGGTCGCCGAGGAAGCGCTCGATGCCGGCGCTGTGGTCGATGGAGCTGTCGAGCACCATCGCCCGCACCCGGTCGCCGTGTTGTTCGGCGTACTGCTGGCCGAGCAGCGTGCCGTAGGAGATGCCGAGGAAGCTGATCCGGGCTTCGCCCAGCGCGCGGCGGACCGCGTCCATGTCCCGGGCGTTGACCGCGGTGTTCGCGTGGTCGAAGACGGGAAGGTTGCGGGCGCGGCAATCGGCGACCGCTTTCTCGCTGTAGGCCCGCAGCGCGGCGAACTCGGCCGGGCCCGCCGGCTCGGCGCTCGGCGGCTTGCCCGTGTCGGGGCACTCGATGAACTCGCTGCGGCCGGTGCCGCGCACGTCAAAGCCCACGACGTCGAACCGGGCCTGGACCTCCGGGCTGAAGAAGACCCCGGGCGTCACTGCGAATTCCGTGCTCGACGAGCCGGGGCCGCCGAAATCGGCCAGCAGCACCCCGAGGCGGTGCGCGGAATCGGTGGCCCGGTGCCGGGCCACCGCGAGCTCGATCGACGGCCCGTGCGGGGAGTTCCAGTCCAGCGGCACCCGCACCGTGCCGCACTCGCCGTCCGGCGGCGCGGGGCTGTCCGGATCATCGGGGCAGGTGGTCCAGACGATCGGTGACGGCGTCCAGCCGGCGGCGGCCACGGCGGGCGCGGTGCCGGTCAGCAGAAGTGCGCTCGCCAGCAGGGTTCCCAGCACCCGAGGCTCCTCCCCGCGACGACCCGGACCCCGCCGACCGTAGGGTGCCCGGGGGTTGGTCACAAGGGCCGATCAGGCGGTGTGCTCGAGGAGGCCGGCCAGTTCGGCGGGTGGCGGGCCGGGGTGCAGGATCCCCAGGTGCCGGGTGGCGCGGGTCATGGCGACGTAGAGATCGTTGTGCCCCAACGGGGCGGCGAGGATCGTGGCCGGGTCGACGACGAGCACGGCATCGAATTCCAGGCCCTTGGCCTGGCCGGGGGTCAGCACGACGACGGGGTCGGTGAGCTCGGGCGGGGTGCGCACCGCCGCGGCCGCCGTGAGCCGGTCGTGGTGTGACGGCGGGGTGATGATCGCCAGCCGGCCGTCCTCGTGGCGGGCGGCGATGGCGGCGACGATGCCGGGCAGCTCCTCGAGCGTGGTGCGACGGCGCCAGGGGTGTTCGCCCGCGTGGCGGACGGACCGCGGAGGCCGCAGACCGGGGTGGTGGGCGGCGAACAACCCGGCCGCGGCGGCCATGATCTCGGCCGGGGTGCGGTAGTTGACCGTGAGCTGCGCCAGCCGCCATCGATCGTCCACATGCGACCGAAGCGCGTCGTCCCACGACGTGGCGCCGGCCGGGTCGCCGGTCTGGGCGAGGTCGCCGACGACGGTCATCGACTTGGCAGGGCACCGTCGCAGCAGCATCCGCCAGGCCATCGCGGACAGTTCCTGCGCCTCGTCGACGACCACGTGCCCGAAGGTCTCGCCGGCCCGTTCGCCGAGCACGGCGGCGGCCTCGTCCAGCAACGGCACGTCGGCCGGGCTCCAGACGTCACCCGGGGTGCCGAGCAGGCCGGCCACCACCTCCGGCGCGGTCAGCGGCGGCCACAGCTCGTCCAGCACGGCACCCACTCCGGTGTCGGCGAGCAGCGCGGCCCGCAGCCGGGCCGCGTCGGTCTCGTCGAGCAGCCGCCGCGGGCCGTCCTCCTGGCCGGGGTCGACCACCACGCCGGCGGCGGCGAGGGCACGCAGGTCGGCCGCGCTCAGCCGGCCGTCGGCGCTGCCGCCGTCGAGCGACTCGCCGGTCTCGGTGAACACCACGTTTTCCATGCTGTCGATCAGGTCCTGCGCGAGCGCGGCGACGATCCGCTGCTGGAAGACGAGCCGGGCCTGGTTGTGCGGTAGCCCGGTGTGCGCCGCCGCGTCGGCGGCCTTCCGGCACGTACGCGGGTCCAGCACCAGAACTTCCCGCTCGAACGCGATCTCGACCGGCTCGCCGGGCAGGCGGACCCGCGTCCGCACCGCGGCCGCGATCCGGACGGCCAGGTCGGCCCGGCCCTTGGCCACCGCGCTTTCGGGTGGGTCGGTCCGGCCGATCGTGATGCCCGGGTACAGGCCGGCGACGGTCGAGGTCACCACGGCGTGCTCGCCCAGGCCGGGCAGGACCTGGCCGATGTAGGCCAGGAAGACCTGGCTGGGGCCGACGACCAGGACCCCCCGGCCACGCAGGTGCGGGCGGGTGTAGAGGAGGTAGGCCAGGCGGTGCAGCGCGACGGCGGTCTTGCCGGTGCCCGGGCCGCCCTGCACCACCAGGACGCCGGGGTGGTCGTCGCGGACGATCCGGTCCTGCTCGGCCTGCAGCGTGGTGACGATGTCACGCATCCGGCCGGTTCGCTGCGCGGTCAGCGCCGCCATCAGCGCGGCGGCCCCGACCAGGACGTCGTCTCCGCCCGCCTCGGTGTCCAGCAGTTCGTCGTCGAGGGCGAGGACCGCCCGGCCGCGCGTGGTGATGCGCCGCCGCCTTCGCACGCCGTGGGTGTCGGCCATGGTCGCGGTGTAGAACGGCCGGGCCGCGGGCGCGCGCCAGTCGAGCAGCAGCGGCTCGTCGCCGCGGAACAGCCCCAGCCGGCCGACGTGGACACGGCTGCCGTCCCGCATGTCCAGCCGCCCGAAGCACAGCCCGTCTTCGGCGGCTTCCAGCCGGGACACTTCCGCTCGCCAGAACGGCGCCGTCGCCGGGTCCGCCGCGGTCAGCCGGGCGGCGGCGTGTTCGCGCAGCGTGTCGGCTTCGGCGTAGAGGGTGGTCAGGTATTCCTGTTCGACGTCGAGTTCGCGATCGGTTTCGTTGCCGGCGGGCACGCTCGAGCTCCTCTTGTCATCCGGTGATCGGTGACATCGAGGGTGCACGGCGATTCGGCGGAGAAACAGTCTTGTTCTTTCCGGCGGCCTCAGCCGCCGCGCGCGACCTGCCGTTTTCGGGAGTCAGGCGGCGGCTTTCCTGCGCGGAGCGCGCTTTCGCGGGGACGGCGCGGACGATTCCGTGTCGGCGCCGTGCACCCGCTCGAAGGCGGCGACGACTTCGGAGGAGAGGCGGCCCCGCTCGGAGACGTCGTAGCCGTTCGCGTTCGCCCAGGCCCGGATCCGCTGGTTGCGCTCGCGATCGGAGGCGGTGGTCGACTGGCCGGTGGCCACGCGGACCTTGCGCCCGCCGACACGGCGGCCGGCGTCGATGTAACGGGCCAGTTCGTGGCGCAGGGCGGTTGCGTTCCGATCCGAAAGGTCGATTTCGAAGGCGACGCCGTCGAGGCTGAACTGCACGGTCTGGGCGGCGGTGCTGCCGTCGATGTCGTCGAGGATCTCGACGGAGACTTTCTGGGCCACTTGGGTCCTCCTCCGGTGGATGTGCGCTCGAGAACGCGAACTGCACAATGCGCGCAGCGTTCGCCGCGAAGTGTATCCACAACCGGCCCGAAAGGGAATTCAACTCGCGCGGAAACGGGCGGGTCCGTTCGGCGTAATTGCCCGCATCGGAGCAGCAAGCAGGCCGGTATCGCCTCAATGGGTGAAGAACAACTTCACCCACCCTGGCCGTCGGCGACCGGGGTGTCGCGACGGCAGAGACGCTGAGGCCTCCCGGCATGGGTGGTTTCGGGTCTATTGTGGACGTCCTTTCCGGACAGCGCCGGGGATGGTGGCCTCGCGGCGGCGCCCGCGAGTGCCCGGCCGTTTCCCGGTTCGGTGTGGGGCCCGTTCCCGAAATGCCCGACCGAGGGTGGCGGCCGGTGGTGGGCGGTGATGGACGAAAGCGGGGAGTTGACGGCCGCCGCGGATTGGTGGGGCGGCCGGGCGGGGGATCGGTGGGTGCGACCGCCGCGGGGAGGCAGGGCCTGGCAAAGTCCTGGTCCGGCCGTTCCTTGCCTCGAGTCCGGTCGGCGACCGCCTGGCCCGCCGGCCCCGGCCCGCGACGGACGGCGCGAGACGCAGATAGGCAACTTTGCGGGAACTCTGCCGGGGGAGGGGGAAGTGCCGCCTATGGCCGGGCTGGGCTGGAGTCGGCAGCTCGGGGCGGCTCGCGGCGAGCCGCGGCAGCTCGCGGCAACCACTGCGGCTCGCGGCCGTCCCCGTGGCGGTTCAACGCCGTCCGCGGCCGGTGCCGCTCGCCGCGGGGCAGGTGCGGGCGGCGGGGGGCGGCTGGATCGCGCCGGGTTCGCCGCTGGGCCGGTGGCGTGTGCCGGCGGGCCGCTCCGGATGGTGCTCGTGATCGTTGCCGTGGGTGGGTGCTGCTGCTCCGGATCGCTCCCGTGGTCGTCGCCGTGGGCGGGGCCCGGCCGCCGCCCCGGGTGGCTCCTGTCCGCGCCTCGTTGGCTCCGGCCTCCTCCTCTAGGGTCCCGCTGTCCCTCCCCGGGCGGACCCCGGCCCCGCCCCAGTTGAACGCTGTTCAACCGCCGGGCAAACGGGGGCCGCCGCATTCCCGGGGCACCTTTGCCCGCTTGGTGGGACTTCGAAGGATCTGTGCTACACCTCCCGAACCCTCCTCATCAATTCGATCATTTCACCGATGTGGCCGTGTCT
The DNA here is from genome assembly GCF_046548975.1 of Amycolatopsis sp. lyj-346. Lineage (NCBI taxonomy): Bacteria > Bacillati > Actinomycetota > Actinomycetes > Pseudonocardiales > Pseudonocardiaceae > Amycolatopsis > Amycolatopsis sp. lyj-346. The sequence goes on from NZ_JAJPWT010000006.1 coordinate 180,102, forward strand.
TCCGCGTTACCCGCCAATCGGGTGATGCGGCGTAAGCTGAAGCACAACGTTCGAAAGTTGCCCACTTCGGCGTCTCGGCCGCCCTCGTCACCCTGGTGCCGGTGTGTCGTCCCAGGTGAGCGGTCTGCCGTAAAGCCAAACCTCCCAATCGAGGTAACATTTTCCGGCAGAAGAGTGAACAATAATCGTCGCTGTACTACTCGCTGTCTGGGCAAACCTCCGCGATTTTCGAACATTTTTGCCAATGCTCCGTTCGGCGGTACGAGTAGGGCGTCCACTGGGTAGCGTGAGGCCAATCCGGCTGGTCTTGGGGGTACTCGACTGCCGGGTGACCGACCTGTTGCACGAAGAACGCTGGTTGTCGCGAGCGTTCGGCGGTCGCTGGTGCCCAATCGGCGCGGCGGGGGTGCCGTCGAAATCGGAACAGTTTCCGGGAGTTGCCACGCGGCTGTCAGGTGGAAAGGATCAATGTGTCTCGCGCTCGTTCCAGCATGTTCGCCCGGTGTGTGGCACGCCGGGCCGATTTGTTGAACGAGTGGCAAAAAGCCGGCGGCCGCGGCGGGAGCAATGCCCGGATCCGGTCGCGGTTTCTCGCGAATTCCCTGGTCGCGGGCCCCAGCTGTGTGTTCTCTCCCAGCGCCCGGACGGCCCTGCGCTGACCTCACCCCGTGCTCGAAAGGCTCTCGCAATGCCGCGATACGACGTCTCGGTTCCTGCCGCCGACGACGACAGATCGGTACCCGCGCGTACCCTCGCCGGGCTGTTCCAGGCCCAAGCCGCTCGCACCCCCGCGGAACCCGCGCTGACCGGCGACGGCGGCACGCTGACCTACGCGGCGGTGAACACGCGGGCGAACCGGCTGGCGCGGTTGCTGATCCGGCACGGCGCCGGCCCGGAAACCGTCGTCGCGCTGGTCCTGCCGCGGTCGGCCGACCTCGTCGTCGCGCAGCTGGCGGCGGCCAAGGCAGGCGCCGCCTTCCTGCCCGTCGACCCCGACCAGCCCGCCGAGCGGCTGGCCTTCGTGCTCGCCGACGCGCGGCCGGTGCTCGTCGTGAAGCGCGCCGCCGTGACAGGCGCCGGTGAGGCGGCCACGCTCGACCTCGGCGAACCCGGCCTGCTCGACGGCCTGCCCGGCGACGACCTCACCGACGCCGACCGGACGCGCCCGCTGCACGTCGACCACCCGGCGTACCTCATCTACACGTCCGGCTCGACCGGCGTGCCCAAGGGCGTGCTCGTCACCCACCGCGGCCTGGCCGGGTTCTTCGCCGCGACGCGGGAACGGTACGACGTGCGGCCCGGCGACCGGGTCCTGGAGTTCTCCTCGCCGAGTTTCGACGCGTCGATCCTCGAGCTCGGCATGGCGCTGCCGCACGGGGCGGCGCTGGTCGTGCCCCCGCCCGGCCCGCTGCTGGGCGACCGGCTCGCCGAGGTGCTGGCCGGGCACGAGGTGACCCACGCGCTCATCCCGCCCGTCGCGCTGGCGACGCTGTCCGCCGAGCACGCCGCCGCGCTGCCGGCCTTCCGCACCGTGATCGTCGGCGGGGACGCCTGCCCGCCCGAACTGGTCCGGACCTGGGCCCCCGGGCGCCGGATGATCAACTCCTACGGCCCCACCGAGTTCACCGTCGTGGCCACCTGGAGCGACCCGCTGGTCCCCGGGGGCACGCCCCCGATCGGGCGTCCGCTGCCGGACGCCACCGCGTACGTGCTCGACGAGGCGCTGCGCCCGGCCGCCACCGGGGAGCTCTACCTCTCCGGCCCCGGGCTGGCCCGCGGCTACCTCGACCGGCCGGGGCTGACCGCGAGCCGGTTCGTCGCCGATCCGTTCGGCGAGCCAGGTGCCCGGATGTACCGGACCGGCGACGTCGTCCGCAGCACCGCGAACGGCGAGCTGGAGTTCGTCGGGCGGGCCGACCACCAGGTCAAGATCCGCGGGTTCCGGATCGAGCCCGGCGAGATCGAAGCGCTGCTGCTGAGCCGCGCGGACGTCCGGGAGGCGGTCGTCGCCGCCCGCGAGGACCGGCCCGGCGTCAAGCGCCTGGTGGCCTACGTCGTCGGCGACGCCGATCCGGCGGACCTGCGCGCCGCCGCGGCCGACCGGCTGCCGCCGTACATGGTGCCGGCCGCGTTCGTCCCGCTCGAGCGGATGCCCTTGACCCACCACGGCAAGCTCGACCGCGACGCGCTGCCCGAACCCGATTGGCAGGCCCAGGTCCGGGCCGCCCACACCGCGCCCCGGACCCCGGCCGAGCAGGCGCTCGCCGAGATCTGGGCCGACGTGCTCGGCGTGCCGGACATCGGCGTCGACGCGGACTTCTTCGAACTCGGCGGGGACTCCATCCTCGGGGCGCGGGCGCTCGCCCGGATCCGCGCCCGCTTCGGCGCCGAGCTGTCCCCGCGGGTGGTGTTCGACGCCCGCACCATCGCGAAGCTCGCCGAGCTGCTGCCGGCTCGATCCAGTGCCCCGGCCGGCCGGATCGAGCCAGCGTCCCACGACGCCGTCGTGCCGCTCTCGCCGGTCCAGCGCCGCCTCTGGGTGCTCGACCAGCAGCACCCCGGCAGCACGGAATACAACGCCGGTGTCGGCCTCACCCTCTCCGGCCCGCTGGACCGCGAGGCCCTGCGCGCCGCACTGGACGGGCTGGCCGCGCGGCACGAGCCGCTGCGGACGACGTTCCGGACCGTCGACGGCGAAGGCGTCCAGGTCGTCGCCGCCGAGGGGACCATCCCGCTCCGCGAAGCCGACGCCGAGCCGGACCTCGACGCGCAGCTCGCCGCCGAACTGGACCGCCCCTTCGACCTGGCCGCCGGGCCGCTCACGCGCGCCACGCTGATCCGCCGCGGCCCGGAGGAACACCTGCTCCTGCTGTGCCAGCACCACATCGTCACCGACGGCTGGTCGGTGGGCCTGCTCGTCGACGAGCTCGCCACGCTCTACGCGGGGGAGAAGCCCGCGCCACTGGACATCGGCTACCGCGACTACTCCCGGTGGCACCGCGACCGGCTGGCCGGGCCGGTGCGCGACCGGCAGCTGGCGTACTGGCGCACGCAGCTCGCCGGCCTCGAACCGCTGGACCTGCCCACCGACCGGCCGCGCCCGCCCGTCCGCGGCACCGAAGGCGCGATCCGCCGGTACGCACTTCCCGCGGACCTGGCCGGGAAGCTCGCCGAGCTGGGGCACGACACCGGCGCGACGCTGTTCACGACGCTGACCGCGATCGTCCAGGTGCTGCTGGCCCGCTACACCGGGCAGGACGACGTCGCCGTCGGCACCGCGGTGTCCGGCCGCGACCACGACCAGCTCGAACGGCTCGCCGGGTTCTTCGTCAACACCCTCGTGCTGCGGTCCGCGGTCGACCCCGCGGAGCCGTTCGACGCCTTCCTCGGCCGGGTCAAGGAAACGACGCTGGCGGCCTTCGCCGCCGCCGAAGTGCCCTTCGACCAGGTCGTCGACGACCTGCGGCCGGCCCGCGACCCGAGCCGGACCCCGCTGGTGCAGGTCCTGCTGGTGCTGCAGCAGGACCTCGTCCGGCCCCGGGAGGCGGGCGCCCTCCGCATGGGCGAGCACGATCTGCCCCGCCCCCGGGCCCGGTTCGACCTCGTGCTGGAGTTCCGGCCGCAGGGCCGGAGTTTCGCGATCGAGTACGACACCGCGCTCTTCGACGCCGCGACGATCGACCGCTTCGCCGGGCACCTGCGCGTGCTGGCGGAGGCGGTGGTCGCCGAGCCGCACCTGCCGGTGGCCGAACTGCCGCTCATGGGCCACGCCGAACTGGCCCACCTGCGCGACCTGTCCCGCGGGCCGGAGCTCGAAGCGCCGGAAGCCACGCTGCCGCAGCTGTTCGAGGCGCAGGCGGCCCGCACGCCGGACGCGGTCGCCGTCGTCTGCGAGGACCGCTCGCTCACCTACGCCGAGCTCGACGAGCAGGCCAACCGGCTGGCCCGGGTCCTGGCCGAGCGGGGAGCCGCCCCCGAGCGGTTCGTCGCCGTCTCCCTGCCGCGCACGGAACGCATCCTGGTGGCCCTGCTCGGTGTGCTGAAGTCCGGCGCCGCCTACCTCCCGGTCGACCCGGCCTACCCGGCCGACCGGCAGGAACTGATCCTCGACGACGCCGGCCCGGCCCTGCTGCTCACCCCGGACGGCCGCGGCCCCGGGTCCGTGCCCGCCCTCGCGTTCGACGACCCGGCCCTGCTCGACGGCCGGTCCCCGGACCCGCTCGCCCGCGCCACGAACCCGGACCACCCCGCCTACGTGATCCACACGTCCGGCTCGACCGGCCGCCCCAAGGGTGTCGTGGTCGCCCACCGCAGCGCCGCGAACCTGATGGCCTGGGCGGCAACCGGCTTCCGGGACGTCTTCCGGCCCGGGTCCACAGTGGTCGCTTCGACGTCGCTCAACTTCGACGTCTCGGTGTTCGAGATCTTCGCGCCGCTGATGACCGGCGCCACCGTGGAGATCGTCCGGGACGTGCTGGCCCTCGGGGAAGGCGAGCACACCGGCCGTCCGGTCGGCCTGGTCAGCGGCGTGCCGTCGGCGTTCGCCCAGCTGCTGGCCCAGGGCGCGGTGTCGGTGCGGCCGTCCACTGTGGTCCTGGCCGGCGAGGCGCTGACGCTGCACGCGCTGCACGACATCCGGAAAGCGTTGCCCGGCAGCCGGGTCGCCAACATCTACGGGCCCACCGAGTCCACTGTGTACGCCACCGCGTGGTACCACGACACCGACCGCCCGCCGCCGATCGGCCGCCCGATCGCCGGCATCCGCGCGTACGTCCTGGACCGCGGGATGCGGCCGGTGCCCGTCGGCGTGCCCGGCGAACTCCACCTCGGCGGTGCCGGGGTGGCCCGCGGCTACCTCGGCCGGCCGGGCCTGACCGCGGGCCGGTTCGTGGCCGACCCCTTCGCCGGGCCGGGCGCCCGGATGTACCGGACCGGCGACGTCGTGCGGTGGACCGCCCGCGGCGAGCTGGAGTACCTGGGCCGCGCCGACGACCAGGTCAAGATCCGCGGCTTCCGGATCGAGCCCGGCGAGGTGGCGGCCGCACTGCGGAAGCACCCGGACGTCACCGAGGCGGTGGTGGTCGCGCGCACCGATGCCGGGCACCAGCGGCTGGTTGCCTACGTCGTGCCCGAGGCACCCGCCGGCCTGCGGGAGTTCCTCGCCGCCTCGCTGCCGGCCCACCTGGTGCCCGCGGCGTTCGTCCCGCTGCAGCGGCTGCCGCTCAACCCCAGCGGCAAGCTCGACCGGCGTGCCCTGCCCGCGCCGGACTGGACCGGCGGCACCACCCGCGTCGCGCCGCGCACCGAGACCGAACGGCTCCTCGCCGCCATCTGGGCCGACGCGCTGGGGCTGCCCGAAGTCGGCGTCGAGGACAACTTCTTCGAGCTCGGCGGCGACTCGATCCTCAGCATCCGGCTGGTGTCCGAGGCGGCCAAGGCCGGCCTGCGGATCACCACCAAGGACGTCTTCCGGCACCAGACGATCGCCGCGCTCGCCGCGGCGGCGGGGGTGGCCGAGCCCGCGGCCGTGGCCGAGCGGCCCGCGGCGACCGGCGAGGTGGTCGTCACCCCGATCCAGCACTGGTTCCTCGACACCGGCCCGGCCGACCCGGACCACTTCGTCCAGCAGCTGAGTGTCCGGCTCGCCGACGACGTCGACGCAGACCGCCTGCGCGCGGCCGTGAACACGGTCGCCGCCCACCACGACGCCCTCCGGCTGCGCTTCCGGCGCACCGACGGCGGCTGGACGCAGTTCCACGCCGAGCCCGGCGAGGCCGACGTCTTCGGCGCGGAGATCGACATCGAACACGGCCCGCTGGTGAGTGCCGAGCTCACCGGCACGACGCTGCGCCTGGCCGTGCACCACCTGGCGGTGGACGGCGTCTCGTGGCGGATCCTCCTGGAGGACGTCGAACACGCCTACCACGGGCGCGGCCTGGCCGCCCGGACGACGTCCTTCCAGGAGTGGGCCGATCGGCTCGCCGTCCACTCCTTCGACGGCGACCTCCCGTACTGGCGGGCGGTCACGGGGGCCCAGATCCCGCTGGACACCGACGGCGTCAACACGGTGGCGAGCACCCGCACGGTGACCACCCGGCTGGACGCCGAGCTGACCCGGGCGCTGCTGCAGGACGTCCCGGGCGTCTACCGCACCCAGGTCAACGACGTGCTGCTGGCCGCGCTCGGCGGGGCCCTGCGCCGCTGGAGCGGTGCCGGGCGCGTGCTCGTCGACCTCGAAGGCCACGGGCGCGAAGACCTGTTTGACGGCGTCGACCTGTCCCGCACGGTCGGCTGGTTCACGTCGATGTTCCCCGTCGCGCTCGACGCGGCCGGCAGCGACATCGCGACCCTGCTCAAGTCCGTCAAGGAGCAGCTGCGCGCGATCCCGGCCCGTGGCCTGTCCTACGGCGTGCTGAGGTACCTCGCCGGGACCGCCCCCGCGGTGACGCCCCGGCTCAGCTTCAACTACCTCGGCCGCTTCGAGGTCGAGGGTGAGCTCTACCGCGGGCTCGAGCGGGAGCTGGAACTTTCGCAGCACCCCGCGGACGTCCGCGCGCACGCCGTCGACGTCGTGGCCCGGGTCACCGAAGGCCGCCTGGAGATCACCTGGTTCTACTCGGAGCAGCTCCACGCGGAAGCCACGATCCGCGCCGTCGCCGACGACCTCGTCCACGGGCTCGCCGGGATCGCCGCGCACTGCACCGGACCGGGCGCCGGCGGCCGCACGCCGTCGGACTTCCCCCTGGCCGCGCTCGACCAGGCCGCGGTGGACCGGCTGGCCGGCGACGGCCGCGACGTCGAGGACATCTACCCGCTCACCCCGGCCCAGGCCGGCATGCTCTTCCACCGGCTCACCGGTGGCGGCCGCCACGCCTACCTCCAGCAGGTGACGTTCGTGCTGGGCGACGCCCCCGACCCCGAAGCGCTGGGCCGTGCCTGGCAGCGGGTGGTGGACCGGACGCCGGTCCTGCGCACCCGGGTGGTCTGGGACGGCCTCGACGCCCCGGTGCAGGTGGTCCACCGGCAGGTCACCCTGCCCGTCGAGTACCAGGACTGGACGACCGGACCGGTGGACCTCGACGCCGTGCTGGCGGCCGACCGGGACGAAGGCCTCGACCTGGGCGAGCTCCCGCTGATGCGGCTGCTGCTCGCGCGCGTCTCGGCGACCGAGGTCCGCGTGGTCTGGACGTTCCACCACCTGCTGCTCGACGGCTGGAGCCTCTTCCAGGTGCTCTCCGACGTCGCGGCGGCGCACGCCGGGCGCCCGCTGCCGGCCCGCCGCCCCTTCCGCGACCACGTCCGGTGGCTGTCCGAACAGGACGAGCCGGCGGCCGAGAACTACTGGCGGGCCCGGCTTTCCGGACGGCCGGAGCCGGCCAGGCTGCGCACCGACCGCGTCCCCGGCGGGCACCCGGTCGAGTCGACGGCCTCGCTGCGGATCGAGCTGCCCGCCGGGCCGCTGCGCACCGCCGCGCAGCGGCACGGGCTGACCCTCAACACGCTCGTCCAGGGTGCCTGGGCGGTGCTGCTGGCCCGCCACACCGGGCGGCCCGAGGTCTGCTTCGGCACCACGGTCGCCGGGCGGCCCGCCGAGCTGCCCGGGGCCGGCGAGATCACCGGCATGTTCATCACCACGCTGCCGGTCGTCGCCGACGTCGACGAGCGGGCCGTCGCCGCCGGCTGGCTGCGCGAGCTCCAGGACGCCCAGGCCGAGGCGCGGCGGTTCGACCACCTTTCCCTGGCGCGCCTGCAGAGCTGGGGCGGGGAGTTCGACACGCTGCTCGTGTTCGAGAACTACCCGGTCACCGCGGAGCTCGGGCTGCGCGACCTGCGCGGCGTGGAGACGACCAACTACCCGCTCTGCGTCGTCGCCTACCCCGGCGAGGAGCGCCTGGAGTTCCTGTTCGGGTACGACCCCGCGCTGTTCGACGCGGAGACGATCGCCGGGTTCGCCGGGCACCTGCAAACCCTGCTGTCCGAGTTCGCGACCCGGCCGCACGAGCCGCTCGCCCGGCTGCGCATGCTCACCGATGCCGAACACCGCGAGGTCGTGGCGCGGTGGAACGACACCGCGCAGGACCACCCGGACGCGACCGTGCCGTCGCTGTTCGCCGAGCAGGTCCGCCGCACCCCGGACGCGGTCGCCGTCACCGGCGGGGAAACCCTGACCTACGCGGAGCTGGACGCCCGGGCGAACCGGCTGGCCTGCCGCCTGCTCGACCTCGGAGCACCCCGGGACGGCGTGGTGGGCCTGCTGCTCGGCCGCTCGGCCGACGTCGTCGTCGCCGAACTCGCGGTGCTCAAGGCCGGCGGTGCGTACCTGCCGCTGGACGCCCGCGCGCCCCGGAGCCGCCTGACGGCACTGCTGGACGGCGTGCGCGTGGTGGTCACCGACGACGCCGGCCTGGCGCTCGCCCAGGATGTCCACAGTGGACCGACGGTGTCGATCGACCGGCTCGGCGACGAGCCGTCCGCGGCGCCGGAGGTGGCGATCCGGCCGGAGAACCTGGCGTACGTCATGTACACCTCGGGTTCGACGGGGACCCCCAAGGGCGTGGCGGTCAGCCACCGGGCCGTCGTCGCCCTGGCGCGGGAGCGGTCCTTCGCCGTCCCCGCGCACCGGACCGTGCTCATGCACTCCGCGCTGGCGTTCGACGCGTCGACCTACGAGATGTGGGTGCCGCTGCTGAGCGGCGGCCGCGTCGTCGTCGCGCCGCGGGGCGACCTGGACGCCGACGTGCTGCGCCGGGTCGTCGCCGCGCACGGGGTGACCGCGCTGTTCCTGACGGCGGGACTGTTCCGGGTGCTGGCGCAGGAGGACCCCACCTGCCTGCGCGGCGTCCGGGAAGTGTGGACCGGCGGCGAAGTCGTGCCGCCGGCCGCGGTGCGCCAGCTGGCGGCCGCCTGCCCCGGCCTGACCGTGGTGGACGTCTACGGCCCCACCGAAACCACGACCTTCGCCACCCGGTTCCCCCTGCCGCCGGGCGAGCCGGTGCCGGACGTGCTGCCGATCGGCCGTCCGCTGGACGACACGGCCGCCTACGTCCTCGACCACGGGCTGCGGCCGGTGCCGCCGGGCGCCGTCGGCGAGCTGTACCTGGCCGGCACCGGGCTGGCCCGTGGCTACCTCGGGCAGCCGGGGCTGACGGCCGAACGGTTCCTGGCCGATCCCTTCGGCGCGCCCGGGGCGCGGATGTACCGGACCGGGGACCTCGTCCGCTGGTCCGGCGGCTCGCTTTCAGGGGGTCCGGGTGGCGAAGCCCCCGGCCCGGGGCGAAGCCCCGGTAGTCACGCAGCGGTGCTGGAGTTCGTCGGCCGCGCCGACGACCAGGTGAAGATCCGCGGCTTCCGCGTGGAACTCGGCGAGATCGAGACCGCGCTGACCAGCCACCCGGACGTCGCCGAGGCCGTCGTCGTCGCGGCCGAGCACGGCGGGAGCAAGCGGCTGGTCGCCTACGTCGTCGCGACCGGGACACCGGACCTGCGCGAGTACCTGCTGCGCTCGCTGCCGGACTACCTCGTCCCGGCCGTGTTCGTGCCGCTCGCGGCCCTGCCGCTCAACCAGAACGGGAAGGTCGACCGCCGGGCACTGCCCGCGCCCGACTTCGTTTCCGGGCTCGGGTACCGCGAACCCGCCACCGACGCCGAGCGGCTGCTCGCCGGCATCTGGGCCGAAGTGCTGCGGGCGGACCGGGTCGGCGCCGACGACAACTTCTTCGAGCTCGGCGGCGACTCGATCCTGAGCATCCAGGTGGTCTCCCGTGCTCGCCGGGCCGGCCTCGACCTGATGCCCGGCCAGGTGTTCGACCACCCGACCGTCGCCGCGCTCGCCCTCGCCGCCGCCCCGGCGGCCCCGGCCGCGGTCGCCGATGTCGAACCGGTCACCGGGGAGATGCCGCTGACGCCGGTGCAGCACTGGTACCTCGACCCGCGGCCGGTGCACCCCGGGCAGTTCGTCCAGTCCGTTTCGGTGGAGCTGCCCGCCCCGCCGGACCCGGCCGTGCTGCGCCGCGCGCTGCACGATCTCCAGCTGCACCACGACGCCCTGCGGCTGCGGTTCACCCCCGACGGCCAGCACCACGCGCCCGACGCCCAGGACGTCCTCGGCGCCACCATCGACCTGGAACGGGGACCGCTGCTGCGGGCCGAACTGTCCGGCACCACGCTGACGCTCGAAGCACACCACCTCGTCGTCGACGGCGTGTCGTGGCGGATCCTCCTGGAAGACCTGCACACCCTCCTGGACAGCGGCGAGCTCCCGGCCCGGACGACGTCCTTCCGGGACTGGGCACGCACCTTGACCAGCCACACGGCCGACGGCTTCTTCGACGACGAACTCGCCCACTGGACCGCGATCGACGCCGACCCGGCCCTGCCGGTCGACGCGACCGGCGACAACACCTACGGCTCGGCCCGCTCGGTGGTCGTGCGGCTGCCCGCGGCGGAGACCCGCGCGGTGCTGCACGACGTGCCGGGGGCGTACCGGACGCAGGTCAACGACGTCCTGCTGACCGCGCTCGGCCGGGTCCTGGCCGACTGGACGGGCCGCGACCGCGTCCTCGTCGACCTCGAAGGCCACGGGCGGGAAGACCTGTTCCCCGGCATCGACCTCTCCCGGACCGTCGGCTGGTTCACGTCGATCTTCCCGGTCGAGCTCACCTCGTCCGGCGCGGACTGGGGCGAAGCCCTGAAGACGACGAAGGAACGGCTCCGCGCGATCCCGCGCCGGGGCATCGGGTACGGCGCCCTGCGCCACCTCGCCGGCACCGCCCCGCGCCTCGAACCCCGGATCAGCTTCAACTACCTCGGCCGCTTCGACCACGGCGGCGGGCTGGGCGGTGCGGCGCACCCCGAACAGACCCGCGCGCACCAGCTCGACGTCGTCGGCGCGGTCGTCGGCGACGAGCTCGAACTGACCTGGCACCACTCCACCGGCGTCCACACCGAAGCCACCGTGCGCCGGCTGGCCGACGCGCTCCTCGCGGCGCTGAGCGGGATCGCCGGGCACTGCGCCCGGCCGGACGCCGGCGGCCGCACGCCGTCGGACTTCCCGCTGGCCCGGCTCGACCAGGCCGCGGTGGACCGCCTCGCCGGCACCGGCCGGACGGTCGAGGACATCTACCCGCTCACCCCGATGCAGGCGGGCATGGTCTTCCACAGCCTCGTCGACGGCGCGGCCGGGACCTACCTCAACCAGGTGCGGCTGCGGCTGACCGGCATCACCGACCCCGGACGCCTGGCCCGCGCGTGGCAGCAGGTCGTCGCCGACACGCCGGTGCTGCGCACCCGGGTCGTCTGGGAAGGCCTCGACGAACCGGTGCAGGTCGTCGAGCGGTCCGTCACTGTCCCGGTCGTCCACCTCGACTGGACGGCACTGGACGGCGACGAGCGCGCCCGCGAACAGGACCGGTTCCTCGAAGCCGACCGCGCACAGGGGTTCGACCTGGCGGCCGCGCCGCTGCTGCGGCTGGCGTTCGCCCGGCTGCCCGGCGGCGACGTCCTGCTGGTGTGGACGTTCCACCACGTCCTGCTCGACGGCTGGAGCGCCGCCCAGGTGTTCGGCGAGGTGTGCGCCCGATACGCCGGTGCCGCCGTCGCGGGCCGGCGCCCGCCGTTCCGCGAGTACCTGCGCTGGCTCGGCGAGCAGGACACCGCGGCCGCCGAGACACACTGGCGCGAGCAGCTCGCGGGCCTGCGGATGCCGACGCCGCTGCCCTACGACCGCCGCCCGGTGGAAGCGCACCGGGCGCGGTCCGCGGCGTCGGTCCGGGTGTCGGCACCCGCCGACGGCCTGCGTGAGCTGGCCCGGCGCGCCGGCCTGACGCTCAACACGATCGTCCAGGGCGCCTGGGGGCTCGTGCTTTCCCGCTACAGCGGGGAATCCGACGTCGTCTTCGGCACCACCGTGTCCGGGCGGCCCGCCGACCTGCCGGGCGTCGAGTCGATGGCGGGGCTGTTCATCAACACCCTGCCCGCGCCGGTGAGCGTCCACGACGGGCTCACCGTGGCGGACTGGCTGCGCGAGCTGCAGACGGCCCAGGCCCGCGCGCGCCGGTTCGGCTTCGTGTCACTGGCCCAGCTGCAGGGCTGGGCGGGCGGCAGCACGCTGTTCGACAGCATCCTGGTCTTCGAGAACTACCCGTTCGACACCGAGGCCGTGGCCGCGCACGGGATCGGCCTGCACGAGGAAGGCGAGCTGCAGCCGACCAACTACCCGCTCAGCGTGGTCGTCACGCCCGGGGAGCGGCTGGCCGTGTCGTTCGACCACGACCCGGACCTGTTCGACCGGGCCACCATCGACCGGCTGGCCGGGCAGCTGCTGCTGGCGCTGGAGCGCATCGCCGCGAGCCCCGGAACGCGGGTCGGCGAGCTCGACCTGCTGACCGACGACGACCGCGAGCGCGTGCTGCGGACGTTCAACGCCACCGCGCACCCGGTGGCCGAGGCCACGGTGGTGAGCCGGTTCACCGACCAGGTCCGCCGGACCCCGGACGCTCCGGCGGTCGACGACCTGACCTACGCGGAGCTGAACGCCCGTGCCGACGGGCTCGCGCACCGGCTGATCGAGCTGGGTGTCCGGGCGGAGGACCGGGTGGGGCTGCTGCTGGAGCGGTCGGCCGACGTCGTCGTCGCCGAGCTGGCGGTGCTCAAGGCGGGGGCCGCGTACGTGCCGGTCGACCTGCGGGCCCCGGCGAACCGCATGCGGCTGGTCCTGGCCGAAGCGGGGGTCTCCGTGGTCATCGCGGAAGAGTCCTATCAGGACATCCACAGTGGACCGGTCGTCCGGGTGGCCGGGACGTGCCCGGCGGATGCGCCGGATGTCCCACTGCGGCCCGGAAACCTCGCGTACGTGATGTACACGTCCGGGTCGACCGGCAAGCCGAAGGGCGTGGCGGTGACCCACCGCGACATCGTGGCCCTGGCCTCGGACCGGTCGTTCACGGGCGAGGCACACCGGACCGTGCTGCTGCACTCGCCGCAGGCGTTCGACGCCTCCACCTACGAGGTGTGGGTGCCGCTGCTCAACGGCGGCCGGGTGGTCGTCGCCCCGCCCGGCGATGTGGACGCCGAGGTGCTGCGTGACGTCGTCACCCGGCAGGGAGTCAGTGCGCTGTGGCTGACCGCCGGGCTGTTCCGGCTGCTGGCACAGGAGGACCCTGGGTGCCTGCGAGGTCTCGGCGAGGTGTGGACCGGCGGGGACGTCGTGCCCGCCGCCGCGGTCCGCCAGGTGCGGGCCGCCTGCCCCGGGCTGACCGTCGTCGACGGCTACGGCCCCACCGAGACGACCACCTTCGCCAGCCGGTACTTCCTGGCTCCCGAAGCCACGGTCCCGGACGCGATGCCGATCGGGCGGCCGCTGGACAACATGGCCGCCTACGTCCTGGACGAGGGGTTGCGGCCGGTCCCGCCGGGCGTGACGGGGGAGCTGTTCGTCGCCGGTATGGGTGTGTCCCGCGGGTACCTCGGCCGGGCGGGGCTGACGGCGGAACGCTTTGTGGCCAATCCGTTCGGCGCGCCGGGCACGCGGATGTACCGCACTGGGGACGTCGTCCGCTGGTCCGGCGACGGCGTGCTGGAGTTCGTCGGCCGCGCGGACGACCAGGTGAAGATCCGTGGCTTCCGGATCGAGCTGGGCGAGATCGAGACGGCCTTGGCCGCGCACCCGGACGTCACCGAGGCCGTGGTCGTCGCGCGGGACCGGCGGCTGGCCGCCTACGTCGTCACGACCGGGAAGCCGGACCTGCGGGCGTGGCTGCAGCGGGAACTGCCCGACTACATGGTGCCGTCGGCTTTCGTCACCCTCGACGTGCTTCCCTTGAGCGCCAACGGGAAGGTCGACCGCCGGGCGCTCCCGGAACCCGCCGCGGCACCGGCGGCCGGGTACGTGCCGCCGCGGACGGACACCGAACGCGTGCTCGCCGAGGTCTGGGCCGACGTGCTCGGCGTGCCGGGCGTCGGCGTCGAGGACAACTTCTTCGAACTCGGCGGCGACTCGATCCTCAGCATCCAGGTCGTTTCCCGGGCCCGGCGCCACGGCCTGGCGCTCAGCCCGCGGGACCTGTTCGCCCACCAGACCGTCGCCGCGCTGGCCGTCGCGGCGGGCTCGGCCGCGGTCACCGCCGCCGAGCAGGGGCCGGTCACCGGCTTCGCTGCGCTGACCCCGATCCAGCTCTGGTTCTTCGCCGGAGACTTCGGTGACCCGAACGAATTCACCCAGTCGGTCCGGATCGAGCGAGCCGGGCCCTTCGACGTCGAGATGCTGCGTGCGGCGCTGGCCACCCTGGTCGAACACCACGACGCGCTGCGGATGCGGTTCACCGTCTGCGGCCAGGAAAACGCCCCGGCCGAACCGGCCGCCGAGCTCCTCGGCGCCGGGATCGACGTGGCCCGCGGGCCCCTGCTCACCGCCGAGCTGCTCGACCCGGCGACCCTGCGGCTGACCGTCAACCACCTCGTCGTCGACGGCGTTTCGTGGCGGATCCTCCTGGAGGACCTGGAAACCGCCTACCGCGGTGGCCCGCTGCCGCCGAAGACGACGTCGTTCCGCGACTGGGCCAACCGGCTCGCCGCGCACGCCGAGGCCGGCGGTTTCGACGACGAACTGCCGCACTGGCGCGAGGCGCTCGCCGTCGACGCCGCCCTGCCCGTCGACGGCGACGGCGACGGCGACGGCGGAGGCACCGGCACGGTCACCACCCGCCTGGACGCCGAGCTGACCCGGGCACTGCTGCAGGACGTCCCCGGCGTCTACCGGACGCAGGTCAACGACGTGCTGCTGGCCGCACTCGGCCGGGTGCTGGCCCGCTGGACCGGCCGCGACGGCGTGCTGATCGACCTGGAGGGCCACGGCCGCGAGGACCTGTTCGACGACGTCGACCTGTCCCGCACGGTCGGCTGGTTCACCTCGCTGTACCCGGTCGCACTGCGGATCGACGGCGACTGGGGCGCGCTGCTCAAGTCGGTGAAGGAACAGCTGCGTGCCGTGCCCCGCCGGGGCGTGGGCTTCGGCGCGCTGCGGTACCTGACCGGGACCGCGCCCGCGCTCCGGCCCGAGATCAGCTTCAACTACCTGGGCCGCCTCGACGGCGCCGCCGGCAGCCTCGACTCCGCGGTCGGCGACGGCGCGGGCCGGGCGCACCTGCTCGACGTCGTCGGCCGGGTGGACCGGGAGGCACTGGAACTGACCTGGTACTACTCGCGCGACACGCACACCGCCGCCACGGTCGAGAAGCTGGCCGCGGAACTGGTGGCCGCCCTCGGCGAAGCCGTCGCGCACTGCGCCGAGCCCGGCGCGGGCGGCCGCACGCCGAGCGACTTCCCGCTGTCCAGGCTGGACCAGCGGCGGGTGGACCGGATCGCCGGCGACGGCCGCGGCGTGACCGACATCCACCCGCTGACCCCGATGCAGGCGGGCATGGTCTTCCACGGGCTTTCCCAGGAATCCCAAGGCGTCTACTTCGAACAGGTCACCGCCGTCCTGGACGGCGTCACCGAGCCGCGGGTGCTGGGCGAAGCCTGGCAGTACGTGGTCGACCGGACGCCGGTGCTGCGCGGCGGTGTCGTCTGGGAGGACGTCCCCGAGCCGCTGCTCGTGGTGCACCGCGCGGCGCGGGTCCCGGTCACCGAACTCGACTGGCGGGACCGCGACCGCGAGGAAGCCCTGCGCGAACTGCTCGCGAGCGACCGCGCCGAACCGTTCGACCTGGCGGCCGCACCGCTGCTGCGGGTCACCGTGGCCCGGCTGCCGGACGACGCCGTCCAGCTCGTCTGGACGTTCCACCACGTCCTGCTCGACGGCTGGAGCGTCTTCCAGGTGCTCTCCGACGTCTGCACCGCCTACGCGGCCCTGCGTGACGGCACGCCGCCCGCCCTGCCGCACCGGCGCCCGTTCGGGGACTACGTCACGTGGCTGAGCGCCCAGACCGCCGACGGCGCCGAAGAATACTGGCGCCGCGAACTCGCCGACGTCACCGAGCCGACGCCGCTGCCGTACGACCGGATCCCCGCGTCCGCTCACGAATCGAGCTCGTCGACGTGGGTCGGGCGCGACCTCGGCGAGGCGGCGACCGCCCGGCTCGCGGCGTTCGCCCGGCGCGAGCGGCTCACCGTCAACGCCGTCGTGCAGGGCGCGTGGGCCCTCCTGCTGGCGCGGCACAGCGGCCAGGACGACGTCTGCTTCGGCGCGACGGTGTCCGGCCGCCCGGCCGGGCTGGCCGGCGTCGACGACATCACCGGCATCTTCATCAACACCCTGCCCGTGCGGGTCACCGCCGACCCGGCGGCCCCGGTCGCCGGCTGGCTGCGCGGCCTGCAGACCGCGCAGGCGGAATCGCGCCGGTTCGAGCACGTGCCGCTGACCGCGGTACAGGCCTGGAGCGGGGTCGAGGGCGGCCGGAACCTGTTCGACAGCCTCGTGGTGTTCGAGAACTACCCGGTCACCGCCAATGATGCAGCTGCCCCCGGCGTGCGGCTGCGGGACCTGCAGGCGATGGAGACGACCAACTACCCGCTCAGCGTCGTGGCCGCACCCGGCCCGCGCCTGTCGCTCGGCTTGGGCTACGACCCGGCGCTGTTCGACGAGGCGACGATCCGGCGGCTGGCCCGCCGGCTCGAACACCTCCTGGAAGCGATCGCCGAAGACCCGGCCCGGCCGCTGCGGGAGTTCGACGTCCTCGACGCCGAGGAACGCGACCAGGTCCTGGTGGCGTTCAACGACACCGGCCACGAAGTCCCGCCGGTCACCCTCACCGAGCTGATCGAGGCCCAGGCGGCTCGCACGCCCGAAGCCGTCGCGGTGGTTTCCCGCGACGAACGGCTCACCTTCGCCGAGCTCGACGCCCGCGCCGACCGGCTGGCCCGGCTGCTGGCCGCGCGCGGTGCCGGGCCCGAGCGGATCGTCGCGCTCGCCCTGGGGCGCTCGGTGGAGATCGTCGTCGCGCAGCTGGCCGTGCTGAAGACCGGCGCCGCCTACCTGCCGGTCGACCCGGACTACCCCGCCGAGCGGATCGCGTTCATGCTCGCCGACGCGAAGCCGGTCGTCGTGGTGACCAAACCGGGGACGCCGCTGCCGGTGGCCGACGTGCTCGTCCTCGACGGCTCGGAGACCCACAGCCCGGCCGGCCCGCTCGCCCGTTCGGTGTCGCCGGCCGCGCCGGCGTACGTCATTTACACCTCGGGCTCGACCGGGACCCCCAAGGGCGTCGTCGTCACCCACGCCGGCCTGGCGAGCTTCTCCGGCGCCGAGATCGCCCACTTCGACGTCCGGCCGGGCGATCGCGTGCTGCAGTTCTCGTCGCCGAGTTTCGACGCGTCGGTGCTGGAACTGTGCATGGCACTGCCCGCGGGGGCCGCGCTGGTCGTGCCGCCACCCGGGCCGCTGCTCGGCGAGCACCTGGCCGCCGTGCTGCGCGACGAAGGCGTCACCCACGCGCTGATCCCGCCGGTGGCCATGGCGAGCGTGCCGGACGTCGACCTGCCCGCGTTCCGCACGCTGGTGGTCGGCGGCGAGGCCTGCCCGGCCGACCTGGTGGCCCGCTGGGCGCCGGGCCGCCGGATGGTCAACGCCTACGGGCCCACCGAGACCACGGTGGTGGCGACCTGGAGCGAACCCCTCGAACCCGGCGCGACCCCGCCGATCGGCCGCCCGATCCGCAACACCCGCGTCCGCGTCCTCGACGCCGCCCTCCGGCCGGTGCCGATCGGCGTCGCGGGGGAGCTGTACGTCTCCGGCGCCGGGCTCGCCCGCGGATACCTCGACCGGCCCGGGCTCACCGCCACGCGGTTCCTCGCCGATCCGTTCGGGGCGCCGGGGGAGCGGATGTACCGCACCGGCGACCTGGTGCGGTGGCGCGCCGACGGCACGCTGGAGTTCCTCGGCCGCGCCGACGACCAGGTCAAGATCCGCGGCTTCCGGATCGAGCCCGGCGAAATCGTGGCGGTGCTGCGCAAGCACCGGGAAGTCCGCGACGCCGCCGTCGTCGCGGACGGCGGGCGGCTGATCGCCTACGTGGTGGGCGAGCCGGGGATCGGGAACGGGCTGCGGGAGCACGCCGCCGCCGCCCTGCCCGCCCACTTCGTGCCCGCCGCGTTCGTCCGGCTCGACGCGCTTCCGTTGACGGCCAACGGAAAACTGGACCGGCGGGCCCTGCCCGCCCCGGCCGCGCCGGTGGAAAGCGCCGGGTACGCGGCCCCGGAAACCGAGACCGAGGAGGTGCTCGCCGCGATCTGGGCCGAGGCCCTCGACCTCGACCGGGTCGGCGTCGAGGACAACTTCTTCGCCCTCGGCGGCGATTCACTGCGCAGCCTGCAGATCACGTCGATGACGAAATCCGCCTTCGACGTCGAAATCACCCCCAAGGACGTGCTCACCGCCGGCACCGTGCTGGCGCTGGCGGAGCTCGTCGAAGAACGGGTCCTGCAGGACCTCGAACGGCTCGCCGCCGCCCAAGACCTCTGAAAACCCCTTACCGGAAAGGTGAAAAACCCATGCAGGACGACGCCGAATTCCAGGTGCTGGTCAACGACGAGGGCCAGTACTCGCTGTGGCCGGTGGCGAACGAGGTACCCGCGGGCTGGCGCGCCGACGGGTTCCGCGGCGGCCGGCAGGAATGCATGGACCACGTCGACGAGGTGTGGACCGACATGCGGCCGCTGAGCCTGCAGCGGCAGATGGCCGCCGACGCCGAGCCTGCCGCGGCTCGTGGTGAGTGAGAAAGCGGGTTAGCACCCGCCTTTCCACGCACGACCACCCGTTCCCTCGACCCGACGCGGAAGGTCCCCACCTCATGCCCTACCCTTCGACGCTTTCCCAGTCCACACCCGGGGTGCCGGTCCGCGAGCCGCGGTCCACGACCGACGGCAGGCTGCAGCGGCTGCTGACCGGCCTGGCCCACCGCCACGGCGTCCCGGCCGCCCAGCTGGTCGTCCACGACGGCGGCCGGACGGGCTCCGCCGTGGCCGGCGGGATCGCCGCCACGGCGAAGTTCCCGGCCGGCTCCATCACCAAGGCGTTCACCGCGGCACTGGCGATGCTGCTCGTCGCCGACGGCGACCTGAGCCCGGACGACCCGCTCGGCGAGCACCTGGACGGCCTCGGCGCCCAGGTCGGCAGACCCACCCTGGGGCAGGTGCTCAGCCACACGGGCGGGCTGCCCGCCGCGCTCGGCGCCGCCACCGACGGGGCCGGCTCGGCCCGCCGGTACCTGCGGGCCTGCCGCGACGCCGGGCTCGTCCAGCCGCCCGGCCAGTGCTTCTCCTACTCCAACGTCGGGTACGTGCTCACCGGCTACGTCGTCGAGGCCATCACCGGGATGAGCTGGTGGGAGGCGATGGAGACGCTGCTGCTCGGCGAGCTCGGCATCGACGCCGCGTTCGTC
Source organism: Amycolatopsis sp. lyj-346 (assembly GCF_046548975.1). NCBI lineage: Bacteria > Bacillati > Actinomycetota > Actinomycetes > Pseudonocardiales > Pseudonocardiaceae > Amycolatopsis > Amycolatopsis sp. lyj-346. The sequence goes on from NZ_JAJPWT010000006.1 coordinate 199,478, forward strand.
GTGGCGCCGGGTGCGCGGCGCCGGACCGGCGCCCACGTCAGCGGGCACGCCGTGCACGCCGCGACCGGCCGGGCCCGGCCGGTCGCGCAGACCCTGACCCCCGTCGAGGCCGCGGCCGGGGCGCTCGCGCTGAGCGCCGGGGACCTCGCCGCGTTCGGCCGCATGATCTGCGGCGGCGACGGCCCGCTGCCGCCGGACCTCGTCGACCTCATGCGCGGCCCGGTGCCGGGGGCGGAGCCGTTCGGCCTGGCCGACAGCTGGGGGCTCGGCCTGGCCGGCTACCGCGGCGCCGACGCGGACTGGACCGGCCACGACGGCACCGCGGACGGCACCTCCTGCCACCTGCGGGTGGACCCGGAACACGGCCGGGTCGTCGCACTCACCACCAACGGGAGCACCGGCTCGGCGCTGTGGACGGACCTGGTCGCCGCCCTGCGCGCCGAAGGCCTCCCGGTCGGCGACTACGAACTGCCCCAGGACCTCGGCCGGGCCGCCCGCCCGGCCGCCGACCTGACGGGCAGCTACACCAACGGCGACCTCGAGTACCAGGTGGACGTCCGCGCGGACGGCGGCGCCGTCCTCGTCGTCGACGGCGAGGTCTACCCCGAGCTGGCGCTGCTGCGCGACGGGTCGTTCTCGGTGCGCGAACCCGGCACCGGCCGCCGGATCATCGGCGGCCGCTTCCTGACCGACCCGGCCACCGGCACCGTCAGCGCCATGCAGGCCGGGGGCCGCGTCGCCCGGCGCCGCCGCCGCGCCTCCTGACCGACCGCCCCCGCACCACCCCCGACTTGCGCTGTGAGGAAACGAAAGCGATGACCACCTCGAGGAAGAGCCGCATCGACGCGTTGCCCGCGGAGCTGCGGGAGACGCTCAAGCGCCGGCTGGCCGGGCGGGCGGAGCGGACCGACGTCATCGGCCGGGCGCCGCGGGAGAACGCGCTGCCGCTGTCGTTCGCCCAGCAGCGCCTGTGGTTCCTCGACGAGTTCCGCCCGGGGGACGCGGAGTACAACAGCGCGGTGGCCCTGCGGCTGACCGGCCCGCTCGACACCGGCGCGCTCACCGGCGCGCTCGCGCGGCTGGTCGCGCGGCACGAATCCCTGCGCACGACCATCGACGACACCGGCGGCACCCCGGTGCAGGTCGTCCACCCCGCGCCGGAGATCCCGGTGCGGACGGTCGACCTGACCACCGATCCCGCGCTGCGGCCCGCCGACCTCGACGAGGTCCTGGAGGCCGAGTACGGCCGGTCGTTCGACCTGCGCCGCGGTCCGCTGGTGCGGCTGCTGCTGGTGCGCGTCGCCGAGACGCACCACGTCCTGCTGGTCACCGCCCACCACATCGTGACCGACGGCGAGTCGATGGGCATCCTGGTCGGCGAGCTCGGCACGCTGTACGCGGCCGCGGTCCGCGGCGAGGCCGTGGAGCTGCCCGAACCGGCGGTCCAGTACGCCGATTTCGCCGTGTGGCAGCGGAACCGGCTCGCCGGGCCCGCCCTCGACCGGCACCTCGCCTACTGGACGACCCAGCTGGCCGGCGTGGAACCGCTGGACCTGCCGTCCGACCGGCCGCGGCCCGCCGTGCGCACCACGGCCGGCGCCGTGCACCACTTCAGCGTCCCCGCCGGCGTCGCGGCGGGGCTGGCCGAACTGGCCCGGGTCCACGACACCACGCTGTACACCGTCCTGGTCGCGGCCTGCCAGGTGCTCTTCGCCCGCTACACCGGGCGGACCGACATCGCCGTGGGCACCGTCGTCTCCGGCCGGAACCGCCCCGAGCTGCAGCGGACGGTCGGGTTCTTCGTCGACACCGTCGTCATCCGGTCCACTGTGGACCAATCGGTGCCGTTCGGGACGTTCCTCGACGCCGTCCGTTCGACGGTGCTGGAAGCCTTCGAACACGCCGAAGCCCCGTTCGAAAAGCTCGTCGAAGCACTGCGCCTGGACCGCGACGCCAGCCGCAACCCGCTGTTCGACGCGATGGTGCTGCTGCACGGGAGCCAGGCCGGGCAGGCGGACTTCGCCGGGCTCACGGCCGAGCCGGTCGAGGTGGCCCGCCGGGCCGCCAACTTCGACCTGACCGTCGAATTCCAGCCGGCCGCCGACGCGCTCGAAGGGTCCCTGGAGTACAACACCGACCTGTTCGACGCGCGGACCGCCGTCGCGCTGGGCGAGCACCTCACCGTGCTGCTGACCGCGATCGCCGCCGGGGCACACCGCCCGGTCGGCGAGCTGCCGCTGCTGACCGGGGACGAGCGGCACCGGCTGCTCACCGCGTGGAACGACACCGCGCTGGACGTCCCCGCGGCCACCGTCACCGAGCTGTTCGAATCCCAGGCCCAGCGCGGTCCGGACGAGACCGCCCTCGTCGCCGGGGACATCGCGCTGAGCTTCGCCGAGCTCAACGCACTCGCCAACCGCCTGGCCCGCCACCTCGTCTCCCGGGGAGCCGGACCCGAGCGGGTCGTGGCCCTCGCGCTGCCGCGCACGGCCGAGGCGGTCATCGCCTTCCTCGCCGTGCTGAAGGCCGGCGCGGTGTACCTGCCGATCGACCCCGCGCTGCCCGCCGACCGGAAGGAACTGCTGCTGCGCGACGCCGGTGCCGGTCTCGTCCTCGACACCCTGGAAATCGGCGCCGAACTGGGGGAGTACTCGGCCGCGGATCTCACCGACGCGGACCGCGTGGCGCCGCTCCGGCCGGACAACACGGCCTATGTCATCTACACCTCCGGGTCGACGGGCCGCCCGAAGGGGGTGGCCGTCCCGTACCGCAACCTGACGAACCTGCTGTTCAACCACCGCAACGACTTCGCCGCGCCGGGGCGGCGGTTGCGGGTGGCGTTGACCGCGACGTTGTCGTTCGACACGTCGCTGGAGGGCCCGGTGCTGATGGCCGATGGCCATGAGCTGCACCTGGTGGGCGACGACGTCCGGCTCGACGCGGACGCCCTGGTCGATTACATCGCCGAGCACCGGATCGACTTCCTCGACCTCACCCCGACCTACCTGCGCCGGCTGATCCCCGCCGGGCTGCTCACCGATCCGCGGCACCGGCCGAAGATCCTCATGCTCGGCGGCGAAGCACTGGACGACACGCTCTGGCGGGACCTCGCCGGCGCCGAAGTCACCGTGGCGCACAACTTCTACGGCCCGACCGAGTACACAGTGGACGCGGTGTCGTGCCGGGTCGGCGCGACGGGCCGTCCGGTGCTGGGCCGTCCGCTGGCCAACACCCGCGCCTACGTGCTCGACGAGAACCTGCGGCCGGTGCCCGCGGGGGTGCCCGGCGAGCTGTGCCTCGCCGGGGCGCAGCTCGCGCGCGGCTACCTCGGCCGGCCGGGCCGGACCGCCGGCAGCTTCGTCGCGAATCCCTTCGGCGAGCCGGGCGAGCGGATGTACCGCACCGGCGACCGGGTCCGCTGGACGGCGGACGGGCAGCTGGAGTACCTGGGCCGGCTCGACGACCAGGTGAAGATCCGCGGCTTCCGCGTCGAGCCGGGCGAAGTCGAGGCCGCGCTGGTGCGGCTGCCCGAGGTCGCCGCGGCCGTCGTCGTCGCCACCCGGCCGGCGGAAGGCCACGCCCGGCTGGTCGCCTACGTCGTCGGGGCCGGCGAAGTCCCGCCGTCGGCGGCGGACCTGCGCACGGCGCTGCGGGCCACCCTTCCCGACTACCTCGTGCCATCGGCGTTCGTCCCGATCGACGCGATTCCGCTGACCCCGCAAGGCAAAGTCGACCGGCGCGCGCTCCCGGCACCGGACGCGCCGCCGGACGGCGGCCAGGCCTACGTGCCCGCACGCACGGCCGTCGAACACCAGCTCGTGGCGATCTGGTCCGAGGTGCTGGGCAACGACCGCATCGGCGTCGAGGACAACTTCTTCGGCCTCGGCGGCGATTCGATCCTCAGCATCCAGGTGGTCGCCCAGGCCCGCCAGGCCGGCCTGCGGCTCACCTCGCGCGACATCTTCCTGCACCAGACCATCGCCGGGCTCGCAACCGCGGTGCAGACGGCCGCGGTGCACACCCCGGCGGCGGGGCCGGTCGCCGGCCCGGCGCCGCTCACCCCGATCCAGCACTGGTTCTTCGCCACCCACGGGCCGCTGGCGCACTTCACGATGTCGCAGCTGCTCGAACTGCCCGCCGACGTCGACGCGCAGGCGCTGCGGACCGCTCTCGACGCGGTCGTCGCCCACCACGACGCCCTGCGGACCCGGTTCTTCACCGTCGACGGGCAGTGGCGGCAGGAAGTCACGCCCGCACCGCCGACCGGGGTCCTCCGGGTCCGGGACCTGTCCTCCCTCGGCGACGCCGGGCAGCGCGCCGGGATCGAGGCGGCGGCCGCGCAGGTGCGCGCCGGGCTCGAGCTCACCACCGGCACCCTCGCGGGCGCGGCCCTGCTCGTCCGCGGCACGCGGCCGCCCCTGCTGTTCCTGGCCGTGCACCACCTCGTGGCCGACGGCGTTTCGCTGCGGTTGCTGCTCGGCGACCTCGAAACCGCCTACGGCCAGGTGGTCGCCGGGGCACCGGTCCGGCTCGCCGCGACGGCCACGCCGTTCACCCAGTGGGCGCACCTGCTGGAGCAGCACGTCCGGGCCGGCGGGTTCGACGACGACCTCGAGCACTGGACGCGCGTGGCCCGCCGGGTCCCGCCGGCCCTGGCGGCCGACCACGCGGGCGCGGGCACCACCGGCTCCACCCGCACGCTGACCGTGACCCTCGGGACCGAAGACACCGATGCGCTGCTGCACCGCGTCCCGGCGACCTACCGGACCCAGGTCAACGACGTGCTGCTGAGCGCGCTCGGACGGGCACTGGCCGACCGCACCGGGGACGACGGTGTCCTGATCGCCCTGGAGGGCCACGGCCGCGAGGACGTCCTCGACGGCGTCGACCTCTCCCGCACGGCGGGCTGGTTCACCACGCAGTTCCCGGTGGCGCTCGACCTGCCGCCGTCGCGGGACTGGGGTGCCACGCTCAAGGCGGTCAAGGAACAGCTGCGGGCCGTCCCGCGCCGGGGGCTCAGCTACGAAGCCCTGCGGTACCTCGGCGAGCCCGGCGCGCCGGGGCACGCCCTGCAGGCGTTCCCGCTGCCGCAGATCTGCTTCAACTACCACGGCCGCTGGGACGCCCAAGCCGGCGCGGACGGGCTCTTCCGCGGCAGGCTCGACAGCCCGGGCGCGGACATCGCCCCGGACGAGGCGAGCACCTACCAGCTGGACGTGACCGGCGTGGTCGAGTCCGGTGCGCTGTCGCTGACGTGGTCCTACTCCGACCAGGTCAACGACGAAGCCACCGTCCGCGGGCTGGCCGAGGCGATGCTGACGGCGCTGCGGGAGATCGTCGCGCACTGCGCGTCGCCCGGCAGCGGCGGCCGCACGCCGTCGGACTTCCCGCTGGCCCGCCTCAACCAGTCCACTGTGGACCGGCTGGCGGGCGACGGCCGCGAAGTCGACGACATCTACCCGCTGACTCCCTTGCAGGCGGGCATGCTGTTCCACAGCCTCTTTGCGGGGGGTCCGGGTGGCGGAGCCCCCGGCCCGGGGCGGAGCGCCGGATGTGACAGCCTGCTCGATCCCACCGCCGACGCCTACGTCGACCAGGCGCGGATGCTGCTCGACGGCGTCCGCGACCCGGACGCGTTCGCCCGGGCCTGGCAGCAGGTCGCCGACCGGACCCCCGTGCTGCGCACCGAGCTGGTCTGGGACGGCGTCGAAGAACCCCTGCAGATCGTGCGGCACCGGGCGGTCGTGCCGATCACCCGCCACGACTGGCGGGGGTTGTCCGAGGCCGAGCAGACCGCCCAGCTGGACCGGCTTTCGGCCGAAGACGCCGCCACCGGGCTGGACCTCACCACCGCGCCGCTGATGCGGCTGGCCGTCATCGCGCTGACCCACGACCGCGTGCTGCTGATCTGGACCTCCCACCACATCGTGCTCGACGGCTGGAGCCTGGCCCAGATCTTCACCGAGGTGTGCGAGCAGTACGCCGCCCTCGCCGAGCACCGGGTGCCGCGCGTGCCGGCCCACCGGCCGTTCCGCGACTACCTCGGCTGGCTCGCCGCGCAGGACGTCACGGCCGCCGAAGACCATTGGCGCACCGTGCTGTCCGGCTTCGCCGCCCCGACCCCGCTGCCGTGGGACCGGCCGCCGGCCCAGGCCCACCGGACGCGCTCGTCGCGGACGATCCGGACCACCTTGTCCACAGAGGACACCACGCGGCTGCGGGACGTGGCCCGGCGCCACGGCCTGACCGTCAACACCCTCGTGCAGGGCGCGTGGGCGCTGCTGCTGGCGCACTCCAGCGGCGAGTCCGACGTCGTGTTCGGCACCACCGTCTCCGGCCGCCCCGACGACCTGCCGGGCGTGGAGAACATGATCGGGATGTTCATCAACACCGTTCCGACGCGCACGCACATCGACAGCCGCGAACCGGTGCTGTCGTGGCTGCAGCGGCTTCAGGACGAGCAGAACCAGGCCCGGCGGTACGACTTCCTCGCGCTCGGGCGGCTGCGCTCGCTCAGCGACGTCCCTTCGGGGCAGAACCTGTTCGACAGCATGGTCGCGTTCGAGAACTACCCCTTCGACGAGAACGCGGCCGCGCAGGCGGGCGTCACCCTGCGGGAGGTGACCGCGCTCGACGCCACCACGTTCCCGGTCACCTTGCGGGCCTACGTCGACCGGCGGCTGGGCTTCGAGCTGGGCACGGACCCGGCGCTGTTCGACGAGAAAACGGCCGCCGAGCTGGCCGCCCGGCTGGAGACCTTGCTGCTGGAGATCGCCGGGAACCCGGAGCGCCCGATCGCGCGGCTGCCGTGGCTGCCGGCCGCCGACCGCGCCGGGCTCACCGCCGACCGGCCCGTGCCGCTGCCCGCGCCGACCATCACCGAGCTGTTCGCCGCCCAGGTCGCGGCGCACCCGGACGCGGTCGCGCTCACCGGTGACGGCACCCACCTGACCTACGCCGAGCTCAACGCACGGGCGAACCGCCTGGCGCACCGGCTGATCGCGCTCGGCGCCGGACCCGAACGGTTCGTCGCGCTGCGCCTGCCGCGCTCGCCGGAACAGGTCGTCGCGATCATCGCCGTGCTCAAGGCCGGGGCCGCCTACCTGCCGATCGACCCGGCCACGCCGGGCGAGCGCGTCGAGCGGATGCTCGCCGACACCGATCCCGTCGCCGTCCTCGCCCCCGAAGACCTCGCCGCCGTCGACGACGAGACGGGCCCGGTGACCGACCCGCCGCCGCGCTGCACGCCGGACCACCCGGCGTACGTCATCTACACCTCCGGCTCGACCGGGCTGCCCAAGGGCGTGGTGATCCCGCACCGCAACGTCACCCGCCTGTTCGCCGCGACCGCCGCCCGGTTCGGCTTCGGCTCGGGCGACGTCTGGACGTTGTTCCACTCCTACGCGTTCGACTTCTCCGTGTGGGAGATCTGGGGCCCGCTGCTGCACGGCGGCCGGCTCGTCGTCGTGCCGCACGCGGTGTCCCGCTCGCCGCGGGAGTTCCTGCGCCTGCTGGCCGACGAGGGCGTCACCGTGCTCAACCAGACCCCGTCGGCGTTCTACCAGCTCATCCGGGCCGACGAAGACGACCCGGAAGCCGGCGAACGGCTCGCGCTGCGGTACGTGGTCTTCGGCGGCGAAGCCCTGGAAACGCGGCGGCTGACCGGCTGGTTCGCCCGGCACGGCGACCGCGGCCCGCGGCTGGTGAACATGTACGGCATCACCGAAACCACCGTGCACGTCACCCACCACGACCTCGAGTCCGAAGTGGATACTCCGGGACACATCGGCACCCCGCTGCCCGACCTGCGCGGGTACGTCCTCGACACGGACCTGAACCCCGTTCCGGCCGGCGTGCCCGGTGAGCTGTACGTGGCCGGCGACGGCCTCGCCCGCGGCTACCTCGGCCGGGCCGGGCTGACCGCCGCCCGGTTCGTCGCCGACCCGTTCGGCGCGCCCGGGTCCCGGATGTACCGGTCCGGCGACCGGGTGTCCCGCACCCGCGACGGCGTCCTGCGCTACCACGGCCGCGCCGACCAGCAGGTGAAGATCCGCGGCTTCCGGATCGAACCGGGCGAAATCGAGGCCACCCTGCTCGCCCTGCCCGACGTCGGCTCGGCGGCGGTGCTGGCCCGAGAGGACGAGCCCGGCCGCAAGCGGCTCGTCGCCTACGTCGTGGCCGCGACACCGGACGCCCCGCCGAGCGCGGCGCGGCTGCGCGAGCACCTCGGCCGGTCGCTGCCGGACTACATGGTGCCCTCGGCGTTCGTCACCCTCGACGAACTCCCGTTGACCCGCAACGGAAAGCTCGACCACCGGGCACTGCCCGCCCCGGCCTCGGCGGGCACCGGGGACGCCGGGTTCACCGAGCCCCGCACCGAGGCCGAACGCACGGTGGCGACGGTGCTGGCGGCCACGCTCGGCCTGGAGCGCGTCGGCGCCGACGGCAACTTCTTCGAACTGGGCGGGGATTCCATCCTCAGCATCCGGTTCACCTCGGCGTTGCGCGAAGCCTTCGGCGTCGAAGTGTCCCCGCGCACGGTGTTCGACCACCCGACGGTGGCGGCACTGGCGGCCGTGCTGCCCGCCGCGTCCGCCACCCCGCTCTCCGCGGCGATCACCCCGGTGGACCGCGACGGCGAGCTGCCGCTGTCCTTCGCCCAGCAGCGCCTGTGGTTCCTCGACGAGTTCGCCCCCGGCAGCACCGACCACGTCACGGTCTTCGGCGTCCGGCTGCGCGGGGACCTGCGGCCCGACGCCCTCGCCAGGGCGCTCACCACGCTGATCGCCCGGCACGAGTCGCTGCGCACCACGTTCCCGGCCGTCGACGGGCGGCCCCGCCAGGTCGTGGGGGAACCGTGGCAGCTCGCCCTGCCGGTCACCGAAGCGGCCGGCCAGGACGACCTGCGACGGCTGCTGGCCGACGACCTCGCCCGGCCGTTCGACCTGGCCCGGGGGCCGCTGCTGCGGGCCCGGCTCGTCCGCCTGGCCCCGGCCGACCACGCCCTGGTCCTGTCCCTGCACCACATCATCACCGACGGCTGGTCGATGGGCGTCCTGATCGGCGAGCTGGCCACCCTCTACGGCGACGAGCGGGCCGAGCTGCCCGCGCTGCCGATCCAGTACGCCGACTTCGCCGCGTGGCAGCGCGAGCGCCTCACCGGCGACTTCCTCGACGAACAGCTCGGCTTCTGGCGCCACGAACTCGACGGGCTGCGCCCCCTCGACCTGCCTGCCGACCGGCCACGGCCGGCCACGCGGACGGCGAACGGTGCCGAGCACGAGTTCAGCATCGGCGCCGAGGCCCTCGCCGGACTGCGGCGGCTGAGCCGGGACCGCGACACCACCCTGTTCACGGCGCTGGTCGCGGCCTGCCAGCTGGTGCTGCGCCGGTGGGCCGGGCAGGACGACGTCGCCGTCGGCACGGTCACCTCCGGCCGGGACCACCCGGAGGTCCAGGACCTCGTCGGCCTCTTCGTCAACACCGTCGTGCTGCGGTCCCGTGTGGACGGACGGCGGGGCTTCGGCGAACTGCTCGGCGCGGTCCGCCGGACGGTCCTGGACGCTTTCGCCCACCAGGAGGTGCCGTTCGAGCGGATCGTCGACGAGCTGAGCCCCGACCGCGATCCCAGCCGCACCCCGCTGTTCGAGGTGCTGGTGACGCTGCAGAACGCCGGCAACCGCCTGCCCGCGCTCGCCGGGCTCACGGCCGGGGAACTGACCCTGCCGATGACCACCGCCGGGTTCGACCTGAGCGTCGAGTTCGAGGAGAACCCGGACGGCCTGCGGGGGTCGCTGAACTACAACACCGACCTGTTCGACGCGGCGACGATGCGGCGGTTCGCCGAGCAGCTGACGGTCCTGCTCACCGCCGTCGTGGCCGCGCCGGACCGGCCCGTCGACACCCTGCCGCTGCCCGCGGCCGAAGAGGCACTGGTCGTGGCGAGGTGGAACGCCACCGACCGGCCGGTACCGGACGCCACCGTCGTCGAGCTGTTCGAGGCCCTCGCGGACCGGACCCCGCACGCGACCGCGCTGGTCTGCGGCGACACGACCTTGACCTTCGCCGAGCTCAACGCCCGCGCCAACCGGATCGCGCGCGTCCTCGTCGCCCGGGGTGCCGGGCCCGAGCGCCTGGTGGCGGTCGCGCTACCGCGCTCGGCCGAGCTGGTGGTCACGATGCTCGCGGTGCTCAAGGCGGGTGCCGTGCACCTGCCCCTGGACCCGGAGCTGCCCGCCCGGCGGCGGGCAGCGTTGCTGGCCGACGCGCAGCCGGTGCTCGTGCTGACCGAGCCGGTCACCGCGGGGGACACGGACGCGAACCTCACCGACGCCGACCGGCTCGCGCCGCTCACCCCGGACCACGCGGCCTACGCGATCTACACCTCGGGTTCCACCGGAACGCCGAAGGGCGTGCTCGTCGGCCACCGCGCCCTGGCCAACTTCGCCGTCGACCACGCCGGCCAGTTCACCGCCGCGGCCGGGAAGGACCGGCTGCGGGTGGCGCTGACCGCGGCGTTCTCGTTCGACGCGTCCTGGGAGACCGTGCTGCTGATGCTCACCGCCGGGCACGAGCTGCACGTGATCGACGGCGACACCCGGCTCGACCCCGCCGTGCTCGCCGGTTACGTCGCCGAGCACCGGATCGACCTGGTGAACTCGACGCCGTCGTTCGTCCGGCACCTCCTGGACGCCGGGTTCGCGGCACACCGGCCGCCGGTGCTGCTGCTCGGCGGGGAAGCCGTCGGCGAAGCGCTGTGGCGCGACCTGAGCGATCTCGACGGCGTCACCGCGTTCAACCTCTACGGTCCGACCGAGTGCACGGTCGACGCGACCCTGTGCCGGATCGGCGAGACCGCACGCGAAGTGATCGGCCGCCCGCTCGGCAACGTGCAGGCCTACGTCCTCGACGACCGGGGCCGCCCGGCGCCGATCGGCGTGCCCGGCGAACTGCACCTGGCCGGCGTCCAGCTCGCCCGCGGCTACCTCAACCGGCCCGGGCTGACGGCGGACCGCTTCCGCGCCAACCCCTTCGGCCCGCCCGGCAGCCGGGTGTACGCCACCGGCGACCGCGCCCGCTGGACCGCCGACGGGCACCTGGAGTACCTCGGCCGCGTCGACGACCAGGTCAAGATCCGCGGCTTCCGGATCGAGCCCGGCGAGGTCGAGGCGGCCCTGCGTGCCCTGCCCGAGGTCGCCGACACGGTGGTCGTCGCCCGCCACGACGACGGCCACGCCCGGCTGGTCGCCTACGTCGTCCCCACCGACGGCTCCGACGGCGTCCCGGCGGACCCGGCACGGCTGCGGACGGCGCTCAAGGCGACCCTGCCCGAGCACCTGGTGCCCTCGGTGTTCGTTCCCCTGGCGCGGCTGCCGCTGGCCACCAGCGGCAAGGTCGACCGGCGCGCGCTGCCCGCGCCCGCCGTCCACCCGGCCCCGGCCGAGGGCCGGACCGCCCCGCGCACCCCGGCCGAGCGGCTGCTGGCGCGGATCTGGGCCGACGTCCTCGGCGTCGCGGACCCGGGGGTGGACGACAACTTCTTCGCACTCGGCGGCGATTCCATCCTCAGCATCCAGGTCGTCTCCCGGGCCCGGCGGCACGGCCTGCGCCTGACCTCCCGGGACGTCTTCCGCCACCAGAGCATCGCCGAACTCGCGCTCGTCGCCGTCGCCGACGCACCCGCCGAAACCGAAACCGGGTTCACCGGCGCGGCCCCCCTCGCCCCGATCCAGCGGTGGTTCTTCGAAACCGGCCACCACGACCACTTCACGATGTCCACGCTCGCCGAACTCGACGCGGACGTGAAGATCCCCGCCCTCGAAACCGCCCTGCACGCGGTGCTGGCCCGCCACGACGCCCTGCGCACCCGGTTCACCCGCACCGGCGGCGGGTGGCGGCAGGAGTTCCGGCCGGACGCGGAGATCCCGGCGCTCCGGCACGTCACCGTGCCCGAACTGTCCGATGTGGACACCAATGCGGTGGCGGCCGGGATGCGCGCCACCCTGCGGGTCGAGGACGGTCCGCTCGTCGCGGCCGCGTTGCTCACGACGCCCGGACGGCCGCCGCGGTTGCTGCTGGTCGTCCACCACCTGGTGGTCGACGGCGTCTCGTGGCGGATCCTGTTCGACGACCTGGAAACCGCCTACCGGCAGGTGGTCTCCGGCAGGCCGGCCGACCTCGGCCCGGCCCCGGTGAGCCACCTCCGCTGGGCGGACCGCCTGGCCGGGCACGCCTTCGAGACCGAACTGCCGTACTGGACCGACGTGCTCGACGGCGTCGTCCCGGACCTGCCGGTGGACGCGGCGGGGGAGAACACCGCCGGGCGCGCCCGCACGGTCACCGTCCGCCTGGAGCCCGAAACGACCGACGCCCTGCTGCACCGGGTCCCCGAGGTCTACCGCACGCAGATCAACGACGTCCTGCTCAGCGCGCTCGGCCGGGTGCTGGCCCGCTGGACCGGCCGCGAGCGCGTCCTGGTCGCCCTGGAGGGGCACGGCCGCGAGGAGATCTTCGACGACCTCGACCTGTCCCGCACGGTCGGCTGGTTCACCGCCGAGTTCCCGGTGGCGCTCACCCTCCCGGCGGGCGACGGCTGGGGCCCGACACTCAAGACCGTCAAGGAGCAGCTGCGGGCCGTGCCCGGCAAGGGCGTCGGCTACGGCGTGCTGCGGTGGCTGACGCCGGACTCGCCCCTGCGCGACGGCCCGGTGCCGCAGATTTCCCTGAACTACCACGGGCAGTGGACCGCGGGCGGCGACGAAGCCGGGCTGTACCGCGGCTGGGGCGGCGACCTCGGCGCCGACGTCGACCCCGAGCGGCCGCGCACGGCCCTGCTCGACGTCGTCGGCATCGTCGACGGCGGTGGCCTCGAACTGGCCTGGACCTACGCGCCGGACGTCCATCGCGAGGACACCGTGCGCGGGCTCGCCGAACAAGTCCTCACGGCGCTGCGCGAAATCGTCGCGCACTGCGCCACCCCGGGGGCCGGCGGCCGCACGCCGTCGGACTTCCCCCTGGTCAGGTTGAGCCCGGCCGAACTGGACACGGTGGCCGGCGACGGCCGCGCGGTCGAGGACATCTACCCGCTCACGCCGCTGCAGGCCGGAATGGTGTTCCACACCCTGCTCGACGACGGCTCCCCGGCCTACTTCGAGCAGGTCCGCATCCGGCTCGCCGGCGTCACCGACCCCGCCGCGCTCGCCGCGGCCTGGCAGCGGGTCGTCGACCGGACCCCGGTGCTGCGCACCCGGCTCGTCTGGACCGGGGTCGAAGAGCCCGTGCAGGTGGTGGACCGCGCGGCGACCCTGCCGGTCACCCACCACGACTGGCGCGACCTCGGCCCCGCGGAGCGCGGAACCGCACTGGCGAAGGCCCTGTCCGCCGACCGGGCCGTCCCGTTCGACCTGACCCGCGCCCCGCTGACCCGGCTGACGATCGCCGCCCTTCCCGGCGACGAAGCCGACCTGATCTGGACGTCCCACCACGTGCTGTTCGACGGCTGGAGCTCCGCGCAGGTCTTCGCCGAGGCCTGCGAGCAGTACGCCGCCGCGACCGCCGGCGTCCGGCCCGCCCTGGTCACCCGCCGCCCGTACCGGGACTACCTCGGCTGGCTGGCCGGGCGCGACCAGGCCGCCGCCGACGAGTTCTGGCGGGCCGCACTGGCCGGGTTCGACACGCCGACGGCGTTGCCCTACGACCGCCCGCCCGCCGAAGCCCACCAGTCCCGCTCCACCGACTCGGTCCGGATCGAGCTGCCGCCGGCCGCGACCCTGCGGCTGCGGGAGTTCGCCAGGACCCACGGCCTCACCGTCAACACCGTCGTGCAGGGCGGCTGGACGCTGCTGCTGGCGATGCTCTCCGGCGACCGGGACGTCGTCTTCGGCACCACCGTCTCCGGCCGCCCGGCCGACCTGGCCGGGGTCGAGACCATGATCGGGCTGTTCATCAACACCATCCCCACCCGCGTCCGCGTGGACGGCACCCAGCCGGTCGCGCGGTGGCTCGGGCAGCTGCAGACGGCCCAGAGCGAGGCCCGGGACCACGACTTCGTGTCACTGGCCCGGCTGCGCCCGCTCAGCGACGTCCCCGCCGGGCAGAACCTGTTCGACAGCATGGTCGTGTTCGAGAACTACCCGATCAGCGAGCCCGCCACCGCGGGCGCACCCCGGGTCGTCGAGGTCGCCTCGGCCGACGCCACGAACTTCCCGCTGTGCCTGCGCGCGTCCCTGGACGAAGGCCTCGCCCTCGACCTCGCCTACGACCCGGCGCTGTTCGACCCCGGCACGGTCACGGCCATGACCGACCGGCTCGTGCTGCTGCTCGACGCCGTCACCGCGGACCCGGACCGGCCGCTGGCCCGGGTGCCGTGGGTCGACGCCGCCGAACGTGCCCGGGTGCTCGCCGACGCCCACGGCCCGGGTGCCGCCGGGACGCCGTCCACCGTGCCCGCGCTGTTCGCCGACCAGGTGCGGCGCTGTCCGGACGCCCCCGCGGTGCACGCCGCCGACCGGACCCTGACCTACGCCGAGCTCGACGAGCGGGCGAACCACCTGGCGCACCGGCTGGCCGAGCTGGGCGTCGCCGCCGAGGACCGGATCGGGCTGCTGCTGGAACCCTCGCCCGCGCACGTCGTCGCCGAACTCGCCGTGCTCAAGGCGGGGGCGGCCTACGTGCCGCTGGACACCCGGGCGCCGCACGAGCGGCTGCGTGCCGTGCTCGCCGAGGCCGGGGTGTCGGTGGTGGTGGCCGGCGACACCTGGGTGCCGACCGCCGAAGCCGTCCACAGTGGACCGGTCTTGACGGTGGGCGAGCAGCGGTCGCGGACCGCGCCGGACTGCCCGGTGAGCCCGGAAAACCTCGCGTACGTCATGTACACCTCCGGCTCCACCGGTGTCCCCAAGGGCGTTGCCGTGCGCCACCGCGACATCACCGCGCTGGCGCAGGACGGCCGGTTCACCGGTGGCGCCCACACGCGGGTGCTCGCGCACTCACCGCTGGCCTTCGACGCCTCCACCTACGAACTGTGGGTCCCGCTGCTCACCGGGGGCGCGACGGTCCTGCCCGCCGGGCCCGACCTGACCGTCGAATCGCTGCGGCGCGCGGTTTCCACGCACGACGTGACGGCCGCGTGGCTGACCGCCGGGCTCTTCCGGCTGCTCGCCCAGGACGCCCCGGACTGCCTGCGCGGCCTGCGCGAGGTGTGGACCGGCGGCGACGTCGTCCCGCCCGCCGTGGTGCGGGCGGTCCAGGCCGCGTGCCCCGGCCTGGTCGTGGTCGACGGCTACGGCCCCACCGAAACCACCACCTTCGCCACCGCGTTCCGGATGACCGGCGAGGCCGGCGTTCCCGAGCCCGTGCCGATCGGCCGTCCGCTCGACGGCATGCGCGCGTACGTGCTGGACGCCGAGCTGCGGCCACTGCCGGCCGGCGCACCCGGCGAACTGTGCCTGGCCGGCGCGGGTCTGGCGCGTGGCTACCTCGGGCGTCCCGGCCTGACCGCCGAGCGCTTCGTCCCGGACCCGTTCGGCGCGCCGGGGGAGCGGATGTACCGCACCGGCGACGTCGTCCGGCGCGGCCCCGGCGGCGAACTCGTGTTCCTCGGCCGGTCCGACGACCAGGTCAAGCTGCGCGGGTTCCGGATCGAGCTCGCCGAGGTCGAGGCCGTGCTGGCCGCGCACCCGGCGATCGCCCAGCCGGTGGCGACCGTGCACACGGACGCTTCCGGTACTCGGCGGCTGATTGCGCACGTCGTCGCCGCGCCGGGGCGCACCGCGGACCCCGCCGAGCTGCGCGCGCACGCCGCCGCGGCGCTGCCCGAGTACATGGTGCCCGCCGTCGTCCTCGTGCTCGACGCGCTTCCGTTGAACCGCAATGGAAAGGTCGACCGCCGCGCGCTGCCCGTCCCGGACGGCCCGGTGGCCTCGCAGCGGGCCTACGTCGAGCCGTCCACCGCGACCGAGCGCGCCGTCGCCGAGATCTGGCAGCGGCTGCTCGGGGTCGAGCGGGTCGGCGCGAAGGACAACTTCTTCGAGCTCGGCGGCGATTCGATCCTCAGCATCCGGCTGGTGTCCCGGCTGCTGGCCGAATGCGGCGTTTCGCTGTCGCCGCGGGCGGTGTTCGCCCACCCGACGGTGTCCCGGCTCGCCGCCGCGATCGAAACCGTCGGAGCGACCGTCCAGGACCCGATCCCGGTGGTACCCCGCGACCGCGAGCTGCCGCAGTCCTTCGCCCAGCAGCGGCTGTGGTTCCTCGACGAGTTCGAGCCGGGCGGCACCGAGTACGTCACCAGCTCCGCCGTGCGCCTGCGCGGCGAACTGGACGTCGACGCGCTCGCCGGGGCGTTCACCGCGCTGGTCGCCCGGCACGAGCCGCTGCGCACCACGTTCGGCTCGGCCGACGGCCACGGCGTCCAGGTCGTGCACCCGCCGTCGCCGGTCCCGCTGCCGGTCGTCGACGCTCGCGAGGAGGAGCTCGCGGAGCTCCTGCGCGCCGACGGCGAGCAGCCCTTCGACCTGGGCGAAGGGCCGCTGCTGCGGGTGAAGCTGTTCCGGCTCGCGCCGCGGGAGCACGTGCTCACCGTGGTCGTGCACCACATCGTCACCGACGGCTGGTCGAACGGGCTCATCGCCGAGGAGGTCGGCGCGTTCTACGCGGCCGCGCTGCACGGCGAACCGGCGGACCTGGCGCCGCTGCCGGTGCAGTACGCGGACTTCGCGGCCTGGCAACGCGGCCGGCTCGCCGAGCGGGTGCTGGCCGGCCAGGCCGGCTACTGGACCGAGCGCCTGCGCGACCTCGCCCCGCTGGAGCTGCCCACCGACCGGCCCCGCCCGCCGGTGCGCACGACCCGCGGCGCGACCCGCGAGATCGTCGTCCCGGCGGCCGTGACCGGCCGGCTCGAGCAGGTGAGCCGGCAGCGCGAGACGACCCTGTTCACCACGCTCGTCGCGGCGTGCCAGGTGCTGCTCGGCCGCTGGGCCGGCCAGGACGACGTCGCCGTCGGCACGGTCACCTCCGGCCGGGAGCGGCCCGAGCTCGAAGGGCTCGTCGGGTTCTTCGTCAACACGCTGGTGCTGCGGTCGCGGGTCCGCCCGGAGACGGCCTTCACGGCGTTCCTCGACGAGGTCGCCGCGGGGGTGCGAGCGGCGTTCGACCACCAGGACCTGCCGTTCGACCGGGTCGTCGACGCCGTGCAGCCCGGCCGGGACCCCAGCCGCACGCCGCTGTTCCAGGTGATGGTGGTGCTGCAGAACAGCCCCCGGGAGGCGACCCGGCTGCCGGGGCTGGAGACCGAGGAGCTCCCGCAGACGGCGACGGCGGCCAACTTCGACCTGACGCTGGAGTTCCAGCCGGACGGCGGCGAGCTGCGGGCCGCGCTGACGTACAACACGGACCTGTTCGACGCCGCCACGATCGACCGCCTGGCCGCGCACCTGGGTGTGCTGCTGGCGGGCGTCGCGGACGACCCGGACCGGCCACTGGCCCGGCTGCCGCTGATCGGCGCGGCCGAACGCGACCTGGTCCTGCACACCTGGAACGACACGGCCCGCCCGGTGGAGCCGGCGACGGTGCCCGAGCTCATCACGGCCCGCGCGCGGCGGACGCCGGACGCGCCGGCGGTGGTCGCGGGCGAGTCCCTGACCTACGCCGAGCTGGACGACCGCGCTGCCCGGTTGGCGCGGGTGCTGGCCGGGCACGGCATCGGCCCGGAGCGCATCGTGGCGCTGGCCCTGCCGCGGTCGGTGGAGCTCGTGGTGGCGCAGCTCGCGGTGTGGAAAGCCGGGGGAGCGTTCGTCCCGGTGGATCCGACTTACCCGATCGAGCGCATCACGTTCATGCTCGCCGACGCCCGTCCGGCCCTGGTGCTGAGCCTGGCGGACCTGGCACCGCCGGTGCCCGACGGCGTGGCCGTGCGGAACCTCGACGATCCGGCCCTGTTCGAGGCCGCGCCGGCCGCGCCCGTGGCCGTCCGGCCCGACCACCCGGCCTACGTCATCTACACCTCCGGCTCCACCGGCCGCCCCAAGGGCGTGGTCGTCACCCACGCCGGGCTGGCGTCCTTCGCCGCCGCCGAGGCCGAGCACCTTCGCGTCACCGAAGGCGATCGCGTCCTCGCCTACTCCTCGCCGAGCTTCGACGCGGCCATCCTCGAACTCTGCCTGGCCCTGCCCGCCGGCGCCGCGCTCGTCGTGGTCCCGCCCGAGCCGCTGCTGGGCGAGCCCCTCGCCGAATTCCTCGGCGACCACCGGATCACCCACACCCTGATCCCGCCCGCCGCGCTGGCCACCGTCCCGGCGACCGGCCTGCCGGACCTGCGTACGCTCGTCGTCGGCGGCGACGCCTGCCCGGCGGAGCTCGTCGACCGGTGGGCACCCGGACGGCGGATGATCAACGCCTACGGCCCCACCGAGTCGACGATCGTCGCGACCTGGAGCGACCCCCTGGTGCCGGGCACGCCACCACCCATCGGACGGCCGATCCCGAACACCCGCGTTTACGTGCTCGACGCCGCCCTCCAACCGGTGCCGGTCGGGGTGGCAGGCGAGCTGTACGTCGCCGGGCCGAGCCTCGCCCGCGGCTACCTCGACCGGCCCGGCCTGACCGCCGACCGGTTCACCGCCAACCCGTTCGGCGCGCCGGGGGAGCGGATGTACCGCACCGGCGACGTCGTCCGGTGGACCGCCGGCGGGCACCTGGAGTTCTCCGGCCGGGCCGACGACCAGGTCAAGGTCCGCGGCTTCCGGATCGAGCTCGGCGAAGTCGAGGCGGCGCTGACCCGCCACCCCGGGGTGGCCGCCGCCGTGGCCGCCGTCCAGCAGGACGAGTCGGGGCACAAGCGCCTGGTCGCGTGCTTCGTCGCCGAAGCCGGGACCGACCCGGTCGGCGCCGCGGCCCTGCGCGAGTTCCTGACCCGGTCGCTGCCCGGGCACCTGGTGCCCGCGGCCCTGCTGGAACTGCCCGCCCTGCCGCTCGGCCCGAGCGGCAAGGTCGACCGCCGCGCCCTGCCCGTGGTCGCCGCCGCGGCCGAGCCCGCCACCGGGCACGTCGAGCCGGCGACCCCGGCCGAGCGCGTGCTCTGCGAGATCTGGGCCCAGGTCCTCGGCCTGGACCGGGTCGGCACCGCCGACAACTTCTTCGAGCTGGGCGGCGATTCCATCCTCAGCATGCAGGTGGTGTCCCGGGCCCGGCAGGCAGGCCTTCGGCTGTCCACAAAGGACATCTTCCTGCACCAGACCGTCGCCGCACTGGCACCCGAAGCCGGCGCGGTGGCCGAGCCGACGGAGGCGGACGGCCCGGTCGTCGGCCCCGTGCCGCTGACCCCGATCCAGGACTGGTTCTTCGCCACCCACACCGTCAACCCGCACCACTTCAACCAGTCGATGCTGGTCGAGCTCGCCGACGGCTTCGACGCCGCCGCGCTCCGGAAGGCCCTCGCCGCCGTGTGGACCCACCACGACGCCCTGCGGATGCGGTTCGACAAGACCGAAGACGGCTGGGACCAGCACAACGCCGACGTCGAGCCGGTGCCCGGGCTGCGGCACGAAGACCTGGCCGCCGTGCCCGAGGCCGACCGGCCGACCGCGCTGGAGCGGATCGCCGACGACGTCCACGCCGGGTTCGACCTCGCCAAGGGCCCGCTGCTGGCCGCCGTCCTGGTCACCGCCGGTCCGGCGTGGCGGCCGCGGCTGTTCCTGGCCGCGCACCACGTCGTGGTCGACGCCGTCTCCTGGCGCATCC
This sequence comes from Amycolatopsis sp. lyj-346, assembly GCF_046548975.1. Lineage (NCBI taxonomy): Bacteria > Bacillati > Actinomycetota > Actinomycetes > Pseudonocardiales > Pseudonocardiaceae > Amycolatopsis > Amycolatopsis sp. lyj-346. The sequence continues at coordinate 219,212 of NZ_JAJPWT010000006.1, forward strand.
TCCTCGACGACCTCGACACCGCCTACCGCCAGGCCGCCCGGGACGTCCCGGTCGACCTCGGCCCGCGGACGACGTCGTTCCGGGACTGGGCGCACCGCCTGCGCGACCACGTCCGGAACGGCGGCTTCGACGACGAACTGGCGTACTGGACCGGCCTGCCCGTCCCCGGCGAACTGCCGGTGGACCACGACGGCGACGCCACCGGCACGGCGGAGGTCACCGTGACGCTGGACGCCGCCGACACCGACGCCCTGCTGCGGTCGGCGCCCGCGGCCTACCGCACGCGCGTCAACGACGTCCTGCTCACCGCCCTGGCCTGGGCGCTGGCCCGGTGGACCGGCCGCCCGGACGTGTCGATCGCCCTGGAGGGCCACGGCCGGGAGGACGTCCTCGACGGCGTCGACCTCAACCGGACCGTCGGCTGGTTCACCACGCTGTTCCCGGTGGCGCTGTCGGTCGGCACCACGGACACGCCCGACTGGCGGACGCTCGTCAAGTCCGTCCGCAAGCAGCTGCGGGCGGTGCCCGGCAACGGATTCGGCTACGGCGCCCTGCGCCACCTGGCCGGCGCGGGCGTCCGGGAGCGGCTCGCCGGGCCGCGGCCCCAGATCTCGTTCAACTACCTCGGCCAGTGGGACGGTTCCGGAACCGCCGGGACGCCGGCGTCCGAGAGCCTCTACGCCGCCGTCCGCGGTTCGCTCGGCCGCGACCACGACCCGGCCGAGCACCACCCGCACCTGCTCGACCTGGTCGGCGCGGTCCAGGACGGCGAGCTGGTGTTCTCCCTGATCTACCAGCCCGGTCGCCACGACCGGCGGACCGTCGAAGGGGTGGCCGGCGACTTCGCGGCGGCCCTGCGGCGGATCGCCGCCGACAGCTTGGCCCCGGCTCCCCGGAAGGAGCGGCGGTGACCACGCGGCTTTCACGCAACCGCAACTACCAGCTGCTGTGGGGCAGCCAGGCGCTGTCGGAGGCCGGGTTCAGCGCGTCGATGATCGCGTTGCCGCTGCTGGTGCTGGCGGTGACCGGCTCGCCCGCGCTGTCCGGGCTGGTGCTCGGCGTGGACGCGATGGCGCAGCTGGTCGCCGGGCTGCCCGCGGGCGCGCTGGCCGACCGCTGGAACCGGAAGAAGATCCTGCTCGTCTGCGAGGCGGTGTACGCGCTGGCCGTGGCGAGCCTGGCGGCGGCGATCTGGTGGGAGGCGGTGAGCATCCCCCACCTCATCGCGGTCGCGGCGGTGATGGGCTGCTGCCGGTCGCTGTTCGGCCCGGCCGAGGGCGCGATGCTGGCCGGGGTCGTGGCCCCGGCCCAGCTGCCCACCGCACTGGCGATGAACTCCGCGCGCGGCGCGCTCGGCCAGCTGTCGGGCACCGCGGTGGGCGGGTTCCTCTACGGCATCGGGCGGGTCGTCCCGTTCGCCTTCGACGTGCTCGTCCACCTGATCTCGCTGGTCGCGCTGACCTTCGTCCGGGCGCCGCGCCCCGCGGCCGCACCGGTCGAGGGCGGGCACCTCGGCAAGGAGATGGCCGAGGGGCTGCGCTGGGTGTGGAGCGAACGGCACGTGCGCGTCACGGTGGCGTGCGCGGTGAGCCTGAACTTCTTCTTCAGCGCCTACTACATCGTGATCATCGTGCTGGCCAAGGAACGCGGCGTCACCTCGGGCGAGATCGGCGTGATGGCCGCGATGCTCGGCGTCGGCGGCGTGGTGGGGTCGCTGATCGCGCCCTACCTGCAACGGCGGCTCAGCCCCTACGTGTCGATCATGAGCGTGTTCTGGGTGCTGACGCTGCTGACCCCGCTCGCGGCCGTGATCCACGACGGCTACCTGCTGGGCGCGCTGTTCGTCGCCATGGCCCTGCTGCCGCCGACCGCCAACACGACGATCGGGACCTACCAGCTGCTGCTCACCCCCGACCGGCTGCGCGGGCGGCTGACCAGCGTGATGGGCGTGATCGGCGGGGTGTCCGCGGCGACCGGGCCCGCCTTCGGCGGCCTGATGGTGCAGGCGTTCCCCGGCTCCGGCGCCGTCGTGCTGTGCGCCGCGGGGATCGCACTGGTGACCCTGGTCGTCACGGTCAGCCCGACCCTGCGCCACTTCCCCCGCAGCGACGCACTGACGCCCGCCGAAACCGTCCCCGCACCTCAGCCGACGACGACCGAGGAGAAAACGTCATGACCACCCAGGAACCCGACCTCGCTTTCGCCTTCGAAGACCTGCTGGCCCGCTCGGCCGAGCTGCGCGAGCGCGGCCCGGTGCACCACGACGAGGAGCGGGGGCTGTGGCGGGTGCTCGACCACCCGGGCGTCTCGCGGGTGCTGTCCGACCCGGCGGCGTTTTCGTCGGACTTCAGCGGGCTCACCCCGGTCCAGGAGGACTTCGAGACCTTCCGCAAGGGCAACTTCGTCGGGATGGACCCGCCGGACCACCGCAAGCTGCGCACGCTGGTCAGCCAGGCGTTCACCCCGCGCGTGGTGGCGGGCCTCGAACCGCGGATCCGGGCCATCGCGGGTGAGCTGCTCGACGAGGTCGCCGGCGAGTCCCGCTTCGACGTCGTCGACGCGCTGGCGTACCCGCTGCCGATCATCGTGATCGCGGAGCTGCTCGGCGTCCCGGTGGCCGACCGCCCGCTGTTCACCCGCTGGGCCCAGGTGCTCTTCAGCGGCGACCAGCTGGGGGAGTCGGCCGACATGGCCGACATCCAGCGCGCGCTGGACGCGATCGCCCCGACGATCCGCGAGATGAACGCCTACATCCTCGACCACATCCGCCACCACCGCGCCCACCCCGGCCCCGGCTTGACGAGCAGGCTGGTGGCGGCGGAGTTCAACGGCGAACGCCTCGAAGACCAGGAGATCGTGGGGTTCGTCGCGCTGCTGCTGATCGCGGGCCACATCACGACCACCGCGTTGCTCGGCAACGCGGTGGTGACGTTCGACCGGAACCCGCTCGCGGCGGCCGGACTGCGCTCTTCGCCGGGTGGCCTGCCGGCGGCACTGGAGGAAGTGCTCCGGATGTTGCCGCCGTTCCCCGAGCTCGGCCGCCGCACGACGCGCGAAATCGAGCTGGGTGGCCACCGGATCCCGGAGAACTCGATCGTGATGGCGGACCTGGCGGCGGCCAACCGGGATCCGGCGCTGTTCGACCGGCCGGAGTCGTTCGAACCGGCGCGGAACCCCAATCCGCACCTGACGTTCGGCCACGGCATCCACTTCTGCTTCGGCGCACCGCTGGCCCGGCTGGAGGGCCGGGTCGCGTTCGAAGTGCTGTTCGAGCGGTACCGGGACCTGGCGGTCGCCAGGGACGCGCCGGTGGTGTTCCAGAACCCTTCGGTGATCGTGAGCGTCCGGCACCTGCCGCTGGACGTGGAGCGGGCTTGAGCGGCCGCGGTGACGCCGATGGGTGGTCGAGGTTCCGGATGCGCCTTCACTGGGTAGCCCACAGGTGTGAGCTGAGCAGGTGATGCCTGCTGCGACGAGTGAGAGGTGATCACATGAGCCAGGGCGACGCCCCGGTCGGGCGATCGGTGAAGACGGCGGCGGCCGGCGTACGGGATCTCGCCGCGGAGGCCGCGCGGGTGGGGGCGGCCGCGGCCGCGCGGGCGGTCGAAATCACCGATCGGAAGCTGGCCGAGGGCAAGGACGAACTCGCGAAGGTGGGCCGGGCGGCGACCAAGGACCTCGACAAGAGCACGCGGTCGTCACGCCGTGACGTGCTGGCGAACTCCGGCGCCGCCCGCGACGAGGTGCTGGCCCGCGCGGCGAAGATGCGCGACCCGGGCCGCAAGGCGGCCCAGGCGGTGGCGACGGTGGTGAGCTCGGCCGGCGACTCCGGCCGGCGGCGCCGGAAGGCCGTGGCCACGGCGAAGCGCGACCTGGCGGTGGCGCTTCAGGAGGCGAAGGGCGTGGCGCGCGGGGAGCGCACGAAGCGGTCCCGCTGGCCGTGGCTGGTGGCGATGGGCGCGGTGGCGGCGGCGATCGTGGCGGTCGTCCAGATCCGCCGTCCGAACCCGCTGGCCGAGGAGAACGCTGCGAAGCAGCCGGAGGACAAGCCGGCAACCCAGCCGACGGCGACCACGGCCGAAGCCGCCAAGCCGGCCCCGGCCCCGCAGCCGGCGGCAGCCAAGCCGGCGCAGGCCCCGACGCCGACCTCGCAGGCGGCGGCCAAGCCGGCGCAGACCCCGACGCCGGCTCCGGCGGAGAAGCCCGCCGACAAGGCGGCCAAGGCCGCCGACGGCGCGAACGGCCGTGCGCCCGCGGGCCGCGGTCAGAACAAGGCCCACTGAGCCGGGTCCGATGCCCGCGCCCGAGGTGATCACGGGCGCGGGCATCGGCGTGCCCGCCTCCGCCGTGGGGGGCGAACGGCGGTGTTGGCCGCCGGGCGCGGGCACCCGGCGCGCCCGCCTCCACAGCGATCCGGAGGTGGACCCTCCACATCACTTTCATAGGGAAAGTGAGGGCGAACGGCGGGGAACCCCAGCCGCGACCGGCGTGGCACGGTGCGGCTGAAAGCGCTTACACTCGCCGCAGCCGAGCGGGGAGGTTGCCATGGGGTGGCGGTTTGCGGTGAGCACGCTGGGGATGCCCGGCATCCCGGTCCGCGAAGCCGTGAGCATCGCGCAAGCCCACCACTGCGCCGGCCTCGAGCTGCGCGTGCACCCCGACGAAGAAGTCCACTTGGGCCTCTCCGGCCCGGCCACCGACGCCGTCCGGTCCGTCCTGGACGGGGCGGGCCTGGCCGTCTCCTGCCTCGCCGGGTACGTGAAAGTCGCCGCGCCCGGGGCCGACCGGCCGGTCGTCGACGAGCTCAAAGCCCTGATCGCCCTGGCGCACCGCATCGGTGCCCCGGGGATCCGCGTCTTCCCCGGTGGGGACGCGGACGCCCGGCCCCGGATCGCCGCCGTCCTCGACGAGCTGCGGGATGCCGGGGTGCGGCTGCTCGTCGAGACGCACGACTCGCACCCCACCGGGGCCGCCGCCCGGAGCCTGGTCGCCGGGTTCGAGGCACCGGACCTGGCCGCCGTGCTGTGGGACGCCGTCCACCCGTGGCGGGCCGGCGAGGAACCGGCCGCCACCTTCGCCGTGCTCGGCCCCTACCTCGGCTACTTCCAGGTCAAGGACGTCGCGGGCCGGCCGGACCCGGCGCCCGTGCCGCCGGGGGAGGGGGTCGTTCCGCTCGGCGAGTGCGGTGAGCTGCTGCGTTCGTGGTCCGGGTGGGTGTCGCTGGAATGGGAAAAGGCCTGGTACCCCGGCATCGCGCCGGTGGACGTCCCGTTGCGGGCGGCCGCGGCCTGGTTCGGCCGGTACGCGCCCGCGTAGCCCGGAGCCGGGCCGCGGGGTGTTCCGCGGCCCGGCTCCGCCCGTGAAATCAGTCAGCCGTGAAGCCGGTCAGCGTCCGGAGAAGTTCACGTCACTGCAGAAGTAGTACGACTGGTCGAGGTGGCTCGCCTGCCAGATGGTGTAGACGATGTGCCGCCCCGTCCGGGTGCCCGCGTTCACCGCGACCTGGTACTGCCCGGCGGGCGCGAGGCGGCCCGTCTGGGCGACCAGTTCGAGGTTGCCCCAGCCCAGCGGCTGGGTGGCCGGGTTGAAGCCCTGCTTGGTGACGTACACCCGCAGGTAGTCGGCGCCGTGGCGGGCCTGGTCGGTGATGGTGAGCGTGAACCGGTTGTCCTTGTTCGCCATCTGCCACGCGCCGACCGTGTCGAGGGCGTTGTACCGGGGCGCCTGGGTGCGGCCGCCGCTGCACAGCGTCCCGTCCGGGATGGCGCCCTGGTGGTTGCCCTTGACGCCTTCGCGGTAGAGCCCGTTCCAGTTCCACATCGCGTTCGGGTCGGCTCGCCAGGCCTGCCAGCACATCGGGTCCGTCGTCGCCATCGCCGGGTTCTGGAAGTCGCTGCCCCAGCGGTTCCAGCAGCCGTAGTTGCGCGAGGGCGGGTCGGTCGCCGACCCGTGCGCGTCGGCGACGCCACTGAGCACGCCGCCCAGCAGCACGGCGGTCACGGCCGTCACCACCAGGGAAAGCAGGGTTTTGCGGGGGCGGATCCGTCGGGGAACCACGCTGTCCTCCTTCGTCGGTGCCCACCTTGGGAGCGCTCCCAAGGTGACGCCGGACGACCATACGCGGCGCGCCCGCCACCGGCCACCGCACGATCTTCGCCGAACCGTTGCGGTGCGGTGGTTTCCGGCACGGAAGCGGACTGAACGGTTACTGAACGGCGGAAGGACGCGGCCCCCGGGCCGCCCGATCGGCCCGGGCCGGGAGACGCCCGGTGAGCACGGGGCCGGCCGGCTGCTCCGCACGGGTGCATCCGGAAAAATTGTCACCGGAGGACGGGGAAAGCCCCGCGGATCCCGTCTCCCGCCACAACCCGGCCGGGGCCGATCGGGTGATCCGCCGGTGCCGGCAGGAGAAGGGGCGGGACGCGCCTAAAGTCGTCAGGCACGGACGTTTCCGAGGCATTCCCCGACCGGACGAGAAACGTGGTGGTGATCATGGTTGCTCCTGTCCCGGAACCCCCGGAAAATGCGCCGATCCGGCGGCGGGTGGTGCTCGGCGGCGCCGCGGCGATCCCCCTTCTGCTCGCCTTGGGCAGTCCCGTTCCGGCCCGGGCCGCGGTCCTCCCGCTGCCACCGGTCGACGACGCCCTGGACGGGCTCGCGGCCTTCCTCGTGCCGGGCCGGGACGCGTTTTCGGTCCGGCAGGGACGGACGTCGAGCACCGACGGCGGCGTGGCGGCCGGTGCCGGTCCGGCCCTGCGGTACGGCTACGACCAGGCGATTCCGTACCCGATCGTCGGACGGCCCTTCGACCTGAACCTGCCGGGCGCGGCCGCGGTCGCGGCCATCCTCAACCTCGTGGCGATCGAGGTGGACCCCATGGCCGCGTTCGGCCCGTTCGCCGCGTCGTTCGCCAACCTCTCCTTCGCGGGCAAGGTGGAGGTCTTCCGGCGCCTCGAGGAACCGGGACTGGCCGACGGCACGCCGGTGCGATTCATCCTCGACACGCTCCCGACGCTCGCCGCATTCCTCGCCTATTCCGAAGCGGGGGTGTTCGACCGGGTGACGAATCGGCTGACCGCGGTTCCGGTGGGCTGGCGGATCAGCGCCTACCAGGGGGTCGGCGAAGGGTGGAGCGAATTCCGGGGCTATTACCGCGGAATCGACCGGTGACGGACTAGGGAGGCACCAGCGCATGCGCGACATCGTGGTCGTCGGGGCCGGCGGCGGTGGGCCCGTCGTGGCCAAGGAACTCGCCGCGCGCGGGCTGGACGTGCTCGTGCTCGAAGCCGGGGCCCGGCACCTGCGCCCCGAACAGGAGTGGACGCGGCTGGAGTACGACACCAACGAACCGCTCACCGGGCGGTTCCGGGTCGGGCCGGCCCGGCGCGAGGAAGCGCCGTGGCTGCGGGACTTCCCGCAGAACTCGTTCGTCTGGCAGATCGCGGGTGTCGGCGGGACGACCCTGCACTACTTCGGCAACAGCCCGCGCCCGGCGCCCGGCGTGTTCGCCGGCTACGAAGGCGCGGACCGGGCCGAGTACGACACCGCGCACGTGTTCCCGTTCACCTACGGCGAACTCCGGCCGTACTTCGAGTGGTGCGAGGAGACGCTCCCGGTGCGCACCGCGCCGATGGGCACCAAGGAAGCCGTCTTCTTCCGCGGCGCCGAGCGGATGGGGCTGGTCCACCAGACCTGGAAGGACCTGCGGGGCCCGTCCTACCGGGCGCAGGAGAACGCGATCCTCCAGCCGCACGGCACGGCGGGCCGCACCGGCGACCCGGCCCGGCTCCTCTTCCCCGAAGCACAGGGCTGCACCTTCTGCGGGCACTGCTTCCAGGGCTGCCTCGAACCGCGGCGCGCGCCGCGCAACCTCAAGGCCAAGCGTTCGACCGACAACTCCTACGTCCCGATGATGCTCACCGCGGACGCGTGGGCGCCGGGCGGGCGGGCCGCGGAGCTGCTGACCGGCGCCTACGTCGTGCGGGTGCTGACCGAGCAGTCCGGTTCGCGGACGGTGGCGCGCGGGGTCGTCTTCCGCACGCCCGACGGCGCGCTGCACACCGTGGAGGCCCGCGTGGTCGTGCTCGCCGGCGGCTGCGTCGAAAACCCGCGGCTGTGGCTCAACAGCGGCCTGCCCAACCCGAACGACTGGGTGGGGCGCGGGCTGACCGAGCACCACCTCGACTGGGTCGTGGGCGTCTTCGACGAACACACCGGTGCGGCCAAGGGCGCCGGCTCCAACTGCCGGATGGACTTCCCCGGCTACGGCGGCGTGGAGAACGTCTGCCTGCCGCCGGCGTTGCAGGCCTTCGCGTTCGCCTACAGCGACGCCGGGATGGCCGGCTACTACGACAACGGCGCGGGTGTCGGCCCCCAGGGCGCCGACACGCTCGGGCGGCTGGTCGGCACCGACCTCAAGGCAGCACTGGGCGACGTCAACAAGCTGCTCACGGCGCTCGTGGTCACCGACGACGACGTCCAGCCCGGGAACCGGGTGACCCGGTCGCCGGTCATCCCGCCCGACCCGCACGGCCCGGTACCGCGCGTGGAGGTCCGCCACCGCGCCCGCACCGCGCGGACCCGCCGCAACCGCGAGCACCTCGCCGCGCGCTCGGCCGAGCTGATGCGGCTCGCGGGCGCGCGGCGGGTGCACCGGCTCGGCTGGGCGCCGCTGCTGCTCCACGTGCAGTCGAGCATGCGGATGGGCTTCGACGCCGCGGACTCGGTGCTGGACGGCACGGCCGAGGCCCGCTGGGTGGACCGGCTGTACATCGCCGACAACTCGGCCCTGCCCAACGCGGTGGGCGGCGCCAACCCGACGTTGACGACCCAGGCGCTGGCGACCCGCACGGCCGAGAACATCTTCGGCACCTACTTCGGCGGTGAGCCGTGGGTGGGGCGGGAAGCGCCGACGTCGTCCGTCGACGACCGGGTCACGCAAGCGGTGCTGGCCCGCGGGCTGTGAGTCCTTTGAGGACTTGAAGCGATCTCCGTTCGGTGCTATACGAATAAGGGAGAGCAGGACATGACCTGGTGACATCGCGAGACGATCCGGGGAGTGAACGACGATGCCGGACAGGAAACGTCCGGGTGTCCGCCTGCTCGCCGCGAAGTGCCCGCGGCGGGAGAGAGCTCCTCCGCGGCCGCGGACGGCGAAGCGAACGGACACCGAGGAAAGGGGAGTGATGCCGTGACGGCTTCCGGGTTTTCCCCGGCGACGGCGTGCGCTGCCTGCCCCGACAGCGGCCGGTAGAGCCTCTTCAGGCCCGGCCACCGCGCCTCCAGGCGCAGCTCGCGGCAGCGACGCCGGCGTGCCGGGAGCCGTCGAGTTCGCGCAACCAGGACAACGGTTTCGACACGCTGGTTCCTCCGCAGGTCCCGGTGCCGCCCGGCGGCACCGGGACCGTGCCGGGATCACAGGGAAAGGAATTCGCCCCGCTGCAGCAGGTGCACCCGGGTCGGCGGACGGCGGCGCCGGACCTCGTCCAGGAAGCTGGACACCGGTGAGTGGAAAAGCCCGTAGTCGTCGAAGTGCACCGGGACCGCGCGCCGGGGCTCCAGCAGGTTCAGCAGGTCCACGCCGCCGCGGTGGTCGAGCGTGACCAGCACGCCGAACGCGCGCGTGCCGCCCAGGTGCACGACCGCGAGGTCGAGGCCGGGGAAGTGCTCCCGGATGGTCCGCAGTTCGTCGTGCAGCACGGTGTCGCCGCTGAAGTAGATCCGGAGTGGCTCGGCCTCCGGCGTCGCGCGGTACTCCAGGACGCTGCCCATGACCGGCGGGAGCAGCCGCCGGGCTGGCCCCGGGGCGTGCCGGGCGGGCACGGACGTCACCTTGAGCCGCGCGTCGCCGTCCGAGAAGGTCTCCGTCGTCCACGTCGGCAGCGGGAGCGGCGCGTGAAAACCCCGCCGCAGCAGCCGGGTGGCCGCGTGCCCGGTGGTGAGGATCGGGGTGTCGCGAGGGAGTTCGCGCGAGGCGATCCGGTCGAAGTGGTCGCCGTGCAGGTGGGAAAGGAGCACCGCGGTCAGCGGCGGCAGGTCCGCCGGCTGCAGCGCGGGTTCGGTGCGCCGCCGGGAGAACAGGCCCTGTCCGAAGTAGGACCACTGGCCGCGGTGCAGGAAGTTCGGGTCGGTGAGCAGCGTGAACGGGCCCAGCCGGAGCACCGTGGTCGCGGTCCCCACGAACATCAGGGAGTCGCCGCGGGGTGGGGCGTACGCGGACATCGGAATTCCTTCCCGCGGGCAGGGGCCGGGGCGCGGCCGGGCGGGCCGCGCCCCGGAACCGGCGCCTCAGCTCTGCGAGCGCACGTTCTCCCGGGCCTCCTGGGCGCGGTCGGTGACGTCGCCGGTGGCCGAGCGCGCTTCGTCCTTGACCGTGGACGCCGCGTCGGCCGCTTCCGACTTCACCGACTGGGCCGCCTGCTGCACGGGCTCCCGCAGGTTCTCCTTCAGTTCCTCGGCCGCGTGCTGGGCCACCGGGGCCACGTGCTCGCGGGCGAGGTCGGTCGCCTGACCGGCGAGCCGGCGCTCCGGCTCGCTCGCGGGCAGCAGGGACGACACGAGCCAGCCGGCGCCGAAGGCGATCAGGCCGGCGGCCAGCGGGTTGCCCTGCGTACCGCGCCGGATCGACGCCGGCGCTTCGCTGACGGCGTCGGCCGCCGAGCTCACCTTGTCCTGGGTGGTCGAGGCGACCGAGCCCACCTTGTCGCCCGCGGTCGACGCGTGGTCGGCCGCCGTGCCCATGACGCGGTCCCGCGCGTTGCCCACTGCCGTGCGCATCCGGCCGATGCGGCGTTCGACGATCCGGCCCGGCGTCACCTTCTCGGTGAGGGCGTTCACGTCCGTGCTGAGATTGCGTTGCGTACCTTCGATTTCGCGGCGGATCCGCTCCGGTTCGGTCATGATCGTTCGCCTTTCAGTGCGTCGGGGACCTGTTGCAGCGTCTCGACGGTGCGTTCGGGTTTCGGGTTGATCCGGCGGACTTCGCGCCGTCCCGTCGTGTAGAGCACGGCACCGGCGATCACCCACACGACCGCGACGATCAGCGCCGCCCAGCCCCCGTCCATCACGTTCTCCAGGGCCTGCCACAGGGCGATGGAGAGGAACAGCGCGACCATGTAGCCGGCGAACCCGGCGCCGCCGAGCATGCCCGCGCCCTTCGCGGCCTTGCCCGCCTCGGCCTTCACCTCGGCCTTCGCCAGTTCCACCTCCTGCCGCACCAGAGTGGAGACGTCTTTCATCACGTTGGACATCAGCTCGCCGACCGAAGCGTCGGCGACGTCGACGGGCTCACCGGCGCGGGGCGCGGGCCCGGGTGCCTGGGTCATCACGGCACCTGCCCCGGCGCGGAGAAGCGGGGGTTCGGCTGGGGCAGGGCGTCCGGCGGCTGGGGCGCGGTGTACCCGCCGGGCGCCGCGGCCGGACGGCTCGGCTGCGGGAGGCCCTCGGTGGGCTGCGGCGCGTTGTACCCGCCAGGGGCGGCGTATCCGGTGCCGGCCGGCTGGCCTTGCGGCTGGGACCCGGCGTATCCGGCGGACGGCTGCGGCACCGCCGGGGTCGCGGCGGGGCCCGCGTGCGGCTGCGGAGTGCCGGCCCGGCCGTTCGGCGAGGTCTCCGTCTCCTTCTGCTGCGCGACGACGCCGCGGGTGAGCCGCCCGACGAGGGCACCGGCGACGGCCGCGCCGACCAGGAACGTGCCGGGACGGCGGCGGGCGAGGCGCCGCACCTCGTCCAGGAGGTCACCGGGTTCGCGGCGCTCGAGCCAGTCGGCGACCGAGCGCGTCCGGTCGGAAACCTGGCGGGCGACGTCGCCGGCGAGGCCGGGGTTGTCGGTCTGCTCCGCCATCCGCTCCAGCTGCCCGGCCAGCTGGTGGAGGCTTTCGGCCGCCTTCCGCTGGCCGTCCTTGGCCTGCGACTGCAGCTGTTCCCGGCCTTCGCGGAGCAGGTCGCGCGCTTCCTGCTGGGCGTGCTCGGCCACGTGCTTCGCTTGGTCCGCGGCGGTTTGCGCGACTTCACCACCCCGGTCGGTGGCGGTGGAGGCCACCTCGCGGGCTTCTTCCTTGGCGGTTTCCGGCTTCGACGGCGATCCGCTGCCGTGCTGCTGCGGCGGTGACTGACCGCCGGGTCCCTGAGTCATCTCGACCTCCTGCGGGAGAGGCACTTCCGCGCCTGAGTGGGTACCGATGGCGACCATCGGCCTGGTAGGGCGGCTGGCTACCCGGGTGGCCAGGGGATAAACCGGACACCCGGCAGCGGCGCGGGCGGGGCCGTCCGGGGTCAGCTGCCGGGTCGTTCGTCCCGCGGTTGCCCGGCAAATCGATGACAAAACGATGCAATCGATCTAGGGTCGGCAGCGACGGAAGGAGCAGCCCGTGACCGAGGACGGGACGCCCACGCTGACGGTGCGCGTCCGCGCCGTGCCCGAAGCCGTCGTCGTCGCGGCGGCGGGCGACCTGGACTTCGGCACCGCGCCGGTGCTGCGCGCGCGGGCCCGGTCCGCGCTGGACGGCCGGCCCGGCGCACTCATCGTGGACCTGGGCGCGATCACCTTCTGCGGCTCGGCGGGGCTGCAGGTCATCGCCGAGCTGGTCGCCGCGACGGCGGACATGGCGCTGCCGTTCGCGGTCGTCGCCGACCGGCGCCCGGTGCTGCGCTCGCTGCAGCTCACCCGGATGGACGCCACGCTCGCGCTGCACCCGACCGTCGACGGGGCCCGCGCGTGGCTCCGGCAGCGGCCGGGGACGAACGGCGGTTAGGGCGGCCCCGGTCGCGGGTAGTCCTCTGCCATGGAAGCGGAGGCGCTGTTGCAGAGCCTGACCCGCGTCGTGACCGTGCTCGACGGCACGGGCATCCGGTTCGCCGTGGCCGGCGGGCTGGCTGTCTACGCCCGCGGCGGACCGCCGTCGGACCACGACGTCGACCTGTTCCTCAAACCCGGTGACGCGGAGCGGGCCGCGGAGGTGCTCACCGCCGCGGGACTGCGTCGCGTGCACCCGCCGGAGGACTGGCTGACGAAGGTCTACGACGGCGACATCCTCGTGGACCTCATCCACGGACCCAACCACCGGCCGGTGACCGACGAGCTGCTCGACCGCGCCGCGCTGATGCGGATCGGGTCCACCGCGGCGCCGGTCGTCGCCGGCACCGACCTGCTGGTGGACAAGCTGCTCGTGCTGAGCGCGCACCGGTGCGACTTCGCGCCGCTGCTGCGGATCGCCCGTGACCTGCGCGAGCAGGTCGACTGGACCGACGTCGCCGTGCAGGTGTCGGCGTCCCCGTACGCCCGGGCGTTCCTGGCACTGCTCGGCGACCTGGCCGTGATCGACCCGAAGGAGGCACTCGTGCCCGAACCACCGCAGTACCTCGTCGCCCGGCTCAGCCGGGTCCTCGCCGAAGACCCCCGCACCGCCGAGCTCGGCGTGCACGTGACCGTCCGGGGCGAGCACGTCCACCTGACCGGCGAAGTCACCTGCCCCGCGCGCAAGGCGGAGGTGGACGCCGTCGTCGGCGAGTACCTGACCGGGGAGCTGGTGCACAACGACATCCGGGTCGCCGACGTCCGCGAACCGGCGAGCGCGGAGGAGATCGGCCGATGAGGATCGCCGCGGTCGGGGACGTGCACCTGGGCGAGGATTCCCGCGGCCTGCTCCGGCCGGCCCTGGAACACCTCGCCGGCACCGCCGACGTCCTGCTGCTGGCCGGGGACCTGACCCGGCACGGCACCATCGAGGAAGCCCGTGTCGTGGCGGACGAGCTCGCCGGGCTCGGCGTGCCGATCGCCGCGGTCCTCGGCAACCACGACCACCACAGCGACTACGCCGAGGTGATCGCGAACCTGCTGAAGGAGACCGGGGTCGAGGTGCTCGAGGGCGACGCGGTCCGGTTCGACCTGCCGGACGGTTCCCTGGGTGTCGCGGGGGTGAAGGGCTTCGGCGGCGGGTTCGCCGGCAAGTGCGCCAGCCGGTTCGGCGAGCGGGAGATGAAGGACTTCGTCGAGCACACGATGGCGTCGGCCGATTCGTTGCGCAAAGCGTTGCAAACCCTCGACACGGACGTCGTCGTCGCGCTGACGCACTACGCGCCGATTCCCGGCACCCTGCACGGCGAGCCACCCGAGATCCACCCGTTCCTCGGTTCGTACCTGCTGTGCGAGCCGATCGACGAGGTGGGCGCGGACCTGGCGTTGCACGGCCACGCCCACTTCGGGTGCGAGCAGGGCGTGACTCCCGGCGGGGTGCGCGTGCGGAACGTGGCGCAGCCGGTGATCCGGAAGGCGTACGCGCTCTACGAGCTGCATCCGGCGGAGCTGTCCGCGCGCCGCTGACGCGCTCACTGCGCCAGGAGCGTCCGCACCGCCGCCAGCACCGGGCGTTCGCCGGCGGCGGCCAGGATCTCCTCGGCCGTGCGCCAGCATTCGCGGGCCGCGGCGGGGCCGGTCGAGGTTTCCCTCGCCCGGCCGAGCACCACGAAGGCGTACGCCTCGCCCATCCGGTGCCCGGTGGCCCGGAAACCCGCGATCGCCCGGACCGCCAGGGTTTCCGCGGTGGCCGGGTCGCCCGCGGTGACCGCCGCCCACGCCAGGCTGGTCCGCGCCTGCTCGGCCAGCAGCCGGAAGCCGCCCTCTTCGGCGTCGCGCAACGCGGTCCCGGCGTGCGTGACCGCGTCGTCCGGATCCACAGTGGACAGACCGATCAGGGTGGCGATCCGGCCGCGCAGGTAACCGATCTTTTCCGCCAGCCGGAAGGCTTCGGTGTACTCCGCCAGCGCCGCGGCCGGGTCGCCCGTCTGGCGGTGGAGGTCGCCGAGCGCGCCGAGCGCGTCCACCTCGAACCGCTGGTTGCCCGCCTCGCGCGCCACCGCCACCGCGAGCCGTGCCGCCGGCCACGCCTGGCCGAAGTCGCCGGTCACCCGGTGCACCGCGGCGAGCCGCACCAGCGCGTCCGCCTCGTCGTCGCGGGAACCCAGCTCCCGCAACGCTTCCAGCGCCTCGGTGAGCACGACGCGGGCGCGGGCGAGGTCGCCCGACACGCGGTAGCCGTACCCGAGGTTGCACCGGGCGATCGCCGCCGCGTGCGGTGAACCGAGCCGGCGGCAGAGGTCGAGCGCACGCTCGTTGTGCTCGATGCCTTCGGCGAGCCTGCCGTGTTCGATGAGCACGGCACCCAGGTTGATCAGCCCGTTCGCCGCCCGGATCGACGTGCCGCTGCGCAGCGTGCCCGCCAGCGCCGCGGTGAAGTGCTCGATCGCCCGGTCGAGCCGGCCGAGATCCAGGTGCACGACGCCGAGTGCGTGCAGGACCGAGTCCGCGCCTTCGCGGGCCCCGGCCGCGAGGTAGGACGCCTGGGCGGCTTCGAGTTCCGAGAGCGCCGTCTCGTAGTCGCCGCGGCTCCAGGCCAGCGCGCCGAGGCTGTGCCGCATGGCCCCGGCCGCCCGCTCGTCGCCGGCCTGCCGCGCGGCGGCCAGCCCGGCGGTCGCCGCCGCCTGCCATTCGGCGTCGAGCCGGTGCGAGTGGAAGAAGCCGCGCAGCAGGTCGGCCGCCCGCCAGGCGAACGGCCCCGGCTCCCGCCCGGCGGTCCACCGGATCGCGGCCAGCACGTTGCCGTGCTCGGCCAGCAGCCACCGGCGGGCCTCCGCCGGTTCGACGGCTTCGCCGCTTTCGGGTGCGTCGGGCAGCCGCTGCAGGTCCGGGTAGAGGGCGGTCGCCGCGCCGGCCGCGGCACGCAGGTAGTACCCGAAGAGCCGGTCGAGGGCGGCCGCCCGCTCGGCCGCCGGGAGCTCGGCACGCGCCCGCCCGGCGGCGTACGCGCGGAGCAGGTCGTGCAGGCCGAACCGGTCGCCGCCGCGGGGTTGCACCAGGTGGCTCGCGGCCAGCTCCCACAGGAGCCGGCCGGCCTGCGGTTCGGCCACCCCGGCCAGTGCCGCCGCGCCCGCCACGCCGACGTCGGCACCGGGCACCAGCCCGAGCAGGCGGAAGAACCGGGCCGCCGCCGGGGAAACGGCGTCGAACGACAGGTCGAAGGGCCGCCGGACGCCGAGCTGCTCGAGGTCGGGCCCGGCCAGCTCGGCGAGGTAGCCGTGCAGCGACCGGTCCGGCCACAGCGCGAGGTTCGCCGCGACGATCCGCAGCGCCAGCGGCAGCCCGGCGCACAGCCGCACCAGCTCGCGGGCGGCCGTCTCCTCGGCGGCGACGCGTTCCTCGCCGACGACCGAGGCCAGCAGCGCGAGTGAATCGCCGGGCGGCAGCTCGCCCAGCTCCACGAGCCGGGTGTCCACGGTGGCGGCCAGTCCGCAGAGCCGGTCGCGGCTGGTGATCAGCACCGCGCAGCCCGGGCTCCCCGGCAGCAGCGCGCGCACCTGGTCCGGCCCGGCCACGTTGTCCAGCACGATCAGCACCCGCCGGTCGGCGAGCACCGAGCGGTAGAGCGCGGCGGCGTCGGCGAGCTCGGTCGGCACCTGGCCGGGCCGGACGCCGAGCGCGTGCGAGAACCGGGTCAGCACCTCGAGCTGCGCGAGCGCCGGAACCGTCGAATAGCCCTGGAGATCGGCGAAGAGCTGGCCGTCCGGGAAGTGCCGTGCGGCGCGGTGCGCCCAGTGCACGGCCGCGGTCGTCTTGCCGACCCCGGCCGGCCCGACGAGCAGCGCGATCGGCGGATTCGGGCCGGGCGCCCGGCCGGGGCCGATGGCTTCATCCAAAGTGGACATCAGCGGGCCGCGGCCGACGAGCTTGGCGACGTCGGGCGGCAGCTGCCGCGGCCGGAACTCCGGCCGCGCGGCGGCGGGCGGTTCTCCGGGTGCCTCGTCTGCCTCGTCGGCGAGGATCGCCCGGTGGGCGCGCCGCAGCCGTTCGCCGGGACCGACCCCGAGTTCACCGGTGAACATCCGGTGCACCTCGCGGTAGGTCTCGAGGGCGTCGGCGCGGCGGCCCGAACGGTGCAGGGCCTCCAGGTACAACGCCCAGAACGCCTCCCGCCACGGGTGCTGGCGGGTCACCCGCGCCAGCTCGCCGGTGATCTCGCCGGGCCGGCCGAGTTCGAGGCTGACCTCGAAGTAGCGCTCCTGCGCCCGTAGCCGTTCTTCGGCGGGCTGGTCGACGTCCTCCCGGCTCAGCACCTCGGCCGGGACGTCGGCGAGCACCGGGCCGCGCCAGCAGGCGAGCGCGGCGGCGAGCAGTTCGCGTTCGGCCTCCGGGCGCGGCTCGGCCCGCGCGGCGGCGGTCAGCTCGCGGAACCGCAGCAGGTCGTGCCGGTCGGGCCGCACGCGCAGCAGGTAACCGGTCGGCTGCGTCTCGACGACGCCGTCACCGAGCGCCCGCCGCAGCCGGACCGCGTGCACCTGGAGGCTCTTGCGCGCGGTGTCCGGCGGATCGTCGCCCCACAGCAGCTCGGTGAGCCGCTCGAGCGACACCGTCGTGTTCGGCCGCATCAGCAACGCCGCCAGGAGGGCCCGCACCTTGGGCCCGGTGACCGGGACGGGCTCGCCGTCCCGCTGGACCTGCAACGGTCCCAGCACCCCGAAGCTGAGCACTCTTCCGCACCCCCCGCTGACCGGACGAACCGGCCATCCCGCGGTGAGGGTAGCGGGAATCGATCAGCTCGGCGGGACGGGCCACACCACCGGCGGGGAAAGCAGCGAGCCGAACACCGGGTCGGGTGCGATGATCCGCAGGTCATGGCCATCGAGGGCGGCGAGCGGATCGGTCAGGAACGTGCCGGGGTCGGCGGTGGCTTGGCGCACGGACGTCTCCCGGAAAGGGACCGCGGCCGAGGCTCGGGGACCCCGGCCGCGGTGGTCATCAGTAGATCTCGTAGGAGAAGCGCCGAGCGGCGCCCAGCTCACGGGTCCGCTGGCTGCGCGCCACGGAACGGGTGAAGAAGCGGAGCGTCCTCATGGTGCTTCTCCTTCTTCCGGTGGGTGTTACCAGCGGAGGCCGATGTTCACGCTCGGGGAGCCGCCGGAGACGACGCCGTACAGCCACTGGGCCGGCACGCCGCCGCAGGTCCAGGACCGCGCCGGGTCCACGGCGCTGAACCCGGCGCGACAGACGGTGCCGTTGCCGTTGAGGACGGCCCACTCCGCCCCGCCGCTGCCGTGCACGTCGGCGTCGACCGACAGGGTGCCGCCCGGGAACCAGACCTCGCTCGTCTGGCAGGTGTTGACGGTGTTGCACGTCTTCGAGATGCCGCCCTGCACGGTGGCCAGTGCGGCCGGTGCGGCGAGTGCGAGTGCACTGGCGGCGATCGCGCCCACGATGGCGGCGCGCTGGGTTGATCGGTACATGTCTGCCCTCTCTCCCTGAAGCGGAAGGGGCGGGCGCTGCAGGCCCCCAGCCTGCAGCGCGCGTCGCAATCGACGCGGGAAGTGCTCCCCCAGTACCCCCTGGCTGCCAGACGACCGGCACCCTCCACCGGCAAGTCCCCCCGGCCGGTGAGCTCCGGACCCCCAGTCCCTCGCTCCGACCGCCTGGCGGAACCGATCTTGCCGGGCGCCGGTTAAAGCCGGGCAAAACCGGCTCAGGCGGCCGGCTGCGCGGCGGCGGCCAGCACGTGCGGCGCCAGGCCTTCGGCGATCACGGCGTAGCCGGCCGAAGAAGGGTGGAACCGGTCGGCGGAAAACAGGGCCGGGTCGGCGGCGAAGCGGGCGGCGAGTTCGGGCCCGGCCGTGGCCACGGCACCACCGGCCCGGATCGCGGCCTCGGCTTGGGCCTGCGCGTAGTGGCCACTGGCCGCCGAGACCAGCTGCCGGTAGGGCCCCGGCACCCGCGCCACGATGCCCAGGTCGGGCGCCGGTACCACGATGACGCGGGCACCCGCGCGCACCAGCCTCGCGACGGCGTCGTGCAGCTGGCGTGCGCCGACGGCGGGGGAGACGAACCCGGCGAGGTCGTTCGCACCGATCACGATCAGCGCCAGGTCCACGCCTTCGCGCAGGGCGACGCCGACCTGGCGTTCGAGATCGGCCGAGCGGGCCCCGGGCACGCCGAAGTTCCGCAGGCGCACGGTGTGGCCCGCTTCGCGCAGCCGGCGGGCGAGCCGCCGCCCGAGCGTGTCGTCTTCCCGGGTGCTGCCGACGCCGGCCGCCAGCGAGTCGCCGAGGACGCAGAATGCGAGTGGTGAGGTCATCACCCGGGTACAACGTGGGACGGGCCGCGTTGTATCCCGTGGGGCTGGAGGTCACGGTTGACCAAGACGGTGCTCGTGCGCGTGGTGCTGGTGGCCATCGTGGTCGTGGTGCTGCTGCTCGCCGCCTTCTGGGCGGTCCAGCGACGGCTGATCTACCTCCCGGACCCCCGGCCGGTGCCCGCCGCCGCGAGCGTGCTGCCCGGCGTGGTGACCGCCGAGGACGTCCGCCTCCGCACTTCGGACGGGCTGGACCTCGGCGCCTGGTACCTGCGTCCGGTGGGCCGGGAGCCGGCGGCGACGGTGCTGGTGGCGGGCGGCAACGGCGGCAACCGGGCGGGGCGGGCCCCGCTGGCCGCGAAGCTCGCGCAGGCGGGGCTGGCCGTGCTGCTGCTCGACTACCGCGGGTACGGCGGCAATCCGGGCGACCCGAGTGAGGACGGCCTGGCCCTCGACGTCCGCGCGGCCCACCGCTTCCTGACCGAGGACCGGCACGTGCCGCCCGGACGCCTCGTCTACTTCGGCGAAAGCCTCGGCTCCGCTGTGGTGACGGAGCTGGCCCTCGAACACCCGCCGGCCGGGCTGCTGCTGCGGTCCCCGTTCGTCGACTTGGCGGCCGTCGGCGCGGAGATCTACCCGTACCTGCCGGTGCGGCTGCTGCTGCGCGACCGCTTCCCGGTCAAGGAGCAGGTCGCGCGGCTCCGCGTCCCGGTGGTGGTCGTCGTGGGCGGCCGGGATTCGATCGTCCCGCCGTCCCAGAGCCGCGAGGTGGCGGCCGCGGCGTCGGCCCGGCTGGTGGAGATCCCGGGCGCCGACCACAACGATCCGGTGTTGCTCGACGGCCCCGAGCTGGTCGAGGCGGTGCTGTCGCTGGTGCCGCGCTGACCGCGTCAGGTGCCCATCTTCTTGAGCAGCTCCGCAAGGTCGACGACCTGGCCGGCGGGCGGCGGCTGGATGTCCACCGGCTTGCCCCAGTCGCGGTAGTCGGTCGTGGCCTTCAAGGTGGTGTCGCCGCGCGCGCCCGCCGGGGCCCCGGCGGTCAGGTCGACGGCGTACCGCACGGGCCGCCGCGCCGCGTCGAGCCACAGCTCGCCGGGCAGCTTGGCGGTGGCCGTCCTGGCCGGCTTGCCGTCCAGGGGCGGCACCGCGAACTCGGGGAACAGCTCCGGCGCCTTCGCGGTGTCGAGTTCGAGGCGGTAGTGGTTGACCGGCAGGTCACCGAGCCGGGTCTGCTCCGCCGACACGATCCGGCCGGTCCGCTCGATCGCCACCAGGGCCCGGCCGAGATCCGGCAGTTTCACGAGCGCCGGAACCCCCGCGCCTGCCGCCTGCGCGATCGGGTCGGCGCTGTCCGGGTCGGTGCCGACCCAGTCCTTGCCGGGCACCACCGACGGCGAGTGGGTGAAGGTCTTCTTGCCGATCACGCGGATTTCGCGGCCGTCGACCACCATCGTCAGGCTGCTCGTGCTGCCGTCGAAGCTGAGCGAGCCGGGGACGTCCTTGGTGGCGGCGCCGAGCACGGCGGCCGAGGTGAAGGCGGCGGACGGCGCTTCGGCGATGCCGGCCCGCGCGGCCGCCACCAGCTGAGCGACCTCGGTGGCCGGAGCGGCGAGCGTGGCGGGGGCCGACGGCGGTCCGCCGGTGGGGCCGGGGTCGCAGGCGGTCAGCGTCAGTGTCAGTGCCGCCGTCGCCGCGGCGACGATCAGGCCGGTCTTCCGCACGGTGCCCCCTCGGTGTTCGTGATCCGCGGACGGTATCGGGAGAAGGTCACGTTCGGGGCCCGCGCATGTGACGTGTGTCCGCCTTGAGACCCTGGCCGGATCGCGCATAATGGCCACTGACCGACTGCTTGGTATGTGCCGGGCACCACACCCGAAGGAGACACACTGCCGTGAACTCGTTCAAGGATCGCGTCGCGATCGTCACCGGGGCCAGCCGGGGCATCGGCCTCGGGATCGCGAAGACGCTCGTCGAGCGCGGCGCCAAGGTCTGCCTCACCGCGCGCAAGCCGGAGGCGCTGGAAGAGGCCGTCAGCTCCCTCGGCGGGCCCGACGTCGCCATGTTCGTGGCCGGCAAGGCCGACGACACCGACCACCAGGACGAGACGGTCGCCAAGACGATCGAGACCTTCGGCAGGCTCGACTACCTGGTCAACAACACCGGCATCAACCCGGCCTACGGCCCGACGCTGGACATCGACCCGGCCGCCGCGGCGAAGATCTTCGGCGTCAACGTGCTCGCGCCGCTGGGCTGGACCAAGCGCGCCCGCGACGCGTGGATGGGGGAGCACGGCGGCGCCGTCGTCAACGTCTCCTCCGTCGCCGGCCTCCGCGCTTCGCCGGGCATCGGCATGTACGGCGTCAGCAAGGCCGCGCTGATCCGGCTGACCGTCGAGCTCGGCGCCGAGCTGGGCCCGAAGATCCGCGTCAACGCCGTCGCGCCCGCCGTGGTCAAGACGTCGTTCGCGACCGCGCTGTACGAGGGCCGCGAGGAGGAGGTCGCCTCGGCGTACCCGATGAAGCGCCTCGGCATCCCGTCCGACATCGCGGGCGCGGTGGCGTTCCTCCTGTCGGACGACGCGGGCTGGGTCACCGGGCAGACGGTGGTCCTCGACGGCGGCGTGACGCTCGGCGGTGGCCTGTGACCGGCGTCGTCGTCACCGGGGGCGGCGGCGGCATCGGTGCCGCGCTGGCCCGCCGCTTCGCCGACGGCGGAGCCCGCGTCGTCGTGGCCGACCTCGACGGCGACAAGGCCGCGGAGGTGGCCGCCGAAGTCGGCGGAACGGCCTTCGCCGGGGACGTCGCGAGCCAGGAGGGCGTCACGAAGCTGATCGACAGCGCCCGCGAGACGCTCGGCGAGATCGACGTCTTCTGCGCGAACGCGGGCATCGCCCCCTTCGGCGGCGCGGAAAGCGGCGAGGAGGTGTGGGCGCGCACCTGGGACGTCAACGTCATGTCGCACGTCCGCGCGGCGAACCTGCTGCTGCCGGCGTGGCTGGAGCGCGGCCAGGGACACTTCATCGCGACGGTGTCCGCGGCCGGCCTGCTGACCAGCCTCGGTTCGGCCCCGTACTCGGTGACCAAGCACGGCGCGCTGGCGTTCGCCGAATGGCTGTCGGCGACCTACCGCCACCGCGGCATCACGGTGCAGGCGATCTGCCCCCAGGGCGTGCGCACGGCCATGCTGGAGAGCACCGGCACGGCGGGCCAGCTGCTGATGGGCGCGTCGGCGATCGAGCCGGAGCAGGTCGCGGAAGCGTTGTTCGCGGCGATCGAGGAGAAGCGTTTCCTGGTGCTGCCCCACCCGGAAGTCGCGGGCTACTACACGGCCCGCGCGACCGATACCGACCGGTGGCTCGGCGGGATGAACAAGCTGCAGCGCAAGGTCGAAGAGGCCGTCGGAGAGCTGTGACCGCCGGCCCGCAGGCCGACGAGACAGATCTTAGCCGAGCGGGAGCCTTGTCGGGCGGGATGGGAAGCGGTGCCGTCGGGGTGCGCGTGGGTGTGGGCCCGTAGCCGTGTGGCTGCGGGCCTTTCCCGTGTTCAGGCTGCGAAGGGGAGTGGTTGGTGGAGGTTGTTGCGTCTGGGTTTTCGGCGTCGGTCGATGAACACCGGTGGAAGGAATTCGGGTAGACCATCGGCGGCGATCCGGACTTCCCACCCCGATCGGTGCAGGAGCCGGTGGTGGTGGGCGCACATCAGTACCAGGTTGGTGAGGTCGGTGGGGCCGCCGTCGGCCCAGTGGCGAATGTGGTGGCCTTGGCAGTGCCGGGGTGGGCGGTGGCAGCCGGGGAACGCGCATCCACGGTCGCGGAGGAAGAGGGCGCGGCGGAGTCCGGCGGAGATCAACCGGCGGAGTCGTCCGAGGTTGAGAGGTTCGCTCTTCTCACCGAGGACGGCGGGGATGATCATGGCGTCGCAGGCGTGCACGCGGGCTTCGGCGGCCGAGATCTTCCCGGTATCCCCGAGGGTCGCCGTACCCACACCTGACTTCAGGTCCTCGAGAGACACCGCGACCATGACGTGGGCTCGTTCCCCGGCCTGCATTGGCAGCTCTGGGGAGTTGAGGGCCAGGTCGATGGCGTCGGAGAAGGCATCACCGTAGCGCTGAGGGTGGGTGCGGTGGTCGGGGCCGTCGTCACTGGTGCGGCGTTCGGCCAGGGCATCCAGCAGGGCGCTGGCGCGGGTGCCGGTCTCGTCATCGAATCTGGCGTTCAGCTCCCAAGTGCCGGACCGTCGGCGCCGCAGGAACAGCTCCCGCGGCGGGATCACCGGGTCGGCGACGGCGGGTTCCTCACCGTCGGGGGCCAGGTGGGCAAGGATGCGAGCCCCCAGCGCGGCGACCTGCTTGTGCCCGGCCTCGGCGGCAAAGGTGAGCAGGTCGGCCTCGGCGCTGGCGTGGTGTTCGGGCGGAACCTGGCCGAGGACATCGGTGATGACGTCGATCATGGGGTTACTCAACCGCCCCGCCCGGGCAGCAACACCGGTCGCCGGAGCCAAGGCGGAAATCGGGCTCCCGTCGAGGGTGCGGCCCGGATTCACCAGACGGGCCCGCTTCACGATCCGTTCAGCAGCGGACTTCGGGATATCGGCCAGCTGCTCCAGCAACCGGGCCGCAGAGCGGTAGCCGAACAGCTCCATCACTCCACGCTGCTCAACCTCCACCAGCACAGCCCCGAGTTCGGCTTCGGCAGACCGCATACACGCCACCAGCTCACCGATGCGGTCGGCCAAAGCCACCGCATCAGAAGAAGAGGAAAGCACTGCGTTGCTGGTCATACCTCCAAACTACCGGCCATCGAACTCACGTTCATCACACGAACGGGTGCACCTGTTGAGAGAATGTCAATAGTGGTCGGCAGCCAGGGTTTCCGGTGATGGCCACATGCAGCCACCGGAAAACACCGGATCCTCAAGAAACAACCCGATACCAACAAGGCCCCACCGAAGAAAGCCGAACAGGAGGGCCAACCCGCGAGAAAACCCGAACCCCATTCCCGAGGAGAACCGGCACCGGCAAGGCCAGCACCTCGTCAAGCACCCCAGCCTCAAGACACTGCCGGGCCACCTCGGCGCCGAGCACGTTGACGTACTTCTCCCCGGCCGCCGCCTTGGCCGCCGATACGGCGGACTCCAGATCGGCGACGAAAGTGACGCCAGGGGCCGGAGAAGCGGCACGGTGCGTGAGCACGAACTGCGGCCCCTCCCAGCCGCCGCCGAACGCCTTGCCTTCGCCCGGCGCGCCCCGGTGCGGGTCGTCGCCGTCGTACGTTCGGCGGCCCACCAGGAGGGACCCGATGCGGGGGATCAGGTCCACCGGCGCCGGGCCCAGGAACGGTGTCAACCAGGACATGTCTCCGCCCGGACCGGCGATGAAACCGTCGATCGAGCAGCTGAACGCGTAGAGCAGCTTGGCCATTTGACCCACCTCCGTGACGTCGGATGCAGGTACCGACGGCCGGAGCCGGGGAAACTCATCGATCGGCGGGGAACCGGGGCGGACGGCGCTCCTTCCAGCTCGCCAGGCCCTCTGCCAGCTCGGGACGGCCGAACGACTCCACCATCAACGCCGTCGCCTCGCGGGCCGCCTCGGGGAGCGGCAGGAGGGCCTCGCGCGCGAACTGCGCCTTCATCACCGCCATCGACCGCGGTGCGCTGTACGTCGCCAGCTCGGTCGCATACGCGTGCGCGTGCGACAGCAGCTCTCCGGCCGGGACGACCTCCTGGACCAAGCCGTAGTCCAGGGCCTGTTCCGCCGTGAACGTCCGCCCGGACAGCAGCAGGTCGCGGGCCCGGCCCTGGCCGACGAGCTCCGGGAGCAGCTTCGCGATGCCGTACTCGGCGATCAGGCCGCGGCGGGCGAACGCGGTGGTGAACTTCGCGCCGGCGGCCGCGAAGCGGACGTCCGCCGAGCACGCTATGACGAACCCCAGACCGGCGCAGCCGCCGTTGATCGCGGCGACCACCGGGACACCCACCCGGGTCGCCGCCAGCACGTCCCGGAAGTTCTCGCCGCCCTCCGCCGGTGGTGCCCCGGCGATGGTGTCCAGCAAGCCCAGGTCGGCGCCGGGGCAGAAGGCCCGGCCCGCCCCGGTGACGACGACCGCGCGGATCTCCGGATCGGCGTCCGCCTGCCGCAGCAGGGTGCCGTAGCGGGCCTGCATCGGGACGTCCATCGCGTTGCTGCGGTCCGGCTTGTCGAAGGTGCACGTCGCGACCGCGCCGTCCGCCTCGTACCGCACGCCATCCACAGTGGACATCGCCGCCTTCTCGTGTCGGACACCATACTAAGCGGTCGCTTGGTCGGAAGTCACGCGCTGAACGGGCAAACGGGCAAAAGTTCGAAATTATCGAACTCTTTGGTTGTCCGGAAACCTCTGTGCCATAGTGCTTTCCGCCCGCACGTCGCCGCTGGAAGGGGCCTGTCCGATGCCGGAACAAGATCCGAGCGGTTTCCGCAGACGGGTTGTGCTGGGCGGGGTCGGCGCCGCCGTCGCCACGTCGGCCGTCGCGCCGGTCGCCCGGGCCGCCGACGCGCTCGGGCAGCCGGTGCAGGCGCGGGAAAACGATCTCGGTGCCGGCTGGCGGTTCGTCCTGGCCAACCCCGACGGCGTCACCGATCCCGGCGGCCGCTTCGCCGACGCCCCCAAGCCCGGCTTCGACGACTCGGCGTGGCAGGTCGTCGACGTCCCGCACGACTGGAGCATCGAGCTCCCGCCGACCGACAAGGGCACCAGCAGCGGTTCCGGCTTCTTCCGCGGCGGGCTCGGCTGGTACCGCAAGACGTTCACGCTGCCGCCGTCGCTCGACGGCAAGCGCGTGTCGGTGGAGTTCGACGGCGTCTACTCGGACGCCCACGTGTACCTGAACGGCGAACTGCTCGGCAACCACCCGTACGCCTACACCGGGTTCGCCTTCGACCTGACCGGACGGCTGCACACCGACGGGCGGACGCCGAACGTCCTCGCCGTGCGGGCGGTGAACCCGCTGCCCAGCAGCCGCTGGTACTCCGGCAGCGGGATCTACCGCCGCGTCCGCCTGGTGGTGACCGAGCCGGTGCACGTCGCCCGGCACGGCACGTTCGTCACCACCCCGGACATCGCCGACGGCCGGGGCACCGTGCGGGTGGCGACCGACGTCGTCAACGACTCCGGCGCGCCGGTCACGGCACAGGTGCGGACGACCGTCACCGACCCGGCGGGCCGCGTCGTGGCGAACGGCTCGGCGACCGTGGCGGTGGCCGCCGGCCGGACGGCGAAGGCGGGGAGCGAGCTGCGGGTCGCTCGCCCGCAGCTGTGGTCGATCGACACGCCCCGGCTGTACCGGCTGCGCACCGACGTCGTGGTGGCCGGGCGCGTGCTCGACACGACCACCGCGGACTTCGGCTTCCGCTACGCCGAGTTCCACCCCGACAACGGGTTCTCGCTCAACGGCGTGCCGATGAAGCTGCGCGGGGTCAACCTGCACTCCAGCCAGGGCGCGCTGGGCGCGGTGGTCGACCCGGCCGCGCTGGAGCACCAGATGCGGCTGATGCTCGCGATGGGCGTCAACGCGCTGCGGACCGCGCACAACCCGCCGGACCCGCAGCTGGTGACGGTCTGCGAACGGCTCGGGATCGTCATGATGGTCGAAGCGTTCGACTGCTGGCGGACCGGCAAGCTCGAGTACGACTACCACCGCGACTTCGACGAGTGGAGCGGGCGGGACATCGCCGAAATGGTGCACGCGGCCAAGAACTCTCCCGCGGTCGTGCTGTGGTCGATCGGCAACGAGGTGCCGGACGCGTCGATGGCGGGTGGCCCGGAGATCGCCGCGGGACTGATCGCCGCGGTCCGGGCGATCGACCCGACCCGGCCGGTCATCATGGGCTCGGACCGCTACCGCAGCGTGCCCGCGCCCGGTTCGCCGCAGGACCTCATCATGAAGCAGCTCGACGGCCTCGGCGTCAACTACAACACCGCCCAGTCCATCGACGGGCTGCACAAGCAGTACCCGGACAAGTTCTTCTTCGAGTCCGAGTCGTCGTCGGAAACCTCGACGCGCGGCGTCTACCAGGAGCCGGACCTGCTCAACACCGGCGAGAACCACACGCCGGGGAAGCGGGCGACGTCGTCCTACGACAACAACCTGGCCTCGTGGACGTTCAGCGGCGAGTACTCGCTGAAGAAGGACCGCGACCGGAAGTTCTGCCTGGGCCAGTTCCTCTGGGCCGGGCAGGACTACCTCGGCGAACCGACGCCGTACGACGTCTTCCCGGTCAAGACGTCCTTCTTCGGCGCGGTCGACAGCGCCGGCCTGCCCAAGGACGCCTTCCACCTGTTCCGCAGCCAGTGGGTCACCACGCCGATGGTGCACCTGACCCCGATGGACTGGACGAACCACCGGCCCGGCGAGCCCGTCGCGGTGTGGGTCTATTCCACTGTGGACACCGTGGAGCTGGTGCTGAACGGGAAGTCGCTGGGGGTCAGGAAGTTCGACCGCAAGACCACTGTGGACGGATTTCCGTACCTGGAGACGACCGAGCCGGCCGGTGACGACAAGAACGACCCCTCCGGCAGCTACACCAGCCCGAACGGCAGCTCCGGCAAGCTGCACCTGAGCTGGACCGTGCCCTTCGAGCCCGGCACGCTGACCGCGATCGCCCGGGACGGCGGCCGCGAGGTGGCGCGCGACCGGCTCGTTACGGCCGGGCCGCCGCGGGCGGTCAAGCTGAGCGTGGACCCGCCTGAGCACCCGGTGGTGGCGGGGGCGATGACGTTCGTGACGGCGTCGGTCGTGGACGCCGGCGGTGTCGTCGTTCCCGGCGTCGAACCGGTGCTGCGGTTCACCGTCGCCGGCCCCGGCCGGGTCGCCGGCGTCGACAACGGACGGCAGGAACTCGCCCAGAGCTACCAGCAGCCGACGATCCCGGCGTTCAACGGGCTCGCCGTCGCCGTCATCGCGGCGACCGGCGGGCGAGGGCGGATCACCGTGACGGCGAGCGCTCCGGGGCTGACCCCGGGGAAGCTCACCTTGCCCGGCACCTCGCTCGGGCAGCGCAACGGCCCGGGAGCGCGCGCGGTCGAAACGCCCGTGGTCCCGGCCGTCTCGACCGCGGACGCGAGCTACTCGGGCGCCCCGGACACGCTGCCCGCGGCGATGCTGGACGGGAACCCGGCCACCGGCTGGTCCAACTACTACGTCAAACCGGCGACTTCGACGTTGAAGGCGGTGAGCCGGCCGCGAGCCGAGGACTGGGTGTCGCTGGCCTGGCCGTCGGCCCAGCGGATCAGCGCCGTCACGGCGAACTTCGTCGTGGACGCGAAACTGGCGCTGCCGGTCGCCGTCGAAGTCACCTGCCGCACGCCCCGGGGCTTCGAGCCCGTGCGGAACCTGCGGATCACGTGGGGGACCGGTTCGAACGACCCGACGTCGTTCGCATTCGATCCGGTCGTCACCACGGAGGTGCGGGTGACGATGACCGCGCGGAACTTCCTGCGGATCAGCGCGTTGCTGGCCCGGTGACCGCGGGTCCGGCGGGGCGCACCCCCCGCCGGACCCCGGTGGTCATCGGCTACAGGGCGCGAGAGCGTCGAGGCCCTGCGGCTTTTCGGCGTTGCGGCCGATGGCGGTGGCGATCCGGTTGATCGTCGCCACGCGCTTGTCTTCGAGCGGGCCGAGGATGGCGTTCTGCACGAAGTTGGGGCCGCCCTGGCCGACGGTCGTCTGCAGGCGGTTGTTGGCTTCGGCGATCTGGGTGTTCAGCAGCTCGAGGTTGCGTTCCACCTCGGCCTGGGCCTGGGCGGGGATGGCCGGGAGCCGGCTTTCCACGTCGGGGCAGGAGATCTGGCCGACCCCGGCGTCGCCCGTGTTGCCGGTGTTCCCGTTCTGCCCGCCGTTGCCTTCGGCCGGTTCCGGAGCCGGTTCCGGTGCCGGTGCACCGGCACCCGCGCCCGTGCCGGCCTGCCCGCCCGCCGCGCAGGTGGCCAGGCTGTCGAGGCCCTGCGGCTTTTCGGCGTTGCGGCCGATGGCGGTGGCGATCCGGTTGATCGTCGCCACGCGCTTGTCTTCGAGCGGGCCGAGGATGGCGTTCTGCACGAAGTTGGGGCCGCCCTGGCCGACGGTCGTCTGCAGGCGGTTGTTGGCTTCGGCGATCTGGGTGTTCAGCAGCTCGAGGTTGCGCTGCACCTCGGCCTGGGCTTGCGCGGGGATGGCCGGGAGCTTGCTCGCCACGTCCGGACAGCTGATCTGGCCGGCCGCCGCCTGACCGCCCGAGGCGGCGTTGGCGGCGCCGGGGTCGCCGACGGTCGTGGCGATCACCAGCGCCCCGCCCGCGATCGCGAGGCCGAGGGCCGCCGTCGCGATCTTCGTCCGCCGGGAGAGGCGGTGTCGTCCACCGGAAGCAGGCATGAATGACTCCGTTTTCGTGCGTGAGTTAGCGTGAACATATGGGTACTCCGCCGTGTTCGGGGGATACGGCGGGGTTCTCTGATGGGGCGGACCAACCTGGTCGCCGACGCCATAGTGGCGGCTCGACCAGGGGTTTGTCCAGTGTGATTCGGACGAAAAAGAAGATCTGAACCATTTCGAACCGGGGTACGTGTACCTCTGTGACGGCGGCATCTGGCTGCATTGTTTTGGCGTGGTTTTGGCGCGTCGGAATTGCTGTGCGCAATTTCGGTGACCCGGCCCGGGCTTGACGCGGGCCGCCGTGTCCTCCTAGCGTCGGCATACCGACCGGTCGGTGTCCAAAGGAGGTCACTGGATGAGCTGGTACGACGCGAAGCCCTGGCTCGCGAGCTACGACGAACGCGTGCGGGACGCGGAACCGGCGAAGCCGACGACGTTGCCCGAGTCGTTCCGCCGGGCCGTGGACCACGTCCCGGACCGGGCCGCGATCGCGTACTTCGACGCGCGGCTGAGCTATCGCGCGGTCGACGAGCTCTCCGACGGCGTTGCGCGGTACCTGACCGCCCACGGCTTCGCCCGCGGCGACCGGCTCGCCCTGGTGCTGCAGAACATCCCGCAGTTCGTCATCGCCCTGCTGGGCGCGTGGAAGGCCGGCGGAATCGTGGTGCCGGTCAACCCGATGTACCGGGAACGCGAGCTCACCCACGTGTTCACCGACGCCGGCGTGAAGGCGGTCGTCTGCTCGCAGCGCGGCTGGAACGCCTACCTCGGCGCGACGGCGGCGGCCAACGGCGTCGGCATCGCGCTCACCACCAGCGAACTCGAGTTCCAGACCCGCGACGACGAGCGAGTTCTGGCCAAGGTCGAAAAGGAGGAGACGCCGGGCGCGACCGAACTCCTCGAAGCCGCGGCCACGCCGGGGGCGAAACCGCCGGAGCCCGCCTTCGCCCTCGACGACACCGCCCTGATCAGCTACACCTCCGGCACCAGCGGCACGCCGAAGGGCGCCACGAACACCCACGGCAACATCGGCACCAACGCCGCCGGGCTCGGCTCGTTCAGCGGCCTGCCCGCCGGCTCGACGCTCTTCGGGCTCGCGCCGCTGTTCCACATCACCGGCATGGTCTGCGAGCTCGGCTCCGCGATCGACATCGAGGGCACCCTGGCCCTGGCCTACCGCTTCGAGCCGGGTGTCGTGCTCGACGCGTTCCTCGAGCACAAGCCGTCGTACACGGTCGGGCCGTCCACGGCCTACATGGCGCTGATGGCGCACCCGTCGTTCAGCCGGGAGCACTTCGATTCGTTCGCGCTGCTGTACTCCGGCGGCGCCGCGCTGCCGCCCGCCGTCGTCGAGGCCTTCCGGGCGAAGACCGGGCACTACATCCACAACGGCTACGGCCTCACCGAAACCACCGCGGGCTGCGTCGTGGTCCCGGGCACCCTGGAAGCGCCCATCGACCCGGAATCCGGCACCATCTCGATCGGCCTGCCGGTGCCGGACACGATCGTCCGGATCCTCGGCGAAAACGGCGAAGAGCTGCCTCCCGGGCAAGCGGGGGAGATCGCCGTCGAGGGTCCGATGGTCGTTTCGGGCTACTGGAACCGTCCCGACGCCACCGCAGAGGCGCTGCCCGGCGGGCGGCTGCTCACCGGCGACATCGGGTTCATGGACGAACGCGGCTGGGTCTACGTCGTCGACCGCAAGAAGGACATGATCAACGCGTCCGGCTTCAAGGTCTGGCCGCGGGAGGTCGAAGACGTCCTGTACACGCACCCGTCCGTGCGGGAGGCCGCCGTGGTCGGGATCGCCGACTCCTACCGTGGCGAGACGGTCAAGGCCTACGTCAGCCCGGCGCCCGGGGCGACCGCCGATCCCGCGGAGCTGGTCGCCTGGTGCAAGGAACGGCTCGCCGCCTACAAGTACCCGCGCACCGTCGAAGTCCTCGACGAGCTGCCGAAGACCACGAGCGGCAAGATCCTCCGCCGCGAACTGCGGGCGCGGGGGTAGCGCGGTGGTCGAGACGGTCCGCGGCGCGATCGCGCCGGAGGCGCTGGGCCGGGTGCTGATGCACGAACACCTCTTCGTGCTGAGCCCCGAATTCGCCGACAACTACCCGGAGCACGAAGGGTTCCGCGAGGACGAGCACGTCCCCGAGGCGATCCGGCGGCTGACCGAGCTGAAGGCCGCCGGGATCGACACGATCGTCGACCCGACGGTGATCGGCCTCGGCCGCTACGTCCCGCGCGTGCAGCGGGTGGCGGCCGAGGTCGAGGTCAACATCGTCGTCGCGACCGGGCTGTACACCTACCACGACGTGCCGCACTACCTGCACTTCCGCGGGCCCGGCACGCTGCTGCAGGGCGAAGACCCGCTGATCGGGATGTTCGTCGGCGACCTCCGGGACGGCATCGCCGGCACCGGCGTCAAGGCCGGGCTGCTCAAGTGCGCCACCGACGAGCCGGGGGTGACGCCCGGTGTCGAACGCGTCCTGCGCGCGGTGGCGAAGGCGCACGTCGAGACGGGCGCGCCGATCATGACGCACACGCACGCGGGCACGCGGCGCGGGCTGGAGCAGCAGGAAATCTTCGCGGCCGAAGGTGTCGACCTGACCCGGGTGCTCATCGGGCACTCGGGCGACTCGACGGACCTGGGGTACCTCACCGAGCTCGCCGACGCCGGCTCGCTGCTCGGGATGGACCGCTTCGGCCTGGACCTGCTGCTGCCGTTCGAGGAACGGGTGAACACCGTCGCGGCGCTGTGCGAACGCGGGTACGCGGGCAGCATGGTGCTCTCGCACGACGCGTCGTGCTACATCGACTGGCTGCCCGCCGGGCAACTGCCCGCGATCGCGCCGAACTGGCACTACCTGCACATCACCCGGGACGTGCTGCCGGCGCTGCGGGAGCGCGGGGTGTCCGAAACGGACATCACGACCATGCTCGTGGACAACCCGCGGCGGTTCCTGGCCTGGCGCGGCTGAGCCGTTATCCTGAGTCGTCCTGACGGGAAGGGGTAGGTGCGGTGACCCGAGCAAGCACCCGCAAGCCGGGCGAGGCCACGGGCGACGACCAGGCCGCCGTGCCCCGGCGGCTGCTGGAGCACGCCACGAAGCTGTTCGCCAAGAAGGGCTTCGACCGCACGTCCGTCCAGGAGATCGTCGAGGCGGCGGGCGTCACCAAGGGCGCGATGTACCACTACTTCGGCTCGAAGGACGACCTGCTCTACGAGATCTACGCGCGCGTCCTGCGCGAGCAGACCCGTCAGCTGGAGAGCGTGGCCACGTCGGACGCGCCGCTGCGGCAGCGCCTGTCGGCGGCGGCGTCCGACGTCGTGGTGTCCAGCATCGACAACCTCGACGACAACACGATCTTCCTGCAGTCGATGCACCAGCTGTCCCCGGACAAGCAGAAGGCGGTGCGGGCGGAGCGTCGCAAGTACCACGAGCGGTTCCGCGGGCTGATCGAGGAGGGCCAGGCGTCGGGGGAGTTCCGCACCGACAAGCCGGCGGACGTGGTGGTGGACTTCTTCTTCGGGTCGGTGCACCACCTGGGGTCGTGGTACCGGCGAAGCGGGTCGTTGACGGCCCGCCAGATCGGCGACCACTACGCGGACCTGCTGCTCGACGCCTTGCGGCCGCCGGTGGGCTAGGGCCGGCGTCAGCCGGATGAAGTCTTTCCCGCCCGGACCCGGATCCGCATACTGGCCGGATGGACGGGACGTCCGGGCACTGCCGGCAGCCTCGGCAGCCGGCGCCGCGAGCGCAGGTCACCGGTGAGCCCCGGGCCGGTGCGATCCCGGCCGACCCGTTGCTGGTGCTCCAGCGCACCGCCGGCAACGCCGCGGTCGGCGATCTGCTGCGCCGCGGCCACGTGTCCCTCCAGCGTCAGCCCCGGCCCGGTCCCGCCACGCCGGCCGCGAGCGGGACGGCCCCGGCGGGTACCGCGGCCGGGAGCACGCCGCAGCGGGTCGTCAGCATCTACGTCATCACCACCGGCGATCGCGCGGAGCCCCGGTTCACCGGGACCGCCGGGCGCCATCCGCGGCGGCCACGCTCGATGACGGACATGTTCCGGCTCCGGGCCCGATCCGCCGGCGCCGACTACGTCGTCGCCGCGTCGAGTGTCGCCGGCGTCCAGGCGGAACTGCGGCGGATCGCGCAGCAGCTCGCGCAGGAGGGCGCCCGGGTCGGCACCCTCGGCTTCGTCGGCCACGGTGCCGGGGACCGCGGCGACTTCATCGTCGCGATCACCGGTTCGGCCGCCAACCCCAGCCGTGAACTGATCGACGACGCGAACTTCGCGGACGTCGTCGCACCGCTGGTGGAAGACCACCACCTCATGACGGACGGCGCCCGGGTCGTCCTCGAAGGCTGCTGGACCGAAAACGGCCCGCTGCCCGGCCGGATCCGGCAGGTGCTGGCGCAGCACCACGTGTCCGCCACTGTTTCCGGGTTCGCCGGCCAGGCGAACTTCGCCTGGGATCCGCCGCCGCCCGGGACCCGGCGGCCGCGGCGGGGTCCGGCGGGGCAGGTGACCGTCACCGGAACCTCGCTCAGCGACCTGTGATCGCCCGCCGGTGCCGCTGGAGGTGGTCCAGCAGCAGGGCACTCACCTCGTCCGGGGCCTCCATCGCCATCCACTGGCTCGCGCCCTCGACGATCTGGAACCGGTACTCCGCGTCGATGTGGTGCACCGTCTGTTCCGCGGCGGTCTGGCCCAGGTACGGGTCCTCGCGGCCCCACAGGTACAGCGTCGGGACCGTGATGCGGCCCGCCGGGATGTCGAACTCGTCGTTCGTCGCTCCGCGGTACCAATTCAACGTGGCCGTCAGCGCGCCCGGTTCCGAAAGGCGGGCCACCGAACGTTCGACGACGGTTTTCGGAATGCGCCGGTTGTAAACAGCACGTAATTGCGCGGCTTCGTCGCGTAAGAGGTATTTTTCGGCTTTGCCCGCTTCGTGGCGGAAGAACCGGATGTAGCCGAGGTCGTGGAACTGGCCGTCGTCGGTGGCCACCGCGCGCTGGAGGGCCGAGGGGTGGGGCGTCGAGAGCACCGTCAGCGACCGGAGCCGGTCCGGGTGGGCCGCGGCGAGGGCCCACGCGATCATGCCGCCCCAGTCGCGGGCGATCAGGTGGAAGCGGGCCGCTCCCTGGCTGTCGGCGAACGCGAGGGCGTCGCCGACCAGGTGATCGAGCGTGTAGTGCGCGACGCCGTCCGGGCGCGCGCCGGCCGCGTAGCCGCGCTGGTCGACCGCCAGTGCGCGGTAGCCGGCCTCGCCGAGGGCGTGGAGCTGCTCGGTCCAGGCGTCGGCGAACTCGGGCCAGCCGTGCAGCAGCAGAACCAGTTCGCCCGCCGCGGGCCCGGCCGCGAGGGCGCTGTGGTGGTGACCGCCGACGGTGATGGTCAATTGCTCCAGCGCACCGGCGTCGGCCGGCGCGACGGCTGTTTCCATGGCGCACAGGTTAGATCCGGGAGCCGGCGAGAACCATGGGAGGAAGGGCATTTTTGTCACCCTTTTAGCCGTGAAGTGGCCTGGCTCACAAAATTTTCGCTCAGGTGAGCGAAAATTCCGAACTAAACTGAATTATCTTCATGAATTCCGCGGTGGTCGTCGGCGAGCGGCCCGCTCCCACCCGGGAACGGGCCGCTTCCGGGAGTTCACGCCGGCAGGTCGACCAGGTCCGCCAGCCGGGCGCGATGCCGGCCGGGGGTGCCGAGGGCGATCTCGTCCGCCTTCGCCCGCTTCAGGTACAGGTGCGCCGGGTGCTCCCACGTCATCCCGATGCCACCGTGCAGCTGGACCGCCTCCTCGGTCGCCTTGACCGCGATCGGCGCGTTGCGGGCCTGGGCCACCGCCACCGCGATCGGCACGTCGGTGCCCGTGGCCAGCGCGTCCGCGGCGTTGCGGGCCGCCGCGCGGGCCAGGACGAGGTCGGTGTACAGGTTCGCCAGCCGGTGCTTGAGCGACTGGAACCCGCCGACCGGCCGGCCGAACTGGTAGCGGCCCTTGAGGTAGGTCACCGTCTCGGTGAGCGCCCACTCGGCGACGCCCGTCTGCTCCGACGCGAGGATGCCCGCGCCGAACAGCAGCGCCTGCTCCAGCGCCGCGGCGGCCTCCGGCCCGGAGGCGACCAGCGTGGCCGGGGCGTTTTCCAGCGAGACGTCGGCCACGCGCCGCGTCAGGTCGAACGACACCAGCTCCGACACCGACACCGACACCGCCGCCGGTGCCTCGACCACGTACAGCGCGGGCCCGTCCGGCCCGGCGGCCGGGACGACCAGCAGGTCCGCCACCGACGCGTCGGCGACCGTGCCCACCCGCCCGGTGAGCGTGCCGTCCGCGGAAGCCGTCACCGACGACGGGAAGCCCGCGCCCGGCGCCGTCGACAGCGGCACGGCCAGTGCGCCGATCGCCTGTCCCGCCGCGAGCCGTCCGACGAAGTCGCGGTCGGCCGTGTGCAGCAGCGCGGTCGTCGCCAGCACGACACTGCCGAGGAACGGCACCGGCGCGACGCTGCGGCCCAGCTCTTCGGCCACGACGGCGACCTCGCGGGCCGACGCGCCGTGGCCGCCCAGCTCCTCCGGCACCGCCAGCCCGGCCACGCCCACCTCGTCGGCCAGCGTGCGCCACAGCTTCAGGTCGTACGGCTCGGCCGTCTCCACCCGCGCCAGCAGCGCTTCGGCGCCGGCCTTGGCCTTGAGCAGGTCCCGGACCGAAGCCCGCAGATCTTCCTCGACGTCGGAATAGAGCAGGTCACGCGGTGTTTGACTCATCGGGGGAGGTCCTTCCAGGCGACGTCCTTGTCGACGCGCGGCTCCGAGGGCAAGCCCAGCACGCGCTCGGCGATGATGTTGCGCAGGACCTCCGAGGTGCCGCCCTCGATGGAGTTGCCCTTCGCGCGCAGGTACCGGTAACCGGCTTCGCGGCCGTTGAAGTCGACGATCGCCGGGCGCCGGAACGTCCAGTCGTCGTAGGCCAGGCCCTCTTCGCCGAGCAGTTCGACCTCCAGGCCGGTGAGCGCCTGGTTGAGCTCGGAGAAGGCGACCTTCATGGCCGAGCCCTCCGGCCCCGGCGCGCCGACCGCGAGCTGCTGGCGCAGCCGGGTGCCGGCCAGCCGCAGCGTCTCCGCCTCGACCCAGTGCCGCACCAGGCGGTCACGCAGCTCCGGCGTGCGCAGCTCGGGCCGCTCTCGCCAGGTCTTCGCGACGATCCCGATCAGCCCGCCCTCGCGGGGCTGGACGTACCCGCCGATCGCGACGCGCTCGTTCATCAGCGTCGTCTGCGCGACCTTCCAGCCCTCGCCGACCGCGCCGAGGCGCTGGGTGTCCGGGATCCGGACGTCGGTCAGGAACACCTCGTTGAACTCGGCCTCGCCGGTGATCTGGCGCAGCGGCCGCACCTCGACGCCGGGGGCGGTCATGTCGCACAGGAAGTACGTCATGCCCTGGTGCTTCGGCACGTCCGGGTCGGTGCGGGTGACCAGGATCGCCCACTGCGACTCGTGCGCGCCGGAGGTCCACACCTTCTGGCCGGTGACGATCCAGTCGTCGCCGTCGCGGACGGCGCGGGTGCCCAGCGCGGCCAGGTCGGAGCCGGCGCCCGGCTCGCTGAACAGCTGGCACCACACCTCCTCGCCGGTCCACAGTGGACGCAGGAAGCGCTCGCGCTGCTCCGGCGTGCCGAAGGCGAGGATGGTCGGCGCGGCCATGCCGAGGCCGATGCCGATCCGGCGCGGGTTGTTGTCCGGCGCGCCGGCTTCGGTGAACACCCTGTCCACAACGGACTGCAGAGCACGCGGCGCGTTCTGCCCGCCGAGCCCGGCGGGGAAGTGGACCCAGGCGAGACCGGCGTCGAACCGGGCCCGCAGGAACTCCAGCGGGCCGGTCGACTTCGGGTCGTGCGCGGCCAGGAACTCCGTCGCCTGGCGGGTCAGGTCTTCGGCAGTGACAGTCACTTCGCGCCCTCCGAGAGGTACTTCTTCAGTTCGCGCCGGGCCAGCGAGCGCTTGTGGACCTCGTCCGGCCCGTCGGCCAGGCGCAGCGTGCGGTTCCCGGCCCACATGGCGGCCAGCGGGAAGTCCTGGCTGACCCCGCCCGCGCCGTGCACCTGCACGGCCTTGTCGAGGATCCACTCGACGGTGACCGGCGTGGAGATCTTGATCGCCTGGATCTCGGTGTGCGCGCCCTGGTTGCCGACGGTGTCCATCAGCCACGCGGTCTTGAGCACGAGCAGCCGCTGCTGCTCGATCTTGACGCGCGATTCGGCGATCCAGTCCTGCACCACGCCCTGCTGGGCGATCGGCTTGCCGAACGCCTCCCGGGAGATCGCGCGGCGGCACATCAGCTCCAGCGCCCGCTCGGCCATCCCGATGGCCCGCATGCAGTGGTGGATGCGGCCCGGGCCGAGCCGGGCCTGGGCGATGGCGAACCCGTCGCCCTCGCCGGCGATGAGGTTCTCGACCGGCACGCGGACGTCCTCGAAGAGCACCTCGGCGTGGCCGCCGTGGTCGCTGTCGTCGTAGCCGAAGACGTGCATGCCGCGCTTGACCGTGACGCCCGGGGTGTCACGGGGGACCAGGATCATGCTCTGCTGCTTGTGCGGCGCGGCGCCGGGGTCGGTCTTGCCCATCACGATGAAGATCTTGCACGCGGGGTTCATCGCCCCGGAGATGTACCACTTGCGGCCGTTGACGACGTACTCGTCGCCGTCGCGCCGGATGGCGGTCTCGATGTTGCGGGCGTCGGAGGAGGCGACGTCCGGCTCGGTCATCGCGAACGCCGAGCGGATTTCGCCGTTCAGCAGCGGCTCCAGCCACTGCTTCTGCTGCTGCTCGTTGCCGAACATGGCCAGCACTTCCATGTTCCCGGTGTCCGGGGCCGCGCAGTTGAGCGCGGTCGGCGCGAGCCGGATGCTGCGGCCGGTGATCTCGGCGAGGGGCGCGTACTGCAGGTTCGTCAGGCCCGCGCCGTGCTCGCCGGGGAGGAAGAAGTTCCACAGCCCGCGCTTGCGTGCTTCGGCCTTGAGTTCCTCGACGACCGGCGGGATGGCCCAGGGGTCGTCGCGTTCGGCGAGCTGCCGCTCGAACACCGGCTCGGCGGGGTAGATGTGCGAGTCCATGAACTCGAGGAGCTTCCCGCGCAGCTCCTCGGTCTTCTCGTCGAACGCGAAGTCCATTTACTTCTCCTCTTTGAGAATCTCGTTGCCGTGCGCGATCAGCGGCGCGACCCCGGCGCCGACGCCTTCGAAGCCCGCCCCGACCGTCTGGCCGCGGGTGAAGCGGTAGTGGATGCCTTCCAGGATCACGGCCAGCTTGAAGAACGCGAAGCTGACGTACCAGTTCAGCTGCGAGACGTCCCGCCCGGAAAGCTCGGCGTAGCGGGCGACGACCTCGTCGGTGGCCGGGTAGCCCGGGGCCGAGCTGGCGTTGGACACGAAGGGCAGCGAGACCTTGTCCCGCTCGGCGTAGGCCACCAGCAGCGCGAGGTCGGTCAGCGGGTCGCCCAGCGTCGACATCTCCCAGTCGAGCACCGCGGAGATCCGGTCTTCGCCGTCCACCAGGACGTTGTCGAGCCGGTAGTCGCCGTGGATGATCGACGGCGCGCCGGACACCGGCACCGCCGCGGCGAGCCGGTCGTGCAGCTCGTCGACGCCGGAGAGGTCGCGGCTGCGGGACGCGTCCAGCTGCTTCTTCCACCGCCGCAGCTGCCGTTCCAGGAAGCCTTCCGGGCGGCCGAAGTCGCCCAGCCCGACCGCGACCGGGTCCACCGCGTGCAGGTCGACGAGCGTGCCGACCAGCGCGTCGGCCATCGCGCGGGTGCGGTCGGGGCCGAGCTTCGCGAGTTCGTCCGCGGTCCGGTAGGGCGTGCCCTCGACGAAGCTCATGACGTAGAAGGGCGCCCCGACGACGTCGGTGTCCTCGCAGAGGAGGAGTGCCTCGGGCACCGGCACGGCGGTGTCGCGCAGCCCGGAGATCACCCGGAACTCGCGGCTCATGTCGTGCGCCGTCGGCAGCACGTGCCCGAGCGGCGGGCGGCGCACCACCCAGCGCGACCGGCCGTCGCCCACCACGTAGGTGAGGTTCGACCGGCCGCCCTCCACGACGTCCGCGGTCAGCTCCCCGGCGACCAGGCCGGGCCGCTGCGCCTCCAGGTGGGCGCGCAGGCGGCCCAGGTCGAGACCCGGCGGGTCGGTGCGGCTCATCGTGCCTCCTCAAGCTTCGTTCGAGCGATGATACCGACTGGTCGGTATGCCGCAAGGTAGACCCGGTAAAGCCACACTTTCCCTAGGAAAGATACGTCCAGGGGGCCTTCGGACGTATCTTTCCTGGGGAAAGATGCGTTCGGGGCCGGGTCACGCGAGGAAACGGGTGACCCACTCGGCGACGCACGCGGGCTTCGCTTCGCCGTCGATCTCGACGGTCCACTTCGACACCGCCTGCTTGCCGCCCGGGATGTCGGTGATCTCCACCAGTTCCGCGCCGGCGCGCACCTTCGAGCCGACCTTCACCGGCTGGGGGAAGCGGACCTTGTTGAGGCCGTAGTTGATGCCCATCTTGATCCCGTTGACCCGGTAGATCTTCGGGCCGAACGCCGACAGCAGCGACAGCGTCAGGAAGCCGTGGGCAATGGTGCCGCCGAACGGGCCCGCCGCCGCCATCGGCTCGTCCACGTGGATCCACTGGTGGTCGTCGGTGGCGTCGGCGAACTGGTTGACGCGCTCCTGGGTGATGGTCAGCCACTCGCTGTACCCGAGGTGCTCGCCGGCCGCGGCCGCGAACTCGTCGAGGTTCTGGAACTCTCGCATCGGCCTCAGTCCTTCGGTCCGCCGGCAACGTAGACGACCTGGCCGGAGACGAACCCGGCGCCCTCGCTGACCAGGTACGACGTCAGGTTGGCGATGTCTTCGGGCGTGCCGACGCGCTGCACCGGGATCTGCGACGCGGCCGCCGCCTTGAAGTCCTCGAAGCTCATGCCGAGCCGTTCGGCGGTCGCCGCGGTCATGTCGGTGGCGATGAAGCCGGGGGCGATCGCGTTGGCGGTGACGTTGAACTTGCCGAGTTCGATGGCGAGGGTCTTCGTGAAGCCCTGCATGCCCGCCTTCGCCGCGGAGTAGTTGACCTGGCCGCGGTTGCCCAGCGCCGACGTGCTCGACAGGTTGACGATCCGGCCGTACTTCTGCTCGGTCATGTGCTTCTGCACCGCGCGGGTCATCAGGAAGGAGCCCTTGAGGTGCACGCCGAGCACGGAGTCCCACTCCTGCTCGGTCATCTTGAAGATCAGGTTGTCGCGGGTGATGCCGGCGTTGTTGACCAGCACGACCGGCGGCCCGAGTTCGGCGGCGACGCGGGCGACGGCGGCCTCGACCTGCTCGGCGTCGCTGACGTCGAGGGTGACCCCGACGGCCTTGCCACCCTTGGCGACGATGGCCTCGGCACCCTGCTTGACACCGGCCTCGTCGAGGTCGAGCAGCCCGACGGCGAAACCGTCATCGGCCAGCCGCGCCGCGACGGCGGCTCCGATGCCGCGGCCGGCACCGGTGACCACGGCGACACGGGAAGGGGAATCGGTCACGGGGGACCTCCTCGTCGTTGAGAAGCGGGCTCGTGCCCGCGAGCCTACTAAGCGGTTGGTCACAAACGATACGGGCCGCGGCCCGCATTTCGGTGTCAACGTACGCAGATTTCCGCCGCCGTGCCCGGTCCGGCGCGGTTTGCCGAGGAAGCCAGGGGCGAGAGGAGACGCCGGTGGCCAACGTCACACGGTCGCCTGGGTCCTTTCCCCTGTGGGTGGGACTGGGTCAGCCACGTCGACACCGACCAGGCGAGCGAGCGGATCAGCCCGCAGCCGTCCACGCGCACGCGCTCACTCCGGCCGGGGCGCTTGTTCCAAGCCGGAGAACACGGCGGCGATCAGGCGCCGCCCTTGTGCGGTGCCCTCGTCGTTGTTCGCGACGCGCCACAGGAAGCTCATCAACATGATGATGTCCGCGGGATCGTGTCCGGCGGCGATGGTGCCCTCGGCCACGCAGGCGTCGACGAGCTTCTTGACCGCGGCGGTGGTGGGTGCCCAGGAGGCGCTGATCAGTTCCTGGGCCGCGGCGC
Organism: Amycolatopsis sp. lyj-346; assembly: GCF_046548975.1. Taxonomy (NCBI): domain Bacteria; kingdom Bacillati; phylum Actinomycetota; class Actinomycetes; order Pseudonocardiales; family Pseudonocardiaceae; genus Amycolatopsis; species Amycolatopsis sp. lyj-346. The sequence goes on from NZ_JAJPWT010000006.1 coordinate 260,813, forward strand.
TGTGCAACGCGTCCCCGAGGCCGTGCTTGATGCGGATGTAGGCCGACAGCGTCTCGAACCACTCGATGAAGGCGGCCTTCGCGGACGAATGCCGTGCCAGCACGTCGTCGGCGGTGGTCGTCAGGCGCTCGATGTCGTGCTGGTAGGCCGCGAGGATCAGGTCTTCCCGGGTGGGGAAGTGGCGGTAGAGGGTCCCGGCGCCGACGCCGGCGCGCTTGGCGACCTCGCTCAGCGGCACCAGCGGGTTCTGCGCGAACAGCTCGTGGGCGGCCTCGATGATCGCGACACGGTTGCGCGCGGCGGCCTTGCGCTGCGTGCCGTAGGTGCCCGGCGTCTGGTCGGTCATGACCCCATAGTGCCTCCTCGTTGACTCGCGGACAATCCTCCGCTAGTTTGGGTGGCACTTGCGGAGAATCCTCCGCAAGTTTCTGGGCAGGAGATCTCCCATGCGTTACGTGAAACTCGGCACCACCGGTCTGGACGTCTCGCCCATCGCGATCGGCGCGATGACCTACGGCGAGCCTGATCGCGGCCACCCCGTCTGGTCCCTCGGCGAGGACGACGCGCGGCCGCTGATCAAGCACGCCCTCGACGCGGGCATCAACTTCTTCGACACCGCGAACATGTACTCCAACGGCTCCAGCGAAGAGATTCTCGGCCGGGCACTGAAGGACTTCGCCGACCGCGACGACGTGGTGATCGCCACCAAGCTGCGCCACCCCATGCGCCCCGGCCCCAACGGGAAAGGCTTGTCCCGCAAAGCGATCATGACCGAGGTCGAGCACTCCCTGCGGCGGCTGGGCACCGACTACATCGACCTCTACCAGGTGCACCGCAACGACCACGCCACCCCGCTGGAGGAGACCCTCGAAGCGCTCAGCGACCTGGTGAAGACGGGCAAGGTGCGCTACCTGGGCGCGTCGTCGATGTTCGCCTGGGAGTTCGCCAAGGCGCTGCACCTGCAGAGGCAGCACGGCTGGGCCCGGTTCGTCTCGATGCAGGACCACTACAACCTGCTGGCGCGTGAGGAAGAACGCGAGATGATCCCGCTGTGCCTGGACGAGGGCGTCGGCACGATCATCTGGAGCCCACTGGCGCGCGGCCGGCTGGCCCGTGCCTGGGACGACGCGAAGTCGACCGCCCGGTCGGAGACCGACGGCGGCTACGCCGACCTGCTGTACTCACCTGCGGAAGAGGCGTCGAACCGCGCCATCATCGACGCGGTCGGGAAGGTCGCGGCCGGCCACGGGGTGAGCCGTGCCTCGATCGCGCTGGCGTGGCTGCACCGCCAGCCGGTCGTCACCGCTCCGCTGGTCGGCGCCGGTTCGACCAAGCAGATCGACGACGCGATCGCGTCGCTGGACGTCGAGCTCGGCGACGAGGACGTCCGCGCCCTCACCGCGCCCTACACGCCGCGGTACGACTGGCAGGGCGTTTCGGACGAGGCGACCATGGACGCGATCCGTGCCCGGGTCCCGGGAATGGCGCTGAAGTGACGCCGATCGTGCGCGGCGGCCCGCGTCGAGGCGGTCCTGCTCTTCCTCGATCATGATCGGCCCCCGATCAGGCGGCTGTTTCCAGGGCCGCGGCGCGCAACGCGGCGGCGACGCGGGCCGCCGGTTCCGAGAGCGGTCGTGGGAGGCGGGCGAGCAGGATGCGGCGTTGTTCTCCGGGGCCGCCGCGGACGGTCATCACCCGGACTCCCGGCGGCACGACGGAGCCGATCGAGCCGGGCACGGTCGTGATACCGCAGCCGGCGGCGACGAGGTGCAGCTTCGCCAGCCAGTCGCGGGCGGTGTGCGCGATCTCGGGCCGTTCGTCGAGGCCGGGCCACACGCCCATCACGTGGTCGTCGCCTGAGCCGCCGATCCAGCGCCGGCCGCGCAGGTCGGCGACGTCGACGTACTCCCGGCGTGCCAGCGGGTGGTGCTCGGGCACGGCCACGCGCAGGCTGCGCTCGGCGAGGGTCTGCAGGACCAGGACCAGGGCCGGGGTCTCGGTGTCGGGCGGCCGGAACGGCGGCGCCGAGGCCAGCAGCGCCAGCTCGACGGTCCCGGCGCGCAATGCGCGGATCAGCGCCGGGGTCCGGCCTTCCCGGCTGAGCACGGTGATCGCCGGGTGCGTCCGCCGCAGGGCCGACAACGCCCGGGGAAGCAGGTCGGCCCCGGCCGTCGGGAACCAGCCCAGCCGGACCGTTCCCTCTTCGCCCGGCAGTCCGGCGAGTTCGAGGGCGGTGGCGTCGAGCTGGTCGATGACGTCGGCGGCGCGGCGGACCACGATCTGCCCGGCCGAGGTGAGCCGCACGCCGTCGTGACGCCGCTCCAGCAACGGCGTCCCGGCCGCGCGTTCCAGCGACGCGATCTGCCGGGACACCGCGGACTGGGTGTAGCCGAGCGCGGCCGCCGCGGCGGTGAGCGTGCCCCGCTCGGCGACCTCCCGGAACACCCGCAGCGCGGTCAGCGAGATATCGGAGAAGGCCATGACACCACTGCATACCAGTCTGGCGTTTCTTTCGCTGCCGTCATGGCCGATCGGTCCTGGCGTGGCGGTGTGGACCCGATCAACACTCCGTTCGGATTCGGCAGCACCGCCGCGGACGTCGCCGCGGGCCCTGCCCGCCGGCGGAGCCCGGGTTCGCGGCGACGTCCTGCCTTGGTGGGATCTGTCAAGGGTTGACAGGCCGGGGGTGGTGGTATGAACCTTTTCACCGATCGTTCCCGCCGGCCCACGAGGGCATCCGCCCGGCGTTCAGGGACGAGCCGGACTGCGCCGTGCCCGACTGGCGGTGGTTCGTCCGCTTCCTGGCCAGGGAGGAACCATGTTCACGAACGTCCCGCCGCGGCGCCCTCGCCGCGGACCCGGTACCCGGTGGGTGACGCCGGCGGCAGCCGTCGCGGTAGCCGTGCTCGGCCTCGCCGTCCCGTCGGCTAGCGCGGCCGATGCGGTGATCTCGCAAGGGAAACCCGCCACCGTGTCGTCGGTGGAGACCTCCGGCACGCCCGCGGCCGCCGCGGTCGACGGGAACGCCGGCACCCGGTGGTCCTCGCAGTTCGGCGATCCGCAGTGGATCCAAATCGACCTCGGCGGCGCGGCGACCGTCAGCCAGGTCGTGCTGCGCTGGGAGGCCGCCTACGCCACGGCCTACCAAATCCAGTTGTCCGACAACGGGTCCAATTGGTCCACTGTGTACCAGACGACGACGGGAACCGGCGGTACGCAGACCCTCGACGTATCCGGTTCCGGCCGGTACGTGCGGTTGTACGCGACCGCCCGGGCCACTCCCTACGGCGTCTCACTGTGGGAGTTCCAGGTCTCCGGCACCGGCGGCGGGACCACGCCACCCGGTGCCGGCATCCCGCCCGACTCGTTCTGGGGTGACACCAGCACCATCCCGGCCGCGCGGAACGTGCTGACGGTCAAGGTGCTCAACCGGACGAACGGCAGGTACCCGGACAGCCAGGTGTACTGGAACTTCGGCGGCCAGACCCACTCGATCGCCGAGCAGCCCTACCTCGACATGCCGGCCAACTCGGCCGGGCGGATGTACTTCTCCCTGGGCACGCCGAACAGCCAGTACACCGACTTCATCGAGTTCACCGTCGGCCCCGACGTGTTCAACGGCAACACCACCCGGGTGGACGCGTTCGCGCTGAAGCTCGCCATGCGGCTGCACGCGCACGACGGCTACGACGTGCAGGTCGGCGACGGCTACCCGACCTTCCAGGAGGACCGCTCGGCCACGTTCGCCAAGTTCCAGGCCGAGGTGCCGACCGAGTTCAAGGACCTGGCGACGGTGGACGCGCCGTACCGGATCCCGGCCCCGGGCAGTGCGCCGGACTTCCGCGCCGGTGGCCGGTACGCGAACTACTTCACGTCCTACGCCCAGTCCGTGGGGGTCGACGAGCCCACGTCGAACATCACCGGCTGCGCCGGATCGCTGGCCGGCAACCCCGACATGTGCGCGGCGCTGAACCGGCACACGGCCCACCTGCCGCAGTCGCAGTGGCAGGACCCGTCGCGGTACTACCAGGCGGCGCCGGCGAACCACTACGCGAAGTTCTGGCACGACCACGGCATCAACCACCTCGCCTACGGCTTCCCGTACGACGATGTGGCCGCCCAGTCCACGTTCGTCTCGCACGGAGACCCGCAGTGGCTGGTGGTCGCCGTCGGCTGGTGACCGGCACGCCCCGCGCCGGCGCCCGGTTCCGCGGGCGCCGGCCCGGGGAACCGGCCACCGCACCGACGGCTCACACCGAGCGCTGGCAGGGGCCGAAGTACCGGCACTCGATCAACGCCCGCGGGTCGAGCGACCGCGCGCGGGGCTCGAGGGTGTCCAGCAGGGCGGCGATCTCGTCCAGCTGCACGACACCGTCCGCGGTCAGGGGGAAGAACCGCTCCTGGGTGTCGTGCTCGGGGCAGCCGCTGCCGCGGAGGTTGCCCGCCGGGACGATGGCGAACACTTCGTCGCCCTCGTTGTCGAACGTGAAGTAGCTCTGCAGCCGCACCGGTGTGGTGTCGGCGACCTCGTTGATGTGCCGGCCGCCGTAGGTCCCGGGGTAGTGCCAGCCCGCGTGGACGTCGTTGGCGAACCACACCCGCGCGGGATCGCTGTCGCCGTCGAGGAGCCAGCCCCGTGCGGTGAGGAACTCGTGCACCCCGAGCTGGCGGGCGACCATGAGGTCGGACGTGGTCATCGCGGTCCCTTCGGACGAAGTCGGGTACTCACGCTCAGTGTCGCGCTTGGCGGGTTTCCACGACCGGGTGACCCGCGTCCGGGAAGCGAGACACTGGGTCGGCTACACGATGCCCGCCGAGATGAGCTGCTGCCAGATCTCGCCCTGGTCGACGACCTCGACGCCGTGCTTCTCGGCCTTCGTCAGCTTGCTCGCCCCGACGTCCGCGCCGGTGATGAGCAGGTCCGTGCTCGCCGAGACCGACGTCGCCGTGGTCGCGCCGGCTTTCTCGCACAGCCGCTGGAACGTCGGGCGGGGGACCTTTTCGCCGGACCGCGGGTCGCTGATCGAGCCGGTGACCACCACCGTCTTGCCCGCCAGCGGTGCGCCCGCCGCGACGACCGGCGGGAGGTCCTCCTCGCGCACGTCCAGCGAAACCCCCGCCTCCCGCAGGCGCTCCAGCTCGGGGCGCAGCCGGGTGAGGTGCTCGATCAGCGACGCCGCGACCTTCGGCCCGATGTCCTCCACCGCCACGAGCCCGTCGACGCCCGCCGCCACGACGTCTTCGAGGGAGCCGAACCCGGCCCGGCACAGCCGGGCGGCCGTGCCTTCGGACGCCATCGGGATCGCCAGCCCGATCAGCGCCCGGCGCAGCCCCACCGCCCGGCTCGCGTCGATCGACTCGACCATCCGCGTGGCCGAGACTTCGCCGATGCGGTCGAACTCGAGCAGTTTCTCCTTCGTCAACCCGTAGAAGTCCGAAGGGTGCTCCAGGATCCCGGCTTCGGCCAGCCGTTCGATCCACACGCCGCCGATGGCGTCGATGTCCGCCGCCGCCCGCGACGCCCAGTGGATCAGCCGCCGCACGGTCTGGGCCGGGCAGGAAACGTTGGTGCAGAACAGTTCCCGGCTGTTGCCCTGCTCGGTCAGCGGCTGCCCGCACGACGGGCACGCCTCCGGCGGGACGATCTCCCGCTCGGCGCCCGTGCGCTTCGAGGCGTCGAGCACGCCGGCGACGAACGGGATCACGTCGCCGGCGCGGCGCACCAGCACGGTGTCGCCGATCTTGATGCCACGGGCGCGGATCACCTCCTGGTTGGCCAGCGTCGCGCGGGTGACCGTGGTCCCGCCCACGAACACCGGCTCCAGCCAGGCGACCGGGGCGATCTTGCCGGTCTTGCCGACGTCCCAGACCACGTCGGACAGCACGGTGGTCTTCTCCTCGGCCGCGAACTTGAAGGCCAGCGCGCCGCGGGGCGAGCTCGACCGGGTGCCGGCCGCCGCGTAGGCGTCCCGGCTCGCCAGCCGCAGCACGGCGCCGTCGAGGTCGTAGTCCAGGTCGTTGCGCTGCCGCTCGATCTCGCCGATCACGCGCTGTGCGGCGGCGGCGTCGGCGCAGCGCCGCATGTCGGCCGCGGTGAAGCCGAGCGTGTGCAGCGCGCTGCCGAGGTCGGTCTCCGCGCTGTCGGGCTCGGTGTGCAGGTCGAAGGCGAAGAACCGCAGCCGCCGCTCGGCGACGGTGGCGGGGTCCTTCGCGCGCAGCGTGCCGGCGGCGGCGTTGCGCGGGTTGATCAGCGGCTTGTCCGGGTGGGCGGTGTTGTAGGCGGCGAACGTGGAGCGCAGCATGACGGCCTCGCCGCGGACCTCGACGCGGCCGGGTGCGTCGACCTGCTCCGGGATCCCGTCGGCCAGGGCCCGCACGAGCACGGTGACGTCGTCGCCGGTCGTGCCGTCCCCGCGGGTGACCGCCCGGGCCAGGCGCCCGTTTTCGTAGACGACGGCCAGCGACAGCCCGTCCAGCTTCGGCATGACCACCACCGGCTGGCCGGGGAAGCGGTCGAAGAACGCCTCGACCTGCTCGGACTTGGTCGCCTTGTCCAGCGACAGCATCGGGCGCGAGTGCCGGATCGGCGCGTGCAGCACCGCGGGCGCGCCGACCTGGTCCAGCGGGTTCGGGTCAGGGGCGAGCTCGGGGTGCGCCTCGATCAGGCTCCGCAGCTCGTCCTCGACCGCGTCGTACTCCGCGTCGGCCACCAGCGGCGAACCCCGGTAGTAGGCGTCGCGCAGCACCGTGATGCGATCGGCGAGTTCCTGGATGCGTTCCTGAGCGTTCACCGGAAGGACGTTACCGGGCACCACCGACAAGAAATCCGGTTGCCGCGGGTTCCGCGGGTCGCCCACGATGACGACATGGCGACCCGACGAGCCGACATGTTCACCGCCGACGGCCGGCCGTCGCCCGACGACCCCCGCGAGCACCGGGTACGCCTGGGCGACGAGCGCACCACGCTGGCCGAATCCCTGCGCTGCCTGCGGCTCACGCTGGAGCTGAAGTGCGCCGGCCTCGACGCCGAGGCCATGGCGCGGCGGGCGGTCGAGCCGTCGACGATGTCGTTGCTGGGTCTCGTGCGGCACCTGGCCGAGGTGGAGCGGGCGACCTTCCGGGTGCTCCTGGCCGGGCAGGACGTCCCGCGGCTCTACTGCACCGGACCCGACCGCGACGCCGACTTCAACGGCGCCGTGCCGGATCCGGACGTCGTCGCGCAGGCCTGGGCGGCGTGGCGGGCCGAAGCCGACTTCGCGACGGAGTTCCTGGCCGCCGCGCCGAGTTTCGACGTCACCGCCGAGGATTCCGCGAACCGGCACGGCAGCGGCGGCGGGGCGATGTCGCTGCGCGAAGCGGTGGTCGGCATGATCGAGGAGTACGCCCGCCACCTCGGGCACGTCGACCTCCTCCGCGAACGGATCGACGGCCGCCTCGGCCAATGACCGCAACCTGGAAGAACTGACCGACGCCCGCGGCGAGCCGTCCAAGCCGACCACCGGATCGAGGAACCGCATGAAGATCGCCCGGCTGTCCGGAGCCTTCCTGCTCGCGCTGTCCGGCGTGCTGCTGACGGCCGGACCCGCGTCGGCCCACACCGCGCTCGAGTCGAGCTCGCCCGCCGAAGGCGCGAGCCTGGCCGCCCCGCCGCGCAAGATCGAGCTCACCTTCGCGGAGCCGGTCACCCTGCAGCCGGACCCGATCTCGGTCACCGGTCCGGACGGGGCGAAGTGGACCGTCGGCACCCCGGCGGTCGTCGACGCGGTGATCACGGCGCCGGTGACCCCGGCCGGCCCGGCCGGCGCCTACACGCTCACCTACAAGGTCGTGTCGGACGACGGCGACAAGGTGACGGCCGCCGTGCACTTCACGCTCACCGCGCCGGTCTCCGCCAGTTCCGCGGCGCCGGTTTCGGCTTCGGCGTCGGCCGCGGCGCCGGTCAGTGCCGCGTCGGCGACCCCGGCCCGGCCCACGGCGGACGAAATCGGCCGCGGTGTGCCGGCGTGGGTGTGGATCCTCGTCGCCGTCGTGGTCGTGGTGGCCGCGGTCGTCGTCGCGCTGCGGCTGCGCCGGCCCCGGCCGTAGCGCGGGCGCCGGGGCGGCAACCGGAGTAGTTCACCGCAGGGTGCCGAAGAACGCCCGGACGTCGGCCACCAGCAGGTCGGGTGCCTCCATCGCCGCGAAGTGGCCGCCGCGGGCGAACTCGGACCAGTGGACGATCGTGTGCTCACGGTCGAGTGCGCTGCGGATCGACACGTCCCTCGGGAACACCGCGACCCCGGTCGGCACCGGGGACCGCTCGCTCGCGCCCCACGCGCCGGCGTGGGCGGTCTCGTAGTAGCAGTTGGCCGACGAGCCGCCGGTGCCGGTCAGCCAGTAGAGCATCACGTTGGTGAGCAGCAGGTCCCGGTCCACCGCGTCCTCCGGCAGTTCGGCCGCCGGATCGGTCCACTCCTTGAACTTCTCCACGATCCAGGCCAGCTGGGCCACCGGCGAATCGTGCAGCCCGTGCGCCAGCGTCTGCGGCCGGGTCGTCTGCATCGCCACGTACCCGGCCTGCTCGGTGCTCAGGTATTCGAGGTGCTCCAGCCGCGCCTTCTCCGCTTCGGTCAGCTCGACGCCCTCGTCCGGCGCGCCGAACGCGGCGAGCCCGTTGGCGTGCACGCCGACGACCTTGTCCGGGGCGAGCCGCCCGAGTCCGGGGCCGACGACCGCGCCCGTGTCGCCGCCCTGTGCGCCGTAGCGGGCGTAGCCGAGCCGGTGCATCAGCTCGGCGTACGCCCGGGTGATCCGGCCGGTGTCCCAGCCGGTCTCGCGGGTCGGCCCGGAGAAGGCGGTGCCGGGATTCGAGGGGATGACCAGGTGGAACGCGTCCGCCGGGTGGCCACCGTGCGCACGCGGATCGGTCAGCGGGCCGATGACGTTCCGGAACTCCGCGACCGACCCGGGCCAGCCGTGGATCAGGATCAGCGGCAGGGCGTCCGGCTCCGGCGAGCGGACGTGCAGGAAGTGGATGTCCTGCCCGTCGATCTCGGTGACGAACTGGGGGAACGCGTTCAGCTCCCGCTCGTGCCGCCGCCAGTCGTAGCCGTCGCGCCAGTACCCGGCCAGCTCCTTGAGGTAGCCCACCGGCACCCCGCGGCTCCAGCCGGTCCCGGGCAGGTCGGCCGCCCACCGGGTGCGGGCCAGCCGCTCGCGCAGGTCGTCCAGGTCGGCCTGGGGGACGTCGATGGTGAAGGGCCGGATCTCGCTGGTGTTTTCCATGACTCCCACGGTAGAGACCGGTTAGGTCAGGTTCGGTCCTAGCCGACCGGCAGAATGCGTGGCATGTGGGAAACCTCGGCGCGGCTGCTGCGTTTGCTCTCGCTCCTGCAGACCCGGCGCGACTGGTCCGGAGCGGAACTGGCCGAACGCCTCGACATCACCCCGCGGACCGTGCGCCGCGACATCGAGCGGCTGCGCGCGCTCGGCTACCCGGTGCTGGCCAGCGCGGGCACCGCCGGCTACCGGCTGGGGGCCGGCGCGGACCTGCCGCCGCTGCTGCTCGACGACGACGAAGCCGTCGCCGTCGCGATGGGCCTGCGCACCGCTGCGGGCGGCTCGATCACCGGCATCGAAGAGACGTCGGTGCGTGCGCTGGCCAAGCTCGAACAGGTGCTGCCGTCCCGGCTGCGCCACCGGATCAACGCCCTGCGGTCGGCGACGGTGCCGCTGGCCAACACCGGCCCCACCGCCGACCCGGACACCCTGACCGCCATCGCCGCCGCCGTCCGCGATTCGGTGCGGCTGCGCTTCGGCTACCGCGCCCACGACGGCACCGAAAGCGTCCGCACGACCGAGCCGCACCGGCTGGTGCACACCGGACGGCGCTGGTACCTCGTCGGCTGGGACGTCGACCGCGCGGACTGGCGCACCTACCGCGTCGACCGCCTCGACCCCCGCACGCCCACCGGGCCGCGGTTCACCTCGCGCACCCCGCCCGACCCCGATCTCGGCGGCTACACCTCACGGGCGATTTCGACGTCGGCCTACCGCTACCAGGGCCGGTTCACCCTGCACGTCAGCGCCGAGACCGCGGCCGAGCGCATCGCCCCCACCACCGCGGCGCTGGAGCCGATCGACGAGCACAGCTGCACCCTGCGCGCCGGCTCGGACTCGCTCGACGAGCTGGCGATCTACGTGGCGGGCAAGGGGTTCGACTTCCAGGTGCACGAGCCACCCGAGCTCGTCGACCACGTCCGGGCGCTGGCGGCCCGGCTGGGCAGGGCGGTCGGCTGAGCCGAGGTCACCGAACACGTCCCGGGCATGACGCGGCCACGCGGAAGCTGACGTTCGCCGATTCCTTCGGGGACCGCGCGGAGTCCATGTCTTCGAAAGCGGCACAACGCCGGTGACGGAGGCAAGGAGACACGAGTGCGCACCAGGACTTCCCCCACGCCGGTGGCCCCGGCCGCCGGACGGGCCCAGCGAGGCTGGGTGCTGGTCATCACCTCGGTCGCGTCCATGATGGTCGTGCTCGACGCGCTGGTCGTGGCGACCGCGCTGACGGCGATCAGGAGCGACCTCGGCGCGTCGGTCACCGAGCTCGAATGGACGGTCAACGCCTACGGCCTGAGCTTCGCCGTCCTGCTCATGACGGCGGCGGCGGCCGGTGACCGCTGGGGACGGCGCCGGGTCTTCGCGGCGGGGGTGACACTGTTCGCGGTGGCGTCGCTGATCTGCGCGCTCGCGCCCGGCGTGGAGGTGCTGATCGCCGGGCGCGTGCTGCAGGGCGCCGGGGCCGCGTTCGTCATGCCGGTCGCCCTCGCCCTGCTCGGGGCCGCCTTCCCGCCGGAACTCCGCGCCAAGGCGCTCGGTGTCTTCGCGAGCGTCAGCGGCGTGGCGGTGCCCCTCGGGCCACTGCTCGGCGGCGCCGTCGTGGAAGGCATTTCCTGGCCGTGGATCTTCTGGATCAACGTCCCGATCGGGGTGGCTCTCGCCTGCTTCGCGCTGACCCGGACCGAGGAGAGCCACGGCCCGGACCCGGCCATCGACGGCCCCGGCCTGGTGCTGGCCGGGGCCGGCTCCTTCGGGGTGGTGTGGGGCCTGGTCCAGGGCAACTCGGCCGGCTGGACCAGCGTCGCGGTGGTGGGGCCGCTCGTGGCCGGCCTGGTCGCGCTCGGCGCGTTCGTGGCCTGGCAGCGGCGAGCCACCCACCCGATGCTGCCCCTGCACCTGTTCCGCTCCCGCCGGTTCGCCGCCGGCAACGCCGTCATCTTCTTCCACTGGGCGTCCGCGCTGGGTGCGGTGTTCTTCATGGCGCAGTTCCTGCAGGAAGGACTGGGGTACGGGCCGCTGGCGGCAGGACTCGGGCTGGCGCCGTGGGGACTGACGACGACGGTCGTGCCGCAGCTGGCGGGGCGGCTGGTCGGCCGGTTCGGCGAACGGCCGTTCATCGTCGCGGGGCTGGGGTTGCACGCCCTCGCGATGCTCTGGATCGCCCTGGTCGCCGGGCCCGCGATCGGCTACTGGGTGATCGCCGTGCCGCTCGTGCTGTCCGGCACGGGGATCGCGATGTGCCTGCCCGCCGCGCAGAGCGCGGTCCTGACGTCGGTGGCGCCGCGGTTCCTCGGCAAGGCCTCCGGCGCCTTCAGCGCGATGCGGCAGCTCGGTGGCGCGTTCGGCGTCGCGGTCCTGGTCGCCGGGTTCGCACTGGCCGGCAGCTACGAGTCGAGGGCGGCGTTCTCCGCCGGGTTCACCGCCGCCGCCGTGGTCAGCGCTGTCCTCGCCGTGGCGGGCGCGCTGGCCGGTTCCGTGATTCCCCGCCGTTCGACGAAGGAGTGACGCGATATGTCCGACGTGAAGGCCGGTCTGCTGCGCGAGCTGCACCACGGGAAACCGCTGGTGCTGCCGAACGCGTGGGACGAGGCGAGCGCGGAACTCGTCGTCGAGGCCGGGTTCCCGGTCGTGGCGACGTCCAGCGCCGCGGTGGCGGACGCGCTGGGCCACGAAGACGGCGAACGGGCGCCGTGGCGGGAGATGTTCGCCGCCGTGGCGCGGATCGCCCGCGCGGTGCCGGTTCCGGTGACGGTGGACGCCGAGGCGGGCTACGGCCTGGAACCGGACCAGCTCGTCGCCGAACTCCTGGCCGCCGGCGCGGCGGGGTGCAACATCGAGGACACCGACCACCGCACCGGGGGACTGGCCGACCCGGCGGCCCAGGCGGATCGGCTGGCCGCGATCCGCGCGGCGGCAGGCGGGTCGTTGGTGCTCAACGCGCGGATCGACACTTTCCTGCCACACAGCGGGTTTTTCGGACCCGACCGGACGGCCGAGGCGATCCGCCGTGGCCGCCGCTACCGCGACGCCGGTGCGGACTGCGTGTACCCGATCGGGATCTCGAGCGCGGCCGACCTCGGGCAGGTGGTCGACGGCGTGCCCGGGCCGGTCAACGGCAACACGGGAGCCGAGCTGGACTTGGACACCCTGGCGGCGCTGGGGGCCGCCAGGGTGTCCTTCGGGCCGCGGTTCTACCGCGCGGGGATGGCGGCGATGCGCGGCGGGCTCGAGGAGCTTCGCCGCGCGGCGGGGATGGCGGGGCCGGGTGTCTGAGGGGTGGTCGGCGGCCTTGGTGCGGCGGCATGGTTGCCGGGTGCGGCGGGGGCGGTTGTGGGAGTCGGTCGGCGGTGCGGGGGTGGGGTTGCCGGGCGCGGTGGGGGCGGGGGTCCGGATGTGTGAAGGGTTGCCCGCTGGTGCTCGCGTTGTTGCGGAGGCTGAGTTGCCGGGCGCGGTGGGGGCGGGGGTCCGGATGTGTGAAGGGTTGCCCGTCGGTGCTCGCGTTGTTGCGGGGGCTGGGTTGCCGGGTGCGGGAGTGGAGGGTCCGGATGCGTGAGGGGGCGGTCGGCAGCCTTGCCACGGGGGCCGGGTTGGCGGGCCGGGTTCGGTGCGGGTTCGGTGCCGATTCCCGGTTGGCCGCGCGGGCCTGGTCGCGCCGCCGCGCGGGGGAGACGGGGGTGCCGGGTGTCCGGGCAGCCTGCCGATGAGGCGATGCTCGCCGCCGCGCTCGACTACGCCGTTGCCTCGGCCGGTGAGGTCGGGACGGCCGACCTCGGGCGTCCGTCGGCCTGCGACGGCTGGACCGTCGCCGACACGCTCGATCACCTCACGCGGTCCCTTCGCTGCGTGGCCACCTCACTCGCCTCCGGTGCCGTGCCGCGGGTCGGGGCGCCGCGGACCGGACCGGCCACCGCGCGGGTCCTCAAGCGCGACCTCGGCCGGGCGGCGGCCGCGCTCGGTGCCGCGGCGCGGGATCTCCGCGGCCGGCGCGCGGTCGCCGTCGACGGGCTTCCGCTGCCGTGTCACCAGCTGATCGTCGTGGGCACGATCGAGGCCGCCGTCCACGGCTGGGACGCGAACCGGGCCAGGCCGATCCCCGGCGAGCTCGCCACCCGGCTGCTCGCCGAACTCCCGTCGGTGCTCGGCCGCGGCACCGGCCGGGGCGTGTTCGCCGAGCCCGTCGCCCTGCCACCGGGCCGGCCGGCGGGCGAACGGCTGCTCGCCGCCCTCGGGCGCGATCATCGAAGATGTCCATGACGAACAGGGAGTGTCTGTGTCTTCCGAAGCGATTTCCCAGCCGGGCAGCGAGCAGCTGCGGGACGAGTTCGGCTCGCTGCGCCCGGCGCTGGTCGCGCACTGCTACCGGATGACCGGGTCCTACCAGGACGCCGAAGACGTCGTCCAGGAGACCTACCTCAAGGCCGCCCGGGGTGTGGACGCCTTCGAAGGGCGGTCCTCCCTCAAGACGTGGCTCTACCGGATCGCCACCAACACCTGCCTCACCGAGCTGAACCACCGCAGCCGGCGCGTCCTGCCCGCCGGGCTCGGGGCGCCGTCGGACGACCCCGGGGCGCGCGTCTTCGCCGACGACTCGGTCGCGTGGCTCGGGCCGCTGCCCGACGCCGTGCTCGGCGACCCGGGAGAGCTCGTCGTGCGGCGCGAGTCGGTGCGGCTCGCGCTGGTCGCCGCGCTGCAGCACCTGCCGGCCCGGCAACGCGCCGCGTTCCTGCTGCGCGAAGTCCTTTCGTGGTCGGCCGCCGAGATCGCGGACGTGCTCGGCATCAGCGTGCCCGCCGTCAAGAGCCTCCTGCAGCGGGCCCGCGTCCGGCTCGACGAACTGGACCTGGCCGGCTCGCCGGAGCCGCTCCGCCCGGAAGACGAGCACGCGCTGCTCGACCGCTACATCGCGGCGTTCGAGGCCGAGGACACCGCGGCGCTGCGGGCCGTCATCCAGGACGACTTCAGCCTCGAAGCCGTGCCGCACCCGACGTGGTTCCGGGGCGTGGCCGTGTGCCTGCCGTTCCTGGAACGCAATTTCGCCGCGTCGCGCGGCGCCGCGCGGCTGCTGCCCACCCGCGCCAACGGCCAGCCCGCCGCGGGCAGCTACCGGTGCGACGCCGACGGCGTCCGGCGGGCCGAAGGGCTGTGGGTGTTCACGGTGACCGCCGGCCGCTTCTCCCGCGCGGTCAAGTTCCACGACCCGCGGCTCGTCACGGCGGCCGGGCTGCCGGCCCGGCTGTGACCTCGCGGCTCCCGGGGTTTCAGTGGGCGAGGAGCTTCACACCGACGACGGCGAGGGCGATCGCCACCTCGACGACGAACAGCAGCAGCTTCACCGGCCACCGGACGGTGGTCCGCCGCGTCGCGAGCAGCGCCAGCGCGGCGATGGTGAGCACCAGCGACAGGGCGGCGATCCACAGGGCGGTGTCCAGCGGCAGCCAGCCGAGTGCCGCGGCGCCGACGCTGAGGATGGGCAGCAGCGCGGTTTCCAGGACGTGGCCGGTCGCCGCGAGGATGTGGCGGAAGTCGTCGCCGCGCGGGAAGCGGCCGTGCGTGATGCGGTACGCGCTCACGTCGGCGAACCCGCCGGCCAGGCAGAGGGCGCCCATCGCGGCCCCGATGTCGGCGACGGCTTCCCCCGCGGACGTGTCGGCGGCGTAGTTCAGCAGGAGCAGCACGGTCGACAGGCCGACCAGCGTCGCGTACACGCGTTCCCGCAGGGCGGACACGGGTGCCGCAGGTGCGTTCATGCCCGAACCTTAAACGGGCTTGCGTCCCCGGACACGGCGGACCACGAACAGCCCGACGGCGACGGCGATGGCGGCGAACACGACGTATTGGAAGATCGACGCATACCGCTCGACGACCGGCCAGTGTTCGCCGAGCAGGTAGCCCGCGACGACGAACCCGGTGTTCCAGAGCAGGCTGCCGGCCGCGGTGTAGAGCAGGAACCGCCCGAACGGCATGCGCTCGACCCCGGCGGGCAGCGAGACGAGGCTGCGGAAGACGGGGATCATGCGCCCGAAGAAGACGGCTTTGCCACCGTGCCGGGCGAACCACGCGGCGGTCTTGTCGAAATCGGCGGTCTTGACGAGCGGGATCCGGCCCACGAGCCGTCGCGTGCGGTCGTGCCCGAGCTGCCGGCCGAGCAGGTAGACGATGACGGCACCGGCAACCGACCCGAGGGTGGTCCAGAAGAGGGCGCTGCCGAGGGTGAACGTCCCCCGCCCGGCGGCGAACCCGGCGAGGGGGAGGACGAGCTCGCTGGGCAGGGGCGGGAAGAGGTTGTCCAGCCCGACGACGAGGGCGGCCCCGGGGCCCCCGAGCGACTCCATGAGCCCGACGGCCCACCCGGCCACGCCGGTCATCTCCCCGGCAGCGGTGGATGCGGCGGGGAAGGCGGTCATCGAGGCTCCTGGGGTGGGTGTCACGGACGCGGGTGGGCGGCCTGTGGGGCGGCTGGGGTGAGGTGCGGAGGCGGCGCGCGGCCGCCGGCTGGGCTCGGTCCGGCTCGGCCCGGTCCGGTCCGGCTCGGTCCCGGTCGAGCCGCGGGTGGGTCACGCACGCGGGGCTCGGTCGGGACGGGTGACGCACGCCGGGCCGGCCGGGTGAGCCAGGCACGCCGGGCCCGGTCGCGGGGTGAGGTCCGCACGTCGAGCCGGTCGCGGGTGAGTCCCGCCCGCCACGCTCGTGCGGACCTCCCGGGCGCCGGCCCAGCCCGGCCCGGCCAGGGGTGAGCCATGTACGCCGAGACCGGCCGGGCGCGGGCGCGGCCGGGCCGGGCACTCAGCCGGCGCAGGCCTTGGTCAACGTCGCCACCTGGTCCGCCTTCTTCTGGACCCAGGCTGCCGGCGACTTGACCAGGTCGTCCACTGTGGTCTCGCGCATTGTCGTCGCCAGGCTGTTGATCGCGTCGGCCGCTGTGGTGTTCGCCGCCTTGGCGGCCAGCCCCGTCAGCTCGTCCGCGGCCGCGTGGGCCCGGTCGGCTGCCGCCTGGGGGTTGGTCAGGTCCGGGTTGGCCGTGGCGATCCGGACCGCGTCCGCGCAGACCGCGGCCGTCGAGGCGGCGTTGCCCACCTGCCCCGCCGTCTCCGCGACGCCGCAGCCGGTCAGGGTCAGCAGGACGCCGCCGGCGAACACAGCCGTCGTGAGGCGATTGAAGCGCATGATGATGGTTTCCTTTCGAGAGAAATTCAAGCCGTGGTGCGGGTGGTGGTGCGGGTCCGGAGCAGGCTGGCGGTGACCGCCGTCGCGAGGATGGCGGCGACCACGCCCAGCGACAGCGCCGTCGGGATCTTCCAGACGTCCAGCAGCAGCATCTTCACGCCGACCCAGACCAGCACCAGCGCCAAACCGAGCTTCAGGTACACGAACCGGTGCATGACGTCGGCGAGCAGGAAGTACATCGCCCGCAGGCCGAGCACGGCGAAGGCGTTCGAGGTGAACACCAGGAACGGTTCCTGGGTGACCGCGAAGATCGCCGGGATCGAGTCGACCGCGAAGACGACGTCGGTGACCTCGATCAGCACCAGGACCGCCAGCAACGGCGTCGCCACCCAGCGGCCCGCCTGCCGGACCAGGAACTTGCCGCCGTGGTCGCCGTCGGTGGACGGGACGAGCCGGCGGAACGCCCGCAGCACCCGGTTCTGCTCGTAGTCGACCGTCTCGTCCCGGTGCAGCGCCATCCGCACACCGGTGATGACCAGGAAAGCGCCGAACACGTACAGGATCCAGGCGAAGCTCGCGATGAGCACCGAGCCCGCGGCGATGAACACCGCCCGGAACACCAGGGCACCGACGACGCCGTAGAACAGGATGCGGTGCTGGTACTCGCGGGGAACCGCGAAGTAGCTGAAGATGATCGCGAACACGAAGACGTTGTCGACGGCCAGGGACTTCTCGATGACGTAGCCGGCGAAGTACTGGCCCGCGAACTCCGCGCCCCAGACCCACCAGACCACGGCGCCGAAGGCGAGCCCGAGCGCCACCCACACGCCGGACCACGCCAGGGCCGACCGGACGCCGATGACGGGCGTCTTGCGGTGGGCCACCAGGTCGATCGCGAGCATGGCCAGGATGACGCCGAGCACGGCGGCCCAGGCCCACAGCGGGACGATCACAGCACACTCCTCCGGTTCGGTGACGAACCGGAGGTCTCCCCGGTCACCTGACGGTGACGCCGGCACCGGGCTGCTCGAGGCAGCCGGATTGACGATGCCGGACCGGGCGGGTACTCCCCTCCGATGATGATGCTGCCACCAGAATGACGAACTCTGCTTCGTCTGTCAAGTTCGGACGGTTACTGTGGCCGGTATGGCTTCGTGGACGTTCCTCAGCAACCACGCGCACGTCCTGCTGTGCGTGGCCGCGGATCCCGACCGCACGCTGCACGACATCGCCGAGCGGGTGGGGCTCACCGAGCGCGGGGTGCAGCTGATCCTCGCCGACCTGATCGCCGAGGGCTACCTCGAGCGCGAGCGCGTCGGCCGCCGCAACCACTACAAGATCCACCCGGAAGGCCGGCTGCGCCACCCGCTGGAAGCGCACCACCGGGTGGCCGATCTGGTCGCGGCCCTCGGCGTCGAACCCGCGGCCCCGGCGTGACGGCCGCGCCGGTGAGCGCGGCTCAGGCATCGGTGTACTGGCCGGTCAGGATCGCGGTCGCCAGCTCCACGCGTGACCGGTAGCCGGTGCGCTGGAACAGCCGTGACAGCCGGCCCTCCACGCTCTTCTCGCCGGTCTGCAGCAGGGTGGCGATCTGCCGGTTGCCCAGCCCCTCGGCCACGAGCACCGCGAGCAGGCGCTCGTTTTCGGCGAGCGTCGCCTGCCGTCCGGGCACCTGCACGCCGTGTGCGCGCATGAGCGTGCGCGACCAGGACCGGCTCATCAGGGCGTCCAGTTCGCCGAAAATGGCGTAGGACTCCGAAAGCAGCGACGGCTCGCCCAAGCCGTACCGCACGAACCGCTCCAGGGCGACGGCCTGTTCCAGCGGCTGGTCGCGCAGGCGCAGCAGGCGCATCGCCTCCTTCGCCGCGACCGGGTCGTCGTGCACCAGCGCGTGCAGGGTGAGGCGGTTGAACTCGGCGCGCTCGGTGCCCATCCGCGCGGCCACTTCTTCCAGCTTCCGCAGGTGTCCCGGCAGCTCTCCGGGCCGTCCGGTGCGGACGGCCATGTCGGCCAACGCGATCCAGAGCAGGTCCGTCTGCGCCACCACACCGTCTTTTTCGGTCTGGCACACGGCCGCCTGCAGGATCGACTCCGTCCGCGCGTATTCGCCGTGCGCCCGCTCGTACAGCGCTTCCGGGATCGCCAGCACGTGCGGCATCGCGGGCCCGCGGGCCCGCGCGGTGGCGAGCAGCTCCCGGGCCCGCGACAGCCGGCCGCGGCACAGCTGGAGGGTCGAGGCGAGCTGGAACATGACCGTCTGGCCGGGGTCGCATCCGCCCGCCGCGCTGGCGGCGATGTGCCGGCGAGCCAGCTCCATGGCTTCGCAGAACTCGCCGTCGCCCACCGCCAGGATCATCCGGCTGGGCGTGCTCAGCCGGACCGGCACCGTCAGCAGCTGCCGCGCCTGGCGCAGCTCGCTCAGCGCCACGAGCGCGCCCGCGAGGTGGGCCAGTTCACCGGACGGCCGTTCCCCCGCGTCGATCCGCCGCCTCAGCTCGGCGACCTCGTGGTCGAACTCCGTCCGGTCGCCCAGCCACAGCTCGACGACGGAACCGAACAGGCGGACCGCGTCCCGCACCCGCGCCGCGCCGGGATCGGCGCGGATCCGCCGCACCAGCTCGTGCGTTTCGCGCCAGCGGCCGAGCAGGAACAACGCGAAGGCGCGGGTTTCGACGGCCGTGTCCGCATCGTCGGCGATCTCCGCCAGCTCGGCGTGGCGGCCGGACTCGTACAGCGCCGTCAGGTGGAGGAACCGGACTTCCGGCCGCTCGCCGCCGACGTGCGAGCGGGCCACCTCTCCGGCGGATTCCAGCGCGCGGACCGGGTGGCCGCCGTCGAGGCTGGTGCGGGCGTGCAGCAGCAGGATCTCGGTGCG
This sequence comes from Amycolatopsis sp. lyj-346, assembly GCF_046548975.1. Taxonomy (NCBI): domain Bacteria; kingdom Bacillati; phylum Actinomycetota; class Actinomycetes; order Pseudonocardiales; family Pseudonocardiaceae; genus Amycolatopsis; species Amycolatopsis sp. lyj-346. The sequence continues at coordinate 280,170 of NZ_JAJPWT010000006.1, forward strand.
TTCGGCCGGGTCGTCGGTGAGCCCGGCCGCGGCGCGCAGCCAGATCAGGGCCCGTTCGCCGGCGGCCGCGGCGCCGGCGCGCAGCTCCGCGGCCGCCCGGGCGGGGTCGACCAGCCGCCCGGCGTCGACCAGCCGTTCGGGCAGGTAGCCGGGGTCGGCGCAGTGTGCGGCCCCGGACCACAGGGCTTCGACGGCGAGCTGGGCGAGCCTGCGGCGCTCGTAGGGTCCCAGCGCCCAGATCAGCGCGATGGCGACCAGCGGCTGCCGGAACGTCCAGCTGTCCCGGGCCGTCGCGTGGCGCAGCACCCCGGCCCGCGCCAGCAAGCCCAGTTCGCGGCGGGCCTCGGTTTCGGACGTCGCGAGCGCGGTGGCGACCAGCCGCGCGGCGGCCGGCCCGAGCGGGCCGAGCACGGCGATCGCCTTGGCCGCCGCCCACGTGGTCGCGCCCCGGCGGCGGATCGTCACCACGAGGTCGTCCTGCTCCGACAGCCGGACCCGCCCCGTCGGCCCGATGACGTAGGCGTGCCGGTCCACCACGCGGATCATGTCGCGGGTGCGGCCGATCCGCAGGAGCGCTTCGACCACCGCGGACCAGCCCCGGGTGACCTGCCACAGCCGGTCGGACAGGCCGGGTTCGGGTACCGCGTCGAGCAGCGCGGTGACGAGCGCGGGGAGTGCGGAACGGGGCAGCGGGCGCAGGTTCACGTGGTGGAGCAGGCCGTCGCGGTGCAACCGCACGGCGCTGTCGTGGAACGCCGTGCGGGTCTCGGCGGGCAGGGGCAGCGCGATCGTGCACACGCACGCCGACCTCGTCGCGGCCAGCTGCCGGACCAGCGCGTCGAGCGAGCCGATGCCTTCGGCCGGCATCAGGTGGACGCCCTTGAGGATGAGCAGCGTGCCGGCGGCGGCGCGCAGCACCGCGGCCGGTGGGATCCGGGCCAGCAGGGCGGTGCCGGAGGCGTCGCCGGCGAACGCCAGGTCGACCACCCGCACCTGGGCGAACCCGGGCGGGTCGGTGGTGAGGTGCCGGACGAGGTGGGCCTCGACCGCGCCGAGGTCGACGCCGTCCGGTCCGGCGAGGACGGTCAGCACCGGACGGCTTGGCGAGCGGAGCGCCTCGACGATCTCGAGGGCGACCCGCTCGGACGGCGGGACGAATCGGTCAGGCTGCACGCTTCTTGCTCTGTTCGTTGCGGGGTGGGCTCAGGTTAGCCGCCGCCCGCCGGTGTTACGTTGCCGCCCGGAGTGTCAGTTTTGGTGGTGCACAAGGGTATCGACGGTGGTTGGGCCGCGAAAGACCACTCGAACGGGTGACGCTCCACATTGGACCGACAGGACTTCCGCGGTGGGGCCGTGGCCAGTGCCACTCCGACGGGAGAAACGGATCTCCGACTTGGTCACGCATGGTCACATGCGTGCATGACTATTTGAGTGATACCCCCGAATGGGGTAAACCTCATTACTCTTGGCGCCGAACGGCGTAATGAACGGGGCAAGCTCTCGTCACCCGAGAGAACGGCGGCCGCGGACTCTCCGGTCCGCGGCCGGTGGACGGGAAGGAGGCGGCCGGTGACCCGGGACTGCGATGCCTTGCCGGGGCGGGACGACGAGCTCGCCGCGCTCGAAAAGGCGGCGGGGCGACCCGTTCTCGTGGTGGTCGGGGGTCCGGCCGGAGCGGGCAAGACGGCGTTGCTCGACGCGGTGCGGCGGAAGTGGCGCGACCGCGGATTGAAAACTATTCACATTTGCTTTTCGGCCGGCGGGTCCGACGAATTCGGCATCCGGGCGGCACTGGCCGCCGTCTGCGAAGAATTCGGCACGCGGCACCACGCCTGCCCCCCGGGCGACCCCGGTTGTTCACCTTCCGGCCCTGCATTGTTCACCGAATTGGCCCGGTTGTTCGAAGCCGCGCGGCCCGCGGCCGTCTTCTTCGACGACCTCGACGCGGTGCCGAACGCCGGTTTCACGGTGGCGGCCGCACGCTACGCGGGCTGCACCGTCGTGGCGGCCTGCCGCGAGGCCGTCGAGCCCACGTTGCTCAGCGCGCTCGCCGACGAAGTCGTCGACCTGCGGCCGCTGACGGACGGCGAAGCCGACGAACTGCTCGCCGTCGACGGGCCGGTGGATCCCGCGGTGGCCCCGGCGGTGCGGGCGGCGCTGGGGCCACTGCGCGGCAATCCGGGCGCGGTGCTGGCGATCCGGGACGGACTCCGCCGCGACGGACGGCTCGTCCCGGTGCGGGGAGTGTGGTGCCTGGCCGGCCCCGCCGCACCGCTCGCGCTGCCGCCGGACCACGACCTCGTGCGGGAGGTCACCGGGCTGCCGGAGCCGGCGCCGGAGCTGGTCGCGTTCGCGGGCGGCGGCGGGCGCTTCCGGATGGACGACCTGCTGGCCCTCGCCGAAGCGGCGGGATGGGACCCGGCAGCCTGCGGCCGCGCCGCCGACCGGCTCGTGGAGACCGGGGTGCTGGGCTACGAAGAGCACGGCGAGCTGGTCGTGCCCTGCCCGGCCTTGGCGGCCGCGGTGCGGACCCACGTGGGGGAGCGGCGGATATGCGTGCTCCACGCGAAGCTGGCCGAGTACCTGCTGGGCGGGGTGGGGGAGCCCGCGGTTGCGGCGCCGATCGGTCCGGAACGCCCGATGTTCGCGGCCGGGGAGCCTGTTGCCGGTGTGGAGGATGGTGGGCTGGGTCCGGGTGCCGTTGCCGGGCGTGGCGCGGGGTATCCGCGTGGTGCCGGAGAGCTCGCGGCCGGTGTCGGGGATGGCGGGCTGGGTGATGCCGGGGTGCGTCCTGGTCCGGATGTCGTTGCCGGGCGCGGATCCGGGTACCTGCGCGGTGCCTGGGAGCCCGCGCTCGTTGCCGAGCAGGTTGCGCTGGCCGGTTCCGAGCTGCGGTCCGGGCCGGGCGTTGTTCCGCTGCTCGTCCGGGAAGCGGCCCGGGTGCTTTCCGCCGACCCCGCGTCGGCCGCGCGGTGGTACCGCGCCGCGCTGGTTCACTGCGCCACCCACGATCCCGGGCGGGTGCCCGAGCTGACGCGGTCGCTGCTGCGGCTGCTGGTGCGCCTCGGCCGGTACGACTGGCTGCGGGAGGTCGTCGCCGAGACCGTGGACGGCGGGGTTCCCACCGGGCAGGAGCACGAACTCGCCGTCGCCGCGGCGCTCGCCGCCCTGCACACCGGTGTTCCGGTGCCGCGGGCCGTGACGGAACGGCTGGCGGCCGAGCCGGCCTGCCGTGCGCCGCTCGAATTCGCCGGGCGGTGGTTCGAAGGCCGCGACGTCATGAGTTTCGACGGGCTGGTGGCCGCGTTCGGCGGGTTCCGGCTCGGCGACGCTCCCGACGCCGCGCCGATGCGGGATCAGCTCGAGATCTGGACGGGCCGGCACGATCTCGTGGCCCTGTTCGGCTTCCTGTTCGGCGACGAATACGGTGCCCCGGACGACGGGCCGCTCGCCCTGTACCACCGCGTGATCACCGGCTACCACCGCGGCACGTGGGTCGAGGTGCTGTCCGCGTGCCGGGCGCTCGAACTGAGCGGGCGGCCGAGCACGCCCGGCCACGGCCTGGCCCGGCTGTTCGCCGCGGAAATCCTGTCGGGCGCCGGAGAAGCGCGGCTCGCCGCCGACTGGCTGGCCGCCGTCGGCGATTGCCCGTTCCCCGCGTTGGCGACCTGGGCCGAGTGCGGGCTGTTGTGGCGCAGCGGCCGGCTGCCCGAAGCCATCGAAACGGGCTGGCGGGGCTACGCCGCCGCGGCGGAGGCGGCCGATCGGGGCAACGTCATCGGGCTGCACTGGCTGCTCGTGCGGCTGGCGATGCTGGAATCACAGGCCTGCCACGACGAAAAGGTGGCCGAGCTGCGGACGCTGGCCGGCCGGTGGTACCGGCGCTACGGCGGGCGGCGGCTGAAGATGGCCGATCTCATGGTCGCCGGCCTGGCCGAACGGGACCTCGCGAGCGCGCGCTCCGCCGTCGAGGCCGTGCGCAACCACGAGAACCAGGGCGAGCTGATGCTGGCGTGCCTGATCGCCGCGTCCGTCGCCGACGAACCGCGCCCGTGGCTGCACGAGGCCTACGACATCGCCCGGCGCCTGGGCGGTGACCTGCTGCGCATGACGATCAAGGCGCGGATGCGCGAGCTCGGCGTGCCCCCGCCCCGCCGGCCCGGTGCTTCGGACGACCTGTCGCCCGCCGAGCTGCGCGTCATCGGCCTGATCCAGCAGGGGCTGACGAACCGCCAGATCGCCGGAACGCTGCAGATCAGCGAAAAGACGGTGGAGAGCCACCTGACGCGGCTGTTCGCGAAGACGGGCTGCCGCTCACGCCTCGACCTGGCGACGGCCAGCATCGAGGGCCGGCTGACCGTTTCCGGCACCGACCGCAGCGGAACGGCCTGACCCGCGCACCCCGGCTCAGCCGGACCGCATCCCGAGCAGCTCGCCGACCGACAGGTCCGCTTGCGGCCCCGGCACGGGCGGGGTCACCCGGCCACCGCCGCCGTGGGCGAAGAACCGGTCGCAGATCGCCGAGACCGGTTCTCCCGGCCCGGCGAGCGCCAGCGGTGGCGGGGCGGTCGTGGTGTTCACCGCGGATTCGACGACATTCACAACGCTCTCCTCAACGCTTCTCCTCAACGGGTTTCCGCCGCGGCCGAGCGGAAGACCCGCCAGGCCGCCGTGATGACGACGGCCAGCAGGACCGCCATCGAGACCAGCGCCACCGGGAGCGGGTGGACGACCGGGAGGCCGATGCCCGCGTCCGCCACCGGGTTGCCCCACAGGCGGCGGCACGCCGTCGACACCGTGCTCACCGGGCTCCACGACACGATCGTGCGCAGCCAGCCCGGCAGGCCGTCGGGCGGGACGAACGCCGTCGACACGAACGAGCCCACCACCAGCACCAGGCCGGAGATCGAGCCGACCGTGGGCGCGCTGCGGAACCACAACCCGGCCAGGATCCCGGTCCAGGACAGCAGGAACGCCAGCGCGAGCAGCAGCCCGAACCCGGCGAGGCCGGGCAGGATCCCCGTGTGGACGCGCCAGCCGAGCAGCCAGCCGACGGCCGAAGCGATGGCGATGCCCGCCGCCGTGAGCAGCAGGTCGCACAGCGACTGGGCGAGCAGCACCGGCACGCGGCCGATCGGCAGGGACCGGAACCGGTCGACCAGGCCGCCGCGCAGGTCGTCCGCCATGGCGATGGCGCTCGTGCCGAAGCACGCCAGCGCCACCTGGGCGCCGACCCCGGCCATCATGAAGTCGAGGTAGCCGGCGCCGCCGGGCATCACGATCGTCTTGTCGAGCAGGTAACCCATGACGATCACCATCGTCACCGGCGTCAGCGTGACGGCCAGCAGCTCGCCGGGCGACCGGCGCAGCCGCAGCAGCCGCCGTCCGGTGAGGGCGGCCGTTTCGGTGAACATCATGCGGGCTGCTCCTTTCCGGTGAGCGCGAGGAACACGTCGTCGAGGGACGGACGGCGGACGGCGAAATCGGCCACCGCCAGCCCGGCCCGGTTCAGCGCGGCCGCGGCCGCGGCCACCGTGGCCATGCCGTCGTCGAGGGGGAGGGAGAGCCGGCCGGCCGCGGGGTCGGCGTCCGTGGCCGCCGGGCCGAGGGCGGCCACCGCGGACGGGACGTCGGCCGGCTCCGCCAGCGTGATGCCCAGCCATTCGCCACCGACCTTCCGCTTCAGCTCCTCCGGGGTGCCGTCGGCGACGACGGCACCGGAGCCGAGGACCACGACCCGATCGGCCAGCTGGTCGGCCTCCTCGAGGTACTGGGTGGTCAAGACCACGGTGACGCCGTCGCGGACCTGCGCCCGGACCTCCGCCCACAGCAGGTGCCTGCTCGCCGGGTCCAGCCCGGCGCTCGGCTCGTCGAGGAACACCACCGCAGGCCGGGTGATCAGGCAGCACGCCAGGTCGAGCCGTCGGCGCATCCCGCCCGAGTAGGTGCCCGCCGGCCGGTCCGCGGCGGCGGTGAGGCCGAACCGGTCCAGCAGCTCGCCCGCCCGCGCGCGGGCGCCCCGCTTGCCCAGCCGCAGCAGCTTGCCCAGCAGGACGAGGTTTTCGCGGCCGGTGAGCTGCGCGTCGACCGCGGCGTACTGGCCGGCGAGCGCGATCCGGCGCCGGACCTCCCGCGGCGAGCGGACGACGTCGAACCCGGCGACGCGCGCGGACCCGCTGCCGGGCGCCAGCAGCGTCGCGAGGATGCGGACGGTGGTGGTCTTGCCGGCCCCGTTGTGGCCCAGCAGGCCCAGCACGGTTCCGGCCGGTACGTGCAGATCGACGCCGCGCAGGGCCTCGTGGCCGGGATAGCGCTTGCCCAGCCGGCTGGTCTCGACGACCGCGTCCACTTCGGACCCCTTTCCTGGCGGATGCCTCCGATCCTCGCCGGGCCGCCACTGGCATGGCGCCAAGCCCGCTTTTGCGGTTTGCCAGTCGCGCGCTCCCGATACTGGCGGCCCGCACCGCTCGAGAGGAGTGCCGTGAACCCCGAGACCGCATTGCCGCTGACTGCCGCGCAGGCCGAGCTGTGGCGGCGCTGTGTGCGCGAGCCGGGCAACGCGGTGTTCAACGTCGCCGGGTTCTACGACATCCGCGGCCCGCTCGACACCGGGCGGTGGACCGCCGCGGTGCGGGCCATGCTCCGGGAGGCCGAGTGCCTGCGTGTGGTGTTCACCGCCGGGGACGGCGAGCCGCGGCAGCTCGTCGTGGCCGCCGAGCCCGACGTGGTGCTGCTCGACCTGACCCGCGAGGCGGCCGACGCGTGGATGCGGGCCGACCTGCGCACCCCCTTCGACCTGACCGCACCCCTGCTCCCGCGGTGCGCGTTGCTCCGGGTCGCCCCCGGGCACCACCTGTTCTACCTGTGCGCGCACCACCTGGTCTCCGACGGCTTCAGCCAGGGCCTGCTCTTCCGGCGCGTCACCGAGCTGTACGACGCCGCACCCGATGGGCACGTCCTGCCGCCCCTGCGGCTGCTTGTCGACGACGACGTCGCCTACCACGCGGATTCCGCGCGCCACGAGCGCGATCGGCTGATGTGGACGGACCGGTTCCCGCACGTCCCCGAGCCGACGACGCTGTCGGCCCGGGCCCCGGCACCCGCCGCCGACTTCATCCGCGAGTCCGTGCGGCTGCCCGCCGAAGCCACGGAGAAGCTGAAGGCGGCGGCGTGGGACGCCCGGGTGGCGCTGCCCGAACTGCTCATCGCGGCGACGGCGGCCTACGTCCAGCGGATGGCGGGCACCACGGACGTCCTGCTGACCCTGCTGACCACCGCCCGCAAGGGCGCGGCGGCGCGGTCCGTGCCCGGCATGGTGGCGAACTCGCTGCCGCTGCCCGTGCCGGTCCGGCCGTCGATGACCCGCGGGGACCTCGTCACCGCGGCGGCGGCGGAGATCCGGCGGACCGTGCGGCACCAGCGCTACCGCGGGCAGCGGGTGCGCGACCACGTCGGCCTGTCCGGCGACCCGCGCCCGTTCGGCCCGACCGTGAACATCCTCGGCCTGGGGGCGGAACGCACCTTCGGCGGCTGCCGCGCCACCGCGCACGAGCTGTCCACCGGCCCCGTCGACGACATCGAGTTCATCGCGGGCGAAACCCCCGCCGGTGACCTCGCGGTCAACGTCAACGCCAACCCGGCGCGGTACCGCCAGGACGAGCTCGCCGCGCACGCCACCCGGTTCGTGGCGTTCCTGGCCGACCTCGCCGGCCTGGGCCCGGACGAGCCACTGGCCCGCCTCGACGCCGGGCCGGTGACCGGGCACCCGGCCGGTGCGCGCCACGAGGTGACCGGTGCCGGCGAGCTGCTGGGCCGCATCGACGACGTCGCCGCCGTCGCGCCGGAGACGGTCGCGGTGACCGACGACGACGGCACCTGGTCCTACGGCGAGCTCCGGGACTTCGCGGCGGCCGTGGGCACCGGGCTCGCCGGGGCGGGCCTGCGCCGGGGTGGGGTGGCCGGGGTCTTCGCCGGTCCCGGCTGCGAATTCACCGGGGCGGTCCTGGGCGTCTGGAGCGCCGGCGGGGCCTACGTGCCCGTCGACCCGGACGGCCCGGCCGAGCGGGCCGCCGGGATGCTCGCCGACTGCGGCGCCCGGTGGCTGGTGACCACCGAACGCCTGCGCGCACGGGCGGAGGCGCTCGCCGCCGCGGTGCCCGGCTTGCGCGTGGTGACCGGACGCGGCCCGGCCGGTGCTTTCCCGCTGGTGCCCCGGACTGCCGACGACGCCGCCTACGTGCTGTTCACGTCCGGCTCGACCGGGCGGCCCAAGGGTGTCGTCGTGGCCGACGGCGGCATGGTGAACCACCTGCAGGCCAAGGTCGACGCGCTCGGCTTGTCCCTTGTGGACAGTGTGCTGCAGAACGCGCCGCTGACCTTCGACATCTCGGTGTGGCAGATGTTCGCGCCGCTGCTGGTGGGCGGCCGGGTGCGGGTCGTGGGGTCCGGGCTGCGGGCGGACCCCGGCGCGTTGTTCGGCTTGGCGGCCGCCGAGCGGCTCTCGGTGGTCGAAGTCGTCCCGTCCGTGCTGCGCACCGCCCTCGACGTCCGCGACGTGGCCCTGCCGGACCTGCGCTGGCTGGTCGTCACCGGCGAGGCGTTCCCGCCGGACCTGCGCGACCGCTGGCTGACCCGCTTCCCGCACACCGGCCTGATGAACGCCTACGGCCCGACGGAGTGCTCCGACGACGTCACGCACGCCGTCCTGAGCTCCGGCGGCCCGGTGCCGATCGGGCTCCCCGTCCGCAACACGCAGCTGTACGTCCTCGGCCCGGAGCTGCGCCCGGTCCCGCCGGGGGTGGCCGGTGAGCTGTACGTCGGCGGCACCGGCGTCGCCCGCGGGTACGCGGGCAAGCCCGGTCCGACGGCCGAGCGGTTCGTCGCGAACCCGTTCGGGCCGCCGGGAGCGCGGATGTACCGCACGGGCGACCGGGTCCGCTGGACCGGCGAGCTCGAGTACCTGGGCCGCGTCGACGACCAGGTGAAGGTCCGCGGCGTGCGGATCGAGCCGGGCGAGGTCGAAGCGGCGCTCCGCGCGCTGGACGGCGTCCGCGACGCCGCCGTGGCGCTCCGGCGCGACCCGGCGGGGCAGGCGGCGCTGGCCGGCTACGTCGTCCCGGTGGCCGCGTTCGACGCGGCCGCGGCGCGGGCGGCGCTGGCGCGGAACCTGCCCGCCGCGCTGGTGCCCGCGGTGCTCACCGTCGTGGACCGCGTGCCGGTGGACCGCAACGGCAAGGTCGACCGGCGGGCGCTGCCGGAGCCGGTCTGGCCGGTCCGCGGCGACCAGCCTCGGAACCCGCGCGAGGAGATCCTCTGCGGGATCTTCGCCGACGTCCTCGGGCAGCCCGCGGCCGGGATCCGCGACAGCTTCTTCGCACTCGGCGGGCACTCCCTGACGGCGACCCGGCTGGTGGGCCGGATCCGCGCCGTGTTCGGGGCCGACCTGCCGGTGTCGGCGGTGTTCGAGCACCCGACGGTGGCGGGACTGGCCGAGACGTTCGGCGCGACGGCGTCGTCCCGCCCGCCCCTGCGCGCGGCCGACCGGCCGGCCCGGATCCCGCTGTCGTTCGCGCAGCGGCGCCTGTGGTTCCTCGACCAGCTCGGCGAAGCGGGTTCGGCGTACCACGTGCCGACGCTGCTGCGGCTGTCCGGGCCGGTCGACGCGCCGGCCCTGCGTGCCGCGCTGGGTGACGTCGTCGCCCAGCACGAAAGCCTGCGCACGGCGTTCCCGGTCGACGGCGGTTCGCCGTACCAGCACGTCTTCGACCCGGCGGCGGCCCGCGAACGGCTGCCGCTCGACGTCGTGCCGATCACGGACGGCGACCTCGGCGCCGCCACGTCGGAGTTCCTGCACCGGCCGTTCGACCTGGCCGCCGACCTGCCGCTGCGGGCCCGGCTGTTCCGCCTGCCGGCGGGGGACCACGCGCTGCTGCTGGTCGTCCACCACATCGCCGGGGACGCCATGTCGTGGGCGCCGGTCGCCCGCGACCTGGTGACGGCGTACCGGGCCCGTGCCGCGGGGGCGGCCCCCGACCTGCCGGAGCTCGCCGTCCAGTACCCGGACTTCACGCTGTGGCAACGGGAAATGCTCGGCTCGGAGTCCGATCCGGACAGTCCCGTGCGCCGGCAGCTGGACTTCTGGCGCGCCACCCTCGCCGGGGTGCCGGACGAGCTGGCCCTGCCGTTCGACCGGCCCCGCCCGCCGACGCTGTCCCTGGCGGGCGGCCGCGTGCCGCTGGACATCGATGCCGCGACCCACGCGGAGCTGGTCCGGCTCGCCCGGGACGCCGGGGCGACGGTGTTCATGGTCCTGCAGGCCGCCCTCGCCGTCCTGCTGGCGAACCTCGGCGGCGGCACCGACGTCCCGATCGGCACCGCGGTCGCCGGACGGCCCGATCCGGCGCTCGACGACCTGGCCGGCTTCTTCGTCAACACCCTGGTCCTGCGCACCGACGTCTCGGGCGACCCCTCGTTCGAGGAGCTGCTGGGCCGGGTGCGTGCGCTCGACCTGGCCGCGTTCGCGCACCAGGACGTCCCGTTCGAACTGGTCGTCGACGCGCTGAACCCGGTGCGGTCGCTGTCGCGCAACCCGCTCTTCCAGGTCATGCTCGTCGCCCAGGCCGAGCCGGTCGTCCCGGGGGCGGTGGCCGAGCGGGTGCCGACCGGGACCGCCAAGTTCGACCTGCTCGTGGAGTACCAGGAGCGCTACGACGCCGGGATCCCCGCGGGCATCGAGGCCTCGTTCGAGTACAGCGCGGACCTGTTCGACCACACCACCGCGAACGGGATCGCCGCCCGGCTGCGGCGCGTGCTGGCCGCCGTGGTCGCCGGTCCGGCGCAGCGCGTCGGCACGTTCGACGTCCTCGAACCGCACGAGCGCGAACTCGTCCTGCGCGGCTGGAACGCGACGAACCACCCGGTGCCGCCGGTGACCGTGCCCGGCCTCGTCACCGCCCAGGCCGCGGCGACGCCGGACGCGACCGCGGTCGTCTTCGAGGGCGAGCAGGTCAGCTACGCCGACCTGACCGCGCGGGCCGCCCGGCTGGCCGGCCGGCTGACGGCGGCGGGCGCCGGGCCGGAGACGGTGGTCGCGGTGCTGCTGCCGCGGTCGGTGGACCTGGTCGTCGCGCTGCTGGCGGTCCTGCACTCCGGTGCGGCCTTCCTGCCGATCGACCCCGAGTACCCGGCCGAGCGCGTCGCGCACCTGCTCGCCGACGCCGCTCCGGTGGTCTTGATCGACAGCGCGGGCCGGCCGGGCCCGCTGCCCTCCACAGTGGACCCGAAGCTGCGACGGCTCGACGTCTCGGCGGCGCCGGGGGAACCGGGGGAACCGGAGGCCGCTCCGCCCGTCCGCGTGCCCGGCTCCGGCGCGGCCTACCTGCTCTACACCTCGGGCTCGACGGGCAAACCCAAGGGCGTCCTGGTGCCGCACGCGGCACTGGCGAACCGGCTGCTGTGGATGCGGGACGCCTACGGGCTGTCCTCTTCGGACCGCTTCCTGCAGAAGACCTCGTGCGGCTTCGACGTTTCCGTCTGGGAGTTCTTCCTGCCGCTGATCACCGGGGCGACGCTGGTCGTCGCCCGGCCCGGCGGGCACCGCGATCCCGCCTACCTGGCCGAGGTGATCCGCCGCGAAGGTGTCACCGACGTCCACTTCGTCCCGTCGATGCTGCGGGAGTTCCTGCCCGAAGCCGCCGGCACCGGGCTCCGCCGCGTGTACACCAGCGGCGAGGCGCTTTCCGTGGCGCTGCGCGACGAGGTCCACCGGACCCTGGACGCCGGGCTGCACAACCTCTACGGGCCGACCGAGGCCGCGATCGACGTCACCGCGTGGACGTCGCCGCCCGGCGCGGTCACCACCGTCCCCATCGGCCGTCCGGTGTGGAACACGCAGGCGTACGTGCTCGACGAGCGGCTGCGGCCGGTGCCGCCCGGCGTGGCGGGCGAGCTGTACCTCGGGGGTGTCCAGCTGGCCCGCGGCTACCACGGGCGCCCGGACCTCACCGCGGAGCGGTTCGTGGCCTGCCCCTTCGGCGAGCCGGGCGCGCGGATGTACCGCACCGGCGACCGCGCCCGCCGGAACCGCGACGGCGAGCTCGAGTACCTCGGCCGCACCGACCACCAGGTCAAGATCCGCGGTGTCCGCGTCGAGCCCGCCGAGGTCGAGGCGGTGCTGCGCGAGCACGACGGCGTCGCCGACGCCGTCGTCGTGGCCCGGACGGCCGCCGGGGGAGACCGGCAGCTCGTCGCCTACGTCGTGGGGGAGGCCGGCCAGGAGACCCTGCGGGCGCACGCCGCCGGCGCGCTCCCGCACGCCATGGTGCCTGCCGCGTTCGTCGTCCTCGACCGCTTTCCCCTGTCCCCGCACGGGAAACTGGACCGGGCGGCGCTGCCCGAGCCGCCGGCGGTGCCGATCGGCCGCCCGCCCCGGACCCCGCGGGAAGCGGCACTGTGCGAGGTGTTCGCCGAGGTGCTCGGCCTGCCCGCGGCCGGCGCGGACGACGACTTCTTCCGGCTCGGCGGGCACTCGCTCACGGCCACCCGGCTGGTCGCCCGGATCGGCGCGAAGCTGGGGGCGGAACTGACGATCCGGGACGTCTTCGACGCGCCCACCCCGGCGGCGCTGGCCGCGCTCTTGCCCGGCGAGGCCCCGCCGGCCGGGCCGCGGCGGCAGGCGGTGCCTGCCGAGTGGACCGGCACCGCGGTCCCCGCCGAGACCGCGACCCTGACCGAACTGTGGGGCGAGCAGGTCCGGCGCTGGGGTGCCGACCGCATCGCCGTCACCAGCGGTGAAGCGGAACTGAGCTACCGCGCCCTCGACGCGCGGGCCAACCGGCTCGCCCGGCTGCTGATCGCCGAAGGCGCCGGGCCCGAGCGGCTGGTCGCCCTCGCCCTGCCGCGGTCGGCGGACCAGGTGGCCGCCGTCCTCGCGGTGCTCAAGACCGGCGCGGCGTACCTGCCCCTCGACGTCGATCACCCGGCCGGGCACCGGGACCACGTGCTGGCGGACGCGCGGCCCGCACTGGTCGTCACGACCACGGCCGTCGCGCTGGACGGCCCGCGCCTGCTGCTCGACGACCCCGAGGTGCGGGCCCGCCTCGCCGCCCTCGAACCCACCGACCCCGGGGTGACCGTCCGTGCGGGGAACCTCGCCTACGCGATCTACACGTCCGGGTCGACCGGCCGTGCCAAGGGCGTCCTGGTCACGCACGGCAGCGTCGTGGGGCTCTTCCGCGCCACGGCGGGCCGGTTCGAGTTCGGCCCGGACCAGGTGTGGAGCTTCTGCCACTCGTACGCCTTCGACTTCTCCGTCTGGGAGCTGTGGGGTGCGCTGCTGCACGGCGGCCGGGTCGTCGTCGTGCCGCGCGAGACCGCGCGCTCGCCGTGGGACCTGCGCAAGCTGCTGGCCGCCGAGCGGGTCACCGTGCTCAGCCAGACGCCGTCGGCCTTCCTGCAGCTCGTCGCGGGTGACGGCGCCGAAGAAGACCTTTCCGTGCGCACGGTGGTCCTCGGCGGCGAAGCGCTGCAGACCGGCAAGCTGGCCGGCTGGTTCCGGCGGTCCGCGGACGGCGCCCCGCAGCTGGTCAACATGTACGGCATCACCGAAGGGACCGTCCACGCCACCTACCGGCTCCTGGACGCGGCGGCGACCGGGAGCCCGCTCGGCGGCCCGCTGCCCGGCACGCGCGTGCACGTGCTCGACGACCGGCTCGAACCCGTCGGCACCGGGACCACCGGTGAGCTGTACCTGGCCGGACCGGGCCTGGCCCGTGGCTACCTGAACCGGCGGGGGCTCACGGCCGGGCGGTTCGTCGCCTGCCCGTTCGGGCCCGCGGGTGAGCGGATGTACCGGACCGGGGACCTCGTCCGCTGGACCGCCGCGGGCGAGCTGGAGTTCGCCGGCCGCGCCGACGACCAGGTGCAGATCCGCGGCTTCCGCGTCGAGCCGTCGGAAGCCGAGACCGTGCTGGCCGGGCACGACGCGATCGGCGAGGTCACCGTCGTGGCCCGGCCCGACGCCCGCGGGGAAAACTGCCTGGTCGCCTACGTCGTCCCGGCCGGCGGACGGCCACTCGACACCGGGCACCTGCGGAAGTGGGCCGGGCACCGCCTGCCGGAACACCTGGTGCCCGCCGCGTTCGTCGTCCTCGGCGCCCTGCCGCTGACTGGCAACGGCAAGGTCGACCGGGCGGCGCTGCCCGCGCCGGAGTTCGCGGCGGGCACCGGGCTCGCGCCGCGCTCACCCGCCGAGGAACGGCTGTGCACGCTGTTCGCCGAAGTGCTCGGCGCCGAGCGCGTGTCGGCCGACGACGGCTTCTTCGGCATCGGCGGGCATTCGCTGCTCGCCGCGTCGCTGGTGCGGAAGGTGCGGGCCGAATTCGGGGTCGAGCTGGGGGTGCGGGCGCTGTTCGAGGCACCCACCCCCGCCGAGCTGGCCGCCGTGGTCGTCCGGACCGCCGCGGAAGTCCCGGCCCGGAACCCCCAGCCGGGTGCGCGGCCGGAGCGGCTGCCGCTCTCGCCGTCGCAGGAACGGATGTGGGCCGAGCAGCGCATCACGGGCCGGTCCGCGGCGTACCACATCGCGGCCGCCATCCGGCTCTCCGGCGAGCTGGACCGCGGCGCCCTGCACGCGGCGCTCGCGGACGTCGTCGCCCGGCACGAGAGCCTGCGCACGGTCATCGCCGAGACGGACGGCGTGCCGCACCAGGTGATCCTCGACGCCGTCCCGGACCTGCCGGTGGTGGCCGTGGCGGAAGCCGAGCTGGACCGCGAGACGGCGGCCTGCGCGGCGCGGCCGTTCGACCTCGGCCGCGACCTGCCGATCCGGGCCCGGCTGTTCGCCCTTTCCGGCACCGAGCACGTCCTGCACCTCGTCGTGCACCACCTCGCCGCCGACGGCTGGTCGCTCGGCCCGCTGGCGAGCGACCTCTCCCACGCCTACGCCGCCCGCGTGCGCCTGGAGTGTCCTCAGTGGACTCCGCTGCCCGTGCAGTACGCCGATTACGCGCTCTGGCAACGCACTCTGGACCTGAGCGGCCAGGAGGCGTTCTGGCGCGAAGCGCTCGACGGGCTGCCGGAAGAGATCCGCCTGCCCGCGGACCGGCCGCGCCCGGCCGCGGCCACCCGGCGCGGTGACGTCGTGGCCTTCCGGGTGGAGCCTGCCCTGCACGACGCCGTCACGGCGCTCGCGGCGGCGAGCGGGACGACCGCGTTCATGGTCGTGCACGCCGCGCTGGCCCTGCTGCTCGCCAAGCACGGCGCGGGCACGGACATCCCGATCGCCACGCCGGTCGCGGGCCGGTCCGCCGGCGGCCTCGACGACCTCGTCGGCCTGTTCGTCAACACGCTGGTGCTGCGGACGGACCTGTCCGGCCACCCGACGTTCCGGGAGCTGCTGGCCAGGGTGCGCGAAGCCGACCTCGCCGCGCTGGCCCACCAGGACCTGCCGTCCGGGCGGGTCGCGTCGCCGTTCCAGGTGCTGCTCGCGTTCCAGAACGCCCCCGAGCCGCGGCTGGACCTGCCCGGGCTCACGGCGACCGCGGTGCCGGTCGCCTCGGGCACCGCCAAGTGCGACCTCGCCTTCTCCTTCACGCCCACCGGCGACGGCCTGCAGGGCTACCTGGAGTTCGACACCGACCTCTTCGACCGCGCCACCGCGCAGGCGCTGGCCGATCGGCTTCTCCGGCTCCTCGCCGCCGTGACGGCCGCACCCGGTGCGGTGGCCGGGACCGTCGACCTCGCCGACGGCACCGGCGCCGGCGGAGCACGCCGGGAGCTGCCCGCGTGCACCGTCCCCGGCGTGTTCGAGTACCAGGCGAGCCGGGCCGGCGAGCGGCTCGCGGTGCTCGGCGACGGCACCGAAACCGGCTACGCCGAGCTGGACGAGCGGGCGAACCGCCTGGCGCACGGGTTCATCGGCGCCGGAGCCCGCCCCGAACGGGTCGTGGCCCTGCTGCTGCCGCCGTCGACCGGGCTGGTCGTCGCGGTGCTGGCCGTCCTCAAGGCCGGCGCGGCCGTGCTCACCGTCGACCCGGCCTACCCGGAGGACCGCATCGCCCACCTGCTGCGTGATGCGGAGCCGGTCCTCGTCGTGACGCCCGAAGTCCTCGACGACCTCGAAGCGCGGCCGGCCTCCTCGCAGGCACCGACCGACGAAGACCGGCTCGCGCCGCTGACGCCGGACAATGCCGCGTACGTCGTCTACACCTCGGGCTCGACCGGGACGCCGAAGGGCGTGGTCGTCCAGCACCGCAACGTGATCGCGCTGGTGGCCGACCACCACCGGCGGTTCGGTCTCGGGCCGGGTACCCGGGTGCTGCAGTTCGCGCCGCTCGGCTTCGACGCCGCGCTCGGCGAGCTCTTCGCGACCCTGCTGACCGGTTCGGCGCTGGTCATGCCGTCGGCGGGCGAACGCGTCGCCGGCGAATCCCTCGCCCGGCTCGTCGAGGACACGCGCGCGGGCTTCGTCGTGCTGCCGCCGGCGGTGCTGGCCACCGTGCCGCGGTTGCCCGAGGGCATCACGCTGGTCGTGGCCGGCGAGGAGTGCCCGGCGGAGCTCGCCGTCCGCTGGGCGCCGGGCCGCCGGATGGTGAACGCCTACGGCCCCACCGAGACGACGGTCACCGTCACCGTCACCGAGCCGCTCGCGCCGGGGACCGCGGTGACCATCGGCCGTCCCCTGGACAACACGACGGCCCGGGTCCTCGACCCCTGGCTCCGGCCGGTGCCCCCGGGCGTGCCCGGCGAGCTCTACCTGGGCGGTGCCCAGGTGGCCCGCGGCTACCGCGACCCGGCGCCGACCGCGGCCCGGTTCGTCGCCGACCCGTTCGGCCCGCCCGGGGCCCGGCTCTACCGCAGCGGCGACCTCGCCGCGTGGACCGGCCGCGGTGAGCTGCGCTTCCTCGGCCGCGCCGACCGGCAGGCGAAGATCCGCGGCTTCCGCGTCGAGCCGGGCGAGGTCGAGCACGCGCTCACCGCGCACGACGGCGTCACCCAGGCCGCCGTGATCGTTCGCTCCGGGCGGCTGCTGGCCTACGTCACCGGGGACGCGGATCCGGTGGCGGTGCGCGAAGACCTGCGTGCCCGGCTGCCCGGGCACCTGGTGCCCGCGGCGGTCACCGTGCTGGCGGAACTGCCGCGGACCCCGCACGGGAAGCTGGACCGCGCCGCGCTGCCGGACCCCGTGTTCACCACCGGGACCGCGGCCGGGGACACCGATGCGGAACAGGCGTTGTGCGGCGTCCTCGCCGACGTCCTCGGGCTGGCGTCCGTCGGCGCCGACGACAGCTTCTTCGACCTCGGCGGCGACAGCATCACCGCGTTGCAGGTGGTCGCGCGGGCCCGCCGGGCCGGCTGGGCACTGACCCCGCGGGACGTCCTGCTCGCCCGCACCGCGCGTGGCATGGCCGAGGTCGCCGGACCGGCGCTCGCGCTGCCGCGGGTGGACGGCACCGGCCCCGTCGGGCGCACGCCGATCGTCGCGTGGCTGCGCGACCACGGCGGGCCGGTCGCCGGGTTCAACCAGGCGATGGTGTTCAGCACGCCGTCCGGCGCCGATCCGGACCGCCTCCGTGCGGTGCTGCAGGCCCTCGTCGACCACCACGACGCCCTGCGGCTGCGGGTGACCGGGGACTGGGAGCTCCAGGTACGTCCACAAGGGACGGTTCCGGTCGACCTGCGCCGGGTCACCGGTTTCCCGCCCGAGCTCGAACGGTACGGGGCCGCGGCCCGTGCGGAGCTGGACCCGTGGGAAGGCGAGGTGCTGCGGGCGGTCTGGTTCGACGCCGGTGCCCGGCCGGGGAAGCTCCTGCTGGTGCTGCACCACCTCGTCGTGGACGGCGTCTCGTGGCGGATCCTGCGGGAGGACCTGGCGGCGGCCTGGCACGGCCGGGAGCTGCAGCCGGTCGGGACGCCGTTGCGGCAGTGGGCCGAGCTGCTCGCCGCGGCGAAACCGGACGAGGCGGAGTACTGGCAGTCGGTCCACAGTGGACCGGATCCGGCGCTCGGTCACCGGCCGCTCGACCCGGGCCGCGACACCGTGGCCACCGCCCGGCGGCTGCGGCTGGAACTGACGGCGGAGCAGACGGCGGTCTTGCTGGCCCACCCGCACGCCGACGTCCGGGAGCTGCTGCTGACCGCGCTCGCCGACGCGCTGGGGCGGCCGCAGCTGGTGGCGCTGGAAGGCCACGGCCGGGAGCAGCTGGTGGACGGAGCCGACCTGTCCCGGACGGTCGGCTGGTTCACCAGCGTGTACCCCGTCCGGCTCGAGCCCGGCGGCCTGCGCCGCACGAAGGAGCTGCTGCGCGCGGTGCCGGGCAACGGGATCGGCTACGGCATCCTGCGCCACCTCGACCCGGATTCCGGCCTGGCGGAGCTGCCGGTACCGCAGATCGGCTTCAACTACCTCGGCCGGTTCGCCGCGGCCGCGGACGGGGAGTGGGCCGCCGAGCCCGCCCCGGTGCCGGAAGCGGACCCCGGCATGCCACTGGCGCACGCGCTGGCGGTCAACACGGCGATCGAGGGCGACCGCCTGGCGGCGGAGTGGATCTGGGCCCCGGCGCTGACCGGCGGTGGCGAGCTCGCCCACCGCTGGCTGACGGCGCTGGAGGCCCTGCTGACGGCGGTCCCGGAGGCGGGACCGGCCGAACTCACGTTGACCTCACTCGGCGACGACGAGCTGGACGAGCTCGCCGCCGGACTCGCATGGGAGGAATCGCTGTGACCGACCGAGGATGGCGGGAGAACCCGCCGCTGCGGTGGCCGGATGGGCTTTCCCGGCGCGGCGCGCCGGGCGACGCGGGGAAGGGATCGCTGTGACGACCGACGGACTGCAGGACATCCTCCCGCTCACCCCGTTGCAGGAGGGCCTCCTCTACCACGCCGCGCTGGGCGGGGCCGACGTCTACCACGTCCAGCTCGTCGTCGACCTCGAAGGCGACCTCGATCCCGGTGCCCTCCGCGCCGCCGGGCAGGCGCTGCTCGACCGGCACGCCCCGCTGCGCGCCTGCTTCCGTCGCCGTCGCTCCGGTGCGCCCGTGCAGGTCGTCCCGGCCCGCGCGCGGCTTCCGTGGCGCGAGATCGACCTTCGCGGCCGGGAAGGCGAAGCGGAGGCCGTCGTCGACGACGAGCGCGGCCGGCCGTTCGACGTCGAGAACCCGCCGCTGCTGCGGTTCCTGCTGATCCGCCTGGCCGACCGGCGGTACCGGTTCGTCTCGACCAACCACCACGTCCTCACCGACGGCTGGTCGATGCCGCTGATCCTGCGAGACCTCTTCGCCCTCTACGCCGGCCAGCTCGTCCCGCCGGTGCCGGACCACCGCGCCTACCTGAAGTGGCTGCGCGAGCAGGACCGTCCCGCGGCCGAGCAGGCGTGGCGCACCGCCCTCGACGGCCTCGCCGAGCCCACTTTCGTCGCCGGATCCGGGCAGCTCCGGGAGCCGAAGCTGCCCGAGGCGCTGATCGTCGACGTGCCGGAGCAGCTGACCACGGACGTCTCCGCGTGGGCGCGGAGCAACGCTCTCACGCTCAACACCGTCCTGCAGGGCTGCTGGGCCATCGCGCTCGGCGAGCTCACCGGCCGCTCCGACGTCGTGTTCGGGGCGGTCAGCGCGGGACGGCCGCCGGAGGTCGAGGGCGTCGAAGACCTGGTCGGGCTGTTCATCAACACCCTGCCCGTCCGCGTCCGCCTCGATCCCGCCGCCACCCTCTCCGGCGCACTGGCCCGGCTGCAGCGCGAGCAGCTCGACCTCCTGCCGCACCAGCACCTCGCGCTCTGGGAGGTCCAGCAGCTGGCCGGGCTCGGCGAGCTGTTCGACGCGGCCTTCGTCTTCGAGAGCTACCCCCTGGCCTCCGAAGACCTCGACGGCGAGATCGCCGGGCTGCGCGTGAGCGCCGCCGAAGCCCGGGACGCCACCCACTACGCGCTGAGCCTCACCGTGGTGCCCGGCCGGTGCCTGCGGCTGCGCCTGGAACACCGCGCCGACGTCCTCGACGCCGACCTCGCGCGCCGGATCGCGGACCGGCTCCTCGACCTGCTGCGCGCCGTGGTCGCCGAGCCGGACCGGGCACTGGCCCGGCTCGCGCCGATGTCCCCGGCCCGGCGGGACGCCGTCCTGGCCGACGGCCGCGGGCCGCGGCACGAGCCGGGCCCGCCGGTGGTGGACCTGGTCGAGGCCCAGGCCGCGCGCAGGCCGGACGCCGTCGCGGTCGAGCACGACGGCGCCACGCTGACCTACCGGGAGCTGACCGCGCGGGCCAACCGGCTGGCGCACCGGCTGATCGCCGCCGGGGCCGGGCCGGAGACGGTGGTCGCCGTCGTGCTGCCGCGCTCGGCCGACCTCGTCGTCGCCGCGCTCGCGGTGGCCAAGGCCGGCGCGGCCTACTTCCCGGTGGACCCCGGGTACCCCGCGGACCGCGTCGCCGAGCTGATCGACGGCGCCGGACCGGTCGTCGTGCTGCGTGACGTCGAAGCGGGGGACCGGCCGGACACCGACCCGCCGCGGACCGTGCTGCCGGAGCACCCGGCGTACGTGATCACGACGTCCGGCTCGACCGGCAGGCCCAAAGGGGTCGTGGTGCCGGTGCGCGCGCTGGCCAACGCGATCGCCGACGTCGTCCGCACCTGCGGGCACGCGCCGGGGGACCGGGTGCTGGCCGTGGCGGCGCCGACGTTCGACATCTCGCTCGAAGAGCTGTTCGCGCCGCTCACCGCCGGGGCCACCCTGGTCGTCGCCGGCCGCGACACCGTCCGGGACCCGGTCGCGCTGACCCGGCTGATCCGCACGGCCCGGATCACGCTGATGGACGCCGGGCCCGCGCTGTGGCACTACGTGCTCGAAGAGGACGCCGCCGCGCTCGCCGGGGTCCGGGCGATCGTCGGCGGCGAGGCGGTCGGCGCCGAGCTGGCGAACCGGCTGCGCGCGGCGACCCGCGGGGTCGTCAACTTCTACGGCCCCACCGAAACCGCGATCAACGCCACCGGCTTCCGCGTCGACGGCCCGCAGGACGACGCGCCGCCGATCGGACGGCCGATCGCGAACACCGACGCCTACGTCCTCGACGCCGCACTGCGGCCGGTGCCGCCCGGCGTCACCGGCGAGCTGTACCTCGCGGGCGTGCAGGTCGCCCGCGGCTACCTGCGCCGCCCCGGCCGCACCGCCGAGCGGTTCGTCGCCGATCCCTTCGGCCCGCCCGGGACGCGGATGTACCGCACGGGTGACCGGGCCCGGTGGCGAGCCGGGCAGCTGGAGTTCCGCGGCCGCGCCGACGACCAGGTGAAGATCCGCGGCTTCCGCATCGAACCCGGCGAGATCGAAGCCGTGCTCGCCGGCCACGACGGCGTCACCGGCGTGGTCGTGCTCGCCCGCGACGACGACGGCGACCGGCGGCTGGTCGCCTACCTGACCGGCGCGGCGGACCCGGCCGAGCTGCGCGCGCGGGTGGCCGCCCGGCTGCCCGAGCACTGCGTGCCGTCGGCGTTCGTCGTCCTCGACGCGTTCCCGCTCACCCCGAACGGCAAGGTGGACCGCCGGGCGCTGCCCGCGCCGGACTTCCCGGGCCGGCCCACCCGCCGCGCGCGGACCGCGCTCGAGGAGATCCTCTGCGGGCTGGTCGCGGAGGTGCTCAAGGTGCCGTCGGTCGGCCCCGGGGACGACTTCTTCCACCTCGGCGGGCACTCGGTGCTCGCCACCCGGCTGGCCGGGCGGATCCGCTCGGTGCTCGGGGCCGACCTGGGCGTCCGGGCCGTCTTCGAGGCCCCGACCGTCGCGGAACTCGCCGGACGGCTCGGCGGACGGCTCGACGGGGGCCCGGCCCGGCCCGCGCTGACGGCGATGCCCCGCTCCGGCCGGGACCTGCCGCTGTCGTCGGTCCAGGAGCGGTTCTGGTTCCTGGACCGGATCGCCGGGCCGTCGGCGTCCCTCGAGATGCCGCCGCTGGCGATCCGGCTGCGCGGCGAGCTCGACGTCGAGGCGTTCGCCGCCGCGCTGGGCGACGTCGTCGAGCGGCACGAGTCCCTGCGCACGCTCTACCCGGTCGTCGACGGCGAACCGCGGCAGCGGATCCTGGACCCGGCGGAAGCCCGCGAACTGGCCCGCTTGGACGTCCGCGCGTCCGGGGACCTCGCGTCGGTGCCCAAGCGCTTCGACACCGCCACCGAACTGCCGCTGCGGGCGGTGTTGTTCGCCGAAGCACCCGACGAGCACGTGTTCGTCCTGGTGCTGCACCAGATCGCGGTGGACGGCTGGTCGCTCGTCCCGCTGGCCCGCGACTTCGCCGCCGCCTACCACGCCCGCCTCGCCGGTAACGCTCCACAGTGGACACCGCTGGCGGTGCAGTACGCCGATTACGCGTGGTGGCAGCGATCGGTCCTCGGCGAGCAGTCCGATCCGGACAGCGGGATCGCGCGGCAGCTGGCCTATTGGCAGTCCGCGCTGGCCGGGTTGCCGGAGGAGCTGGCGCTGCCCGCCGACCGGCCGCGCCCCGCGACGCCGTCCTACCGCGGGCACGGCTTCGACTTCGAGGTCGACGCGGCGATCCACGCCGCGGTCACCGCCGTCGGGCGGCAGACCGGCACCACGGCGTTCATGGTCGTGCAGGCCGCGCTCGCCGTGCTGCTGGGCAAACTCGGCGCGGGCACGGACATCCCGCTCGGCACCGCCGTCGCCGGCCGCACCGACGAAGCACTGGACGACGTCGTCGGCAACTTCGTCAACGTGCTCGTCCTGCGCACCGACCTCGGCGGCGACCCGACGTTCCGCGAGCTGCTGGCCCGCGTCCGGCGCACCGACCTGGCCGCGTTCGGCCACCAGGACGTGCCGTTCCAGCGGGTCGTCGACGCGCTCAACCCGGTGCGCTCGCCGGCGCGGCACCCGCTGTTCCAGGTGATGCTCGAGTTCGAGAACCTCGACGAGGCCCGGTTCGAGTTCGCCGGCCTGGACGCCGGGTTCGAGCAGCAGGCCCTCGAGGCGATGGACTACGACCTGATGTTCATCATGCGGGAGCAGCACGCCGGAGACGGCGCCCCCGCGGGCATCCGGGCCTTCCTCGAGGCCGCGGCCGACCTGTTCGACCCGGACACCGCCCGGGCGATCGCGCGACGGCTCGTGCGGCTGCTCGGCGAGCTGGCCGCGGCCCCGGACCGCCCGCTCAGCGCGTTCACCGTGCTCGACCCGGCCGAGCGGCACCGGGTCCTGACCACCTGGAACGACACCGCCCGCGACGACGGGTTCGCCGACGTGCCCACCCGGGTGCGGGCCTTCGCGCGCACGACACCCGACGCGGAGGCGGTGGCCGACGACGACGGCACCTGGACCTACCGCGAGCTGTGGGCGTACGCCTCGGGCGTGGCCGCGAGCCTGCCCGGGCGGGGCGCGGTCGTCGGGATCCTCGGCGACGCCGGCCGCGAGTTCACCGGTTCGGTGCTCGGGGTCTGGGCCGCGGGCGGCGCGTACGTGCCGGTGGACCCGGCGGCGCCGATCGAGCGGATCGCCGGGATGCTCGCTGACGCGGGAGCGGGCTGGCTGCTGGCCCCCACCTCGGACGCGCGGGCGGCCGAGATCGCCGCGGCCGTGCCCGGCCTGCGCGTGGTCGCCGGGCGCGGGACCGCGGCGGACTTCCCGCCGGTGCCGCGTCGCGCCGACGACGCCGCGTACGTGTTGTTCACGTCGGGCTCGACCGGACGGCCCAAGGGCGTGGTGGTCTGCGACGGCGGACTGGTCAACCACCTGCTCGCCAAGATCGAGGACCTCGGCTTGACCGCGGACGGCAGCGTGCTGCAGAACGCCCCGCTGACCTTCGACATCTCGGTGTGGCAGATGTTCGCGCCGCTGCTGGCCGGCGGGGTGGTGCGGGTCGTCGGCGCCGACCTGCGCGCGGATCCGCGGCGGTTGTTCGACGTCGCCGACGCCGACGGCGTGTCCGTCGTCGAGGTGGTCCCGTCGCTGCTGCGCACGGCCCTCGACGACTGGGACCCGCGCGTCGAGCTGGCGGATCTGCGGTGGCTGGTGGTCACCGGCGAGGCGTTCCCGCCCGGCCTGCGCGACCGGTGGCTCGCCCGGTTCCCGGACATCGGCCTGGTCAACGCCTACGGCCCGACCGAGTGCTCGGACGACGTCACGCACGCGTTCCTCGGCCACGGCGACGTCGTCCCGATCGGGCGGCCCGTGCGCAACACCCGGCTCTACGTGCTGGGGCCGGACCTGCGGCCCGTGCCGCCGGGCGTCGCCGGTGAGCTCTACGCCGGCGGCGCGGGTGTCGCGCGCGGGTACGCCGGCCGGCCCGGCGGCACCGCCGAACGGTTCCTCGCGAACCCGTTCGGCGAGCCCGGCTCGCGGATGTACCGTACCGGTGACCGGGTCCGCTGGAACCGCGACGGCGAGCTGGAGTACCTCGGCCGGGTCGACGACCAGGTCAAGGTGCGCGGCGTGCGCATCGAGCTCGGCGAGGTCGAGGCCGCGCTGCAGGCGCTGGACGGCGTGCGCGACGCCGTCGCCGCGGTGCGGCCCGATCCCGCGGGCCAGCCGTCGCTGGCCGGGTACGTGGTGCCGGCCGCCGGCTTCGACCCGGCCGCGGCCCGGACGGCCTTGGCGAGCAGGCTCCCCGCCGCGCTGGTGCCCGCGGTCCTGGTCCCGCTCCCGGCGCTGCCGGTCGACGGGAACGGCAAGATCGCCCGGCGCGCGCTGCCCGAGCCGGCGTGGCCGGTGGCCGCGCGGGACGGCGGCGAGCCGAAGACCCCCCGCGAGGAGATCCTCTGCGGGCTCTTCGCCGACGTCCTCGGGCAGCCCGGGATCGGGGTCCACGACAGCTTCTTCGACCTCGGCGGGCATTCCCTGCTGGCCACGCGGCTGGTCGGCCGGGTGCGTGCGGTGTTCGGCGCCGACCTGCCGGTCTCGGCCGTGTTCGAGGCCCCGACCGCCGCCGGGCTCGCCCGCGTGATCGGGACTGCGGCCGCGCCGGCCCGCCCGGCCCTGCGGGCGGTGGAGCGGCCCGCGCGGATCCCGCTGTCGTTCGCGCAGCAGCGGCTGTGGTTCCTCGGGCAGCTCGGCGAAGGCGGCTCGGCCTACCACATCCCGACCGTGGTGCGGCTGACCGGAGACGTCGACGCGGCCGCGGTGCGGGCCGCGCTCGCCGACGTCGTCGTGCGCCACGAGAGCCTGCGCACGGTCTTCCCCGTGCACGACGGCGCCCCGTACCAGCACGTCCTCGATCCGCCGGAAGCACTGGCCCGGCTGCGGTTCGACACGACCGGGGCGCTCGCGATCGACGAGTTCGCCGCCGCGGAGTTCGACCTCGCCGCCGACCTGCCGCTGCGCGCCCGGCTGTTCGCCACGGGCGGGGACGAGTCCGTCCTGGTGCTGGTGCTGCACCACATCGCCGGGGACGCGTGGTCGTTCGGCCCGCTCGCGGCCGACCTCACCACGGCCTACCGCGCACGGGCCGCCGGAACGGCACCGAGCTGGGCCGAGCTGCCGGTGCAGTACGCCGATTTCGCCGTGTGGCAACGCGAAGTGCTGGGCGAAGTGTCCGATCCGGACAGTGTGGCCAGCGCCCAGCTCGCCTTCTGGCGGCAGGCACTGGACGGCGCGCCGGACGAGCTGGCGCTGCCGTTCGACCGGCCCCGCCCGCCCGCGCTGTCGCGGCGCGGCGACCGCGTGCCGCTGGTGCTGGACGCCGGGACGCACCGCGAGCTGGCCGAGCTGGCCCGCCGCACCGGGACGACCGTCTTCATGGCCGTGCAGGCCGCCCTCGCCGTGACGCTGGCCAAGCTCGGGGCGGGCCCGGACATCCCGATCGGCACGGCGGTCGCCGGCCGCGCCGACCGCGCGCTGGAAGACCTGGTCGGCTTCTTCGTCAACACCCTGGTCCTGCGCACCGACGTCTCGGGCGAAGTGTCCTTCGCCGACCTGCTCCGGCGGGTGCGGGACACCGACCTGGCCGCGTTCGCCCACCAGGACGTGCCGTTCGAGCTGGTCGTCGACGCGCTCAACCCGGTCCGGTCCCTGGCGCGGAACCCGCTGTTCCAGGTCATGCTCGTGGCCCGGAACCTGCCGGCCGACGGCGAGGAGCCCGCGGGGCCCGCCGCGGTGGTCGAGACCGCGGTCGTCGAGACCGTGGACACCGGCACCGCGAAGTTCGACCTGCTCTTCGACTACGCCGAGCAGTACGAAAGCGGCGTCCCGGCCGGGCTGGCGGGTTCGCTGGAGTACAGCACCGACCTGTTCGACCGCGGCACCGCCGAGCGGATCACCGGCTGGCTGGTCCGGGTGCTGCGGGCCGCCGTCGCCGACCCGGCCCGCCCGGTCGGCGACCTGGAGCTGACGGACCCCGCCGAACGCGACCGGGTCGTGCGCGAGTGGAACGCCACCGCGCACCCGACGCCGCCGGTGACCGTGCCGGAGCTGGTCCGCGCCCAGACCGTCGCCACACCCGGCGCGATCGCCGCGATCGACGAGGACGGCGAAGTCACCTACCGGGAGCTGAACGTCCGGGTGGACCGGCTCGCGGCCGCGCTGGCGAGCCGGGG
The DNA here is from genome assembly GCF_046548975.1 of Amycolatopsis sp. lyj-346. NCBI lineage: Bacteria > Bacillati > Actinomycetota > Actinomycetes > Pseudonocardiales > Pseudonocardiaceae > Amycolatopsis > Amycolatopsis sp. lyj-346. The sequence goes on from NZ_JAJPWT010000006.1 coordinate 306,691, forward strand.
CGCCGGGCCGGAATCCGTGGTGGCGATCGCGCTGCCGCGGTCGGTGGACCTGGTCGTCGCGCTCCTGGCCGTCCTGCGCACCGGCGCGGCGTTCCTGCCGATCGACCCGGACCACCCGGCCGAGCGCGTCGCCCACCTCATGGAGGACGCCCGGCCGGTGTTCGTGCTCGACGACGTCCGGCTCGACGGCGAGGCGGGCTTCCCCGGCCCGGTGTCGGGGGACAGCGCGGCGTACGTCATGTACACGTCGGGGTCGACGGGCAAACCGAAGGGCGTGGTCGTCTCGCACGCGGCACTGGCCAACCGCCTGCTCTGGATGCGGGACACCTTCGGCCGGCCGGACCGCGTGCTGCAGAAGACTTCGTGCGGGTTCGACGTGGCGCTGTGGGAGTTCTTCTGGCCGCTGATCTCCGGCGGGACGCTCGTCCTCGCCCGGCCCGACGGCCACCGCGACCCGCGGTACCTGGCCGACGTCATCCGCCGCCACGGCGTCACCGACGTCCACTTCGTCCCCTCGATGCTGCGGGAGTTCCTGCCCGAGGCCGCCGGCCTGACCGGGCTGCGCCGCGTGTTCTGCAGCGGCGAGGCCTTGACGCCGGCCCTGCGCGACCGGCTCCACGCGAGCATGGACGTCGAGCTGCACAACCTCTACGGGCCGACCGAAGCCGCGATCGAGGTCACCGCGTGGACGTCGCCTCCGGGCCCGGCCGCGACCGTCCCCATCGGACGTCCACTGTGGAACACGCAGGTCCACGTGCTGGACCGGTGGCTGCGGCCGGTGCCACCGGGGGTGGCGGGCGAGCTGTACCTCGCGGGCGTGCAGCTGGCCCGCGGCTACCAGGGCAAACCGGGGCTCTCGGCGGAGCGGTTCGTCGCGAACCCGTTCGGAGTACCGGGGAGCCGGATGTACCGCACCGGCGACCGCGCCCGCTGGAACCACCACGGTGAGGTCGAGTACCTCGGCCGCACCGACCACCAGGTCAAGGTGCGCGGCGTGCGCGTCGAGCCGGGCGAGATCGAGGCCGTGCTGCGGGGCCACGACGGCGTCTCGGAGGTGGCCGTGCTCGCGCGCCCGCTCGCCGCGGGCGACTACCGGCTCGTCGCCTACGTCGTCGGGGAAGCCGGCACCGATGCCCTGCGGGCGTACGCGGGCGAACGGCTGCCGCGGTACATGGTGCCGTCGGCCTTCGTCGCGCTCGAGGGGTTCCCGGTGACCGCCGCCGGGAAGCTGGACCGGGCCGCGTTGCCCGCGCCGGACGTGCCGGGCGGCGGCCGGGAACCCCGCACCGAGCGGGAACGCGCGTTGTGCGCGTTGTTCGCCGAAGTGCTGGAACTGCCGTCGGTGGGCGCGGACGACGACTTCTTCCACCTCGGCGGGCATTCGCTCACCGCGACCCGGCTGGTCGGCCGCATCCGCGCGGCACTGGGTACCGACCTCGGCGTCCGTGCCCTGTTCGAACGGCCCACCCCCGCCGGGCTGGCCGAGCGGCTCGACCAGGCCGGGATCCGCGGCAGCGCGTTCGACCCGGTGCTGCCGCTGCGGACCGGCGGTGACCGGCCGCCGCTGTTCTGCGTGCACCCGGTGGGTGCGCTGAGCTGGTCCTACGTCGGCCTGGTGGCGCACCTCGACCCCCGGCGGCCGCTCTACGGCCTCCAGGCCCGCGGCCTCGCCGAAGACGAGCCGTTGCCGGCCTCCCTCGAAGAGATGGCGGCCGACTACCTCGGCCGGATCCGCGAGCTCCAGCCGTCCGGGCCCTACCACCTGCTGGGCTGGTCGTTCGGCGGGCTGGTCGCCCACCGGATCGCCGTGCTGCTGCAGGAGGCGGGCGAAGAAGTCGCCCTCCTGGCGAGCCTGGACAGCCGGCCGCGCGCCCTCGACGACGAAGCGGTGGGGGAGCAGGCGATCCATGCGGCCATTTTGGACGCGGTCGGCGTCACCCCGGACGGCCGCGACCTGACCGCGGCGGAGGTGGCCGCGCTCGTCGCGGGTTCCGGGCTGCCGCCGGACTTCGGCGAAGACCACCTGCGGCGGCTGGTCGCGGTGTGGCGCAACAACGACGAGCTGTCCCGGAAGTTCGTTCCCGGTCACTTCGCCGGGCGGCTGCTGCACTTCGCCGCGGCGGACGCCGCCGACGACCCGGCCGCGGTCTGGGGCCCGCACGCCACCACCGTCGACGTCCACGCGGTCGAAGCCGCGCACGCCGACCTGACCAAGCCCGGACCCCTGAAGCGGATTGGCGAAATTCTCGACGCGGAGCTGCTTGACTCCGTGCACGATTCCCGAGAGGAGCAGCGATGAGCAACCCCTTCGACGACGCCGACGGCACCTTCCTGGTGCTGGTCAACGACGAGCAGCAGCACTCCCTGTGGCCCGCCTTCGCCGAGGTGCCCGCGGGCTGGACCGTGGTCCTGCGCGACGCGAGCCGCGAGGCCGCGCTGGCCCACGTCGAAGAGCACTGGACCGACATGCGGCCGGCGAGCCTCGTCCGCGCCATGGGTGAACAGGAGATCGCGCGATGACCGAGGTGCGGGTCGAACTCTACGACGAGCTGCGCGACCTGGTGTGCGACGTGCTCGAACTCGAGCCGGAGGAGGTCAGCGGCACGAGCTCGTTCGTCGAAGACCACGGCGTCGACTCGCTGTCGCTGATCGAGCTGGTCGCGCAGTGCGAGAAGCGCTACCGCGTGCAGATCGCGGAGTCGCAGCTGAAGACCATGCTCACCCTCGACGGCGTCTACCGCGTCGTCACCGAGGCGGAAGCCCTCTGATGGACCGCCGAGTGGTGGTGACCGGGCTGGGCGTGGTGTCGAGCATCGGCATCGGCCGCGCCGAGTTCGCCGGCGCGCTGCGCGCGGGCCGCAGCGGCGCCCGGCCGATCAGCGTGTTCGACACCGGCGGCTTCGAGCACACGATGGGCTGCGAGGTCGCGGGCTTCGACCCGCGGCCGTGGATCCACCGGCTCGACCCGGCGGAACTCGGCCGGGCGAGCCGGTTCGCGATCGCCGCGTCCCGGATGGCCGTGCAGGACGCCGGCCTGACCGAAGACCGGCTGCGCGACCGGCGCGGGATGATCTGCGTCGGCACCACCGACGGGGAAGCCCACGACCTCGACCGGCTGGTGGAGACCGAGCTGGCCCACGGCCCGGCGGCGATGGACCCGGTGCGCGCCCGGCGCTCGGCCGCGACCCGCCTGTCCGCCGGGATCGCGCACGACCTCGCCCTGTCCGACGTGGAGGCGATCACGGTGGCCACCGCCTGCTCGGCGGGCAACTACGCGATCGGCGCCGGCTTCGACGCCGTCCGGGCGGGCGAAGCCGAATTCGCCCTGTGCGGCGGCGCGGACGCCATGTGCCGCAAGACGTTCGCCGGGTTCACCCGGCTCGGCACGGTCGCGCCCGACTGCTGCCGCCCGTTCGACTCCGAGCGCAAGGGCATCCTCACCGGGGAAGGCGCCGGGGTGATCGTGCTCGAGACCGCGGAGTCCGCGCTGCGCCGCGGCGCCCCGGTCTACGCCGAGGTGCTCGGGTACGCGCTCAACTGCGACGCCAGTCACCCGGTCGCGCCGGACCGGGCGAGCATCAAGGAGTGCATCGAACTGGCGTTGCGCGACGCCGGCGTGGCACCGGACGAGGTGGACCTGATCTCCGCGCACGGCACCGGCACGCCGGCCAACGACGTCACCGAGACGGCGGCGATCCGCGACGTCTACGGGGACCGGCCGCCGCCGACGGTGTCGTTCAAGTCGATGCTCGGCCACACGATGGGGGCGGCGAGCGCGCTGGCCGCGATCGCCTGCGGGCTGGGCATCACGCACCGGTTCATCCCGCCGACCATCAACCACCGCGAAACCGACCCGGACTGCGCCATCGACTGCGTGCCCAACCGGGCGGTCGAGGCCGACCTGCGGATCGTGCAGAACAACGGGCTGGCCTTCGGCGGCAACAACGCCGTGGTCGTCCTCGGCCGGTTCGACGAGGCGGGGCTCCGGTGAACCCGGTGATCACGGCCTGGACGGCGGTTTCGCCGTTCGGTGTCACCGCGGAATCCTTCGTGGACGGCCTGCGGGCCGGGGTGGCGGCCCCGCTGACCGCCGGCGCCGCGCACAAGGCGGCCGTGGTGCCCGGCTTCGACGTCCGGGAGCTGCTGGGCCGCAAGGGCACCCGGTCCATGGACCGGCTCACCGGGCTCGCCGTGTGGGCCGTCGGCGGGCTGACCGCCGAGCGGCCCGCCGAACGCGGCGACCGCACCGGGCTCGTGCTCGGCACGATGGGCAGCCTGCAGTCCACGATGGACTTCACCCGGCCGTCCTTCGTGGAGGCCAAGCCGTACTTCGTCGACCCGGGGCAGATGCCCAACTCGATCATGAACGCCGCCGCCGGCCGTTGCGCGATCCGGCACGGCCTGACCGGGCCCAACGTGACGCTGGCCGGCGGGCGGGTGGCCGGTCTTTCGGCGCTGGCCTACGCGGTCCGCCTGCTGCGGACCGGACGCGCGTCGAGCGTGCTCACCGGCGCCGTCGAGGAGTACTCCGACGCCCGGTCCTGGATCGAGGCCCACAGCGGGGCCGGCGGGGTGCTCGGCGAAGGCTGTGTGATGCTGCGCGTCGAGCCACCCGGACGGCGGCCGGTGCTGGCCGAGGTGCTCGCCGTGCGGTCACGGGTCGCCCGCCCGGGCGAGGTCAAGGCGGCCAAGGAGTCCTGTGTGGACAGTGTGCTCGCCGCGGCCGGGGTGGCGGCCGGAGAGGTCGGGTTCGGGTCGTGGTCCGGCGTTCCGGGGCAGTTCGACCCGCTGGCCGAGCTGATCGGCGACACCGGGGCCGCGACGGCGATGTTCCAGGTGGCGGAGGTGCTCGCGACCGGGGAACCGGGCGAGCTGGCGGTCGTCGGCTCGGCCGACCGGGACGGGGCGGTGGCGTGCGCGCTGCTGCGGCTGGGGAGCGCGCGGTGAGCGGGGTGGCCCTGGTCAGCGGCGGTTCGCGGGGCATCGGCCGGGCGGTCGTCCGGCGCCTGGCCCGCGACGGCTTCGACGTCAGCTTCTGCTACCGCGCCGACGAAGACGCCGCGCGGGAAGCGGAGAAGGAGCTCGCCGAGCTGGGCGTGCGCGTGCTGGCCGAGCGGGTCGACGTCGGCGACGCCGAAGGGGTGCGCGCCTGGATCGCGCGCACCGAGCGGGAGCTCGGCCCGGTCGCGGCCGCGGTGACGTCCGCGGGCATCACCCGGGACCGGCCGCTGGTCCGGATGACCGACGAGGACTGGGAAGCCGTGCTCGGCACCAACCTCGGCGGCGTCTACCACGTCTGCCGCTCGGTCGTGTTCGGGATGATGAAGCGCAAGGCGGGCACCGTGGTCGCGGTCAGCTCGATCGCCGGGGTGCACGGCAGCGCGGGGCAGACCAACTACAGCGCGTCCAAGGCAGGCACGATCGGTTTCTGCAAAGCCCTCGCGAAGGAGGTCGGGCGGTACGGCGTGCGCGTCAACGCGGTGGCGCCCGGGTTCATCGACACCGACATGGTCGCGGTGCTCGACGAGCGGACCCGGGAGCGGGCGCTGGCCGACGTCCCGCTGGGGCGGTTCGGCGCGCCGGAGGAGGTCGCGGACCTCGTGGGGTTCCTGGTCTCCGGACGGGCGGCGTACATCACCGGCTCGGTCCTGCACGTCGACGGCGGGCTCGTCCGGTGACCCTGTTCCGCATTTGCCGGACGCCGGTTCCGGCCGAACCCGAAGAGTCTTCGCCGCGGGCTGGTCTCGTGCCTAGCGTGGGCGGACCGGCTCCGCACCTCGGTGGAGCCACGGGTGACGGAACGGTGGTCAGCATGAGCGAGGTGGCACTGCGCCGGAGCGAGCGGCGGCTCCCGGACCTCGCGGAGCCGGGGACCGGGATGGCCGAGCTCGGCCGGGACCTGGTGATCCGGAGGGTGAACGAGGCCTTCGCGGACCTGTTCGGCACCACCCCGGACGACGCGATCGGCACGGCGTTCTGCGGCTGGTTCCTGCCGGCGCTGGAGAGCACGGTCCGGGGCGCGCTGGCCGTCGCGGACCGGTTCGACGAGCGCCTGGTGGGGCTGGGCCCCAGCCCGTTCCTCGCCGACGTGACGGGCCGGCTCATCGACGACGACGGTGACGCGTGCCTGGTGGTGCTGGTGCGCCCGGTGCCGCCCGTGGCGGCCACCACCCCGGTGCGGCTCGCCGCCCTCGACGCGCAGATCCTGGAGGGACTGGCGGCGGGAGAGCCGGCGATCCACCTCGCGATGCGGCTGTACCTGAGCCGCCAGGCAGTCGACTACCGCATCGGCGCGATGCTGCGGAAACTGGGCGCACCGAACCGGGCCGCGCTCGTGTCGATGGCCTACGCCGCCGGAGTGCTGCGGCCGGAGCAGTGGCCGCCGCGGGTGGTGCCGCACGCCCGCGAGGACTGAGGTTCCGCGTTGTGGCACCGCCGGTCGCGCGGATCGCGGGTACCCCGGTGACCGGCCCGGCTAGTTGGATGAGGGGCATCCGAGGGATGAGGGCATCCGAGCACTACGGGGTGGGTGACATGGGCGAACGGGAACCGAGGAGCTGGCACGTCGCGTGCGTCGACGGGAACTTTCGCGTGCTGACGGCCGAAGACGGGTTCGGTGCGCTGTTCGGTGCCTCCGCGTTCGAGCTGCGGCACCGGAGGATCGTCGACTTCCTGCACCCGGACTTCGCCGAAGGGCCGCGCTGCGCCCTGACCGCCCTCGCGACCGGCGCCCGGCACGAAGCGACCGAACGGGTGGTGCTCCTCGGCCCGTCCGGGACGGTGGTGCCCGCCGAGCTGACCGCGCTGGCGCTCGCGGGATCGCGGCGGATCGTCGTCGCGATCCGCCGCGATGCGGTGCGGCCGCACCCGGCGCGGCAGCCGCTGCTGACGCCGGTGGAAGCCCTGGTCCTGGAGGGGCTCGCCGCGGGCGTGCCGACGGCGGAGCTGGCCCGGAGCGCCCACCTGAGCCGGCAGGGCGTGGAATACCACGTCGGCGCGCTGGTCCGGCGGTTCGCCGTGCCCAACCGGACGGCACTGGTCGCCAGGGCCCACGCCGCGGGGCTGTACACGGCGGGCGCCTGGCCGCCGCGGGTCGACCCGCGGCTGCTCGACGGGCCGCGCACGGCTGTCGGCGACTGAGCCGCGGGACCCCGCGACCTCGGCCGAGCCGGGCTCAGCCGCGCGGCCCGAACCAAGCCGCCGAATCGCCCGCCACCACGCCGGACCCGCCGCTGGTGAGCACGACCTCGCCCCACCCGTCCGGTGCCGTGAACACCGCGCTGCCCGTGTTGACCACGCACACCAGCTCCCCGTGCCGGAACGCGAGCACCGCGTCCTCGCCGGTGTCCAGCCACTCCACCGGGCCCGGGGCGCCGAGTCCCCGTTCCCGGCGCGCCCGGACCGCGCGGCGGTACAGCTGCAGCGTCGAGGTGTCGTCCTTCTCCTGGACGTCGACCGCGTACCGGCCGAACCACTCCGGCTGCGGCAGCCACGGCACCCCGGTGCCGAATCCGAACGCCGGCGCGTCCGCGGCCCACGGCAGCGGTACCCGGCAGCCGTCGCGGCCCTTCTCGAGGCCGCCCGTGCGGTGGAACACCGGGTCCTGGCGGGCCTCGTCGGGGAGGTCCTGGACCTCCGGCAAGCCGAGTTCTTCGCCCTGGTACAGGAACACCGAGCCGGGCAGGGCCAGCAGCAGGAGCAGCGCCGCGCGGGCCCGCCGCTCGCCGAGCGCGGTGTCGACTTCGCCGCGGGGGCGCATCAGGGCCGCGAAGGCGTCGTTGCTGGCGGGGGCGGGCTCGGGGCGGACGATGCCGTAGCGCGTCACCGCCCGGTGGACGTCGTGGTTGGCCAGCGTCCACGCCGCCGGGGCGCCGTGGACCGCCGTGCGGGCCACGGCCCGGTCGATCGCCGCGCGCAGTGCCGGCGCCTCCCACGGCTGGACGAGCAGGTCGAACGAGAACGCCTGGTGCAGCTCGTCCGGGCGCAGGTAGCGGTCCAGGTCGGCCGGGTCCGGCACCCAGACCTCGCCGACCAGCAGCAGGTCGCGGTCCGGGCCGTAGCCGTCGGTGAGCGCGTGCCACCGCCGGAAGATGTCGTGCACCTCCGGCTGGTTCCAGCTGTAGGCGTTGTAGCCGCCGTCGGCCGGGTCCCAGTCGCGCAGGGCCGCGTCCTTGATCAGGCCGTGGCAGACGTCGATGCGGAACCCGTCCACGCCGCGGTCGAACCAGAACCGCAGCACGTCGTCGAAGTACGCCAGGACTTCCGCGTTGCGCCAGTCGAAGTCCGGCTGCTCGCGGGTGAACAGGTGCAGGTACCACTGCCCGGGCGTGCCGTCGGGTTCGGTGACCCGGGTCCAGGCCGGGCCGCCGAAGACCGACATCCAGTTGTTGGGTGGCTCGTCGCCCCGGCCGTCGCGGAAGACGAACCGCGCGCGCTCGGGGGAGCCGGGGCCGGCGGCCAGTGCCGCGGTGAACCACGGGTGCTGGTCCGAGCAGTGGTTGGGCACCAGGTCCAGCAGGATCCGCAGGCCGCGGGCGTGCGCCTCGGCGACCAGGCGGTCGAACGTCTCGAGGCTGCCGTACTCCGGGTTGACGCCGTGGTAGTCGGCGATGTCGTAGCCGTGGTCCGCCTGCGGCGAGGGGTAGCAGGGGTTGAGCCAGATCGCGTCGGCGCCGAGCCCGGCGATGTGGTCCAGCCGCCGGATCACCCCGCCGAGGTCACCGACGCCGTCGCCGTCGCTGTCGGCGAACGAGCGGACGTAGAGCTGGTACACCACCGCGTCGTCCCAGAACGAACGCGGGCGGGAGGAAGTCGACGACACCCCGCGATCTTCGCACGTCCGGGTGACGGCACGCGGGGTGACCTTTTCCCGCGCGTCACGGACCGGCCCCGACCTGCGGTGGCGGGCCCCACGATCGCCCGCAGGACCCGCCGGTGTCACAGCGTGCCGAGCACGGCGCTGCGGGCACCGAGGAGCTCGATGGCCGACATGCGGTCCGGCGAGGCCGGGCCCTCGGCCATCGGGCAGCCGGTCTCGTCGAACCCGGTCCGGAACGCGTGCCGGGTCGCTCGCACGACGTAGGTGAAGGCCGTGACGCCGACGTACACGGTGTCGAACTCGGCGGCGCAGGCCAGCGGCAGGACGGCGTCCGGGACTTCGAGTGGGGTGAGCGAGTCGGCTTCGCGGGCCGCGGCGGTTTCGACGGCAGTGGTCATGGTGCCCGTTTCTCCTGTTCGGTGGCGGAAACCCCGGTCCTGGAGCGATCCCGGGTAAATCCATGATGGCGGCTGCTTTCCGGCAGGCAACCGAACCGGCGGATTGCGGTCGGATGTCCGCGAATGTTGAGGAAATCGCGCAATACCGGCTCCGATCGCCGGACGGTGTGGCGGAATTCTCCGTCAATCGGTGGATGACCCGTTGACAACGCGCCGCTTATCGTGTCCCAAGGCCGCGCATCGACGCAGGCCGCGGTCCGGAGCAGAGGAGAAGACATGGAAGTGATCGAGTCCGTGCAGGACCCGGCGACCCCGGGGCTGGAGCCTCTTTCCTTTGGTGCACCGGTGGCGGACCCCACCGCCTGCACGTGGGCGATCGCCGCGGCGACACTGGCCGGAGCCGCGGTGGGCGCCGGGGTGGGCTGGGCGAATTGCCACTACCACGGTTGCGTGCAGCAGAGCGACGGGATCGACGTTCCGGAAGGGGTGTCGGGACTGCCCGTCGGTGAATTGCTGGGAATGCGCGACCATGCCGCAGGCAGGGCCTGAACCGAACAAGCTGCAGACAGAGCCTGAATCGAACCGATGGAGGATCAGATGAATGGATTTTCGCCGGCCTCGATCACCGGGTCGCTCGACCCGCTGGAATACGGCGGCCGTGAGGTGGCCATCGCCTGCACGCCCGCCGCGGTCGACCTCGCGGCGGTCGGGCTGGGGGCCGCCGGTATCGGCTACTTCGCCGCGAAAGCGTTCTACCACAAGCACGCCGGCTACTTCGACGACCGCGAGGAGCTCCTCGACAGCGGACCGGCGCACGGCGAGCTGCTGTCCTCTTCGGACTTGCTGTCGGTGCGGGTGAACGAACTCACCCGCGGCTGAGCACCAGGCGGGCGCACGCGGGGGCGTGCGCCCGCCTTCGGCTGTCCGGCGCGCCGGATCAGCCCGCGGCCCGGAAGTCCGTGGTGGCGAGCGCGGCCCGGCCTTCGGCGGTCACGACGGCGGGCACCAGTTCGCCGGACCGGCCCGGCCGGCTCGCGGCGATCAGGCCGAGCCGGCCGAGGGTGCGGGCCGTCGTCTGGTCGCAGCAGGGGATTCCGTCGACGTAGAGGTCGGGTTCGCAGCTGAGGGACAACTGTGCGCGCCCGTCCCGGACGGCCTTGAGCATGTTCACGGCGCGGCGGGTGAGCGTGCCGCCCGCCGAGTGCGGATCGTGGTTCATGGTCGGCCCCGATTGTTCGCCGGAATGATCAGGAAAACGGTAGATCGCCGTGGTGCGGGTCACCATGCGCGGTTGGGGAAACGCGAGTCCGGCAGCAGCGGAACTGTGCCGGAACGCCGAACGGGGCCCGCGGAGGTGCTCCGCGGGCCCCGTCCGGGGTGGTTCCGGGTCAGCCGAGGACGCTGATCACGTCCGCCTTGATCAGGCCGAGGATCGAGTCCAGGGTGACGACCTGGACCTTCACGTCCTTCTTCAGGTCGCCGACGACCTTCGTCAGCGGGGTCCACTCGACCACGACCTTGCGGCCGGAGCCGTCCAGGACGATGGTGACGTACTTGCCGTGGACGGCCACGACCTTGCCGGTCAGGGTCACGCTGCCGAGCCCCGGCACCGTGACGCCGGCCGGCGCCGGCTGAGTGGTGGCACCCGCCGTGCCGGTCGCGCCGAGCAGGCCCGCGCACACCAGCGCGGTCGCGGCGACGGCGGTCGTGATCTTCGTCAGAGTACGCATCTTCATTTCCCACGCGGCCTTTCGATCGTTCGGATCCGGGCGAACCACGATCGGTTTCGCCCGTGCCGCGAAGATTAGGGTAAAACCAACGTCGTGCCGTATCCGCGAATTACGAAGAACGATCCTGTGTTTCCCTTGTCGGAAATCACGGTGCCGCGGTCCGGCCGGCGAGCCGGTACCCCGCGCCGTGCGCGGTGCGGATCAGCACGCGGTGGCGGTCGCCGAGCTTCCGGCGCAGCCTGCCGACGTAGAACCGGACCTTCTGGTTGTCGCCGGGATCGCCGAGCGCGCGTTCGAGCAGCCAGTTCGGGCTGACGCGGTTCGGGTTGAGCATGAGCGTCCGCAGCAGCCGGAACTCGGTCGGCGTCAGGTGGACCGCTTCCCCGCGAAGGCGCACCTGGCCGGTCCGCAGGTTCATTTCGAGCCCTTGGACGCGCACCACCGGTTCCTTCGACGGAGTGTGCTCGATCACGTCGGTCATGATTCCTCGAATGGGTTCAGCGGGGATTCTCCGGCATCGAGTGTTTCCGACGGCGAGAGGCGCGGACAAGGGGATGGCGGCTGCGCATTCCGTTGAAATCTCCTTCGGCAGGTGCGTTCGAAGAGGGGTCAATATCCGATGTGTCCGATTTGCGACCGGTTGTTGAGGGATTCCCCTGCAAGCGTTGCTTCGTGGCGATCTCCATCGGTACGCTTACCCTGCGTGACGAACTCGGGAAGAGCGTCACCGAACCGGACCACGCTGGGCAACCGGGACTGGTGAAAGACGGCGGACAGGTGGGAATCGCATGACCTTGCTGGACGAACGGCCGAATTACCGGGCACCGCATTACCGGACACCGCCACCCGACGGCTTTGCCGCCGACGGCGTCGCGGTGCCGCCGCCGGGGATCGCCGCCGCCACCGCCGTCGGGTGCCAACTGCTCGACGGCGTGACGCCGGAGGCGGCCCGGTCCGTGGCGAAGGCGTTGCTGGGCGAGGTGGCCGAGGTCTACCGCCGGGTCGTCGAAGACGACGTCGCGGTCACGCCCGCACAGCGCGGCCGCATCCGGATCGCCGGCGAGGCGTTCGCGGAAGCGGGCGGGACCCCCGGTGCGGCCGCCGACCTGCTGGGCCGGTTCGCGGCGCAGGTGGCAGGCGTCGTCGCGCAGCACCAGCCGGGCCGGGTGGTCTCCGTCGTGCAAACCGCGCACCTGCTGGTCCAGGACCTGATCGCGGGCTCGGTACGGCCGGTGCCCGCCGCTCCGGCGCGGGAGGCGCGCGGCGCCCTCGTGCAGCGGCTCGTCCGGCAGGAGCGGCTCGACCCGGCGGAGCTGGCCCTCCTCGAGGACGCCTACGTCGTGGTCGCCGCCCGGTTCCCGCAGGCGGTGCCGCCCGGCCGGCTGGCCGTGGTGCTCGACGAGCACCACGAAGACGGCGTGCTGGGCGCACCGATCGGTGACGGCGTCGTCGTGCTCGTCCCCCGGCGGCTCGAGCGGCGGATCACCCCGCTGCTCGACGCGCTGGCCGGCCGGTTCGGCCAGGCGCCGTGGACGACGACCGTGTCCGCCGGCCGTGCCGCGCTCGCCGCGGGCTGCAAAGAGGCGGCGGACGTGCTGGCGCTGGCCGCGGCGACGGGCCGCCCGCCCGGGCCGTACCGCCTCGAGGACGTCCTGCTGGAGTTCGCCGTGCTCCGCGATCCCGTGACGTCGGCGCGGCTGCAGGCGCTGATCGCCCCGCTGGTGGCCAACGAGGTCCTCTACGGCACGCTCGAAGCACTGATCAACGCCGACTTCAACCGGACCGTCGCCGCGCGCGAGCTGTTCATCCACCGGTCCACTTTGGACTACCGGATCCGGCGGATCGAAGAGGTCACCGGGCAGAACCCGCTCACCGGCCGCGGGGCCCACGTGCTGTCGTCGGCGATGGTCGTGCACACGGTCACCCGGTCCTGAACCGGTGCGCGCAACCCGGCCACCCCGGCCACCCCGGCCCGGCCGGGGTGGCCGGCCGGGTTCAGGAGACCCGGCGCCGGGACACGAGCCACCAGCCCACGCCGAGCGCCACGACGAGCACCGGGATCGCGCACACGGCGATCAGGCTGCTCCCGCCGGAGAACCCCATCAGAACCACCACGAGCCCGAGGAACCCGACCGTGGCCCAGTTGGTCCAGGGGGCGCCGGGCAGCCGGAACGACGGCCGCACCAGTTCGCCCCGCAGCGCCCGGCGGCGCAGCCGCTCCTGCGCGATCATGATCATCGCCCAGGTGGTCACCACCCCCAGCGAGGCGATCCCGGTGGCGACGTCGAACGCGTCGTCGGGAACCACGATGTTCAGCACGACCCCGAGCAGGCACACCCCGCAGGTCATGGCGATGGCGCCGACCGGGATCCGCCGCCTGCTCATCCGCGCCGTGAACCGCGGCGCCTCGCCGCGGTCGGCCAGCGCGCGCAGGATCCGGCCGGTGGCGTAGATCCCCGAGTTCGCCGAGGACATCGCGGCGGTCAGCACGACCAGGTTCATCACGTCGCCGACCCACGGCACGCCCAGCCGGGAGAAGACCGTGACGAAGGGGCTGACGCCCGCCTGGTAGTCCGACCACGGCATGAGCGTGGCCAGCACCAGGATCGAACCGACGTAGAAGACCGCGATGCGCCAGATGACGCTGTTCACCGCCCGCGGGATGGACTTGCGGGGCTCGGCGGCCTCGCCGGCGGCCACCCCGACCAGTTCGATGGCGGCGTAGGCGAAGACCACGCTCTGCAGGGCCAGGAACGGCATCGCGAAACCGTGGGGGAAGAACCCGCCGTGGTCGACGAGGTTCGCCACCGACGCGGGCGCCGAGCCGAGGTGCGCCCCGTAGATCAGCAGGCCGGCCCCGACGACCAGGAAGACGATGATGGCCAGCACCTTGATGGTGGAGAACCAGAACTCCAGCTCACCGAACAGCTTCACCGACACGAGGTTGACCGAGAGCACGCCGGCCAGTGACAGCAGCGCGCCGGCCCAGACCGGCAGCCCGGGAAACCACCGCTGCAGGTAGTGCCCGATGGCGGTGGTCTCGGCGACGGCGACCATCGCCCAGTTGAGCCAGTACATCCAGCCGGTCACGAACCCGGCCCACGGACCGACGAACTCCCGGGAATAGGTGACGAAGCTGCCCGCGCTCGGCCGGTGCAGCACGAGCTCGGCGAGCGCGCGCATGACGAACAGGGCCACGACGCCGCACAGGAGGTAGGACAGCAGCAGGGCGGGCCCCGTGGCGGCGAGCTTGCCGCCCGCCCCGAGGAACAGGCCGACACCGATCGCCCCGCCGATCCCGATCATCTGGATCTGCCGGTTGCCGAGCGTCTTGTGGTACCCCTCGGTGTCGGTTTCGGTGGTTTCGCCGGTCTCGGCAGGAGAATTCATGTCCGTCCCTTGTGGTGGGTGCCGCGGGTGGTCTACCGGAACGGAATTGTGAACGCCGATCTCCGGCGAGCGAGCGGCCTCACCCGTGATTTGCGCGATGTGCGGATCCGGTTTGCCCGGACCGACTGCCCACGCGCGCACCCACCGCGCGGAAGTCCCGCGCGGCCGGGTCGCACAGGTGGACCTGGGCGCGGCCGACGTCGAAGTACATCCCGGTCAGCTGCAGGCGCCCGGCCCGTTCGGCTTCGGCCACGAGCGGGTATTCACGCAGGTGTGCCAGCTGCTGCAGCACGTTCTGCAGGGCAAGGCGGTCGTCTTCGCGGCCCGGGCGGTCGCCGTCGAGCGTGACCGGATCGGACCGCCGGGCGCTCGGTTCGGCGTGCGCCAGCCAGTCGGTGAGCGGCCCCGGCGGCGGCCCGGCGGCGAGCGCGGCCATGGCACCGCAGGACGAATGCCCGCAGACCACGATCTCGGTGACGGCGAGGACGCCGACGGCGTAGGCGATGGACGCGTTCATCGACGGGTCCGCCTGGCCGGGCGGGACCAGGTTGCCGATGTTGCGGATGGTGAACAGGTCCCCGGGGCCGCTGGTGGTGATCAGGTTCGGCACGATCCGGGAGTCGCCGCAGGTGATGAACAGCGTGCGGGGCCGCTGGCCGTCGGCCAGCCCGGACAGGGTGTCGCGCAGCAATGGTGCGGTGCGGCGCTGGAACTCGGCGGCACCCCGCCGGGTGGGCTGGGCGGGGACGTCGGCGGCCTGCCAGGCCGACCACGGCGCGAGCCAGCGGGGCACGAAGCCGGTGCCGGCGCGAACGCTGCGGGTCGGACGGCCCTGCTTGCCGTTGGCGAACCACGGGTGGCCGATCTCGTCGACTTCGACGGTGCCGCCCGCGGCTTCGTGGGCGTGCTGCCAGGTGTGCAGGCTTTCGAAGGCGGCGTGGTCGAGGTAGTCGACGACCAGGTCGAGCCGCACGGGCGCGCCGGCCGGGACGGTGGCGAGCACGCGGCTCAGCCGGGGTACCGAGAGGAAGGTGAGCACGCCTTCGACGACGACGTGCCAGAGCTCGCCGTCCCGTTCGGTGTGGATGCCCGACCAGAGCGTGCGGCGCAGCATGAGCACGAGGGAGAGGGCGATGCCCGCGAGGACGCCGGTGAGCAGGTCGAACCCCACGACCCCGGCCAGGGTGAGGAGGTAGACCGGCAGGTCGCCGTGGGCGAGGACCTGCTTGAGGTGACCGGGGTTCACCAGCTTGACCCCGACGTGGACGAGGAGGCCGGCGAGGGCGGCGAGCGGGATGTCCTGGATCAGCCCGGCGAGGGCGACGACGAACACCAGCACCCACACACCGTGCAGCACCGCCGAAGCGCGGGTCCGCGCGCCGGCGGTGACGTTGGTGGAACTGCGGACGATGACGCCGGTGACCGGCAGGCCGCCCAGCGCCCCGGACACCATGTTCGCCGCGCCCTGGCCGATGAGTTCCCGGTTCAGGTCGGCCCGCGGCCCGGTGTGCAGCCGGTCCACCGCGACCGCCGACAGCAGGCTTTCCACCGACGCGATCACCGCGATGGTGAGCACCGCGACGGCGAACGCACCCCAGCCGCCGCCGGGCAGCTGCGGGCTGAACCGGATCTCGAGCAGATCCGCGGGCAGCTCGACCCGCGGCAGGGTCAGCCCGCCCAGGACGGACACCACGGTGGCGACGGCGATCGCGGCCAGCGGACCGGGAATCCGCTGCAGCGGTCGCGGGAGCCGCGGCCACAGCAGCAGGATCGCGATGACGAGCAGCCCGATGGCGGTGGCGGCGTCGTGGCGGGCGACGATCTGGGCGGGCAGCTCGGCGAGGTTCTCCAGCGCCGAGGACCGCGGCTTGCCCCCGAGGATGACGTGGACCTGCCCGAGCACGATCGTCACGCCGATGCCGGCCAGCATGCCGTGCACGATGGCGGGCGAGATGGCCAGCGCGGCCCGCGCGACCCGGGAGGCGCCGAGCAGGATCTGCACCGCGCCGGCGGCCACGGTGATCGCGCAGGTGACGGCCCACCCGAACGTCTGGATGGTTTCGGCCATGACCACGGTCAGCCCGGCGGCGGGCCCGCTGACCTGCAGCGCGGAGCCACCGAGCGCGCCGGCGACGATCCCGCCCACCACGGCGGCGATCAGGCCGGCGACCACCGGGGCACCCGAGGCGAGCGCGATCCCCAGCGAAAGGGGTACGGCGACGAGGAAAACGACCAACGAGGCAGGCAGGTCGTGGCGGAGCACGGCGAGTCGTTCCATGCCGCCATGCAACCGGGAAACCCGGCGATTTGTCTTGTTCCACAGGGGTTTCCCGGGCGAGTCCCGCGGTTGGCGGACGGGCGGTACCCGGGGTGCGGAGACGCTCAGCCGTAGCGGTTCACGTCGGCGAAGAAGCCGGGTACCGGCGTGAGGGCCGCGTCGGCGGCGAGCCGGTCGTAGACGTGCTTGCCCACGGCCAGATCGAGGATGCCCAGCCCGAACGGCGAGAAGATCCGCGGCCGGTCCGCGGGCAGGTCCACCGCGCCCGTCATGACGTCGAACAGCGTGCCGTGCACGAACTCGCGGTGGCCGGTCCGCTGCTCGGCCAGGTGGACCGAGGTGTCCGCCTTCAGGCAGTGCTCGACGTCGTCGACGACGTTGACCGCGCCGAGCACGATCTCCGGGGCGAGGTCGCGCAGGGAAACGTGCAGCACGACGGGATTGTGGGCGAACCACGCCGGTTCCCGCACGTGCGGAACGCCCGCCACGGTGGCGAACACGACCAGATCCGACGCCTTGATCAGCGCCTCGGCGTGCTCGTGCCGGACGATCTCCGCCGACGTGCCGGTGCGGGCGAGGTAGCCCGCGAAACCGTCGACCGACGACGCGGAAAGGTCGTGCAGCCCGATTTCGCCGAACTGCCAGCCGTTCGCGGTGAGGTGGGTGTGGATGTACCGCGCGATCAGCCCGGTGCCGAAGAACCCGATCCGCGCCGGCCGCCCGCGGTCCCGGGTCAGCAGGTCCGCGGCCAGCGCGGCCGACGCCGCCGTCCGGGACGCGCTGACGACCGAAGCCTCCATGACCGCGAACGGGTAGCCGGTGCGCCGGTCGTTGAGGATCAGCACGGCGGAGGCGCGGGGAATGCCGGCCGCGGCGTTGCCCGGGAAGCTGCCGATCCACTTGAGACCGTCCACAGCGGACTCGCCACCGAGCGACGCGGGCAGCGCGATGATGCGGTCGGCCGGCCGGTCCGGGAACCGCAGGAAGTACGACGGCGGGTTCACCGTGTCGCCGGCGCCGTGGGTGCGGTAGGCCCGCTCGACGACGGCGGTGACCGTCCGCTCGTCCCCGTCGAGCACCCGGCGCACCTCGGTGCCGGTGATGACGGTGAACGGCGGGATCGGGTGCGTTGCTGACAAGACCGGTCCTTCCTAGGCGGCGGAGCGGCGGAGTTCGGCCAGCCGGTGCATGGCCGAGGCGGTGGACAGCAGGCGCAGGCCGCGGACCGTGCACGGCGAGTGCCCGGTGAGCTGGCCGATGCGCTGCAACCGGTAGTCCACCGTGCTGCGGTGGACGATCAGCCGCTCCGCCGCCCGGCCGCGGTTGCCGTCCTCGGCCAGCAGCACCTGCAGCGTCTCCCACAGCACCGGCTGGGCCAGCAGCGGCTGGATCACCTTCAGCAGGGCGTTGGACACCACCGGCTCGTGCGCGGCGGCGAACTCGAGCAGCACGTCGTCGAGGACGTGCACCGCGGGCGCGAACTCCAGCGACGTCGCCTCGGCGAGGATGTCGTCCGCCACCGACCGGCACGCGGACACGCTGCGCGTGCCCGGCCAGACCAGCGCGGCGCGGGCGGATCCGCCGAGCGCGTCCAGCACCCGCTCGGTGCGCCGGACGGCGTCCGCCTTGTCCCGCGCGGGAAGCAGCGCGTGCCCGCCGCCGTCGGCGAGCAGGGTCAGGGTGTCCTCGCCCGCGTGGGTGCGGAACGCCTCGTCCACCGCGGCCGGGTCGAGTTCGGCGGTGGCCAGTGCGATGACGGCGTAGGTCTGGTCCGCCGCCGGGACCGCCGCGCCGCTCAGCAGCAGCTCGGCTCGCCGTCGCCGGGTCGGCTCTTCGTGGTCCGGCACGGTCGTGCCGGCTTCGGCGAAGCCGCGGGTCAGCTCGACCAGGATCCGGTTGCCGAGCTCGGTGATCCGCTGGGCCGCGTGGCAGCGGGTGCCGCTGTCGCGCAGGTCCGGCCGGTTCAGCGCCTTGTCCACGAGATCCGCGGTGAGCTTCTGCACCGCGTCCAGCAGCCGTTCGAGGCTGCGCCCGGACTCCGCCCACGTGTGGCCGACCCGGCGCGCCGACAGCACGTCGAGCACGAAGCCGTCCGACAGCACGTCGGAGAACAGCGGGAGCACGTGCCGCACCACGGTTTTGCGGGGCGTCTGCACGTCCGCCCCGGAACTCGCCGCCGGCGCGGGCTGGACCCGCGGGGGCAGCAGCCCGGTCGCCACGGGGGAAATTGTCCTGTTCACACTCATCCGGCCTCACCCTTGTCGTCTCGGCCGGCCACCGGATTCCTCCGGCCCGGTCATCGACTTACCTGACCCGGTGACATCTTCACCAGATCGGGTGCTGAAGTAGCTCAAAGTTTCCTCAGATTCGGGTTTTCCCTCGTCAGTGGTCCGCGAACGCGCGGCGCGCGGAACCGGGTTCCGCGTTGTGCGGATTCCGGGGCCCGGAACGCCCGTGCCAAACTCGGCCAAGGCGCGAGAACGCTCGGATGGGATGGTGCCGTGATCTGCCTCGGGACGATGAACTTCGGCACGGCGACCGACCGCGCCACCGCGTTCCGGCTCCTGGACGTCTTCACCGGGTCGGGCGGCCGGGCCGTCGACACGGCGAACTGCTACGCCAGCTGGGACGGCACCGGGGACGAAAGCGAACTCACGATCGGGGCCTGGCTCCGCGACCGGGGCGCCCGCGACCGGATCCGGCTCGCCACCAAGGTCGGCGGCCGCCCGGTGCCGGGCGGAGCCCTGATGGACTTCGAAGGGCTTTCGCCGTCCGCGATCCGGTCCGCGGTCGAGGACAGCCTGCGCCGCCTGGGCACCGACCACGTCGACGTCTGCTTCGCCCACCTCATGGACCCCGCCGTTCCGCCGTCGGACACGCTCGGCGCGTTCGAGGAACTGGTCGCGGCCGGGAAGATCCGCGAAATCGGGCTGAGCAACCACGACCTCGATCTCGTGCGGCAGGCGGGTACCCGGATCACCTGGCTCCAGCAGCGGCACAGTTACCTGCAGCCGATGCCGGGCGCCTCGTTCGGCCCGCAGAAGATCCTGACCCCGGAAATGGCCGGGTACGCCCGCGAAGCGGGGCTGAACGTCCAGGGGTACTCACCGTTGCTGTCCGGTGCCTACACCCGGCCGGACCGCGCGTTCTGGCCGCACTACGACCACCCCGGCACCGGATCACGGCTCGTCGCGCTGCGGAAGGTGGCCGGTGACCTCGGGGTGTCCGGGAACCGGGTGGTGCTGGCCTGGATGCTCGCCGCCGCTCCGCCGGTCGAGCCCGTGATCGGCGTGAGCTCCGAGGCCCAGCTCGCCGACTGCCTCGCCGCGACCGAGCTGGTCCTGAGCGACGAGCACTTGCGCTGCCTCGAAGCCGCTTGAACGGAGGCGGGGGCGCGATGACGGGCGGGGACGTGGTCCTGGGGGTCGAGATCGGGGCGGCGGTGATCACGGTCGCCGTCCTCGGCGACGACCTGAGCCTGCGGGAGACCGTGGCCTGGCCACTGCCGCGGACCACCCACCACCCGGTCGACCCGGTGCAGGACCCGTGGCTGGTGCTGGACACCCTGGCCTCGGCGGTCCGCGAGGCGGCCGGGATCTGCGAGGTCTTCGGCAACCCCGTGCGGGGCCTGTCGCTCACCGCCCGCATGCCCACCCTGCTCGCACTGGACGCCGGGTGCCTGCCGCTCACCCCGCTGCTCAACGCCACCGACGGCCGGTCGGTCGGCACCACCCGGCGGATCGTCGCCGAACAGGGGACCGCCCTGCACCGCCTGACCGGC
Organism: Amycolatopsis sp. lyj-346; assembly: GCF_046548975.1. Lineage (NCBI taxonomy): Bacteria > Bacillati > Actinomycetota > Actinomycetes > Pseudonocardiales > Pseudonocardiaceae > Amycolatopsis > Amycolatopsis sp. lyj-346. Next base: position 327,086 of record NZ_JAJPWT010000006.1, read on the forward strand.
GTGCCGCTGACCCCGGCGTCCCCGGTGGCCAAGCTGGCCTGGTTCGCCGGCCACGACCCCGGGCTGTTCGGGCACGTGGCGCACTGGACCGGGCTGAAGGGCTTCCTGCTGGCCCGGCTCACCGGGCAGCTGGTGACCGACGTTTCGACGTCGTCGGCCGCCGGGTGGGTGGAATCGGCCACCCTGGACTGGGCGCAGCCCGCCCTCGACGTCGCCGGCGTGCACCGCGGGCAGCTGCCGGCCCTGGTCGAGCCGACCGCGGTGCTGCGCTTGACGGGTGCGGCGAGCGAACTGCTCGGCCTGCCGGCCGGCACCCCGGTGGTGGTCGGCGCGTCCGGGGCGGCCACCGCCCAGGTCGGGGTCGGGGCGATGGCCCCCGGCTGCGCCGCGCTGTCGATGGGATCTTCGGCGGACCTGTGCGTGCTCGAGGACCGGCCGGTGGTGCCGGAGTCGGAGCTGGTGTCGTGCCACACGTTCGCCGACGGGCTGTGGATCTCGCGGGGCACGTTCAGCAACGGCGACTCGGTGGCGCGCTGGGCGGCGGAGTCGTTCGGCGGCGTTGACATCGATGTCCTGCTGGCCGAGGCGGAACTGGTGCCGATCGGGGCGGAAGGCCTGATCGGGATCCCGCAGCCGGCGGCCGACGCGACCTCGTGGGGCAACCCGGACTTCCACGCGGCGCTGGTCGGGCTGCGGGTCGAACACGGCAGGGCGGCGATGACCCGCGCGATGGCGGAAGGCGTCGCGCGCGAGCTGGCCACGGTGCGCGACGCGCTCGGCCCGGGGACGGCTCCCATCACGCGGGTGCGCGCGGGCGGTTCGGCCCTGCGGTCGCCGCTGTGGGCTTCGCTGCTGGCGGCCGCGCTCGACGTACCCCTGGAGGTCGTCGGGACGGACCAGGCCCCGGCGCTGGGAGCGGCACTCATGGCGTGGCGCGGCCTCGGCGTGCTGACGTGCCTGTGCGAACGCCCCGACGTCCGGCTGCCCGCCCGCGAGGTGCTGCCGGACCCGCTGGCGGCCGCGCACTTCGCCGCGACCCGCCGGCTGGGGGAGCAGCTGGCCGGCTTGCTGACCCAGCTCCGCACGGTGTCGTGAGCCCGGCCTCGCGGGCGTGGGTGCGGGGGTCCGCCGGGGGCCGGAAAGCCGGCGCCCGCGCGCACCGAACCGGTCGCCTCGCGTACCCGGACCGTCGGTCCGCGTACCTGGAGGGTCGGCTGGCCGGGTACGAGAACCGACCTCGCCGGTACGCGAACCGACCCTCTGGGTACGCGGGCCGACCCTGCCGGTACGGGGACCGACTCTCTGGGTACGCGGGCCGACCCTGCCGGTACGCGGGCCGACTCTCCGGGTGCGGGTCAGCTGAGGCCGGGTAGGCCGATGCCGGCCGGGACTGCCGGGGTTGCCGTCATGGCGGGTAGGCGGACCCGGACCCAGCAGCCGCTGTCGGTCGGCAGCACGCGGATCGTGCCGTCGTGGTGGTGGACCAGCTCGGCCACGATGCTCAGGCCGAGCCCGCTGCCGGTCGTGCGCGGGGAGCCGGCGCGGAAGAACGGCTCGAAGACCCGCTCGTGCAGGGCGGGATCGATGCCGGGACCGTCGTCGATGATGTCGATCACGTGGTCCTGCGCCGTGGTCGACAGCCACACCTGCGCCTTGGTGCCCTTGGGCGTGTGGGCCCGGATGTTGGCGAGCAGGTTGGCCACCGTCTGCCGCAGCCGGAACGCGTCCCCGACGACCAGGTACGTCCGGTGCGGATCGATCTCGTGCCGCACCTCCCATTCCGGGGCGGCCGCCTGCGCGTCGTGCACCGCGTCGATGCACAGCGGGCCGAGGTCGACCGGTTCCGCTTCGGACGGACGGCCCCGGTCGAGCTCCGCGAGCAGCAGCAGTTCGTCGATCAGCGCGGTCATCCGCTTCGTCTCCCCGTACACCCGGCGCATCGCCGCGTGGAACTCCGCCCGCTCGTCGAGCGCGCCGAGCTGCGCCAGCTGGGCGTAGCCGGAGATCGCCGACAGCGGTGTGCGCAGCTCGTGCCCGGCCGCCGCGACGAACCGGCGCAACCGGAGCTCGGCGTTTTCGCGCCGGTCGAACGAATCCTGCAGCCGGGACACCATGGTGTTGAACGACCGGGTGAGGCTGTACGCCTCGAACGTCGAATCGGCGACCTCGGCGCGCTGGGACAGGTCGCCGCCGGCGATGGACCGGGCGGTGCCGACGACCGACTCCAGCGGCCGCAGCCACCGCTTGCTCAGCTGGAGCAGGACGAGCGCGAGCACGGTCAGCACGATCAGCACCACCAGGGACCCGGCGGCCACGATCCGGCGGGCGATCTGGTCGTAGTCCTCAGCGGACACCGCGCCCACCAGGTAGCGGCCGTCCGGCAGCACTTCGGCCACCCCGAGGTAGGCCGAGCCGGGCAGCGTGGCGATCGCATGGCCGGCGGCCATGGACTTCAGCTGGTCCACGGACGGGACCGGGATCTTCGCCGGGTGCGTGCCCCAGTACTCCGCCAGCTGCCCGGACGCCGTGACGACCATGGCCGCGCACACGCCCCGCTGCGCCGGTCTCGCCGCCGCCGCGCGGGCGCCGGGCGGGAGCGCCAGGTACTCGGAAAGCCCGGCCAGGTAGTCGGTGGCCTGCCGCTCCAGCCGGGACCGCATGAAGGCGTGCACGCCGACGATCGTGACCACCAGCGCGGCGGCCAGACCGATCGAAGTCGCGGTCAGCACGGTCACCACGAGCTTGGTGCGCAGTGACCGCGGCGGCCGCTCGGCTGTCGTCACGGCAGGCCCTTCCTTCCCGGCCGGAGGTGTCCAGTGTAGACGTTCAGCCGAACGGGTGACCTAGTCCGCGATGTGCGGAAAATCGTCCGCGCACCGCCGGGCGCGGTGCGGCGTTCGTAATTCCGCGAATCGGTTTTCCGGTTGTTCGGAATATCGCCGGGCGTGAATACGTATTCCGGTGGATGTGATCGGCCGCTGCGCTGGGATAGTGTCGCGCTGCCGAGCAGGTGAGAACTCGGCTGCTTCCCCGGAACAAATCTCCCCGACAGACTGCAGGTGATTCGAATGACCCAGATCGAGTCCTTCGCCAACTCCGGTGGCTCGCTCGAACCGCTGGAGATGCTGACCCCGTCGGTGGCGGTTCTCTGCACGCCCGCCGCCTTCGCCGGTGCCTTCGTCGGCATCTGCGTGAACTACGCCGTCGACAAGGCGGTCGACTGGTACGTCCAGCACCACGCGCAGGGCGGGGGCGGGCACTTCGCCCCCGGCGACGACAGCCTGCGCTGGGCCGGCCAGACCTCGAGTGACGAACTGCTGGAGCTGCTCGCCGCACGGTTCTGACCGGTTCCGTCCGGGAACGGATAACTGGGCAGCCTGGTGGAGAGTGCCGTTTCCGGGTGCGGTGTTTCGTCGGGCGGGTGACCGGCCCGCGTCGAGTCAAGGCAAGTCAAAGCAAGTGTCCATTACCGAGGAATGTGGTGAACGAAATGAATTCCGTCGAGTCCTTCGTCAACGTCGGTGACACCATCCGGCCGCTGGAGATGGTGGTCGGTGCCGCGCCGGTGTCCTGCTTCTGGGCGGCCTTCAACGGCGCCGGTGCCGCCTTCATCGCCAACTGGGCTGTCCAGAAGGGGGTCGACTACTACAAGGCCCACCACGGCGGCAGCTCGTTCGCCGACAGCGAGGCCACGGCTCTCCCGGGCCAGGCGGCCGGGCTGTCGGGCGACGAACTGGTGGCGCTGCGCGACGGCCGGTTCTGACCGGCGGCACGAGTGCGATGGGCCCGGTGTGTCACCGGGCCCATTCTCGTTGCGGGATTCAGGTGCTGATCAGGTAGCCGAAGTTGCGGACCGTGCGGATCAGCTCCTGGCCGAGCTTGCGCCGCAGGTAGTACACGTACGTTTCGACGACGCCGAAGTCGCCGCGGAAGTCGTGGCCCCACACCGCGGACAGGATCTCCGCCTTGGACACGGCCTTGCCGGAGTTGGCCATGAGGTGGCACAGCAGGTCGAACTCCGTGGCCGAAAGCTGCACCGGCGCCCCGTCCTTCCAGGCCTCACGCGAGGCGCGGTCGAGTTCGAGCCGGCCGACCTGCAGCCGGTCGCAGGCCGGGGCGGGATGGGCGCTCCGGCGCAGCAGGACCTCCACCCGGGCGACGAGTTCCTTGATGTCGAACGGCTTGGCGACGTAGTCGTCGCCGCCCAGGGTGAGCCCGTGCACCTTGTCGTCGGTGGACTGGCGGGCACTGAGGAACAGGACCGGCGCCGTGACGTCCGCGGCGCGCAGCCGCCGGTATACCTCGAACCCGTCGAAGTCGGGCAGCATCACGTCGAGCAGCACGACGTCCGGTGCGGTGGCGGCCGCCGCCCGGAGCGCTTCCCGGCCGGTGGCCGCCGTGACGACGTCGTAGCCGAGGAACTGGAACGTGGTGAAGAGGATGGCGGCGATGCTCACTTCGTCGTCGGCCACCAGCAACCGGCCACGCGGCGATCCGGGGGTCATCGGCCCCTTGAACCATTCGCCCATCGGGTGACCTCCTTCGGCGATCTTCGCGGGCAGGTCGGTGAATCGCGGCCTCAGTGCCGGCGCCCGGCATTTCTCGAACGTGAGAATCGTTCGGGTCCGTCGCGGTGAAGGACGTTCATGAATTGCCGCCGGGCCGGTGCGCGAGCTGCGTGCTCGCCCGGCCGGCCTGCGCCGCCACGGCGTGCGCGGTCAGTGCCGCGCTGAGGACGTTGATCCCGCGGACACTGCCCGGGTGCAGGCCGGTCAGCTGCTCGATGCGCTGGATGCGGTAGTCGAGCGTGCTGCGGTGAATGATCAGCCGTTCCGCGGCCTGGCTGCGGTTGCCGTCGGTGGCCACCAGGACCTTGAGCGTCTCGAGCAGGGCGGGGTGCTGCAGCAGCGGATCGATGATCCGCACCAGGTTGTCGCTGACCGTCGGTTCGCGTGCGACGGCGAATTCGACGAGCAGGTCCGCCAGCAGGTAGACGCCGGGCCGGTGGTCCGCGGCGAGTGCGAGGGACAGCACTTTCCCCGCCTCCTGCCGTCCCCAGGCGACTTCGCCCCGCGGGCGCCACGACACCGACATCCAGACCCGGCCGGGCAGGGCGGCGTGCGCCTGCCGGGTCAGCTGCGCCGCGCGGGCTTCGTCGCCGGCCGGCAGCAGCGCGAAGCCGCCCGCCGGGCCGAGCGCGGTCAGTGTGCCGTCCGAGGCGACCTGTTCGAACGTGCCGATCATCGTGGCCGTGTCGAGCGGCTCGCCGCAGTGCACGGCGACCACGGCGTAGGCGGGCGCGAGGTCGTAGTCGTCGTCGGCTTCGGTGCGGATGCCCCGCAGCAGCTCCTGCGCGCGCTGCGACCGGCCCTTGGCGAGCGTGCCGCGGTGCTTCCGCGTGGTGGTGTGGTGAGCGCCGGCGAGGAGCTCGGCGACGAGCCTGCTGCCCGCCGCCGACACCGCGCGCGGCGAGCCGGCCGGGCGCCCGGCGCCGCCGGACATCACGACGTGGAGCACTCGCGAGGTCAGCTCGCTGACCATGCCCACGATCGGGGTGACGTCGTTGGTGGCGTCGGCGATCTTCGTGACGTGGGCGCGGATCCGCGTGGCCGTTTCCTCGGACCAGAGATCTTCGCCGTTGGCGGCCGACACCATGAGGGGGATGGCGGCCCGCAGCAGCGAGTGCAGGGCCGCGTCGAGCGGCTCCGGCACGTCGCGCAGGACCGGCGCGACGTCCGCCCAGAGGCTCGTGGCGAGATCGGTCGGTTCGACGAGGCCCGGCTCGGGGCGCAGCGTTGTGGTCATGACATGACCCCCGGTTCTGCCCTGTGGATTCGCGGATGGATGTGCCGAACCTAGCGGGGGCCGATCGGATGGGTAATCAGAGTCATCGGGAAAGGTTTCAGCGATTTGCGTATCCGCCCGGTCCATGCGGAAATGGCTGTGCTTTCGGGCAAGAAGTGTGCCCGAATTCACGTGTGGCCTGCGTGGTCGGTCAATTGAACCATTTCGGGGAGCGGGTGGTCCAGGAGATCGGCAGGTCGCTACCCGCTCGCCCCGCGGGCATACCGGACATTTCACCGGCGGGCCCGCGTTCCGCGGACGGCCTTCCGCCCGTCGCGGCGGGCGGATGTCCGATTTCGATTTCGTCGAAGAATGTTCCGGTGTCCGCGCAATGAACAGACGGTGTCGGACCGATAACGTGGAGGAGATTTCGGCCCGTGGCGAAAGGCAGCAGCGATGACCAGCACGTCGATCCGCGCCGAGGCGGCCTTCGCGTTCGGAGGCACGTCCTCGGCGTGGACGGCCGTCCCGTCGGCGGCCGGGCTCCCGGCCGAGCTGCGGGCTGAGGTCGCGGCCGCGATCGACGAGCAGCCCGTGGCGGCGCGGGCCGTCGTGCGGCGGCTGCTCGGCGCCACGGTCGCCGCGCTCGCGTCCGGCGACCGGCGGGCGTGGACGTCGGCGCGCGAGGTCGAGGAGACCGCCCGCGTCGGCAGCGCGCTGGCCGCGGCGGGGGCGCTGCCGGACCCGCTGCTCGTCCTGGTCGGCAGGCTCACGGCCTGGGCCGTCGAACGGGCGGCCGGGGCGCGCCCGGGGACTTCGGGCGTGCTGAAGGACGTCGTGCGCGTCGGGCACGCCGTGACCCGCGGCCTGGCCGGCGGGTTCCACCGGCACGCGCGGTCGCGGACGGCCTCGCCGCTCGCCGGCGAACAGCTCGCGTCGGCGCTGCTCGCCGGGCAGCCGGTGCCGGGCGCGGCGGCCTGCTACCAGGTGCTCGCCGTGCTGGGCGGCCTCGACCGGCTGCCCCCGCTGGGCGGCGTGGCGGTGGCCCGGGGGAGCGCGGGGTACCTGCTCGTGCCGGAGGCCGACCCGGGCCGCGGCCCCGAGCTGGCGGCGAAACTGCGGGAAACGCTCCCCGAGACGGTCTGGGTGGCGCCGCACTGGGCGCGGGCCGCCGAGGTCCCGGCCGCCGCGGCGGCCGCCGGGGACGTCGTGGCGCTGGCGGTGGCGTCGGACGCGCCCGCCGGCGTGCACCGGCTGGAGGACTTCGCGGTCGAGTACGCGGCGATGCGGCACGTGTCGGTCGAAACGGAGCTGCGACGGCTGATCGCGCCGGTGCTCGCCGGGCCCGGTCTCGCCGAGACGCTGCGCGCGTTCCTGCGCGCCGACGGCAACCGCACGCGCGCGGCCCAGGCCTTGATCGTGCACCGCAGCACCCTCGACTACCGGCTGAAGCGGATCGCGCAGCTGACCGGCCACGACCCGGTGAAGCCGGCGGGCATGCAGGTGCTGGCGGTCGCGATGACGACGTCGCGGGCGGCGGCGGTCCGGGCGCGGTTCGCGGCCGTGGCGGACCCGCGGTGACCGGTCCGGCATGACCCGGCGGAACACCCGTCGTCCGTGGTCGCTGCGCCGCCGTCTGGTGTGGACCGGCGGGCTGGTGGCACTCGCGACGGTGCTCGTGGTCAACGTCCTCGCCGCCGGCGCGCTCGTGCTGTACCAGCAGATCCGCAACCGGGAGCTGATCGACGCGAACCGGATGGACCAGGTCGCCCGGGTCGGCTTCGCGGCCGGCGGTGTGCCGGGGCCGGGTGCGGGCGCCACCGACGAGGACGGCGTCGTGCTGGTCCTGCGGTCCGACGGCGCGGTGGCCGAACGGATCGGCGTCCGCGCCGGCGGGTTCGAGGTACCCGGCCCGGCGGTGCTGCGCGCGGCCGCCGCGGACGGGAGTACCGGTTCTTCGGCGGGTACTACGGCGTCGTCGACCGGGTCGACGGCGGCCGGTTCGTGATCACGGCCCGGGCGCTGGGTGCGCAGTTCGCGATCGCGGCGCGGCTGGCGGGCGCGGTGCTCGCGGTGGACGTCGCCGTGTGCGCGCTCGTGGTGGCGGCCGCCGCGACCCTGTTCCGGCGGACGCTGCGGCCGCCGGAGCGCTTCGCCCGGCTGTCCGAACCGGACGATCGGCTGCGGCGGTTCACCTCCGACGCCGGCCACGAGCTCAGGACGCCGCTCACGGTGATCATCGGCTACGCCCAGCTGCTGCGGCTGGGCGTGCTGGCCGACCGCGACGCGTGTGAACACGCGCTGGCCGAGGTCGAGCGGGAAGCGCGGCGGCTGACCGCGCTGGCCGACCACCTGCTGCTGCTCGCGCGGATCGACGAAGGCCATCCGGACCGCGCCGGGCCGGTCGAGCTGGACGCGCTGTGCCGCGAAGTGGTCGAGGCGGCCCGCGCGGCGCACCCCGGACACCCGGTGAGCTACCGCTGCGACGGCGAGGCGCCCGTGGTGCCGGGTGTCGAACCGTGGCTGCGGGAGGCGGTGTCGTGCCTGCTGGCCAACGTCGGCAGGCACACGCCGGCCGGGACGCGCGCGGAGGTCGTGCTGCGCGCCGAGGGGGCGGACGCCGTGCTCGACGTCGTCGACGACGGGCCGGGGATCGCCGAGGCGGACCACCTGCGGGTCTTCGAGCGGTTCTTCCGCTGTGACGAGGCGCGGCGGCGGCCGCCGGAGGAGCGCGGCGCCGGGCTGGGGCTGAGCATCGTGCACTCCGTGGTCACCGCCTGCGCCGGGACGGTCTCGGTCCGGCCGGGCGAGCGCGGCACGTGGATCCGGGTCCGGCTGCCCGCGGAACGCCGGGAAGGTTCCGCGGACCGTACATTGAAATGAAAATCATTGTCATCTAGGCTGGCCGCGTGATCACGGGAAACGGGCACGCGGCGGGCGAACGCGCCGTCGCGGACGCCGATCTGGACGGCCTCGCGGCCCTGGTGGACCGGCTCGACGCCGTGGCGTTGCTGGCGATCGTGTTCACGCTGGGGCGGCACGGCCTGACCGGCGCCCACGACCTCGATGAGGTCTACGCGGCCACGAAGGCCGCCCCGCGGCACCGGCGGATCGTCCGGCGCTGGCTGCGCGCACTCGTCGCGCGGGACCTCGCGACGGTCGAGGACGGCCGGTACCGGCTGCTGCGGCCGGTCGGCGCCGCCGAGGTCGAACGGGCCCGCGCCGAGCTGGACGCCGCCGCGCACGGCCTCGAGCACGGGTCCGGGCTCGCCCGGTTCTTCCAGCTCAGCGTGTCCTACCTGCCGGAGCTGCTGCGCGACGAGATTTCCCTGCAGGCCCTGCTGTTCGCCGACGCCGACCTCGACGTCGCCGACGACGTCTACCAGCGCAACGTGGCCAGCCGGTACGCCAACGCGGCGGCCGCCGAGGTCGTCGCGTCACTGGCGCGCCCGGCGCTGCGCGTGCTGGAGATCGGCGCGGGCGTCGGGGGCACGAGCGCGGTGGTGCTGCCCGCGCTCGCCGCCCACCGGCCGGACTACCTCTTCACCGACGTCTCGCGGTTCTTCCTGTCCTCGGCGAAGGAACGCTTCGCCGCCTACGACTGGGTCCGCTACGGCCTCTTCGACGTCAACGGCGACTTCGCCGCCCAAGGGCACGTCCCGGAGTCCTTCGACGTGGTGCTCGCGGCGAACGTGCTGCACAACGCCCGGCACGCGGGTGAGGTCCTCGCCGGGCTGCGGAAGCTGATCGCGCCCGGCGGCGCGCTGGTCTTCGTCGACACCACGGTCGAGCACCACCAGCTCATGACCTCCATGCAGTTCCTGATGTCACCCCCGGCCACCGACCCGGACGCGGACTTCACCGACTTCCGCCGGGGCACCGACCGCATTTTCCCGACCCGCGAGGAATGGCTGGACTCCTTGCGCGCGAACGGATTCCGGACCGCCGGCTGCCTCCCACCACCCGGGCACCCGCTCGGCCGGATCGGCCAGTACCTGTTCGTCGGACGCGTCTGACGTTCTCCCTCCGCTGCCAAGGAATGGTTGATGAGTGAACCCCTCGCCGTCGTCGGTTTCGCCTGCCGGTACCCCGGTGCGCCCGACGCGGACGGCTTCTGGCGCCTGCTCGCCGACGGCCGCGATGCGCTGACCCGGTTCGACGACGCGGAACTCGCGGCGCGCGGAGTCCCGGAGCCGTTGCGGCGCAACCCGGCCTACGTCCCGGTCGGCGGCCTGATCGACGACCAGGACCGGTTCGACCCGGCGCCGTTCGGGCTGTCCGGCCCCGAGGCGGAGCTGCTCGACCCGCAGCAGCGCGTGTTCCTCGAAACGGCCTGGCACGCCCTCGAGCACGCCGGGCACGCCGGCGGCCGTGAGGCCGGCGTCGTCGGCACCTTCGCCGGGGCCGCGCTGTCGGCCTACCTCGCGACGAACCTCGCGCACCGGTTCGACCCGCTCGGCGGCGCCGACCCGGCGGGCAGCCTGCAGCTGCACACCGGCAACGTGGCGGACTACCTGCCGCTGCGCACCGCGCACCGGTTCGGGTTCACCGGCCCGGCGATCGCGGTCGGCGCCACCTGCGCGACCTCGCTGGTCGCCGTGCACGTCGCCGCGCAGTCGCTGCTGGCGGGGGAATGCGACACCGCGCTGGCCGGCGGGGTGTCGCTGCGGGTGCCGCAGGGCCGCGGTTACCTGCACGTGCCGGACGGGCCGTTCTCCGCCGACGGCGTGACGCGGCCCTACTCCGCGGACGCCCGGGGGACGGTGTTCACCCAGGGCGCGGGTGTCGTGGTGCTGCGGCGGCTCGCGGACGCGCTGGCCTCGGGGGACCACGTGCACGCCGTGCTCCTCGGTTCCGCCGTGGCGAACGACGGGGCGCGCCGGGCCGGGTTCACCGCGCCCTCGGCGGAAGGGCAGGCACGCACGATCGCCGAGGCGCTCGCGGTGGCGGGCGTCGATCCCGCCGAGGTGTCCTACGTGGAGGGACACGGCACGGGCACCGTGCTCGGCGACCCGATCGAGGTCCAGGCACTGCGCCGGGTGTTCGGTCCGGCCGGCGCAGCGTGGTGCGGGCTCGGCTCGGTGAAGGGCACCATCGGGCACGCCGATTCCGCCGCCGGCATCGCCGGGTTCCTCAAGACCGTCCTGGCACTGGCCCACCGCACGATCCCGGCGTCACTGCACGCCACGCCGGTCAACCCCGCGCTGGAGCTCGACGGCTCGCCGTTCCGGATCGTCACCGAAACCGAGCCGTGGGCCGCGGACGGCCCGCGTCGCGCCGGGGTCAGCTCGTTCGGCATCGGCGGGACGAACTGCCACGTCGTCCTCGGCGAGGCGCCGGCGCCGGTCCCGGCCGTCCGCGACGAGCGCGCGCAGCTGATCGTCGTCTCGGCCGCGACCGCCGAGGCCTGCCGGGCGACCGCTCGGGCACTCGCCGACGGGTTGTCCGGTGACGCCGCCGGTGACACCGCCGACGTCGCGCACACGCTTGCGCTGGGACGCAAGGAGTTCCCCGTCCGCGCCGCCGTCTCGGTCGCGCCGGGCGAGGACGTCGCGGCGGCACTGCGGGCCGCGCCGGTGGCCTCGCCCCGCTCGCGCGCGCCCCGGATCGTGTTCGGTTTTCCCGGCGGCGGCGCCCAGTACGCGGGCATGGCGGCCGGGCTGTACCGCGACGAACCGGTGTTCGCCGAGGCCGTCGACGAGCTGGCCGCGTTCTTCCCCGCCGAGGTGCGGGCCGTGCTGCTCGACCCGGCGCACGGGGCGGCCCGCGACCCGGGTGCCGGGCTGCCGGCGCTGTTCACCGCGTCGGTCGCGATGGCGCGGCTGCTGGAGAGCTGGGACGTACGGCCGGACGTCGTGCTGGGCCACAGCGTCGGCGAGTACGCCGCGGCGGTCGTCGCGGGGGTGCTGTCCGGTGCGGACGCCGCGCGGCTGGTCGCCGAACGTTCGCGGCTGATGACCGGGCTCGACGGCGGCGGCATGCTGGCCGTCCCGCTCGGCGAGGCCGAGGTGCACCGCCTGCTGGCCCGGCACCCGGGCCTGGACCTCGCCGCGGTGAACGCCGAGGACGCCTGCGCGGTGTCCGGCGCCCGCGCCGACGTCGAGCGGCTGCGGGACGAGCTCGCCGCCGACGGCGTGCGCACGCGGTGGGTCGGCGTCGACGTCGCGGCGCACTCCCGGCTCGTCGAGCCCGCCATGCCCGCGTTGCGCGCGGTAACGGCCCGGCTTTCGCCGCGTCCGGCGGAACTCCCGCTGGTCACGACGTTGCCCGGCAGCGACCCGGCCGACCCGGAGCACTGGGTCCGGCACCTGCGCGGAACGGTCCGGTTCGCCGAGGCGCTCGACACCGCGTGCGGTGACGACGCCGTCCTCGTCCAGGTCGGGCCGGGCGGGATGCTCGCGTCGCTGGCCGCGCGCCGCGGGCCGTCGGTCACGACGTTCCCGCGCCAGGACGAAGGCGGCGACGGCCGGGCCGCCGCGCTCGACGCCCTCGGCCGGCTGTGGGCCCTGGGCGCCGGCGTCTCGCTCGCGGCCCTGCACCGGCCGGGCCGTCGGCGGCTTCCGCTGCCCGGCTACGCGTTCCAGCGCGAGCGGTACTGGGTCGCCCCGGCGCCGCGCGTGACCGACGACGCGAGCCCGCGCGAGCCCTTGCAGCTGCCGGTCTGGCGGCAGCTGCCGCCGCTGCCCGCCGCGGCGCCGGGCGTGCGGGTCGTCGGAGAAGGCCCGTGGGCGGACGCGCTTCGGGCCGCTTCGGGGGAGGGCGAGCCGGTCGCCGTGGTGGTGGCCCCGCCGGGGGGTTCCGGCGACGAGACGCGGCGGCTCGCCGACGTCGTGCTCGCCTACCGGGACCTCGGTGACCTGCCGGTGCTGCAGCTGACCCGGCATGGCGAGGCCGTCATCGGGACGGAGGACGTCGACCCGGTCGCGGCCGGGGTGCGCGGCCTGCCGCGGGTGCTCGGCCAGGAGACCGGCGTCCGCTGGCGCACCCTCGACGTCACCGAGGTGCCCGATGCGCGCGCGGCGCTCGCCGAGGTGGCCGACCTGCTGAGCGGGGAAAGCGCCCGGGAACTGGCGTTGCGCGGCGGGAAGCGGTGGCTGCGGCAGTGGGAGCACTGGCGGCCCGCCCCGCTCGGCGAGCTGCCCGCCGCCCCGGTCGTCGTCGTGACCGGCGGGCTCGGCAACGTCGGCCGGGCGCTGGCCCGCCGGCTCCTCGACGACGGCCCGGCGCACGTCGTGCTGGCGTCGCGGAACCCGCGTCCGGTGCCCGGCGTCCGGGTCGAGGCCGTCGACGTCACCGACGCCGCCGCGGTGGCCGCGCTGCTCGACCGGGTGATCGAGGAGCACGGCCGGATCGACCTGCTCGTGCACGCCCCGGTCGTCGTCGAGCTGGCCACGCTGTCCGAAGTGGACGACGAGACGGTGCTGCGGTCGCTGGCACCGAAGGTCGCGGGCGTGGTGGCGCTGCGGTCGGCGGTCGAGGGGCGGCCGGTGCGGACGGTGCTGCTGATGTCCTCGGCGGCGGGCACGATCGGCGGCTTCGGGCTCGGCGCGTACGTGGCGGCGAGCCGGTTCGTGGACGGGTTCGCCCACGCGATGCGCGGCTCCGCGGCGACGTGGCTCGCGGTGGACTGGGACCGCTGGCGGTTCGGCACCGAGGCCGAGCGCGCCTCGGCGGCGGAGCTGACGATGCGGCACGCGCTCGACAGCACGGACGCGCTTGACGCACTCCTGCGCCTCGCGGCGGCCGCCGAGCCCCCGGCGCAGGTCGCGGTGTCGCCGGCGGAGCTCAACAGCCGGTCGCGGGCACTGGCGAGCCGGACGGTCCGCGCGTCGGACGGCGGTGCGGCGGTGACGAACGCGGCCGAGCGGCTGGTGGCGGCGGTGTGGAGCGAGGCGCTCGGGCAGGAGGTGACCAGCCGCGAGGACGACTTCTTCGCGCTGGGCGGCCATTCCCTGCTGGCGACGAGGGTACTCGCCCGGCTGCGCGACGACCACGGGATCACCCTGCGGCTGCGTGACCTGCTGGCCCGGCCGACGGTCGCGGGGCTGGCGGAGCTCGTCTCGGTGGCCGGCGAGCCCCTCGAGCGGCCGTCCGGCGAGGTCGTGCGCGCCACCGGCGGGCCGTTCCCGCTCACCCGCGTCCAGCACGCCTACCGGGTCGGCCGCTCGGCCGGGTACGGGCTCGGCGAGGTCGCCTGCCACTTCTACCTGGAACACCGGGCACCCGGCCTGGACGTCGAGCGCTACGAACGCGCCTGGAACCGCGTGATCGCGCGCCACGAGATGCTGCGGTCGGTCGTCACCGCCGACGGCGAAAACCTCGTGCTGCCGGAAGTGCCGGTCTACCGCGTGCCGGTGCACGACGTCACCGAAGCCGGCCTGGCCGAGCTGCGTGAACGCCTTTCGCGGCGCGTGGCCGACCCCGGCCGCTGGCCGCTGATCGAAGCGCACGTCGCCCGGCTGCCCGGCGGCGAGCAGCGCGTGCTGCTGTCGGTCGACGTGCTGGTGTGCGACTCCGCGAGCTACCTGATCGTCGACCGCGAACTGCGGGCGCTGTACGCCGACCCGGCGGCCGAGCTGCCGGCCCCGGCCACGACGTTCGCGGACTGCGTGGCCGCGCTCCAGCGGCGGCAGGGGAGTGCCGAGCACCGCCGGGCCGCGGAGTACTGGCTGGCCCGCGACCTGCCGGACGCGCCGCCGCTGCCGGTGCGCCCGGCGGGTGAGCGGCCGCGGTTCGGCCGCCGCCGGGCAGTCCTGCCGGCCGGCCGGTGGGCCGGGATCCGCGAGCGCGCGGCGGCCGCGGGGGTCACGCCGACCGCCGTCCTGCTGGCCGCCTACTCCGACGTGCTCGCCAGGTGGTCCGGCAGCGACCACTTCTGCCTGACGCTCACGGTGTTCGACCGCCCGGCAGGCCACGACGGGATCGTCGGGGAGTTCTCGTCGCTGCTGCTGTTCGAAACCGACCGGCGCGGGGTGGCCGGGTTCGCCGCCCGTGCCGCCGCGGCGCAGGCCCGGTTGTTCGACGACCTCGACCACAGCGCGTTCTCGGGGCTGGAGGTGCTGGCCGAGCAGGCCCGCCGCACGGGCCGGCAGCGGAACGTCCCGGTGGTGTTCACCGGGATGCTCGGGCTGGACCGGATGGGCGGCGAGCCGCACGACACGGAGTGGCTCGGCCCGGTGGTGCACGGGGTCAGCCAGACCCCGCAGGTGTGGCTCGACCACCAGGCGTACGAGCGGCACGGCGAGCTGATCCTGCAGTGGGACGTCGCGGAGACCGCATTGGACGCCACCGAGGCGGACCACGCCTTCGGCGAGTACGTGGCCTGGCTGGAGAAGCTGGCCGAGACGGACTGGGCCACGGCCGAACCCGGCGACGACGACCAGGCACCGGCCACCACCCCGAGCGCCCCAAGGTGGCCTTCGGTGCGTTCAACGCACCCAAGGCGGCCTTCGGTGCGTTCAACGCACCCAAGGCCACATTGGGGCGCTCGGGCGGACGAGATGGGGGATGGGCGGGACGAGCCGGATGGGCGGGATGGGCGGGACGAGCCGGCCGGGGCATCCGCCGAGGCCGATCCGATTCGGCAAGCACTGGCCGCGATCTGGGGTGAGCTGCTCGACCTCGATCCGGCCGGCCTTGCCCCGGACACCTCCTTCCTCGCCGCCGGTGGGGACTCGTTGCTGGCCGTCCGGATGGCGTCGTTCATCCGGCAGCGGCTCACCGTCGTCCTCGGGCCCGCCGAGATCCGGGCCGAGGCCACGCTGACCGAGCTCGCCGCCGTCGTGCGGGTCCGCTCGGCCGACGGTCCCGCGCCGCGGGCGCTCGCCACGCGCGTCCGGCGCCGGCGGGATGCGGGTGAACCGTTCGGGCTGCTTCCGCTCCAGCAGGCCTACTTCGTCGGCCAGCAGGGCGGCTGGGAGCTGTCCTACGACTCCGCGCACGTCTGCACCGACGTCGCCCTGTCCGAAGTGGACGCCGAACGCGCGCCCGCCGCGCTCGCCGATGCCCTGCGTCGCGTCACCGCCCACCAGCCGATGCTGCGGGCCCGGATCCTGCCCGACGGCACCCAGCGCCTGCACCCGGACGCCGAGATCCGCCTCGACGTCGTCGACCTGCGCGACGGCGGCGACCTGCTGGCGATCCGCGACCGGCTGGGCACCCACGGGCCGGACCCGGTGACCGGGCCGGGCCTGGCGATGTGCCTGGTCCTGCTGCCCGGCGGCCGGGGACGGCTGTTCACCTCCTTCAGCCTGCTGGTGGTGGACGGCTGGTCGGCCGCGGTCTTCGAACGCGAACTGCTCGCCTACGTCGCCGATCCCAACACCGTGCTGCCGCCCCTGCTCGTCGACTTCGGCGACTACGCGACGGCGCTCGCCGAGATCCGCGAGGGCGGCGAATGGGCCGCCGATCGCGACTGGTGGTGGCAGCGCATCGACACCCTGCCCGCCGCCCCGGACGTGCCGCTGCGCACCGCACCGCGCGACGTCTCGGCGAACCTGATGGCCGCCCGCGAGTCGCGGTTGCCCGAGTGGGAAGCCCTGCGCGCCGAGTGCGCCCGGCGCGAGCTGACCCCGACCGCGGTGCTGCTCGCGGCCTACGCGGTCGCACTGGCGAAGGCCGCCGGACAGAGCCGGTTCCTGCTCAACAGCCTGCAGGCCAACCGGCTGCCGCTGCACCCGGACGTCGACCGCATGATCGGCGCGTTCTCCTCGACCGCGCTGCTCGGCATCGACCTCGGCGACGGCGGCGCGTTCACCGCCCTGGCCCGCGGCGTGCACCGCGAGCTCACCGAGTCGCTGGCCCACAACCTGGTCAGCGGCGTGGAGGTGGCCCGGGAGGTCGCCCGGCGACGCGGCAGCACCCGTCCGGTGGCGCCGTTCGTCTTCCAGAGCACCCTCGGCATGGACGCCGCCGTCGGCGGGGAACGCCCGGAGACCGCGGGGCCGCTGGGCCGCATCGACGTTTCCGGCTACGCGCAGCACATCCGGACCCCGCAGGTGTACTTCGAACTGCGGGTGTTCGAGCTGGCAGGCGAGCTGGTGCTCAACGTCGCCGTCGTGGAGGACCTCTTCGGCGCCGGCCTGGTGGACAGCGTGTTCCTCGACGTCGTGACGCGGGTACGGGAGCTGGCCGCCGGCCGGGGCTGGGACGAGCACGTCGGCCTGTCCGGCGCCGTCGCCACCGCCACGGCCACCGTCGAAAACCGCGGCGGTCTCGAGGCCGGTGCGCCGGCGGGGCCGGCCGAGCAGACGATCGCCCGGCTCTGGACGGACCTCCTCGGACTGTCCGCTGTGGATCGCTCGGACGACTTCTTCGCCTTGGGCGGGGACTCCCTGCTGGCGGTCCGCATGCTCGGCCGGCTGCCCGGGCCGCCGGTGCCGCCCCGGGAGTTCCTCGCCGACCCGACCGTCGCCGGGCTGGCCCGCGCGCTGCGGGCCGACGACGCCGTCGCGGTCCCGCTCAGGCAGGGCACCGGCACGCCGCTGTTCCTGCTGCACCCCTCCGGCGGCGACGTCCTCTGCTACACCGACCTCACCCGGCGGCTCGACGTGCCGAACCCGGTCGTGGCGCTCACCGACCCGGGCCTGGTGGACGGCGCCGGCCCGGAAGGCATCCCGGAAATGGTCCGGCGGTACCTGCGGGTCGTCCGGAACCACCAGCCGCACGGCCCCTACCTGCTCGGCGGGTGGTCGATGGGCGGGACGGTCGGCCACGAGCTCGCCCGCGCCCTGCGCGCCGACGGCGAAGAAGTCGCACTGCTGCTGATGATCGACGCGAACAGCCCCGAACGGATCGTCGCGCTCGAAGGCCTCGACGCGGACGAGAGCGAGGAGGAGACGCGGCTGCGCTACCTGCGCTCGGTCGAATTGTTCCTCGGCTTCGACTACGGCGACGGGCTCGCCGCGGACGCGTTGCGGCAGCGGCTCGAAGCCGACGGGCTGACCCTCGACGGACGGCGGTTCGAGGTGTTCGCCCGGCACCTGCGTGGCCTCGCCGGCCACCACGCCGGCCCGCTCGACGCCACCGTGCCCGTCCTGCTCCTGCGCGCGGGCGTGGTGTCCCCGCGCAACAGCCGGATCGGCATGGGCGTCGACGACTCCTTCGACGAACCGGACCTCGGCTGGCGGCCGTACGTCGAGGGCGAGCTGACGGTCGAAGAGGTCGACGCCCACCACTACACGATCCTGCACGACCCCGCCGTGGCAGTGGTCGCGGCCCGGATCTCCGCCGCGCTCGAGAAGACAGGACTCTGATTTGCTGCCCAACTGGCTCTACACCCAGAACCTCCTCCCGGCCGGGGTCGTCGCGGACGCGGCCAACCCCGCCGTGCCCCGGGCGGAGGTGCTCGACCGGCTGCTCGGCAGCCCGCTCAACGGTGCCCCGCGGCGCGGCGGCCACTGGGAGCAGACCGGCCGCGCACTGGCCGCGCTCGGCACCGTGTGCCCGGAGACGGCGATCGCGTTCGCCGGGCACCTGTCCGAGCAGTACCGCCGGGCCCGGCTGGCCCTGCCGGTTCCGGACGGCCTGCTGACCGGACCGTCCGAAGTGGACGTCGAGCCGGCGGGCGCGGGCCGCCGTCCGGCCACGCAGCCCTACCTCGTGCAGGCCGCGCTGCTCGCGTCGGCGGCCGTCGGGATCGCCACGACGGCGGTGCGTGCGAAGCCGGACGGCGCCGCGGCCACCGCCGTGCTGACGGCACAGGCAGGCATCCTGCGGGTGCTGAGCATGCTCGACGTGCTCGGCATGTCCGGAAAGGACACCGGCGGCACGGTTTCGGCGAGTTTCCACACGGTGGTGCGGGGTTCCGCGCGGCTGCTCGAGTCGAGCTGCCCGGAAGCCCGCGTCGCGACGGACCACCCGGTGCTGCGCGACGAGCCGTGGCAGGAGCGGGTGACGTCGTCGCTGACCGGCGACTGGTCCGGGTTCGGGGGTGCCGCGTGAGCCGGGAGGTTTCGCGCCGGACCGCGCTGGCGCTGACCGGCGCGTTCGCGCTGGCGGCGTGCGGGAAGTCCGCCGGGGCGCCGGCGGGCGGCGGCACGCTGCGGTACGGCACGGTCGCCGCGGGCGGTGCCACCGCGGTCACCGACCCGCACGGCACGCTGTTCAACGAGTCCGACTGGGTCCGGATGGCCGCGCTCTACGACGTGCTGTGCGTGCCGGGCGAGCACGGCACGGTGCTCCCGCGGCTGGCGACGGCGTGGAGTTCGTCGCCGGACGCCACCCGCTGGCGCTTCGAGCTGCGCACCGACGCGGCGTTCACCGACGGCCGCCCGGTCCGCGCCCGCGACGTGCTGTATTCGCTGCGCCGGATCGCGAGCAAGGCGGCCGCGAACGGCGCCCGGCTCGGCACCGTCGACATCGGACGGTCCACCGCGGACGGCAACGTGCTCGAACTGGTGACGAGCCAGCCGGATGCCGAGCTGCCGCGGACGCTGGCCGGCGTGACGTTCGTCGTCCCCGAAGGCACCGAGACCTTCGACGACCCGGTGGGATCGGGGCCGTTCAAGTTCGCGCGGGCGGACGCGCAGGGCGTCGCGCTGGTGCGGAACGACGGCTGGTGGGGCCCGCGGCCCGCGCTCGACGGGCTGGAGATCCGCGGGTTCGCCGACCCGCAAGCGCTTTCGGTGGCGGTGGTTTCGGCCGTGATCGACGTCGCCGCCAACGTCAACCCGGCGACGGCCAAGACGGCGGAGCGCACCGGGCGGCTGGCCGTCACGTCCCGGCCGGACGCGCTCACCTACCCGCTGCTGATGCGGCTGGACAAGGCGCCGTTCGACCGGCCGGAGGTGCGGCAGGCGGTGAAGCTGGCGGTCGACCGGCAGGCGCTCCTCGACTCGGTCCTGCTCGGCTACGGTTCGGTGGGCAACGACGCGCCGGGCCCGGCCGACCCGTCGTACCCGCGCGGCCTCGCCGCTCCCGCCCGGGACGTCGCGAAGGCGCGGGCACTCGCGGGCGGGCTGTCGCTCGTGCTGCACACCACCACCGCGTACCCGGGGATGGTGTCCACGGCCACCGCCGTGGCGGACCAGCTGCGGGAGGCGGGCTGCGCGGTGGAGGTGCGGCAGCACCCGCCGGAGACGTACTGGACGCAGGTGTACACGGTGGAGCCGTTCTGCGTCGGGTACACGACCGACCTGCCGTTCCCGGTCTGGGTCCGGCAGACCGCGCTGAGCACCGCCGGCTACAACGAGACCGGCTGGCGGGACCCGGCGACCGACCGCGACTTCGCCACGGCGATGGCGACGACCGACCCGGACCGCCGCTCCGGGCTGCTGGGCGGGATCCAGCGGCGGATGGCGGCCGAGGGCGGCTGGGTGGTGTGGGGCAGCGGGGCGGCACTGACGGTCGCGGCGCCGTCGGTGCGGAACCTGCCGTCCGGGACGGGGTTCGCCCGGATCTTCCTGGACGGCGTGTGGCTGCAGCGCTGACCCGGGCCGCGCTCACCCTGGCCGTGGTGGTGACGAGCGTCTTCCTGCTCACCGCGTCGCTGCCCCAGGACGCGGCCCAGGTACTGGCGGGACGGCAGGCGGACCCGGCCCGGCTGGCGCAGCTGCGGGCCGGCCTCGGCCTGGACCGGCCGCTGTGGGAGCGGTTCGGTTCGTGGCTGGCCGGCCTGGCCCACGGCGACCTGGGCCGGTCGCTGGTGGACGGGCGTCCGGTCGGGCCGTTGCTGGCGGAGCGGCTCGGGGCGAGCGCGCTGATCGTGGTTCCGGCGTGGGTGCTGTCGGTGGTCCTCGGGGTGGCGGTCGCGCTGGTGGTGGCCCGGCGCGCGGCCGCGTCGGCGGCGGTGGCGGCGTTCGCGGCGGTGCCGGAGGTGGTGCTGGTGAGCGGGCTGGTGCTGGTGTTCGCCACGGGCCTCGGCTGGCTGCCGGCGGTGTCACTGCTGCCGGTGGGCGGGTCGGCGTGGGAGGAGCCCGCGGTGCTGGTGCTGCCGATCTCGGCGCTCGCCCTGCCGTCGGCGGCGTGGCTGGCTCGTGCGGTCCGCGGCCCGGCCGCGGACATCATGGGCAGGCCGTTCGTGGTGGACGCCCACCTGCGCGGAGTCCCCCCGGCCCGCGTGCTGGTCCGGCACGTGCTGCCCCATCTGGCGGGCCCGGTGGCCCAAGGGGCGGCAGTCCTGGCGGGGGCACTGCTGGCGGGGACGACGGTGGTGGAGTCCCTGCTGGCGTACCCGGGCTTCGGCCAGCTGCTGGCCACGGCGGTGGCAACGCGCGACGTGCCGGTGGTCCAGGCGGTGGCACTGGTGGACGCGGCGGTGGTGCTCATGGTGGTGCTGGCGGCGGACCGGATCGCGAAAGCGGGGGCACGGTGAGGGGTTCGGCTGCGGCGGGTGTGCCGGCTTCGGCGGACCTGCCATCGCCGGGCGGTCTCGGTGGGTTGGGGGTGGCCGTGGTTGGCGCGGTTGGAGTGGTCTTGGGGTGGCGGCGGCTGGTGCGGGGTTGGTGGGCGGCTGGCTTCGGTGGGGTGGGGTCGGGGGTGGCTGCGGTTGGAGTGGTCCCGGGGTGGTGGCGGCTGGTGCGGGGTTGGCGGGCGGCTGGCCTCGGTGGGGTGGGGTCGGGGGTGGCCGCGGATGGCGTGGTCCCGGGGTGGCAGCTGCTGGCGCTGCGGGGTGGGCGGGCGGATTCCTCCGGCCTCACCGCCGGCGAGCCGGGGCTGCCGTTCGCCGTGGGGGCTGGGGCTTCGGTGCGGTGGCTTTGGCCGCCGCGGGGTTGGTGGACGGCCGGCTTCGATGGGTGGGGGTTGCCGGTTGGCGTGGTCCCGGGGTGGCGGCTGTCGGCGCTGCGCGGTGGCCTGGCGGGTTCTCCCGGGCCCGCTGCCGGCGGGTCGGGGCGGCCGGTCGCCGCGGAGGCGGAGGCCTCGGTAGCGCCGCTCTCGGCTCCTCGGTGGGCGGGTTGCCGCGGGGGCGTTGTCCGGGCGGCAGTCCGATGAGGCGGTGGTGGCCCCTCGCCGGGCTGCTCGTGCTTGCCGCCGCGGTGCTCGGCGGTGGCCTTCTCTCCGGCACCGAAACCAGCGCCGCCGTCGGGCTGCCGTGGGCTTCTCCCGCGGCCGGCTCGCCGCTCGGCACCGATGTCCTCGGCCGGGATGTGCTCACCCGGACCCTCGCCGGCGGGGCCACCCTGCTCGCACTGGCCCTTCCCGCCGGGCTGCTGACCACCGCGCTCGGCACGCTCGCCGGGCTGGGGGCCGCGTCGAGCCGGGGCGGGGAACGGGTTCTCGCACGGCTCAGCGGGGCCGTGCTCATGGTTCCGTCGCTGCTGCTCGTCCTCGTCGGGGCCGTCGTGCTGCCCTACTGGGCCGCCGTGCCGGTCGTCGTCCTGCTGCTCGGGGTGCCGATGTCGGCCCGGGTCGTCCACGCCACCGCGCGGCCGCTGCGGCGGGCCGGGTTCGTCGAGGCCGCCGTCGCCCACGGGGAAAGCCCGGTGCGGGAGCTGCTGCCCGCCGTGGCGGGGACCGTGCTCGGCGATCTCGGCCTACGGGCCGGCACGGCCCTGCAGCTCGCCGTCGCCGTGACCGTGCTCGGGTTCGGCCCGCCGCCGCCCAGCCCGGACTGGGCCTCGATGCTGCGGGAGAACCTGCCCGGTGCCGAGCTCAACCCCTGGTCCGTGCTGGCCCCGGCGGCCGCGCTCGCGGTGGTGGCCACCGCGGTGACCCTCGCCCTCGACCTCGCCGGGCGCGCCCGGCCGCGGAAACCGCCGCGGGTGGTCCACCAGGCACCGGGCACCCCCGGCGAAATCACCCTCCGGGGCACCTGGCACGGCGGTGATCGCGTGCTGGAGCTCGACGTCCGGCTCCCCGCCGGCCACGTCCTGGGCGTGACGGGCACGTCCGGCGCGGGCAAGACCAGCCTGCTGCACCTGCTCCTCGGCGAGCTCCCCCCGGCCACGACTTCGTGGCACGGCGCCCTCGCCCACCGCGGCGTGCCCATCCGCCCCGGCACGCGGCAGGCCCGCCGGTGGCGGCGCGCGCACGTCGGCTTCCTCGGCCAGGATCCGGCGCTGGACCCGTTGCGGCGCGTCGGCGCCGGGCCCGCCGGGATCGCCGGCCGGTACCCGCACCAGATCTCCGGCGGCGAGGCGCAGCGGGTCGCGCTGGCCCGGGCGATCGGCGGCCACCCCGATTTCCTCGTGCTCGACGAACCGACCAGCGCCCTCGATGGCGAGACCCTCGAACAGGTGACGGCCGTGCTGGCCGGGCGCACCGCGGTCGTGGTCAGCCACGACCGCGGGTGGCTCGCCCGGGTCGCCGACGACGTCCTCGACCTCGGGCAGGAGCGGCCGCCCGGTGCGCGGCTCGTCGTCCCCGTGGGCGAGCCCGTGTTCCGCGGTGGCGGGCTGGAGCTGCGCGAAGGCGAACTCGTCGTCCTGTTCGGGAAGTCGGGTGCCGGCAAGACGACGCTGTTGCGCGCTCTCGCGCGCGACGGCCTGCTCCGCGGCGGCCACGGGTGGGCGCCGCCCGCGCCCGGCGAGGTGGAACTGCTGCGGCAGGACGTCTACGGCGCGCTGAACCCGGCTCGCACCCTGGCCGACGCCGTGGGCCGCCCGCTGCGGGTGCTGCACGGCGTGCGGCACCCGCGGGCCGAAGCGATCCGGTTGCTGGGGGAAGCCGGGCTGGGGCCGGAGTTCGCCGCGCGGCGGCCGGACGAGTGCTCGGGCGGCCAGCGGCAGCGGGCCGGGTTCGCCCGCGCGCTGGCGGCGCGGCCCCGCGTGCTGCTGGCCGACGAGCCGACCTCGGCGCTGGACACCGCCACGGCCGGCGTGGTGCTGGACGCACTCGACCGCCGCCGCGCCCACGGGCTGGCGGTGTTGCTGGTGACGCACGACGAGCGGCTCGGGGAACGGGCCGATCGAACACTGGAACTGGAAGAGGGACACCTGCGGTGAAGTTCGACGACGTCTGGATCCAGGGCACCGGCCGGTACGCCGGGGACCTGCGCCCGGTGCCCGGCCACGTCACGGCGCACACCGGGATCGTCTCGGTGGCCTGGTCCGAGCTGTCCGGCCCCGAGCTCGCGGTACGGGCCGGGCGGCAGGCACTCGACGCGGCCGGGCCCGGGGCCGTCGGGCCGCACCTGCACGGCTCGATGGCCTACCCCGGGCTCGACACCTGGTCGGCCTCCTGCTGGGTCGCCGACCGGCTGCTGGCCGCGGCGCCCGCGATGTCGATGCAGTTTTCCGCGCTGTGCAACACTTCCATGGCCGGGATCGAGACGGCGGCGAGCCTGCTCGCCGGCCGCCCGGACTTCCCGCGGGTCCTGCTCACCGTGGGCGACCGCTTCCCCGCGAGCGCGATCGACCGCTTCGAAGTCGACCCGGAAATCGCCCTCGGCGACGCGGGCGCGGCGGCCGTCCTCGGCCGCGGGCACGGGCGAGCACGCGTGCTGTCCTGCGTTTCGCGGACGGATCCGTCGCTCGAAGGCCTCCAGCGCGGTGACGAACCCTTCCGGGACCGCCCGGCCGAGGAACCCGCGGTGGTGCGCAAGCGAACCCGCCAGTTCTTCGCCGCGGGCACCCGCACCCCGGCCTCGGTCGTGCGCGCGCACGTCGAAGGCGTCCGGGAAGTGGTGGAGACGGCGCTGGCGGAGGCGGGGACGAGCGTCGCCGAAGCCCGGTGGGTCGTCCCGCCGTTCGTCGGTGCCAACGCCTTCGAGCACGGTTACGAACGTCCCCTCGGCCTGGACCGCGAGGGCACGCTCTTCGCGTCCGGGCTGCGGCTGGGGCACCTGGGCGGCAGTGACCACCTGTTCGCCCTCGACCAGCTGCTCCGCGACGGAACGCCGGAGCCGGGCGACCGGATCGTGCTCATCGGGGTCGGCGGCGGGTTCACGTTCACCTGCGCGGTCCTCGAAGCCGCCTGAGCACGAAAAGGGCCGCCCGGCAGAAAACCGGGCGGCCCTGGCGGGACGGGTCAGGAGTGCGCCGACCGCGCCTCGATCAGGTCGGTGACCGACACGCTGCCCGACGGCGCGCAGGCGACGCCGGTGTCGGCCACCGCGTTGCCGCCGAAGCCGCGGACCAGGTCGACCGCCTGCTCGGCCCAGTGGGCCGCGGCGCGGTGCAGACCCGCCATGCGGGCGAGCTGTGCGGCCAGCGCGGCGCCCTCGGCGGTGGTGGCGCAGCTCGTCGGCTGCACGCTGCGGAACAGGCCCAGCGGCTCCAGCACCCCGCCGTCGGCGGGAACCTGCTGGGTGGCGGTGGTCTCGATGACACTCATCACGGGAGGAGTCCTTTGCGGTAAGGGACGGTGCGGCTCGACGGTAACCAGCGGGAACGCGGCCGGTGCCGGTCCCGGAAGCCCTTTCCCCGGGAAGCGGACGGCAGGTTCGGCCGCCGAGGAGGAGCCTCCACCAGAAGGCTCACCCGGCAC
Source organism: Amycolatopsis sp. lyj-346 (assembly GCF_046548975.1). Lineage (NCBI taxonomy): Bacteria > Bacillati > Actinomycetota > Actinomycetes > Pseudonocardiales > Pseudonocardiaceae > Amycolatopsis > Amycolatopsis sp. lyj-346. Next base: position 352,235 of record NZ_JAJPWT010000006.1, read on the forward strand.
CCGGGAGGGGGACGTCCGTCCCCGCTCGGAAAAGCTCCTGCTCCAGCCAGATCGCCGCCTTCGCACCGTCTGCGGCACCGGTGATCACGAACGGCGTCGGGCCCGGCAGCTCGGCCTGACGCGCGGTGTCACCGGCGGCGTACACGCCGGGAACCGTCGTCCGCTGCGCCGGGTCGACCCGCACGCAGCCGTCCGGCAGCAGCTCGCAACCCAGCCCCTCGGCCAGGTCCGTGTGCTGCCGCTGGGCCGGCCGGTGGAACACCGCCGAGCGCGTCAGCGGCTCACCGGCCGCGAACTCGATGGTGACGTCGCCGTCCTCGCCCGCCAGCCGGGCGACCGGTTCCTCCCGCACCGGGATGCCGGCGCGCAGCAGCGCGTCCCGGAGTTCGGGCCCCACCTGGAGCGGCCCGTTCGCGCACAGGACGAGGTCCTTCGCGAACCGGTCCGCGAGGTAGAGGGCCAGCATCGACTGCGAGAAGTCCCCGCCCAGCACCGCCAGTGGCCGCTCCGCCGCCTCGAAGCCGTGGCAGAACGGGCAGTGGTAGAGGCCCTTGCCGAACAGCTCGGTGACGCCGTCGATCTCCGGCAGCGCGTCGACCTGCCCGGTCGCCAGGATCACCCGGCGTGCCCGCGCGGTCGTGCCGTCGGCGAACTCCGCCGTGAAGTCGTCGGCCGTGCCGCGCAGCGCCGTGATCAGGTCGTCGCGGACCTCGACGGTCTGGTACTGCGCGAGCTCCGCGCGGCCGATCCGGCGCAGTTCCGACGGCGGGAAGCCGTCCCGGGACAGGAACATGTGCATGGCGGACGCGGGCGCGTTGCGCGGACGGCCGCTGTCCACCAGCAGCGTCCGGCGCCGCTGGCGCCCCAGCGTCTGGGCCGCGTTGAGGCCGGCGGGACCGCCGCCGACGACCAGGACCTCGAACATTCAGTCTCCTTCGGTGTTCCGGCCGGCGGGGATCCGCCAGCCGCGGGCGTACTCGCGTTGCGTGTGGAAGGCGGCGTACCGGCCGCCGAGCCGCAGCAGTTCGTCGTGGTGGCCGTGCTCGGCGATCCGGCCGCCGTCGAGCACGAGGATCCGGTCGGCGGCCCGCGCGGTGGCCGGCCGGTGCGTGACGACCAGCAGCGTGCGCTCGCCGCGGAGTTCGTCCAGCGCCCGGGTGACGGCTCGCTCGGCGGCGGCGTCGAGGGCCGCGGTCGGTTCGTCGAGCAGGACGATCGGCGCGTCCTTCAGCAGGGCGCGCGCGATCGAGACCCGCTGCCGTTCCCCGCCGGAGAGCTGCCTGCCGCCCTCGCCGACGCAGTCCCGCGCGACGAGGTCGCCGAGGCCCGCGCGTTCGGCGGCCGAGCGCACTTCCCGGTCGGTGGCATCCGGCCTGCCGAACCGGATGTTGTCGGCGACCGTCCCGGCGAAGAGGTAGGTGTCCTGGGAGACCAGGGAAATCCGCCGCAGCAGGTCCGCACTGCGCTGGTCGCGGACGTCGGCCCCGCCGACCCGGACCGCGCCGCCGTCGACGTCGGAGAACCGCGGTACCAGCCGCAGGATCGTGCTCTTGCCGGCGCCCGATGTCCCGACCAGTGCCGTCATCGTGCCCGGCGGCACGGTGAAGCTGACGTCCCGGAGCACCGGCGGGCCGCCGTAGCCGAACCGCACCCCGGCGAACTCGATCGACGGCGCACCGAACGGGTGCGGTGCCTCGGGTTCCGGTAGCCGCGGTTCGGCCAGCACGCGCTCGATGCGGTCCAGCGCGCCGCCGGCCATCCGGACGGCGGCGCCGAGCTCGGCGGCCACGAGCATCGGTTCGGTGAAGCGGACGGCCAGCACGAGCGCGACCACCGTGGTCGCCACGTCGACTTCCCCGCCCAGTGCCCGTGCGACCGCGACGAGCACGAGGGCGGTGAACGCGGCCTGCACCGTCACCACGAACACGGCCAGGCCCGGCAGCGCGGTCTTCAGCATCCGGCGGGCCGCGTTCCGGTGGGCGACGAGCGCGTCGTCGAGCAGGCGCAGCCCGGGGCCGCTCAGGCCGAAGGCCCGCAGCAGCGGCTGGTTGCGCGCGAATTCGACGATCCGGGCGGCGGCCTCGCCCGCGGCGGCGTCCGCGGCTTCGTCGGTGCGGCGCACCAGCCGTCCCGACCACCGGCAGGCCGCCACGGCGAAGGGCGCGGTGGCCAGTGCGGCGAGGCCGGTCCGCCAGTCGACGGCGCAGAGCGCGACCGCCGCGGCCGCGGGCGTCACGACCGCGCCGATCAGCGGGTCGAGCAGGTGCGCGGGCACCCCCATGACACTCATGACGTTCTGCGTCGCCACGCGGCCCAGCGAGCCGGCCCTGGCCGGGGTGAACCAGCCGAGCGGCAGCGTGACGACGTGGTCGCCGATCCGGCGGTGCAGGTGGGCCGAGAGCGTGTACCCGGTGTGCCGGGCCGTGACGACGCCGCGGTGGTGGACGAGGCCGCACACCGCGGTCGCCGCCACCACCGCCGTCAGCCACGGCCACGCGTCGTCCGGCGCGCGGAGGATCGGCAGCAGGAAGGCGAAGACGGCGCCCTGGAGCGCGGCGGCGACGGCGAGCAGGGCCGCGGCGCGGTTCAGCGGCCGTGCGCGGCCGGGGCCGAGCAGGGCGATCAGCCGGCGGATCATGCCGCGCACGCCCACATCCGGGCGTAGCCGCCGCCGGCCGCGACGAGCTCGCCGTGCGTCCCGCGTTCGGTGATCCGGCCCTGCTTCAGCACCACGATCTGGTCCACGTCGGTCACCGTGGCGAGGCGGTGCGCGATCACCAGCGTCGTCCGGCCGGCGACCAGTTCGGACAGCGCTTCCTGGATCGCGGCCTCGGACTCCGGGTCCACCGACGCCGTCGCCTCGTCGAGGATCAGCACCGGCGTGTCGGCCAGCAGGGCCCGCGCGATCGACAACCGCTGCGCTTCGCCGGTCGAGAGGGTGGCCTCTTCGCCGAGGACCGTGTCGTAGCCGCGGGGGAGCGCGAGCAGCCGCTCGTGGATCCGGGCCGCGCGGGCGGCGGCGTGGACGTCTTCGAGCGGTGCCTCCGGACGGCCGAGCCGGAGGTTGTCCGCCACGCTGGTCCGCAGCACCCGCACGTCCTGCAGCACGAAGCCGATCTGCCGGTAGAGCTGCGCCGCCGGCAGATCGCGCAGGTCGGCACCACCCAGCCGGATCGCGCCGCCGGTGACGTCGTGGAAGCGCGCGGCGAGGGCGGCCACCGTGGACTTGCCGGAGCCGGACGGGCCGACGAGCGCGGTCACCGTGCCGGGCTCCAGCGTCAGGTCGATGCCGTGCAGCACCTCGGTTTCGCCGTCGTAGGAGAAGTGCACCGAGGCGAATTCCAGCCGGGCGCCCGCCACGGTGGCCGAGCCGGAGCTCCGCTGTTCGGCGGTGGCGAGCAGCCCGGCGATGTCCGCGGCGGCCGCCTGCCCGGCGCGGGTGTCCTGGACGCCGTAGCCCACCGCGAGCAGCGGCCCGGACAGCCCGGCGCCGACGAGCACGAACGGGATCGTGTCGGCGGGGGAGAGCATTGTCCCGGCGAGCAGCAGGACGCACAGGGCGACCGCCGGGGACATCGCGAACTGGCTCCACGCCATCGCGGGCGTCACCGAGCGGGCCCAGCCCGCGACGAACTCGCCGTAGCGCTCGGCCGCCTCGGTGAACCGCCGGTGCGCGCGGCCGGTCTGGCCGAAGGCCTTGACCTCGGCGATGCCGTCGAAGAACTCGACGACGGCGGAGCCGAGCGCGGCCGTGGCCGCCTGGTACTCGCGCATGCGGGCCTGGACGTCCCGCATCGCCTTCCGGTGCAGCAGCAGGCCCACGGCGAGCGGCACGACGGTGACGAGCGAGAGCAGCGGGTCGAGCGTGGCCAGGTACGCCGCGGCGGCCAGGGGGGCGACCACCGCCGTGGTCAGGTCCAGCAGTGCGTGCGCGACGAGGTGGTGCAGCGCGCCGACGTCGTCGGAGACCGCGCGCTTGACGCGGCCGGAGTCGTGCGCGGCGAACCAGCCCAGCGGCAGCCGGGTCAGGTGCCGGGCCAGCCGGCGCCGCAGCGACAGCTGCAGGTCGTTGTCGGCCAGGTGGGTCAGTGTCGAGGCGGTCACCAGCAGGAGCGCACGGACCGGCAGGGCCACGAGCGCGACGGCCACCAGGGGCCACAGCGCGGTCATCGGCGTACCGGCGAGGAGACGGCGGCACAGCTCGGCAACGGCGGCGAACGGGGTCATCCCGGCGATCGCGGCGCCGGCCTGGCACGCCAGGCCGGCGAGGAGCCGGACACGGACCGGAGCGAGCAGGGCGCGCAAGGGTGTCACTTCCGGGTGTCCCGTCCTTCCGATGGGCTTGGTCACTCTCGCGCAGCGTAGTTGACAATGGTTATCGTTGTCGACAAGGGTGAAGCGGCCGCTCGCGTGAGTGGTGTCCGTGAATGCGAGGAGCGTCTGTGTCTTTTGAGGAGCGTGTGAAACACGATCCCACGGCCGGGGCCGCGTGGCTGCGTGAATGTGTCGCCGACCTCATCGGGGTGCCGCCCGGTGAAGTCGACCTCGCGCTGAGGTTCGCCGAACTCGGCGTGGAATCCCTCGGAGCGCTGAAACTGCGCCGCGCCTTGGCCGCAAAATGCGGAACCGAAGTGCCGCTGACCGCGTTCCTCGGAGAAAATCCGGCATTTCGCGTACTCGAATTCCTCGGTGAAGCCGGTCCTGCGGCACTGCCGGACACCACGCCGGTGGTCGCCGTCGAACCGGGAGAACCCGTGGCGCTGACGCCGGTTCAGGGTGCGTACTGGACCGGCCGCGGGGACGACTTCGCGCTCGGCGGCGTCGCCACGTTCTGGTACCACGAATACGACCGGCCGACCACGGACGTGGCCGCGTTGGAATCGGCGCTCGCCCGGCTGGTCGCCCACCACCCGATGCTGCGGACGACGATCGGCCGCGACGGTTTCCAACGGGAGAGCGCCGAAGTTCCGCCGGTGCGCATCGAGTGCACGGATTTGCGCGAAATGCGCACCGAAGAAGCCGAAGGGGTACTCGCGGAACTGCGTCAGCGCCTTTCCCACCAGGTCCGCGCCCCGCACGAATGGCCGCTGTTCGACGTCCGGGCGGCCCTGCTGCCCGGCGGCGGCATGCGGGTGTTCGTCGGCTTCGACGTGCTGATCCTCGACTTCGCCAGCTGGCAGCTGCTGATGTCCCAGTGGGGACGGCTGGTCGCCGACCCGGGCTTCGCGCTGCCCGCGCCGCCGTCGGCGTTCCTCGACATCGTGCGCCACCGCGAGACCGATCCCGCGTACCGGGCGCGGCGCGAGCGCGACCGCGCCTACTGGGCCGGCCGCGCGCTGCCCGCGGGGCCCCGGCTGCCGGTGGACGGCGACGCCGTGCCGCGGTTCCGCCGCCGCCAGTGCCGCCTCGACGCCGATCAGTGGGCGAAGCTGCGCGAGCGGGCCGCCGCGCGCGGCCTGAGCTCGACGTCGGTGCTGCTCGCCGCGTTCGGGCTGGTGCTGCACCGGTGGGGCGCGACCGAGCCGTTCGCGCTCAACGCGACCCTGTTCGACCGGCCCGCGAACGCGCGCGAGCTGGTCGGTGACTTCACCACCACCGCGCTGGTCGCGATGCCCGCACCGACGTCCTTCGTGGACTACGCCAGGACGGCGAACGAGACGCTGTGGGAAGCGATCGACCACTGTTCGTACACCGGCGTCGAGGTGCGGCGCGAGCTCGGCCACGCCTACCCGGTGGTGTTCACCTCCGGGATCGGCATCGGTGATGGCACCGCCCCGGCCGGCTGGCTCGGCGAGGAGGTGTTCGGGGTTTCGCAGACGCCGCAGGTGCTGCTCGACCACCTCGTCTGGGAAGAGGACGGCGCCGTCCGGCTCGTCTGGGACGCCGTCGACGCCGCGTTCGGGGAGGGCTACCTCGACGGCCTGGCCGACGCCGAGTACACGCTGCTGACCCGGCTCGCCGAGGACGACGCGGCCTGGACCACCGCCGACCTGGGCTGGGACCCGACGTTCGCCGCACCCGAGCCCCTCGACGTGTCACCGTTCGGGGACTGCGGGCCGCTGCTGGACGCGCCGCTGCGGCTCGCCGCGGACCGCACGCCGGAGGCGCCCGCGGTGCTCGCGGCCGGGGAGGTGCTGTCACACGGCGTCCTGGCCGCCCGGGCGTCGGCGCTGGCCGGGACGCTGGCGGCCGCGGGGGTGTCGGCCGGGGAGCTCGTGCTGGTCGCGTTGCCGAAGTCGGCCGAGCAGATCGTCGCGGTGCTCGCGGTGCTGCGGTGCGGCGCGGGGTACGTCCCGGTGGACCCGGCGTGGCCGGCGGCCCGGATCGCCGCGGTGTGCGCGCGGGCCGGGATCACCCACGCGGTCGCCGCGGCGGACGTCCCGCTTCCGCCCGGTGTGACCACTGTGGACACCGTGACCACTGTGGACGGTGCTACCGGCGGCCCGTTGCCCGCCGCTGCTCCGGACGACCTCGCCTACGTCATCTTCACCTCGGGCTCGACGGGGGTGCCCAAGGGCGTGGCGATCGAACACCGGCAGGCGCGGACGACCATCGACGACGTCACCGACCGGTTCGCGATCACCGCGGCGGACCGCGTGCTCGCGTTGTCGGCGTTGAGCTTCGACCTGTCGGTGTACGACATCTTCGGCGTCCTCGGCGCGGGCGGGGCGATGGTGCTGCCGGACCACGCGCGGCAGCGCGATCCGCAGCACTGGTGCGAGCTGATCGCCGCGCACGGCGTGACGGTGTGGAACACGGCGCCGGCGTTGCTGGAGATGGTCGTCGAGTACGCCGAGTCCGACCCGGCCGCGAGCCTCGGGTCGCTGCGGCTGGTGATGCTGTCCGGCGACTGGATCCCGGTGAGCCTGCCGGACCGGCTGCGGGCGCTGGCGCCGGGGGCGCGGGTGATGAGCCTGGGCGGGGCGACGGAGGCGTCGATCTGGTCGATCACCCACCCGATCGGGGAGGTCGACCCGGCGTGGCCGAGCATCCCGTACGGCCGGCCGCTGCGCGGCCAGGGATTCTTCGTGCTGGACGACGACGGCCGGCCCTGTCCGGTGGGCGAACCGGGGGAGCTGTTCATCGCGGGGGCGGGCGTCGCCCGCGGGTACTTCGGTGACCCCGAGCAGACGGCCGAGCGGTTCGCGGTGCACCCGCGGCTGGGTGAGCGGCTGTACCGGACGGGCGACCTCGGACGCTGGCGGCCCGACGGGACGATCCAGTTCCTGGGCCGGACGGACCGCCAGGTCAAGATCCGCGGCCACCGCATCGAGCTGGGCGATATCGAATCGGCCCTGGACCGGCTGCCCTCGGTCCGCCAGGCCGTGGCGGCGGCGGTGCCGGGCCCGGACGGGCGGCCGCGCCTGGTGGGGTACGTGGTGCCGGCCGAGGCGTGCACGGAACGGGACCTGGCGGCGCGGCTGGCGGCGGTGGTGCCGGAGTACCTGGTGCCGACGCGGTTCGTGCTGCTGGCGGAAATGCCGGTGACGGACAACGGGAAGGTGGACCACAAGGCGTTGCCGAACCCGTTCCGGCGGGGGACCGCGGTGGCGGAACCCGCGCCGGAGCCCGCGGTGGCGCACCGAGCCGCGGCTCCGGCCGCCTCGATTCCCGCTGCCGCACCACGAACTGCCGCAGCGGCGCCCGCGACGACCGACGGTTCCGTCGCCGACCTCGTCCGCAGCATCCTCGGCGACGTCGACTTCGGCCTCGACCTCATCGCCGCCGGGGCCAGCTCGCTCGACGTCGTGCGGCTGGCCAACGCCATCGAAGACCGCACCGGGACCCGGCCCTCCTTCACCGAGCTCGTCGCCCACGTCTCCATCGCGGACCTCGTCCGCGCCTGCTCCGCACCGCAGGCACCTCCGGCCGCCGGCCTGCCCGATCCCGGTGGGCTCGTCCTGGCCATGCGGCTCGAACGTCCCGACGACCGGCCCCTCGCCGATGCGCTCGCCGATGCCGGCCGGTGGCTGCGCGACCTGCACGACTGGGCCGGCCACACCGGCTACCGCGTCGAGGAATCCGTTCCGGCCGGTGGCCGCGGCCTGGTCGAAGTCCGGCTGCGCACCGGCGGCACCGGCGGCCCCACCGGTCCCTTCCCGCTCACCGAAATGCAGCTCGCCTACCTGGTGGGCCGGGCCGACACCTGGCTCGGCGACGCCGTCGCACCGCACTACTACACCGAGGTCGACGTCCTCGACCTCGACCCCGCGAGGCTCGCCACGGCCCTGCGCACGGTGATCGCCCGCCACCCGATGCTCCGCGCGACGATCACGCCGGACACGCTCCAAGACGTCTCCGACGCCCCGCCGCCGTGCGAGGTCGAGGTGTTCGACCTGCGCGGCCGTCCGGACGAAGCCGCGCGGATCCGCGCCGAGCGTTCGCACCGGGTGCTCGATCCGGCGCGCGGCCCGATGCTGCACCTCGCCGCCGGCCGGCTCGACGACCGGACCTGGCGAGTCCACTTCGGACTCGACCTGCTCTTCTGCGACGCGCAGAGCGCGGTCATCCTCGCCGACGAGCTCGTCACCGCCTACCACGACCCCGCCCGCCTGCCCGCGCCGCCGCGCGTCACCTTCGGCCAGTGGGTCACCGGTCGCCAGGACGTCCCGGAACGGTCGCGGGAGTACTGGCGGCGCGCGGCCGCGCGGATGGCGGACGGCCCCGCCCTGCCCGTCCGGGCCCCGGGCGCGGGCAAGGTCCGGTTCACGAGGCGGCACGCGGAAATCCCCGCGGACCGCTGGAAAGCCCTGTGCGCCAACGCACGCCGCCACGGTGTCACGCCGACCGGGCTCGTGCTCGCCGCGCTCGCCGACACCCTGCGGGCCGGCGGTGGCGGGGACCGGTTCACCCTCGTCGTGACGTCGTTCGACCGGCCCGCCGGGCACGCGGGGGTGATCGGCGACTACACCTCGACCGTGCTGCTGGACGTCGACCGCGTCGCGGGCAGCCACGCCGATCGCGCCCGGGCCGTGCAACAGCGGTTGCTCGCCGACCTCGACCACGCGCACGTGCACGGCAACGAGGTGCTGCGCGAACTCACCGCGCGGCGCGGCAGGCAGGTGCTGCTCCCGGTGGTGTTTTCCAGCGGTCTCGGCAGCACGCGCACCGCGGACGGCGCCCCCGCCGACGCGTCGCGGCTGCTGTCCCGCTTCGGCCGCACGGAATACGCGATCAGCCAGACCCCGCACGTCGTGCTGGACTGCCAGGTCTTCGAGGCCGGGGGCGCGCTGCGGATCAACTGGGACGCGGTCGACGCCGCCTTCCCGGACGGCTACCTCGACGCGCTGTTCGCCGCGTTCGTCGCGGCGGCCGGCGCGACCGCGTGGGACGAACCCGACCCGAGCGGCCTGGCGGCACTGGGCCTGGCGCGCGAACCGGTCGCCGCGGACCGCGGCGTCCCGCGGCCACGAGCAGGCCGCGGCGCGGACCCGGCCGTGGAGCAGCGGATCGCGCGGGTGCTCGGCGAGCTGCTCGGCGTCCCGGCCGGGGAACTGGACCCGCTGCGGACGTTCTTCGAGCTGGGCGCGACGTCGCTGACGCTGGTGCGGGCCCACCGCGAGCTCGCGGCCGAACTGGACCGGCCGATCACCGTGCTGGACCTCTTCGCCCGGCCGAGCCTGCGGGAGCTGGCGGCCCACCTGTCCCCGGTGACCGCGGAACCGGAGGACGACGTTCTGGTGTCGGCGCGGTCCCGCGGCCGGGCGAGGCGGGTGGCCCGCCGCTGACCACCGCCTGGCGGGCGCGGGCCGTGAAGGGCATCACCACCAGCCGGGCGGTCCCGCCCGAAAGCTCCCCCGGCCACCACCGGGGGAGCTTTCGCGCGGTTGCGCCGGAACCCACGATTCCCGAAAGGCACGTCGCCGTCCTGCGGATTACGCGGCAGCGGCCGGCGTGAAACGTTGGCCGGGTGACCGTCATCGGTTCTCCCCACGAGTTCAACAGCAGCGACCTCTACGTCGATCTGCGCGGCAGCGTCGGCGTCCCGCTGTTCCTGAAGTGCGAGGGTTTCAACTTCGCGCGCTCGATCAAGCTGAAAGCGGCGACCGAGATGGTCGAGGGCGCCGAGCGGCGCGGGGTGCTGCGGCCGGGGATGACGATCGTGGAGTCCTCGTCGGGAAACCTGGGCGTGGCGCTGAGCATGCTCGCGGCCAGCCGCGGCTACCGGTTCGTCTGCGTCACCGACGCCCACTGCACGCCGTCCAGCCGCCGGCTGATGCAGGCGCTGGGCGCGCAGGTGCACGTGGTCACCGAGCCCAAGGCGGACGGCGGCTTCCTCGCGGCCCGCATCGAGCACGTCCGGGCGCTCTGCGCCGCCGAACCCGGCACGGTGTGGCTCAACCAGTACAGCAGCCCGGACAACTGGGGCGCGCACTACCGCCGGACCGGCCCGGAGATCCTGGCCGCGTTCCCCGGCCTCGAAATCCTCTTCGTCGGAGCCGGGACCACCGGGACCCTCATGGGCTGCGCCCGCTACCTCCGTGACCGGGGGCACCGCGCCGAGGTGATCGCCGTCGACGTCGAGGGGTCGGTCACCTTCGGCGGCCCGCCGGGCGTGCGGAAGATCCCGGGCCTCGGCACCGGAATCCGGCCCGCGCAGCTCGACGAGTCCGTTGTGGACGACGTGGTCGTCGTCGGTGAGCGCGAGACCGTGGCGGCGTGCCGCGAGCTCGCCGCGCACGGGTTCGTCTTCGGCGGCTCCACCGGGACGGTCGTCGGCGGCGCCCGCCGCTGGCTGGCCCGGAACCGGCCGGGCGAGGACGTCGTCGCCGTGGCGATCGCCCCGGACCTCGGGGACGGGTACCTGGATTCGGTCTACAACGACGACTGGGTGCGCGAGCTGCCCTGAGCCGGGGTCACGCGCTCTTCGTCGCACAGCAGGACGGTGACCGCGTTGTCCGGAGCCAGGTACCTGCGCGCCGCCGCCGTCACCTCCTCCGGGGTCACCGCCGCGAGCCGGGCGTCGTGCCCGCCGAGCCACGAGACCGGCAGCCCGTGCAGGTCGAGGTCGCCCAGCGTCGCGGCGAGCCCGGTCAGCGTCGCCAGCCGCAGCCGCAGGGTGCCGACGGAGTAGCGGCGGGCGCGGTCCAGCTCCGCCGCGGTCACCGGCCGGTCCGCCATCCCCGCCAGCTCGGCGACGACCTCGCCGGCTGCCGCTGCCGTGTTCGCCGTGACCACGTCCAGCGACACCGTCGCGAGGTGCGCTTCGTCGACGTGCAGCAGCGAACTGCGCGGTGCGTAGGAGAACCCCTTGTCCTCACGGATGTTCTGCACGAGCCGGGACGAGAAGTAGCCGCCGAACACCATGGCGGCCAGCGCCAGCGCGGGGTAGTCCGGCGCGTCGTAGCGGGGCACGGGCAGCGCCATCCGCAGCAGCGACTGCGGGACACCCGGTTCGTCGACCACCGACCGGCCGGGCGTCCACGGACCGGGCCGTTGCATGCGGACCCGGCGTCCCGGCCGCCAGCCGCCGAGCGCGCGTTCCACCTCGTCGAGTGCCGCGCCGGGCTCGAAGTCGCCGGCCAGCACCAGGCAGGCTCCGGTGGGGACGACCCGCTCGGCGTGCAGTGCTTCGACGACGTCCCGGCCGGTCCGGGTGAACTCCCCGGGCCGGGGTGCGGGCCTGCCGTAGGGGTGGTCGCCGAACATCCGGGTGTTGAGCGCCTCGGCGACGTGCTGGGCCGGGCTCGCGAGGACGGCGATCGTGGCCTGGACGGCGTGTTCGACGGTGAGCGCGAAGTCGCCGTCCGGGTAGGCCGGGTCGGTGACGATTTCCCCCAGCAGCGTGAGGAACGCGGGCAGCTGGTCGGCGAGGACGCTGCCGGCGATCCGCAGCCGGTCGGCGTCGACCGCCGCGGACAGGCCGCCGCCCATCGCCCGCACGCGGTCCTGGGTGCGGGTTTCGTCGGCCAGCGCACCGGCGAGCAGCACCGCGGCCGCGGCATCGGCGTGCGCGAACGGAATGCTGAGGCACGCCTCGGCGAGCGGCGTGCTCGCCCGGCGGGTGGCCAGGACGCGGAGGCCGTTCGGCAGGGTGCGTTCGTGCACGACGGGGACGCGCAGGGGGCCGGGGGCCGGGACGTCGAGCAGGTCGAAAGCGGTCATCGGGTGGCTCCTGGCTGGAGGTCGGGTGGTGGCCGGCCGCACTCCGCCCAGGTGGGCACTTTCACGTGAAAGTGCCCACCTGGGCGGAGCTTTCACGTGAAAGCTCCGGTGTTGGCGCGGGGCGGCCGGGGTGGCTTGGTGTGAGGGGTGGGGGCGCGGTGGTCACCGCGCGGCTCCCGGCCGCAGTTCGACCGTGGCGCGCCGCTCGGGGCGCAGTGCGGCCGCGGCGGCTCGGACGTCGGCCGCGGTCACCGCCCGGCTGAGCGGGCCCAGCTCGTTGATCACGTCCGCGCTGCCGTGCTGCAACGCGAACACCGCGAGGTGCCTGGCGCGCCCGGCCAGGCCGTCGAGCGTGCGGACCAGCTGGGCGCTGAGCGTCCGGGTCGCCGCGGTGAGCTCGGCCGGCTCCGGCCCGTCGACGGCGAGCCGCTCGGTCTCCTCGTCGACGGCCTTCAGGATCGCGTCGATGCCCGGCCCGTCCGGCGCCGGGGCGGCGGTCAGGACCAGGCACGTCGGGTCGCGGACGCCGAACACCTCGCCGGTGAGCCCGAGCGAGCAGTCCACTGAGGACACCCAGCGGTCGCGCCGCACCAGCCGGCACGTCAGCCTGCCCAGCGCGTTGTCGGTGAGCAGCAGGCACAGCACCAGGTGCGCGAGGTAGCCGCGCAGGTTGGCCGCGGGATCCGGGACGCGCCACGCCGACGCGAAGGCCGGCAGCGGCGCCAACGTGTCCACATAGGAATCACGGCGCTCGGCCGTGAGGTCCGGTTCGGCGATGACCGGCCGCGGCGGGACCGGACGGGCCGCGATGTCCGAAAAGTACCGCTCGGCGAGGTCGATCCCGCGCTCGGCGGAGACGTCGCCCGCCAGGCACAGGACGGCGTTGCCCGGCGCATAGTACCGCTCGAAGAACGCCTGCGCCTGGTCCGTCGTCGCGGTGCGCAGCTCGTCGATGGCGCCGTAACCGTTGTGCGCGTTCTCGAAGGTGCCGAACACCAGCGGCGCCAGCTGCAGCCACGGGAACCCGCCGTACGCCCGCGAGATGATCGCTCCCGTGATCTCCTCGGCCACCACGTCGATCTGGTTGGCCAGGCTCGACGCGGTGAGCGCCGGCGCCCGCATGCGGTCGGCTTCGAGGAACACCGCGTGCTCCAGCCCGGACGCCGGAAGCACCTGGAAGTACTCGGTGTAGTCCAGGTGGGTGGTGCCGTTGAAGACGCCGCCGCAGCTCTGGACGTAGTGCGCGTGCGCCCCGCGCGGCAGGTTCGCCGAACCCTGGAACATCAGGTGCTCGAAGAGGTGCGCGAAACCGCTGAAGCCCCGTGGTTCCGAACGGCTGCCGACGTCGTAGACGACCGTGACGGCGACGACCTCGGCGTCGTGGCCGGGCGCGACGAGCACCCGCAGGCCGTTCGGGAGAACGTGCGGGGTGAGCGGGTAGCGCCGATCGGCGCGCAGAAACGTGTCCATGACCGTCGCCACGTTAGCCGCGCGCCCCGGCGGCGAAGTGCGTCCCGGTCCAAGGTCATCACTTCGGCGGAGGCGGCTTCCGTGTTTCACGGAACAGCGCATCCACCGCATTGACGAGGCCGATCGGGGCGTGTGAAAACGGTCTCGCCGCCGGTGAACGTCATCGGTCGGGGCGTATCGAACGACAACGGAGCGACGCATGGCACAGGCGGAAGTCATCCCGGGTGGCGGGATGCTCGGCGTCGACAAGGCGCTGCGCGAGACCGAGATCCTCATTTCGACGGGCATCATCCTCAGTTCGCTGGAATCACTGGTGCGGCCGAAGGACGTCGATGACGACGGCCTGATCAGCTGGCGGATCGGGCGGACCCGGTCGAAGCGGATGGCCAGGGGCAAGACCGGCGAGATCTTCGACAAGATCTTCACCAGCCCGGGCATCCAGGTGCTGACCTCGTTGCGGCTGACCGCTTCGACGCTGGTCGCGCTGCCGGGCACCAACCGGCAGACCAAGGCCGCGGCGATGACGTTCCTCGCCGTCTCGAACGTCCTGATGCAACTGCGGAGCAACTACGGCGCGGACGGGTCGGACCACGTCAACCTCGTCGTGTGCGTCGCGGTGGCGGCCAGCAAGTTCTTCCCGAACGACGAAAAGGCGCGCAAGGCCTGCACCGCCTTCATCGCCGGGCAGTCGGTGGTCTCCTACTTCGCGGCCGGGGCCGCCAAGGCGATTTCGCCGTACTGGCGCGACGGGAGCGCGATGCAGGGCATCTTCCGCACCAAGACCTACGGCCAGAAACAGGTCGGGGAGGTGCTGAAGAAGTACCCGTGGCTGGCCCGTCTCGGCGGCTGGGGCGTGTGGGTGGGCGAAATGCTCTTCCCGCTCGTGCTGGTGGCGCCGAAGCCGATCGCCGCCGGGCTGCTCGGCACCGGCGTCTCCTTCCACGCCGGCAACGCCGCCTTCATGGGCCTCAACCGGTTCCTCTGGGCCTTCAGCGCCACCTACCCGAGCGTCGTCCACCACTCCAAGCACTTGTCCAAGCGCATCACGGCCGGACAGTAGGGAATCGGCGTGTCCACAGAGAAGAAGAGGTCCGGTACCCGGACCGTCCTGCGCCTGCTGGCTCCTTACCGGAGCCCGCTGGGCGTCGCCGGGATCGTCGGGCTGGCCAGCGCCGTCGTGTCGCTGATCCAGCCGATGGTCGTCGGCGACGTCGTCGGTGCGCTCACCAGCCGCACGCTCGCGGCGAGCACCCTCGTCCTGCTCATCTCGCTGTTCCTCGGCGACATCGTGCTCCGCGTGATCGAGATGTACCTGCTCGGCCGCTGCGGCGCGATGATGGTCCTCGAGACCCGGCGCTCGGTCGTGCACCGGCTGCTGCGCGCCCCGATCAAGGCCCACCGGGAACGCCAGCGCGGTGATCTGTTCGTCGGCGCGGTCGCCGACACCGACCTGCTGCACGGGTCGCTGATGATGGGCATGATGAACATCGCCGCGAGCCTGGTGCTCGTCGTCGGCGGGGTCGCCTTCATGACCTTCATCGACCCGCTGCTCACCCTGGTGACGGTCGGCTGCCTCACCTTCGCCGCGGTCGGCAGCGTCTTCGTCGCCCGCCGGGTGCGCAAGGCGATGGCGGCGAACCGCGAGGCCGTCGGCCGCTTCGGCGCCGCGCTCCAGCGGGCGCTGATCGCGATCGGCACGGTGAAGGTCAGCCGCGCCGAGGACCGCGAAGCCGAACTGGTGCTGACGCACGCCGCGGACGCCACCAGCGCCGACATGCGCGCGGTGCGGCTCCAGGCCGCGATGACACCGCTGGTCAACCTCGGCATCCACGGTTCGTTCGCCGTCGTCTTCACCCTCGGCGCGGCCCGGATCGCCAGTGGCGCACTCGACACCGCCGGGTTCGCCTCCTACCTGCTCTACCTGTTCTACATGCTGACGCCGCTCATCACGCTGTTCACCAGCTTCGCCCAGATCCAGCTGGGCGTGGCCGCGGGACAGCGGGTGGAGAGCCTGCTCGACCTGCCGGACGAGCGCGTGGAGCCGACGGCCGCGGCCCCGGTCTTCGCCTCCTCGGTGCTGGAGTACGAGTCCGTTTCGTTCGGGTACGCCGACGGCAAGCCCGTGCTGGACAACGTGTCGTTCGCCGCGCTCGAGCGGGGGCTGACGGCGGTCGTCGGACCCTCGGGCACCGGCAAGACCACCTTGTTCTCGCTCGCCGCGGGACTGTGGCGACCGGGGAACGGCCGGATCCGGCTCGGCGGTGTCGACCTGGGGTCGGTGGACCTGGAGACCCTGCGCGGCCGGATCGGCTACGTGGAACAGGACGCCCCGGTCCTCGACGGCACGATCCGGGAGAACCTGCTCTACGCCAATCCGGACGCGACCGAAGCGCAGCTCCGGCACGCCGTCGAGCTGGCCCACCTCGCCGAGTGGGTGGACGGCCTCGAAGACGGGCTCGAGACCAGGGTCGGCGAGTCGGGCGCGGCGATCTCCGGCGGCCAGCGGCAGCGGATCGCGATCGCCCGGATGCTGTTGCTCGAACCCGAGGTGCTGCTGCTGGACGAAGCCACTTCGCAGCTGGACGCCGAAGCCGAGCTCGCCCTCCGCAAGGCCGTGGCCGAGGTGTCGCGGGACCGCGCGGTCGTCGCGGTCGCGCACCGGCTGTCCACTGTGGTCGAAGCCGACCGGATCGTCGTGCTCGACGGCGGGCGGGTCCGGGCGATCGGCGACCACCAGTCGCTGCTGGCGGCCGACGACCTGTACCGGCGCCTGGTGGCCACGCAGCTGCTGCCCGAAGCCACCGTGCTCACCGCAGGGAGGAACTCATGAACCGGCTGGCGTTGAAGTGCGGCCTGTCCGCGGCCGCCGGGGTGCTGACCGCCGTGCCGTTCGCGGCCGGCGCCGTCTACCAGACCGTGCGGACCCGCCAGGACGACCGGGAGCTGCCCGGGCTCGGCGAGCTCGTCGACGTCGACGGCCGGAAGGTGCACGTGCGCCGCATGGGCGCGCCGGCGGCCGGCCCCACGGTGGTGTTCGAAAGCGGCCTGTCCTCGCCGCTGGAGATGTGGAGCCGGGTGCAGGCGGCGGTCGCGGAGTCCGTCCCGACGATCTCCTACGACCGCGCCGGCATCGGCTGGAGCGAACCCGGCGAGCGGCCGCGGACCGCCGAACGGATCTGCGGCGAGTTCGAGCGGCTCCTGGACGTGCTCGACGTCCGCGGCCCGCTCGTCCTGGTCGGCCACTCCTACGGCGGCATGCTGCTGCGGGCCTACGCCCAGCGCCACCCGGACCGGGTCGCGGGCGTGGTGCTGGTCGACGCGGCCCACCCCGAGCAGCTCGAACGCTCGGCCCGGCAGCGCCTCGGCCTGCCGCTGATGAGGGCGAGCGTGCGGAGCAGCCTGTTCTGGGCCCGCTTCGGCCGCAACCGGCTGCGCAAGGTCGACCGCGGCAGCCAGCTCGCCGGGCTCGAGGAACGGGAGCTGAACACGACCGTCGCGCGCATGATGAGCACCCGCAACTGGCGCACCTCGGACGCGGAGATCGACGCGTGGCTCGAGCACGTCGTCGACGAGATCCGTTCGACCACCTTCGCCGCGGGCACCCCGCTGTTCGTCGTGACCGCGGAGGAAACGGAAAAGGCCGACCCGGTGCACGGCGAACTCCAGCGCGAGCTGGCGTCGATGTCCGAGGTGTCGGTGCAGCAGACCCTGCCCGGGGCGACCCACCTCGGGATGTTGTGCTCGGCCGGCTCCGCCGTGGGCGTGACCGCGGCCGTGCTCGAAGTCGTCGACGCGGCCCGCACGGGCCGGGCCGTCAAACCCGTCGAATTCGAACCACCGGGAGACCAGCCGTGAGCACCTCGACCCGCACCCTCGCCGCGATCAGCGCCCGGTACGCCCTCTACGGCGTCCTCGGCAGCTGGCTGGTCGCGACCACCCTCAGCCAGGACCCCACCCGCAAGTTCGACAAGATCCGCCAGTGGGACCCGACCGGCTCCCTCATCCCGGACTGGCGGTTCTTCGCGCCGCGGCCCGGCATGCACGACTACCACCTGCTGATCCGCGACGAGCTGCCCGAAGGCGAGGTCACGCCGTGGAAGGAGTTCTGCCAGGTCGAGGAGCGCCGGTGGCAGCACTTCTTCTGGTACCCGGGCCGCCGGGCGGAGAAGGTCGTCACCGACGCGGTGTCGGGGCTGATCCAGATGCAGCCGGACCTCAAGGACCGCAAGGAGGACGTCCAGGTCTCCGTGCCGTACCTGACCCTGCTGAACTACGCGACCCACCAGGTGCCCCACCACCCGGAGGCCAAGCGCGTGCAGTTCCTGATCGCGACGTCGGCGGGCTACGACGAGTCGGAGGAGCCGATGATGCTCTTCCTTTCGAACCCCCACCCGCTGGCCTGACGATGACGGGCGGCGACGGCGTCACGGTGCTCGTGACGGGTTCCTTCAGCGTCCCGGCGGACAACATCCGCTGGCTCCGGGCCAACGCGCCGGAGATCGCCGCGGTGGAGCTGGTGGTGGACCGGGACCAGCTGTGCACCCGGGCGAGTGCCGCCGGCCGGGCGGTGGGGATCGTCGACGCGGCGACCCCGGAACTGCCCCTGCTCGCGGAGCGGTTCGGCACGGTCGCCGTCGGCGGGATCCTCGCGGTGACGGCGAACCCGGCCGAGGACCACGTCGTCGGGCTCTTCGCGCGGGGCGTGACGGGGGTGGTCCTCACCTCCAGCCCCGCCGAAGAGCTCGTCACGGCCATCCGCGGGGTGGCTTCGGGCCACTGGTTCGCACCGCCGAGGTACCTGGCCGCGCTGGCCGAGACCGTGGTCCGGAACCCGCGCGGGCCCCGGGCCCGGCACCTGCGCGAGCTGCTGACCGAACGCGAGCTGGAGGTGCTGCTGCTGCTGGCTTCGGGCAGCGCCAACCAGGAGATCGCCGACGCACTCGGGATTTCGGTGACGACGGTGCGCAGCCACGTGCTGAGCATCCTGCGGAAGCTGAACGTGCCGAACCGCACGGTGGCGGCGATCTGCGCCTACCGCTCAGGTCTCGCCGGAGTCTGAGCCGGGGCGCTGGGATGCGTTTGCGGGGACCCGAGCGCCCCAATGTGGCCTTGGTTGCGTTCAACGCACCCAAGGTGGCCTTCGGTGCGTTGAACGCACCGAAGGCCACCTTGGGGCGCTCGGCGTTTCGCGACTTTGGGCCGGTCCGCGGACGTGTCCGCGCCTTTGCGCGTCATCGGGAGGAAAGCGGGTCACGCCCGCGGCTCACTTCGGCGCGATCTTCGCGGCTGCCATGGAGAAGGTGCCTGCGCTGGATGCCGGGCCCGCGCACCCGCCCTGGGGGCGCGCGGGCGCGCGGGCCCGGCCGTAGGGCCGGACGCCCGGGTGTCCCCACCGGGCGCGGCCATGGGAGAAGCGTATTTCCCTTCGGTACCCGGTGACCATCGGCGATCTCCGGAAACCTCGCGGGTGGAACGCGGATCGCTCGCGGTCAGCCTCGCCGGGTGCGGTGGAGGTGGCGCAGTGCCCGCGCGGCGGCGTTCGCCCCGCACATGCCGTGCGCACCCGCGCCGGGCGGGGTGGCCGCCGAGCACAGGTACATGCCCGGAACGCCGACGTCGTAGGGCGAGAGCGTGATCCGCGGCCCGAACACGAGCTGGCGGACGGTCGTCGCGCCGGTGATGACGTCGCCGCCCACGTAGTTGGGGTTGTACACCGCCAGCTGGGTGGCCGAGCGGACCGCCGTGCCCACGATCCGGTCCCGGAAGCCGGGCGCGAACCGTTCGATCTGTTCGACGATGGCTTCGGTGGCGTCGCCCGGATAGCCGTGCGGCACGTGGGCGTAGGTCCACAAGGGATGGATGGGGCCCGCCGACCGGCCGGGGTCGGCCAGGTACTGCTGCCCGGCCAGCACGAACGGGCGTGCCGGCAGCCGTCCGGCGTGGATCTCGCGCTCGCCCGCGGCGAGTTCGGCGTACGTTCCTCCCAAGTGGACGGTGCCGGCCCGGCGGACGTCCGCGTTGGCCCACGGCACACCGCCTTCCACGGCGAAGTCGACCTTGAACGCGCCCGGCCCGTGCCGGTACCGGCGGTAGGCGCGGGCGATCCGCGGGGGCAGGCGGTCGCCGAGGATGTCCGCGACCGCGCCGGGCGTGAGGTCGAACAGCGTCACGTCGGCGGGCGGGAGCTGCGTGGCCGAGGTGACGCGCACGCCGGTCTCGATCCGGCCGCCGAGGTCGGCCAGCAGCTTCGCCAGCGCGGTGGTGATCGAGCCGGACCCGCCGACCGCCACCGGCCAGCCGTGCCGGTGCCCGGCGGCGATGATGCCGAGGCCGATGGCCGAGGTCATCGGGTGGTGCAGGGGCCGGAAGGCGTGCGCGGCGATCCCGCCGAACAGCGCCCGCGCCCGCTCGGTGGCGAACAGCCGCGCGAAGACCGCGCCGGGCAGGACGGCGGGCAGGCCGAACCGCGCCAGCGTCAGGGGGTGCTTCGGGAACCGCAGCAGCGGGCCCATGATGTCTTCGGCCAGCGCGTCGAACCGCGCCGACGGCCGTCCGAACGCGCGCCGCCAGCGCGCGCCGTCGGAGCCGAGCGCGGCTTCGGTGTCGGCGACGGACCGGTGCAGCAGGGCCGCGTCGCCGCCGTCGAGCGGGTGCGCGCAGTCGATCTCCGGCCACGCCCAGGACAGGCCGTACCGGTCCAGGCCCAGCTCCGCGAGGAAGGCCGAGCCGACGGCCATCGGGTGGAACGCCGAGCAGTCGTCGTGCAGCAGGCCGGGCCGGATCGCCTCGGTCGACCGGGCACCCCCGCCGATCCGGCCGGCGGCCTCCAGCACGGTGACCTCGACGCCCGCGCGGGCCAGGGCCACGGCGGCGGCGAGCCCGTTGGGGCCGCCCCCGACGACGACGGCGGTGCTCATGCTCTGCTCCCGATCATCCGGGGATCACGGACGCCCAGTTTCGGCCCCCGGCGGCGGTTCGCGGGCGAAAAGACACCGAATCGGGGAGAAGGTTCCTCGAACGGCGGACGGCCGGTCGTGGTCGTGAGGGATTTCCCTGCCCGGGTCCGCCGGGCCGGTGCCGGCGGGGGCCGGAGTGGTGTCATGAGGGGAACAGGCGCGAGCCGGGAAGGAGCGGCCGGATGGGCACCGGAGCGCAGGTGGTCGTGGCGGCAGTGGCGGTCCTGGTGGTGCTGACCCGGCTCGCGGTCGCGCTCTGCCAGGCCCGGGCGGACGCCCGCATCGCGGCCCGCCGAGCCCGCGAAGACCGGCGCCTCCCGGCGGGGTAGCACCCGCCTTTCCCCTCACGACCGGCCGCGGCAGAGCTCACCCCGGGCCGGCCCGGGTGCACCGGCTCCGGCCGGGCGTCGTGCGGTGTGTTGCCCAAAACGGATCACCGCCGGCCGCGGGAA
Organism: Amycolatopsis sp. lyj-346; assembly: GCF_046548975.1. Classification (NCBI taxonomy): domain Bacteria; kingdom Bacillati; phylum Actinomycetota; class Actinomycetes; order Pseudonocardiales; family Pseudonocardiaceae; genus Amycolatopsis; species Amycolatopsis sp. lyj-346. Next base: position 373,218 of record NZ_JAJPWT010000006.1, read on the forward strand.
TGGTTGACTGGGGGCATGCCGGTCGGGGTGCACGAGGTCGAGGTGTTCGAAGGGGCGCGGGCGCGGCTGGAGGCCATCGCCTACCGCCTGCTGGGGTCGGCGAACGACGCCGAAGACGCCGTGCAGGACACGTTCCTGCGCTGGCAGTCCGCCGACCGCGAGCTGATCGAGACGCCCGAGGCGTGGCTGACGAAGGTGCTCACCAACCTCTGCCTCAACCGGCTCACCTCGGCGCGGGCCCGGCGGGAGACCTACGTGGGCCAGTGGCTGCCCGAGCCGGTCTTCGCCGGGGACCGGATGCTCGGTCCGTCCGACACGGTCGAGCAGCGTGAATCGGTCTCGATCGCGATGCTCACGCTGATGGAGCGGCTGTCGGCGAAGGAACGCGTCGTGTACGTGCTGCGCGAGGCGTTCGGGTACTCGCACGGGGAGATCGCCGAGGTGCTCGACCTCACCGAGCCGAACTGCCAGCAGATCTACCGGCGGGCCAAGCAGCACCTGGCCGCCGACCGGCGCCGGGTCGAGGTCGACGCGGCCGCCGCCCGCAGGATCGTCGAGGAGTTCCTCGCCGCGGCCCTCAGCGGGCGGACCGACTCGCTCGTCAAGCTGCTGGCCGACGACGCCGTCAGTATCGGCGACGGTGGCGGCGTGCTCTTCTCGCTGCCGCGGCCGGTCACCGGTGTGCTGCGGGTGGCGCGGTTCCTGAGCGGGCTGTTCAAGCCGAGCGACGCCAAGTGGGCGCTGATCGGCGGGCGGCCCGTCCTGTACTCCTCGGTGGTCAACGGCGTACCCGCGCTGGTGCTGGTGGTCGACGACCGGATTGCCGGGATCGTCACGCTGGACGTGACCACCGACGGCATCGCGGCCGTCCACGCCCAGGTGAACCCCGGGAAGCTCGAGCGCGCGGCGCGGGTGTGGGACACCTCCGAGCACGGGGAACCGCTCCTCGAAACCTGGTGACTCAGGTCACATCCCGCAGTTGTCAGGTTTCGCGCCGCCGTCCGGTTCAGGAAGCACACACCGACCGGACAGGAGCAAAACCATGAAGCACCGCATCGTCGTCCTCGGGGCCGGGTACGCCGGAGCCAACGCCGCCGGCCGGCTCGCCAAGCGGCTGCACCTCGCCGACACCGAGATCACCCTCGTCAACGCCGACCCCGAGTTCGTCGAGCGCGTCCGCATGCACCAGCTGGCGACCGGACAGGACCTGAAGCCCCGCCCGCTGGCCGAGGTCTTCGCCGGCACGGGGGTGCAGGTGCGGATCGCGCAGGTCAGCGCCGTCGACGCCGAACGCAAGACCGTCGCCCTCGCCGCCGGCGACGAGATCGCCTACGACACCCTCGTCTACGCCCTCGGCAGCACTGCCGCCGACGGCGGCGTTCCGGGCGTCGCCGAGCACGCCCACCACATCGCCGGCAAGCAGGCCGCGCTGCGGCTGCGGGCGCGGCTGGCCGAGCTCGCCGCGGGCGGCACCGTGCTCGTCGTCGGCGGCGGCCTCACCAGCATCGAAGCCGTCACCGAAATCGCCGAGGCCCGCCCGGACCTCGACGTCGCCCTCGTCGCCCGCGCCGGCCTCGGTGACTGGCTGAGCGAGAAGGGGCAGAGCCACCTGCGGAAGACGTTCGACCGGCTGGGCATCACCGTGCACGAAAACACCGCCGTCGCCGAGGTCGAGCCGTCGGCCGCGATCACCGCCGACGGCCGCACGATCCCGGCCCAGGTGACCGTCTGGACGGCCGGGTTCGCCGTCCACCCCATCGCCGCGGCGACCACGCTGGAGGTTTCCGCGACGGGGCAGATCGTCGTCGACGACACGATGCGGTCCGTCTCGCACGCCGACGTCTACGCCGTCGGCGACGCCGCGTTCGCCCGGGGCGCGAGCGGCTCGCCGCTGCGGATGTCCTGCGCCTCGGGAGTTCCCTCGGCCCACTTGGCGGCCGACGCCATCGCCGCCCGCCTGACCGGCCGCCCGCTCCCGGAGAACAAGATCGGCTACACCGGCCAGTGCATCAGCCTCGGCCGTCACGACGCCCTCGTGCAGTGGGTGACCCCGGACGACCAGGCGAAGCCGTCCGCCCTCACCGGCAAGGCGGCCGCCCGCCTCAAGGAATTCATCTGCAAGACCGCGGCGTGGAGCATCACCCACCCGACCAAAATGGCCCCGATGCGGCGCCGGCACACCGTCGCGGCCGAAGCACCGGCCGCGATCACCGTCTGACCTCGCTCAAGAAGGGGACGATCACCATGATCCTGCTCACCGGAGCCAACGGCGTCGTGGGACGCCGGGTGCGGGAACTGCTCGTGCAAGAGGGCATTCCCGTCACCGCCGTCACCCGCGGGCTCGACGAGGCCCCGCAACCCGAAAACGTGCAGGTCGTCCGGGGTGACCTGTTCCGTCCACAGTGGATCGAGGCGGCGCTGGCGGGAGTCGAAGCCGTGCAGATCAGCCCGCGCGCCACCGGCCCCGGCCTCGACGAGCTGCTGAAGCTGGCCGTCAAGCAGGGGGTGCGGCGCGCGGTGCTCCTGTCGGCCACCACCGTGGCGTATCCCGCGGGGGAAGCCCGCTTCGCCGCCCAGTTCCAGGCCGCCGAGGACCTCGTCACCCGCTCCGGTCTGGAGTGGACGGTCCTGCGCCTGGCCGACTTCGCCGCCAACGCGCTGGCTTGGGCGCCGCAGATCAAGGCGGGCGACGTGGTGCGCGGCGCGTACGCACGGGCCGCCAGCTCGCCGATCCACGAGACCGACATCGCCACGGTCGCCGTCCGGGCTCTCCGCGGCACCACCCCGGCGGAGTCCGTGTACACCCTGACCGGGCCGGAGTCCCTCGACCAGGAGGAGAAGGTACGGCTCATCGGCGCCGCCATCGGGCGGGAACTGTCGTTTCAGGAGCTCCCGCCCGAGCAGGTGCGCCACGGCATGCTCGCGCAGGGACTGCCCGAAGAGGTCCCCGCCCGCCTGCTCGGCTCCCTGGCCGACTACCGCGAGCGTCCCGGCCCGACGACCGGGACCGTGGCAGACCTGCTGGGCCGGCCCGCGCTCACCTTCGCCGGCTGGGCGCGCGACAACGCCGCCGCCTTCGGCCGCTGAGCACCCGCGGGCACGGCGGGCACCGGCCGGAACTCCGGCGGGTGAGGCCGGCCACCCGCTCAGGACAGGTCCGTGAGCAGGCCGATGAGCTGGTGTGCCGGCCGTCCGTGCGCGGCCGCGCCGAACCCAGTGCCGCGCCGTCGGCCACGTCGACGGTGCACCCGGTCACCGACGCGGCCTCGACCACCGTCAGCGGCCCGTTCCGGGGCGCACATCGACCGGATGAACGAGATCGTCACGCTCGCAGCGGAGTCGCGATCGGACGGACCGCGCGCGCCATGGCGGCCCGCAGGTCCGTCCGGTGCCGCCGCACGAAGACGAACTCGTCCACCGGCATCGCCGCGAAGAACGCGAAAGCGGCGACCGGGGCCAGCAGCGCCGCGCCGTGCCCGAGGGCGCCGGTGAACGTGAACCACAGGAAGATGTTGGGCGTGCACTGGGTGATGAACAGGTCGCGGGCCTCGCCCGGCGGGATGGCCCGGTTCCTGAGGTACAGCCAGGTGACCGTGCGCAGGACGAGCAACGTCGCGAGGACGGCGGCCGCCGTCGGCAGCAGGTCGGCCGGGTGCACGCCGTCCGCCGGGGTCAGCGCGAAGGTCGCGACCGCGGCCAGCGGCACCAGTGCGGCTCCGCCGGCCCACGTCCAGTTGGTGCTCAGCTGCCCGGCCCGGATGGGGTTGCGCCGGCGGAGCACCTGCGCGGCGACCGCAGGCAGCACCATGGCCCCGCCCAGCACCGCGAGGTAGCCGGCCGCCGCGGCGGCGAGGCCGGGCAGCCGGTGCGGGAACCACGCGGCGGCCAGCACCACGACCGGGAGGACGAGCGAAGCCGTCACCGTCTGCCGGATGGAAGCGAAGTAGTCGCCGCCCCACAACAGGGAAAGCGCGGGAGTCAGCAAGGCCGGCGGCAAGAGCAGGAAGAGGCCGAGCGACGACGCGGGTCCACCGGCGAAGAGCCAGACGAGGGCCAGGCCGGCCCCGACCCGCAGGCCGGTCAGCGGCAGCGCTTTCCGGAGGCTCGGGCCGAACCCCCGCAGTACGCCGGAATGCAGCCGGAGCATGCCGAAGAACGTGCTCAGCCCCAGCAGGGCGACGAGCACCGCGGTGAACACCGGCGGCGGGACCGGGACGTGCAGCGCCAGCTGGGCGGCCGCACCCAGCGCGGCGGCCCCGGCCACCAGCACCGGGAGCCGGATCTCGACGAGCTCGCCGAAGTCGTGCACCGCCGAGGTCTTCGCCGAGCCGCCGGCGATCCGGCGCAGGTCTTCTTCGGACAGCGGACGCGCGTTGGGGACCTTCAGGTCGTGGTAGTCCTCGTCCGCGAGGCCCGCGACGACGACCGCGAACATCTCGACCACGTACTTGTGCGCGACGACGAGGATGTTCTTCCCGGCCCGGGACCGGGGCAGCAGGACCTGTTCGTAGTACCGGCGGACCCGCTCGTGCAGCAGTGCCCAGGACTCGCCGCCGGGCGGGCATCCGGTGCTGCGGTGGAAGTACCCCGTGTAGGCGCGGAAGCCGATGCTCTTCTTGACCAGGCTCTTGTTCCGCGCGGTGAACACGCCGAAGTCACGCTCTACGAGAGCGTCCGAAACGACCAGCTCGGGGTGCTCGCCGAGCCGGTCCACGATGACGTCGGCGGTGTGCCTCGCCCGCTCCAGCGGCGAGACGTGGACTTCGTCGAGGCGGACGCCGAGCGCGGCGACGCGGTCACCCGCCTGCCGTGCCTGCCTGCGGCCCAGCTCGGTGAGCGGGGTGTCCTGCCTGCCCGCGAAGAGGTTCTGCTCGTTCGCCAGCGATTCACCGTGCCGGACGAAGTGAATGGCCATCCGCGCCTGCTTCCGAGAATGCGGAAAAAGTACCCGGTCCGCGCCGACCGACCGCCGGTCGGTGACCGGCTCCGGTATCGTCATCCGATCCGGCGGCGGAGGCCATCCGCATCGGCCGGAACCGCCGGACGCGGTTCGCGGGCTCAGGAACCGGTGTCCTCCAGCGGCAACGGCGGTGGCGGGGTGGTCGTCGCCTCGTGGGCGGTGAGGGCCGTGCTCAGGACGTGCAGCTGCCGCAGGGACGTCGGGTCGTAGCCGGTCAGCTGTTCGATCCGCTGCAGCCGGTAGTCCAGGGTGCTGCGGTGGATGATCAGCTCGGCCGCGGCCTTGGAGCGGTTGCCGTCGGCGGCCAGGAGCGCGCGCAGGGTTTCCAGCAGTACCTCGTTGCGCGTGATCGGCTCGATCTTGGCGACGAGCAGGTCGGCCACCGGCCGCTGGGTCAGCACGGCGTACTCCACCAGCACGTCGCCGAGCAGGTAGCACCCGGGTGGCCGCCGGGCCGCCAGTGCCGCCGTGACCACTTCCGCCGCTTCGGCCCGCCCCACCGGCAGCCGCCCGGTCTTCTGCCACGAGACCCCCGCCCAGGTCCCGTCCGGCAGGGACGCGTGGAGGCGGGCGCACCGGGCGAAGCCGGTTTCCTCGTCGCCGGCGGGGATCAGGACGTACCCGCCGTGTTCACAGAGTGCGGCGAGCACGCCGGTTCCCGGCTCGCCGAACGCGGACTCGTCCACTGTGGATGAAGAAACGGTCCGGAACGCCATCACGGCGTAGGCCGGCGCGAACCGGCCCTGGTCGGTGGCCGCGGTGCCCCGCAGGAGCGCCACCGCTTCGTCGTGGGCCGCGGACCGCGGGGACACCACCGCGAGCGTCGTTTCCTGGTACCCCCGCAGCAGTTCCCGCAGGAAGCGGTTGCACGTCTCGGCGAGCGCCTTGAGCCGGCCGGTGGTGGTGCCGGGCGCGGCCGCCAGTGCGGCCACCGTCTCCTCGCCGGCCCGGCCCAGCAGTTCGAGCACCTGGTCCAGCGGCCAGCCGTCGGCGGCGCACCCGTTGCCCATGGTCCGCGCCGCGGCCACCTTGGTCGCGTCCCACGGGGCCGCTTCTTCGATGTCCTCGCACAGCAACGAGATGGCCATGGTGACCAGATCGCGCGCCTTCTCGCGCCGCTCGGGCGGCACCTGCTCGATTTCGCCGGCCAGCCGGCTCCAGATTTCGGCGCGGAGGCCGTTCACCTGACTGCTCTTTGAGCGGACATCGAGCGTGAGTTCCCTTTCGCGGCGAAGTTCGACGTGGGCGGCCACGGCCGCCGTGTTCAGTGTAAGCGTTGCACCGTTGCGGCCGGGTATTCCTGCGCGGATTTCGGGAAGATGCGCGGCAGGCCGCGGAACCGATCCGAAAATCGCGGAACATGCGGGGCTCAGCGTGCCGCGGGCGCCGGTCCGGTGGTGCCCCGGTGGACCAGTTCGGTCGGGAGCACCACGTCGGTGGGCGGGGCCTGCCGCCGCAGCTGGTCCAGCAGGAGCCCGGCCGCGCGTTCCCCCTGGGCGAACACCGGTTGCGCGATCGTCGAAAGGTCGAGGGCGGCCGCCAGTTCGTGGTCGTCGAACCCGATCACCGACACTTCGCCCGGGACGGCGACGCGGGCCCGGTGGAGCGCTCTCAACGCGCCGAAGGCCATCTCGTCGGACATCGCGAACACGGCACTGGGCGGGGACGGCCGCGCGAGCAGGCGTTCCATCGCCGTCTCGCCGGCGGCGGCGGTAAAGCCGCCGGCGGCCTCCAGACCGGCCGCCGGCTCGATCCCCGCTTCCGCCAGGGCACGCAGGTAACCGCGGCGGCGCAGCCCGGGGGTGGTGAACCCGTGGGGCGGGGGATCGGTCTCGCCGAGCAGGCCGATCCGGCGGTGGCCGAGCTCGGTCAGGTGCCGCACCGCCTGCGTCGCGGCGGCGAGGTCGTCGATGCCGACCGCGGAGAGGCCTTCAGCGGTGCTCCCGACCAGGACCACCGGGACCTGCAGGGCCCGGAGCGCGTCGGCCTCGCGCGGGGCCGGCGGCAGGGACAGCACCAGCAGCGCGTCGACCCGGCGGCGCACCGGCATCCGGTCGAAGAACCGGGCCCGGCTCGCCTCGTCGGGCACGCCGTACACGACGAGGTCCAGGCCGGCTTCGCGCAGCACGGTCTCGGCGCCGGCGATCACCGTGCCGAAGAACCAGCGCGAGACGAACGGCACCACGATCCCGACCGAGTTGGTGCGGCCCGAAGCCAGGCTGGAGGCGTTGAACGGGATCACGTAGTCGAGTTCGGCGGCCACGCGTTCGACCCGGGCTCTGGTTTCCGCGGTGACCGAAGGCAGCCCGCGCAACGCGCGCGACGCGGTGGCCGTGGAGACGTGCGCCTGTCTTGCGACGTCGCGGATCGAGGGCATGCGTACCTCCTCCGAGCGCACGGTACCGGGTGTCCGGGCCCGGCGCCCGGCAACGGGACGATTCCGCGCGACGCGGAAAGCAGCTCCGGAGTGCGCGGGGGTTTCCGCGGGCCGCGGAAGATACTTGCCCGACCTGCTCATTGTGGGGCTTCCCCGGACAGGTCAAAGTCTCCCTTGTATTTCCTTGGTAAGTATTTTACCCCGACAGAAATCAAGGTGATCGTCCATGAACGTCAAGAAGCAGATCTCCGTGGGGCTCGCGGCCGGTGCGCTCGCCATGGCGGCGGCGGTGGGCGCCGCTCCGGCGGCCTCGGCAGCGGGGGAGCACACCATCGTCTTCTCCAACAAGTCCGTGGTCTTCAAAATCTGCTTCACCTCGCGCGACGGCGGTGGTGCGGAGGTCAAGCACAAGTGCACGACCTGGGCGGCGGGCGCGCTCGGCGGCACCTACAAGTACCGGGTGCCGGCCAACGCCGCCACCACGCGGTTCACCGCCTCCGACCGCGGCACGCAGATGCTCGGCACGGACCTGGCCAACACGCAGGACTGGTGCTTCCGCGCGCCGGCGAGCTGGAACGGCCGGATCCAGGGCCCGGTCACCCCGTGCCGTCCGTGACCGCACCGGCGGGTGCTCGGTGATCCGATGCCGGAAGGGCCACGGCCCTTCCGGCATCTCTCTTTTCCGGACGCGCGAGAACCGGGCCGGCGGGAACCGGCCCGGTTCTCGGTCGGGGACCCGGGGTCAGGAGACGCGCCGCGCGCGGGTCTCGAGGAGGTCGTCCAGGGAGAACCGGGCGGCCCCGGCCTCGCCGAAGTCGACCGGGTCCGGGTTTTCGTGCAGCACGCCGTCGCTGCCGCCGGTGATGTTGACCCAGGCGTCGACGGCCTTGTGGGCGAAAGCGTGGAACCACGCCTTGTCGGTCTGGGGCAGCCCCATTTCGAGCGGGGTGATCTCCTCGAGCGACGGAACGCGGGATTCGATGGTGGCTGACGTGGTCACAGTACCTCCACTGGGGATCGAGAAGCCGGGCTGTGTGCCGCAAAGGCTAGCGATCACCGGCCGTCCGCCGCATCCACCGAATGACGGGGAAGTGCGATTCGGTGGCGGTTTTTCCGGGCGCGAAGGGGTGATTCAAGGCACACGGCGATCGCGGTGAACACTTCTTGAACACGCTTGGTTCCGCTGTCCGGTCCGTGTCATCGTGACAAAGGCGGCGGCCGGGGCAATCGAATGTCCGGCAAGTCGCCGAAATGCACAGTCAATGCCGAGACAATTTTCCGAGAAGGGGAACAATGTCCGTGGCCACACCGTCCCGGGTCGTCACCGCCGCCGATGCCACCGATTTCGGAGCGAGCGGAATGTATCTCACCCCCGCGGTCGCGCCCACCCTGTGCGAAACCGCCGTGCTGGTCGCGGCGGTCGCCGCCGGTGCCGCGGTCACGGCCTGCGCGGGCTACGTCGCGAACGCCTGGGCCGCCAACGTCGGCCACAACCGCGGGCACCGGCACCAGCCGGACGCGGGCGCTCATCGGGGCGCCGGGGTCGCCGGCGGTTCACTGGCCGAATTGCTCGACGTGCGCGACGGGCAATTCGGATTCGCCGATGAGCGGCCAGGCGCCCCGGTAGCCTGTTACGCCGCGGCGGCGGCGGCTCTGGCCGGCGTCGCGACGGCTTTCGCGACCGGTGCGGCGCTCGTCACGGCCGCGCACCATTTCGGCGGCCACGGCCATTTCGGCGCCGAGACCGGACCCGGCGGCGCGGAAACGGGACCCGATTCCGTGGACAGCCTGATCGCCGCCCGGCTGGGCGCGGTTCCGGCGTGACGAAGACGCGGGTTCCGCGGCGGCGGAACCCGCGTCTTCCGGATTTCCCGTTGCCCGATCGCGGTGCCGTCGATCCGGGGAAGAATTTCCCGGCTTCGCGCAGTGAACGGCCGGTGCCGGTAGCCCTAGCGTGATGGCGCTCTCACCGCCGTTTTCGAGAACAGGGGAATCCTGATGGCACCACCGAGGGAAGACGGTCCGGGCCTGTCCCGGACACTGAGTTCCCGGCACCTGTCGATGATCGCCGTCGGCGGGGTGATCGGCGCCGGCCTGTTCGTCGGGTCCGGGCAGGCGATCGCCGACGCCGGACCCGCCGTGCTGATCACCTACGCCCTCGCCGGCGTGCTGGTCATCCTCGTCATGCGCATGCTGGGGGAGATGGCGACCGCCGACCCGCGAACGGGCTCCTTCTCCGCCTACGCCGAGGAGGGCATCGGCCGCTGGGCGGGCTTCTCGGTGGGATGGCTCTACTGGTGGTTCTGGGTGACGACGATCGGCGTCGAGGCCACGGCGGGCGCGGCCATCGTGCACCGCTGGATCCCGCTGCTGCCGCAGTGGGCGTGGGTGCTCGTGCTGATGGCGGTGCTCACCGTGACCAACCTGTTCTCGGTGAAGTCCTACGGCGAGTTCGAGTTCTGGTTCGCCTCGATCAAGGTCGCCGCGATCGTCGTCTTCGTCCTGCTCGGCCTCGCGGCGGTGCTCGGCGTGCTGCCCGGCGTCGAGGCGCCGGGGCTGCGCAACCTCACCGGCCACGGCGGGTTCGCCCCGCACGGTGCCGGGCCGGTGTTCGCGGCGATCTTCGTGGTGGTCTTTTCCTTCTTCGGTGCCGAAATCGCCACGATCGCGGCTTCGGAGTCGCCGGACCCGGTCGGGGCCGCGCGCCGGGCGGTGCGCTCGATCATGTGGCGTATCCTGGTGTTCTACTTGGGCTCCATCGCCGTCGTGGTGACGCTGCTGCCCTACGACGACGCCAGTGTCGGCAAGAGCCCGTACGTCGCCGTGCTCGACCTGATCGGGCTGCCGGCGGCGGGGACCGTGATGGACGTGATCGTGCTGACGGCCGTCCTGTCGTGCCTGAACTCCGGGTTGTACACCGCTTCCCGGATGGCGTTCTCGCTGTCGGGCCGCGGCGACGCGCCGCGCTCGTGGCGGCGGATCTCGCCCGGCGGCGTCCCCCGGGCCGCCGTCCTGGTGTCGACGGTCGTCGGGTTCGCCACCGTGGTGCTGAACTACTTCGTGCCCGAAGAGGTGTTCAGCTTCCTGCTCAACACCTCCGGCGCGCTGGCGGTGTTCATCTGGCTCGCCATCTCCGTGACGCAGCTGCGGATGCGGCGACGGCTGGAAGCCGCCCACCCCGCCGGCCTGCCGCTGCGGATGTGGGCCTTCCCGTACCTGACCTGGCTGGCGATCGTGGCGATGGCGGGCCTGCTCGTGGCGATGCTCTTCTCGCCGTCCGGTCGTCCGCAGCTGCTGGCCAGCCTCGCGTTGACCGTGGTCGTGGTGGCGGTCGGCGTTACCCGGCAGATCCGGGCGAAGCGGGACGTTCCAGCCGGTGTCGGAACCGAGTGACCGCTTCTGCGGAAAAAAACCTTCGGCGATCGCCGTTCCCGTTTCGTTGTTTCGGTGGATGTCACGGCGGATCCGGCACCTTAACCTCGGTGCCATGAACGAAATCAACACTTCCGACACCGCCGTCGCCCGTTACCTGACCGGCGCGCCGTCGCAGCTCGGCCCGCTCGAGTTCACGACCGCGGAGGACCCCACCACCTGCTGCATCAACCTCCTGCGGGCCGTGGCCGCCGCCGAGGAGGCGACTCAGACGGCGCGGGCTCACAACCTGGCGGACCAGGCGTACCGCAGGGCCTTCGGCACCGGCTACCACCCCGGGGTGCCGGCCGTCGAGGTCGCCTCGCCGGGTGACATGTCCGCCCGGCAGCTGATCGACGCGATCACCAACCGCTGACCACCGGGACTTTCCCGGCCGATTTCCGCAATTGAAATGGATGTAGTGAACGTGACCCGCATCGAAGAATTCGCGAACACGCCCGACGCCGTCATCGCCGCGCTGGAGGTGCCGTCGGTCCTCCAGCCGGTCGGCTGCACGCTCGACGCCGCGTTCCACGCGGCCATGGCCGCGTTCAACGCGACGAAGGCCGTCGACTACGAGGTGGCGGCCAAGTTCGCACGTCAGGCCGTGCACCACGGCGGCTTCACGGATCTCGACGGGCTTCGTGCGGCCGGCGCGGCCCGCGAAGACCTGTCGAGTGAGGAACTGCTCGCGGTCCGGAGCGACCTGGTCTGAGTGCTGACGAAGAAGCCGCACCGGGGGACTGCCCTCGGTGCGGCTTCTTCGTCCGTGCGGGTCTCAGCCGCCCGCGGGCAGGGCGGCCCACGCTTCGGTCAGGCTCAGCGGCCGCATCGACAACGTGTACTCGTACGTCGTGTCCGCCGCCACCTGGCTCTTCTCCCGGACCGGGTTCGGCGTGTCGCCGACGCCGGTCGCCGCGTGGTCGGCGTGCAGCGTGAACCAGCCCGGGTTCCGCTGCAGCTGGAACGGGTAGGCCGCCCGGTCCAGGTCGTCGTACGGCGTGACGCTGACGTCCTTCATCCCGCTCACCAGCAGGCCGGACAGCTTGCCGTCGGTCAGCAGCGCCCACCGGGCGTCGGTGTGGTTGCCGTGGTCCTGCGGGCGGTGGTAGTCCACGTACTGTTCGTCCACAGTGGACTTGTTCACCGCGATCGGCGTGCCGTCCTTGCGGTCGACGTAGCTCTCCGCGGTCCGGCCGTACCAGGAGAACCGGTTGAAGCTGTCCGGCACGCCCAGGGACACCCCGATGCGCGGCAGGTAGTTCAGGGTGCGCACCGCGCCCTGCGGCGTCACCTTGTGGCCCAGGCGCAGCACACCCGTCGAGTCCACGGTGTAGGTCATGGTCTGGTCGAACCACGCGTTCGCCACGTCCGGCGCCGCCACCCGGCTGTCCACCACGACGGTGACGTTGCTGCCCGCGCGGTCCACGCGGACCCCGGTGACCGTGGTCTGCAGCCGGTCGAGCCCCAGCTTGCGCCAGTCCTCGCCCTCGGCCCGGCCCCAGGCGAACGTCTCGTTGCTGATCGGCGCGCGCCACGCGTCGAGCTTCGGCCCGCTCGCCAGCAGCTCCTTGCCCCACGACTGCATCGACGACAGCGTCCCGGTGCGCTTGTCCACCCGGTAGGCGACCGGGCCGGCCTGGGCGGTGACCGCGTCCGCGGTCTCCCGCGCCGTCACCCGGCCCCAGTCCGGCGGAGCCTGGTCGAGGCCGGGCATCCGCGTGCCGCCGAGCGAGAACTGGTCGTGCGCCAGGACGTGCCCCGCGGGCAGCATCGGCCGCGCGGTCTTGACGACCGCCTCGACCGTGAGGAAGCGCTCGCGGGCACCGGCCCCGGCCGGCAGCGGGATCCGGCCGGTGGTGGCCGCCGCGACGCGCAAGGGCTGCCGGCCGCTGTTGATCGTCTTCGAGCCTTCGGTGACGCGCCACCTGAGGTCGACGTCCCCGGTGTCGCTGAACTGGCGTTCGTTCGTCACCGACAGCACGCCGTCGGCGTAGGCGAAGCGCAGGGGCTGGTGCGCCCACGCCAGCTGCGTGGTTTCCGGCTGCGGCTTGCGGTCCGAGCCGATCAGGCCGTCCACTCCGGACAGGCTGGAGCCGTAGGACAGGGACGTGCCCCGCTCGGTCACGCTGTCGAAGTCCAGCGCCAGCAGCGCGCCGGGCGCCGGTTCCGGCCCCGCCAGCTCGGCCGCGCCGAGCGCACGGTCGTGGATGCGGACGTCGTCCACTACGCCCCGGGCCAGCCACCCGATGGTCGAGGGGTCGTTCCACGACGTCTCGAAGTCACGCCCGATGTTCACCTCGGCCGACGAGGAGTCGATCCGGCCGCTGAAGGCTTTCTGCGCGACCTCGCGACCGTCGATGTACAGCCGGAGCGTGGTGCCGTCGTAGGTGCCGCTGACGCGGTGCCAGTTGCCGTAGAAGTCCGCCGGCACCGGCGCCTGCACCGGGATCCACGTGCCACTGTGGACGAAGAACTCGAGGGTCGTCTCGTTCTTCATCTTCAGGGAGTACTGGTGGTCGCCCTTGGTGATGATCGGGAACTCGCCGGTCCACTTGCCCGGTTTGACCCACGCGTCCAGGGTCAGCGCGGTGCCGGTGAGGTCCAGCCTGCGGTCGCGGTAGACCTCGGCGAAGTCGTCCAAACCGGACAGTTCCAGTGCCTTGCCCCGGTGCCCGTCGACGAGCTTCGGCGCCCCGGACAGGTGCGTGGAAATGCCGTGCCCGGAGACGTCCGGGACCGTGCGGACCGGCTGCCGGATGTTCTGCTCGGCCCAGTCCCAGATGAACCCGCCCTGGGTTTGCGGGTTCGCCCGGATGATGTCCCAGAACTCGCGGAAGTTGCCGAGGCTGTTGCCCATCGCGTGCGCGTACTCGCCGAAGATCAGCGGTTTCGTGGTCTTCTTCGCCTGGTCGGCGAACCTTTCCGGGGACGGGTACCGCGGGCCCCAGACGTCCGCGAAGGGCGCGTCGCCGTCGGGGTTGTTGGACTGGTGGTAGATCGGGCGCGTCGGCTCGTTGGCCCGCAGCCAGTCCGCCATGGCGTAGTGGTGGGCGCCGAGACCGGCTTCGTTGCCGGTGTCCCAGAGGAAGACGCTGGGGTGGTTCTTGTCGCGTTCCACCATGCCGATCAGCCGGTCGAGGAAGGCGTCACGCCACTCGGGCTGGTTGGCCTGGCACCAGTTGGCGCAGTTCTCGTGGTTGTGCGTCTCGATGTCGACCTCGTCGTCGATCCAGAGGCCGTGCTCGTCCGCGAGCCGGTAGAAGTACGGGTCCGACGGGTAGTGGGACGTGCGGACGGCGTTGACGTTGAGCTGCTCCATCAGCGCGACATCGCGTTCCTGCGCCTTGCGCGGCACGTGCCGGCCGTGCTCCGGGTCGGTTTCGGCCCGGTTGACGCCCTTGAACAGCACGCGCTTGCCGTTGACCAGCAGCTGCCGGTCGCGGATCTCGAGCTCGCGGAAACCTGCGGTCTCGCGGGTGACGTGCGTGGTCCTGCCGTCCGGGCCGGCGAGGGTCAGCACGGTGGTGTACAGGTTCGGCGTCTCGTCGGTCCACTTGGCCGGGTTCCGCACGGGCAGGGTGAGGGTGACCGCGGCGCCGGCGTCGCCGACCTCGACGTCCTGGCTGGTGGCGCCGACCTCCTTGCCGGCCGCGTCGCGCAGGCTGAGCCCGACGGTGTGCTTCCCAGTGGTGCCCTCCGGTTTGTGCGCGACCTCGACGGCGGCGGAGAGGACGGCGTCGGTGTACGTCGCGTCGAGGTCGGTCCGCAGCGTGACGTCCCGGATGTGGGTGGCGGGCGTGGAGGTCAAGGTCACCGACCGGAAGATGCCCGCGTACCGCCACTGGTCGAAGTCCTCGAGGTAGGCGCCCGCGCTCCAGCGGTGCACCTGCACGGCGAGCCGGTTCGGGCCGGGCCGCAGCGCGGCGGAGATGTCGAACTCCGCCGGGGTGTAGCCGCCTTGGTCGTAGCCGATGTACTGACCGTTGACCCACACGAAGTACGCCGAAGTCACGCCTTCGAAGCGCAGGGCCGTGCGCCGCGGTGCCCAGTCGGCGGGCAGGTCGAAGTCGCGGGTGTAGGCCGCGGTCGGGTTGACGTCCCGGGGCACCCGCGGTGGCGCGTCCGGCTGGATCTCGGTGGCGATGTTGCGGAAGACGGGGTGGTCGAGGCCGTCGGTCTGCCAGGTGTGCGGCACGGAGACCTCCCGCCAGCCCGAGGTGTCGTACCCGGCGGCGTGGAAGCCGGCGGGCACCTGGGCGGGGTTGTCCGCCATGGCGATCCGCCACTTCCCGTCGAGCGTCTGGGTGAACGGCGTGTGTTCCCGTCCCCGGACGGCGGAATCGACGTCGGCGTGCGGAGCGAGGAACGCGTGCGGCGGCTCCTGGCCTTCGCCGACCTTCCGCGGGTCTTCCAGGTACGTGTAGACGTCGTCAGGCGGTGCCGACGCCGCGTTGCCTTGGCCGACGGGCACGAGGGTTCCCGCGAGAGCCAACAGAACCACACCCAGAGTGCGCAGCCGCACGGCAGGAACCTCCATGTTCCGACAAGACCCAGACAGAACCCAACAAAATGGAACAGGATGCGCCGGGTAAGGTCAATAGGACATTCGGTGCAGAACAAGGCCTCCTCTTCAGGAGGTTGCCGCGGGCAAGGCGACTTCGGCGATGACACCGTCGGGCCAGGCCAGGGTGACGTTGCGGCCGGCCGCGGCGATCGTCAGGACGGGATCGGGAGCAGCCGGGCCGCCGCGATCCAGGACCACGACGGCGGCGAACACGGCTCCCGGTTCCGGCGGCCCCTCGGTGGCGACGAAGGGAACGGCGGTCCACTCGCCCAACGGTGAGGTGCCGGACTCGACCGCCACGTCCGCCGTGGTGAAGCCGTGCAGTGAACGTACTTCCGACCGCAGGTCCGGTGTCCGCGCGGCGGCCACCCCCGGAGCGGTCACCGGTGGCGTCCCGCCGGACACCGGCCAGCCGCTCAGCCGCAGCGACCGGACCGGACCGTCGAAGCCGTCGAGGCGCACGAGCCGCACCTCCACGCCGCGCCGCACCACGGAAGCGACCGTCAGCACCGGCCCCGGCACCACCGGCCCACCGCGGCCGGACCCGTGGTCGGGAGCGTCGTCGCCGGACGTGTCGACCCAGCGGACGCGGCCCTGGGACGCCGCCGCCAGCACGCCGCCCGGCAGCTCGGTCGCGTAGCACGTCGAGAACCCCGCCCGCTGGCTCGGCCTGCCGTCCGCGTCCAGCACGACCACCGTGTTGTCGGGGACGGCCCCGAGCGGCGGGACCGTCGCCGTGGAGTAGCCGAGCCGGGCGTAGAACGGAGCGTCGGCGCGCTGGTCACCCGGGTGCGCGTGGTCCGTGCCGTGGTTGACCACCAGGGCGATGCCGTCGCGGCGCCGTCCCGACACCAGCCAGCCGGGCGCGGCGACGACGCGGGCGACGTCGCCCGTCTCGATCGGCAGCGGCTCCTCGACGTCCGTCCACACCGGGTGGTGCGCGGGCAGGGCCAGTCCCAGCAGCCCCTTGGCCGCCCAGTACGGCGAGCCGGGCCCCGAGTACGCCTGGCGCATCGCGGGCCAGGCGTGGTGCCAGCCGAGGTCCAGCAGGCCGTCGGCGGCGCCCCGGTCGGCGAAGTGCCGGACCATCCCGCCGGCCACCCGCCGGGTCAGCCCCGGGGACAGCCCGGACGTCCCGGTGAGCGCGCCGACCCAGAACGGCGCCGCGGCGGCGAAGCGGTAGACCAGGCTGCGGCCCTGCAGCAGCGGGGAGCCGTCGCTGCCCACCAGCCGCACGGCGTCGTCGAGGTACTGCCGCAGATCCGCGGCCCACTCGTGGCGCAGCGAGCCGGGGCACAGGGAACCGGTGACGTCGAACAAGTGCGTCCACAGCAACGGGTACAGGTGCAGCGCCCAGCCCGTGTAGTGGTCGTAGGCGCGCTCGTCGCCGTCGCTGAGCCAGCCGCCCGGCCGCCGCAGCGACGCGTGCACGGCGAGGTCCTCCTCGATGTCCGCCGCCGACCACGGGCCGCCCGCTTCGCGCAGGAACGACTCCACGACGATCCGGAACCACACCCAGTTGATCGGCGGGTAGGGCTGCCCGATCACCGTCGCGAGCCAGGCGACGACCCGCTCCCGGACGGCGTCTTCCAGGCGGTTCCACAGCCACGGCCGGGTCAGCTGCAGCACCAGCGCGATCGACGCGGCCTCCACTTTGGACTGACCGAGCTCGTCGGGCCGCGGCCACGCCTCGGGCGAGGCCGGATCGGTGCCGGCGGCCAGCCCGCGGGCGTAGTGCTCGAGGAACCCGCCCGGATCCGCGCCGCCCTCCCCGGCGACGCGGAAGCCGGCGATCAGGAACGTCCGGGCGAAACCCTCCAGCCCGTCCGAGGCCCGGCCGTTGCGGCTGGCCGGGCCGGGCAGGTCGATCCGGGCGCCCGCCGGCGAGCGGTACCGGCCCGCCGCCGCGAGCAGCCGATCCGCGTACGCCGCCCAGTGCCCGCGGGTCCAGCCGGTGTACGGCGACAGCCGCCGGTCCTCGACGGCGGTCATGCCTGCACGGCCAGTGAATGCCGGGTCACCGGGGCCCGGGGTGGCAGGCCCGCGGCGTAGCGTTCCAGCTCGCCGAGCGCCTCGGCGCTCATCCGGCGGGTTTCCGAACCCAGCGAACCCGCCACGTGCGGCGTCAGCACGACGTTCGGCAGGTCGTAGAGCGGGGAGCCGGCGGGCAGCGGTTCCGGCTCGGTGACGTCGAGGACGGCGTGCAGGCCGTCGGCGGCGCAGGCGTGTTCCAGGGCCGCGGTGTCGACGAGGGCTCCCCGTGCGGTGTTGACCAGCACCGCGCCGGGCGGCAGGGCGGCCAGCTCGGCGGCGCCGATCATGTGCCGCGTCTCCGGCAGCGACGGCGCGTGCAGGCTCAGAACGTCCGCCTGGGGCAGGGCTTCGGCCAAGGTAGCGGGCTCGGCGCCGGCCGCCCGGATCTCGCTCGCGTCGGCCACCGGGTCGACGACGAGCACGCGGGCCAGGTCCAGCAGCCGCAGCAGGGCGGCGACCCGCCGTCCGACGCGGGAGAACCCGACGAGCACGACCGTGCGGTCCCGGCCGGACAGCTCGCCCCGCTGGTCGCGGTAACCCCAGTCCTCCCGGAACTTCCGGGCGTCGGCGGCGAGGAACGGCACCTTCTTGAACGCCCACAGGATCGCGCCGAGGGTGTACTGGGCGACCGGCTCGGCGTTGGCATCGGCGGCCGTGGTGACCAGCAGGCCCCGGTCGAACACCGCCGCGCCGACGTGGTCGCGGACGCTGCCTGCCGCGTGCAGCACCGCCCGCAGCCGCGGCGCGGCCCGCAGCACCGCGTCGTCGAGCGGGGGACAGCCCCACGACGTGATCAGCACCTCGACCTCCGCCAGCCGCGCGCGCACCGGCGCCGACGTGAGCTCGTCGGTGCACAACGGCTCGCCCAGCCGGGCCGCGGCGCGCAGCCGGGCCAGCTCCGCGTCGCCGAACTGCAGCGCGGCGGTGTCCCGCGCCATCACCAGCAGGGTCTCCGGGCGGCGCGTCACTTGACGCTGCCCGCCGCCAGCCCGGACCGCCATTGCCGGTGCAGCAGCACGAACGCGACGACCAGCGGCAGCACGGCCAGCAGCGATCCGGTGATGACGAGCGGGTTGTACTGCGGGAACTGGGTCACGCGCGTGCTCCACTGGTACAGGCCGAGGCTCATCGGGAACAGCTTCGGGTCGGTCAGCATCACCAGCGGCAGGAAGAAGTTGTTCCAGATCCCGACGAACTGGAACAGGAAGATCGTCACCAGGCCGGGCCGCATCATCGGCAGCCCGATGGTGAAGAACGTCCGCAGCTCGCCCGCGCCGTCGGTCCGGGCGGCCTCCAGGATCTCGCCGGGCACCGCCGCCTCGGCGTAGACGCGGGCCAGGTAGACGCCGAAGGGGTTGGTCAGCAACGGGATGAACACCGCCCAGAACGTGCCGACCACCTCCAGCTGCGACGCCAGCAGGTACAGCGGCAGGGCCAGCGCGGTGGTCGGCACGAGGACCCCGGCCAGCGTCACCGCGAACAGGGCGCGGCGGCCCGGGAAGTCGAGCTTGGCGATCGCGTACCCGCAGGCCGCGCAGATCAGCGAGCCGAGCACCGCGCCGAGGCCGGCATAGAGCAGCGAGTTGCGGATCCAGGCGAGGAAGACGCCGTTCTCCTGGGTGAACAGGGCACTGAGGTTGGCGCCGAGGTTGAACTGCCCGAACTCGAACGCCCCGGTCGTGGAGAAGTCGCCGACGGACTTGGTGGCCGAGGTGACCAGCCAGATCAGCGGCAGGACCGCGTACAACGCGGCCAGTACCAGCAGGACGTGCACGACCGTGCGTGACGTCCACCGCGAAGCTGCTTTCCGGGGGTTCCGGGTGGCGGAGCCCCCGGCCCGAGGCGAGGCCTCGGATGTTGCGGCGGCAGGGGACAGGGTCACCGGGACCTCCGGGCGGACAGGCGCATGACCAGCGCCGAGAGCAGGGCGGAAACCAGCGCGAGCAGCACGGACGCGGCGGCGGCCCGGCCGTAGTCGTTGGCGATGAACGCGGCCTCGTACACATAGAGGCTCGGTGACCAGGTGCTCGTCACCGAGCCGGTGAACCCGCGCAGCACCAGGGGTTCGGTGAACAGCTGCAGGGAGCCGATGACGGTGAACACGAGGGCGACGAACATGGTCGGCCGGATCATCGGGACCTTGATCGACCACGCCGTCCGGAAACCCCCGGCGCCGTCGGCGCGGGCGGCTTCGAGGACGTCACGCGGGACCGCCTGCAGCGCGGTGTAGAAGATGATCATGTTGTAGCCGACCCACTGCCAGGTCGCGATGTTGACGATCGAGGGCAGGATGCCGGTCTTGCCCAGCGGGTCGAACGGCAGGAGCGCGGTCAGCCCGGAGTTCGGGCTGTACAGGTAGGCCCAGATGAGCCCGGTGATCACGGTCGGCACCGCGTAGGGCAGGAAGACCGACAGGGACCACACCCGCTTGAGCCGCACCACGGCGGAGTCGATGAGCAGCGCGAGGACGAGGGCCAAGCCGAGCATGATCGGGATGTGGACGACGACGAACAGCGCCACGTTGCCCAAGCTGGCGTGGAACGCGCTGTCGGTGAGCACGTCGACGTAGTTGCCGAGGGCGACGAACGCCTGCCGCGGGCCGGAGAAACCCAGGCCGGACAAGCGATCGGTGAACAGGCTGAGGTAGAGCGCGTAGCCGATCGGGACGAGCACGGTGGCGGTCAGCAGGACCGCGAACGGTGCCACCAGCACGAGGCCGGCGCGGCCGCGCCCACGGCGGCCCCGCGCCGGAGCGCCGGGGCGGGCCGGTGCCGGCACGCCCGCCGCGCGCTCGGGGGTGAGGACGGTCATCAGGCTTTCCCTTCCAGCACGGTCAATCCCCGCTCCCGCAACGCGGCGACGGCGTCGGCCTGTGTCTGCCGGACGGCGGTGGCCAGTGTCGTGCCACCCGTCTTCACCCCGCTCATGCGGTCGACGACGGTGGAGAAGATCCGCAGGGCGTTGGGACCCCACGTCCAGTCCGGGACCCGGCGGGCGGCTTCGTCGAGCACGTCGTACACCGGGGTGCCGAGGAAGTACCCGCCCTTGTAGGCGTTCCTGGCCACGTCGCGGCTCGGCAGGTAGCCGGGGAAGGGGGTGGTGAACGTGGTGCCGATCTTCGCGACGGCCGGGTCGGTGCTCAGCCAGCGCAGGAACTTCACGGCGGCGTCCGGCACCTTGCTTTCGGCCGAGACGGCGAACGCGCTGCCGCCCTGCACGCCGTTGGCGGGAACGCCGTCCCAGGTCGGCATGGTGGTGACCGCCCACCGGCCCTTGTCCTGCGGGATGGACTTCACCAGGGAGCCGACGCTCCAGGAAGCGCCGAGCAGGCCCCACAGCCGTCCGGTGTGCATGGCGCCGATCCAGTCCTGGTCGCCGGTCGGGGCGGTGGCGACCAGGCGGTCGCGGATCATGCCCTGCCAGTAGTCCGCGGTGCGCAGGGTGCCCTCGCCGCTGATGTCCACCCGCCACGAGCCGCCGTCGACCCGCCACCACGGATCGCCCGCCTGCCAGCACATCCCGGCGAAGAACGAGCCGTCGTTGAGCGGGAACGTCGTCAGGCGCGCCGCCGGGTCGGCCTTCTGCACGGCCTGCGCGGCGGCCCGGAACTCGTCCCACGTGCGCGGCACCGCGATGCCGTGCCGGTCGAACAGGTCCTGGCGGTAGTAGAGCACCATCGGGGCGAGGTCCATCGGGACCGCCCAGGTGCGCCCGCCGGGCCGCACGCCCTGCCAGGCCGCGGTGGAGTACCCGCGCTCCAGGTCCGCCAGGTCGTCGGTGAGGTCCCGGAGCCCGCCGGTGGTGAGCAGCTGCGGCAGGCCCTGGTACTCGGCGTGCAGGATGTCCGGGGCGTTGTGGGCGCGCAGCGCGTTGGTCTGCTGGGCGTAGCCGCCCTTCAGCCCGGCCGCGATCACGTTGAGCTCCACCGAGATGTCCGGGTGCGCGGCGTTGAACCCGGCGACGTACTTGTCCATGCCGGTGAGCCACGACCAGACGCGCACGCGGGTGGCGCCGGACGCGGTGGTCGTCGACGACGCGCAGCCGCCGAGCAGCCCGCCGGCCGCGAGGCCGGCCGTGGCCGATAGGAACGTCCGGCGGTTCAGTCCCGCCGATCCCCGAAGCTTCATTGCTCCTCCGTCGAAGTGATGGCTGTCACTGTCGGGGTGTGTCATAGTTCGAGTCAACAATTCAGGTCAAAAACGATCAAAAACGATCAGGATCGAAGGGGACCCTGGTGGTGCGGCAGCGGCTGAGCGCGCTCTTCGACGGGCATCCGATGGTGCGAGCCTCCTTTCCGGACGTGCGCGACCGGGCGGTCTGGGACGCCGCCGACGGCGCCGCGCTGCTGGCCGACGCCCATGCCCTGCTCGCGCGGCCGGCGCCGGTCCTGACGGCCACGGCGTGGGCGCGGACGTTCCGCGACGGCGTCCGGACCGACTACGAAGACCCCGCGGGAGAGCTGCGCGCACGCGTGAGCACGCTGGTGCTGGCCGCGGTGCTGACCGGCGAGGCGCCGCCGGGCGAGGTGCCGTTCCTGGACGGCGCGATCGACGGGCTGGTCGCGCTGGCCGAGGCGACCACCTGGTGCTGGGCCCCGCACGACCGGCACACGGCCGCGCGGGGTGAAGTCGTGGCCGACCCCGACGACCCCTTCCTCGACCTGGGCGCGGCCGAGGTCGCGGCGCTGTTCGCCTGGGCCGGGCACGTCCTCGGCCCGCACCTCGACCTCCGCGCCCCCGGCCTGCGCAAGCGCCTGCGTCGTGAGGTCGACCTCCGCGTCCTGACGCCGTTCGAGCGGATCCGCGACTGGCACTGGCTCGGCTTGGACGGCGACGCGCACAACTGGAACCCGTGGATCCACAGCGGGGTCCTCACCGCCGCGCTCCTGCTCGAGCCCGACGACGAGCGGCGCCTGCGGCTGGTGCGGCTGGTGGCCGAAGGCCTCGACCACTACGTCGCCGTGCTGCCCGACGACGGCGGGATCGACGAGGGCGTCGCCTACTGGTGGCACGGCGCCTGCCGCCTGCTGGAGTGCCTCGACCTGCTCGCCGACGCGACCGGCCTCGACGCGCGGGACCTTCCCGTGCTGGCCCCGCTGATCCGCTTCCCGCACCGGATGCACCTGGGTGGCGACGCCTACGTCAACGCCGGGGACGCTCCGGCCCGCCTGTCGCCGGCCCAGCCGTGGCACGTCCTGCACCGGTGGGGCGAGCGGCTCGGCGACGACGACGTCCGGGCGCACGCGGTGAGCCGGGCGCGCGCGGGCGGGCGGCTCGTGTGGCCGTCGGCCGGCCTCGGCCGGGCCCTGTCCGGCCTGGCCGACCCGGGCTGGCGGACCGCGCTGGCGGAGGACCCCCGCGAAACCTGGCTGGCCCGCGAACAATGGCTGCCGCGGGTGCAGGTGCTCGTCGCCCGGGAGACGGCGGGCACGACGCGTGGGCTGACCATGGCGGTCAAGGCCGGGCACAACGGCGAGCGGCACAACCACCTCGACGTCGGGTCCTACTGGGTGGCGGTCGACGGCGTGCCGGTGGTGGCGGACGTCGGTCAGCCGACCTACACCGCGGCCAGCTTCGGCCCGGACCGGTACCGGGCCTGGGCGTTGCGCGGCGAGTGGCACAACGTGCCCGAGCCGGGCGTCACGCAGGAACCGGGGGAGGACTTCGGGGCGCGAGACGTCCGGGTCGAGCTCACCGCGGCCGAAGCCACGCTGTCCGCGGACCTCGCCAGTGCCTACCCGGGCGTGCCGCGCTGGCTCCGTTCGGTGCGGCTGGTCCGCGACCCCCGCCCCCACGTCCTCGTGGAGGACGACGAGTCCGTCCGGCCGGTCCGGCTCCGGCACGTCCTGGCGGGCGACGTCGAGCTGGGCGACGGCGAAGCGTTCGTGTCACGGGAAGGCCGGCGGGTCCTGCGGCTGAGCTGGGAGCCCCGGTGGACCACCGCGGACCTCGAGCGGCGGCCGCTGGCCGACCCGCTGCTGCGGGCGTCCTGGGGCGATCACCTCAGCCGGCTCACCCTGCTGGTGCGCGAGGGCCCGGCGCGGGTCCGGCTGGAGCAGGTCCGGTGATGCTCGCCTCCGAACGGCACCAGCTGATCCTTTCGCTGGTGCGCGAACACGGCGCGGTCCGGCTCACCGAGCTGGTCGAGCGGCTGGGCGTCACTGCCGTCACCGTCCGCCGCGACGTCACCGAGCTGGCCGACCGCGGCCTGCTGACGCGCGTGCACGGCGGCGTCACGCTGACCCGGCCCCGCGGCGGCCACCCGGAGCCCGGACGCGCCGCTTCGGGGTTCGGCCCGGTCGCACCCGGCGCGCTGGTCGGCATGGTCGCGCCGTCGGTGGAGTACTACTGGCCGACGGTGGTCCAAGGTGCCCAGTCCACAGTGGCCGCCACGGGCGGCAGGCTGGTCCTGCGCGCGTCGAGCTACGACGCGGCCGAAGACCGCCGTCAGATCACCAAGCTCCTCGAACGCGGCGTGCAGACGCTGCTGGTCGCGCCGGCCACCACCGGGCGCGGCGCGCTGGACCTGCTGCGCTGGCTGGGGTCGCTGAGCGTCCCGGTGGTCCTCGTCGAACGCCTGCCGCCGCCGGAGCTGCCGACGCTGGCCCTGGACGCGGCCACGACGGCGCACGCGCTCGGCGCGGGACTGGCCGTCCGGCACCTGGTCTCCCTCGGCCACCGCGGGGTCGGGCTCGTGACGTCCCGGACCAGCCCGACCAGCCGGGCGCTGCGCGCCGGCTGGCGGGAGACGATCGCCTCCCTGGGGCTGGACGCCGCCACGGCGCTGGACCTCGACGTCCCGGTCTACGGCTCCCCGGGCTGGGCGGGGGAGTACGACGCCCTGCTGGAGCGCTGCCGCCGGGCGGGTGTCCGGGCGCTGGTGGTGCACGCCGACCGGGAGGCCATCGGCCTGATCGAACGGGCCCGCGACGGCGGCATCGCGGTGCCCGGCGAGCTGGCGGTGGTCTCCTACGACGACGAGGTCGCGGCGGCGTCCGACCCGCCGCTGACGGCGGTGTGCCCGCAGAAGCACCGGCTCGGCGCGGTGGCCGCCGAGCTCGCGCTGGCCCGGCTCGCCGACACGACCGAGCGGCCCGTGCACCGGCTGCAGCTCTGGCCGACGCTCGTGGTGCGCGAATCCTGCGGCAGTGCGGCGGAACCGGCGTTGCCGTAGCGCGGGTGAAATCGTCGAATTCGATCGCGGTTTTCCCGTGTTACGGCCGGAACGGGAATCCGGTTGTGTCGAATCGATAACGACCGGATCGCGATCTCGCGATTTACAAGAAGTGGATCACCTTCTAGTCTCCGCGACGGGACATGCGACATCTCGCATGTGGGGAATCGGAGGTGGTTCGGTTGGCGCGCCCGACGGCGTCCGCGGCCCGGCGGCAGATTTCGGTTCAGGAATTGATTCAGCGGGTCCGCGCGGAGAGTTCTCCGCCGCCGGCGGCGGATCGCGTGGAACGCCGCGTCCGGGCGGCCGTGGCGCTGGAAAAGCAGGCCAGGTCCGGCCCCGACCACCTCACGCGGTGGCTCGTCGCGGGCGCGGCGGTGGTCACCGCGCTGAGCGCGTTCGCGCTCATTTCCTTCGTGGCACAGGAAGATCCGGCGGTCCCCCCGCCGATCCCAGCCCCCAGCGCCCCAATGTGGCCTTCGGTGCGTTGAACGCACCGAAGGTGGCCTTGGGTGCGTTGAACGCAACCAAGGCCACCTTGGGGCGCTGGGGGGCTCAGGAAGCCGTGAGGCGGCGGAGGGCCGCGTGCGTCGTCACTGCCGTGCCGAGGGCGATGACGAGCACGGTGCCCGTCACCAGGACACGCCCTCGCCGCGCACTTCGGGCCGGGATTGCCGCCAGTGGACGGGAAACCGCGAGATCGGTGAGTGTTCGTTCGGCTTCGGCCATCGACGGCCGGGTGGCCGGTTCCGGGCGCACGAGGTCCAGCAGGGCGGTGAGAACCGGCCCGTGGGCCCGCGGCGGGACGGCGGAGCCGGGCGGCCGCCCTTCGAGGGCGAAATACAGGGTCGCGCCCAGGGAATAGACGTCCGCGGGGCATCCGGGGCTCGCGCTCCCGGCCACCTCCGGGGCGGGGAAACCGCCGGTGCCGAGCCCGAAGCCGGCGATCTTGGCCGTCCCGTCGGCCGTGAGGTGCACCTTGTCCGGGCCGAACCCGCGGTGGACGATGCCCGCGGCGTGCGCGGCCGCCAGTGCCGAAGCCAGCTGGGCGCCGAGCGCCGCGACGCGGTCCGGGGGGAAGCTGCCGCGCCGCTCGACCAGCTCGGCCAGGGTGCTGGTCGCCAGGTCCTCCGTCACCACGTACGGCGTCAGGTCGTGCTCGAAGACGTCGTGCACCACGACCACGTGGGGGTGGTGCAGCCGGACGGCCACGCGCGCGTCGCGGATCGCCTTCGCCCGGACGCGGTCGGAATGGGCCGCGTCGAACGGGCAGCCGGGTGGCAGCTGCTCGACGACGACGAACCGGTCGAGCAATTCGTCCCTCGCCCGCCACGCGGTGCCGCCGGGGTGGTGGCCGTTCGGTTCGAGCAGGCGGTACCGCCCGGCCAATGCGCCCTTTTTCGCTGCCACCCGTAATCCCCTGTCGACGTCGACGGACCCTCGAAAGAAAATACGGCCGCGACGGGCACCGGGTTCGGTGTAGAGCCCGATTGTCCGGGAATTCTCACCCTCCGGACAACGCTGCCCCTTCCCGGACGGCGGGGGCGGCCGCGGTGCTTTCCCCGGTGACGAGCACGGGGACCACGGTGCCGGGCTCGGCGGCCGGTCCGCCGTCGAGCTGGCGCACCGCCCGCCGGACGGACAGCGCACCCAGCTCGGCCGCCGGGACTACCACCGTGGTGGGCCGGATCCGCTGCCGTCCCGCCACGGTGTCCGAGCAGACCGCCACGACGGAGACGTCATCGGGGACCTGCCGCCCGCGTTGCCGGAGAGTGCCCATGACCAGGGGAAGCGTCGCTTCGTCGTGCACCACCAGCCCGGTCGGGCCGCCGTCGGCGAGCAGCTCGTCCAGGCAGCGGGCGACGTCTCCGGCCGTCGGCGCACACGGCTGGGAAATCGCTTTCACGGCGCGTTCCCCCGCGGCGGCGTGGAAGCTTTCCGCGAAGCCCTTCAGGTAGCGGAGCCGGGGCGCGGACGGCGTGAGGTGGGCGACCGACCGGTGCCCGAGGTCGGCGAGGTGGGTGAGGCAGGCCCGGCCGGCCGGCGCGAAGTCGAGCGTCACCGACGTCAGCCCGCGGTACGTCCCCGGCGCGCCGACCAGCACCGCGGGGCGGCCGGAGGCCAGCAGGACCGGCACGCGCGGGTCGTCGTCGGCGGCGTCCAGCACGATCACCGCGTCGGCCAGCGCGGCCGACGTCACCCGGTGCAGGCCCGTCGTGCCTTCCTCGTCGGTGACCAGGAGCAGGTCGAACCCGAGTTCGCGGGCCGCGCCCGCGGCCGCGGAGAAGAACTCCATCTCCATGCCCAGCTGCCGGTCGCCGAGCGGCGGCACCGCCACCGCGAGGACACCGGCGCGGGGTGACGGCGCGCCGCCGCGACGCCGGTAGCCGAGGGCGCGGATGGTTTCCTCGACCCGGCGCCGGGTGGCCGGGGAGATCGTCCGCTTCCCGGTGATCACGTAGGACACGGTGCTCGCCGAGACACCGGCCGCGTTCGCCACGTCGGTGATCGTCACCGCGGCGCGGCCGCCGCCCGACGGCTCGTCCGCCACGTCGCGGAAATTCGTCATTTGGTGAGGACTTTCTCGAGACCCATTGTCCGGTCCGTTGTCCGGCCGGAAGTTAACGCTAACAAGAAGGGGGTGGATGTCGACCTTAATGCCGGTCAATGCCGCTGGTCAAGCCACCTTGGTCGGATGGCCGGAAACGCCGGTGCACCGATTCATTCCCCGGGACGGCACTCGGTCACCGGCATCCCGCGGTTGCCGCCGCGGGCCAGGGCGATGAAGCCGAAGGTGGTCGATTCACCCGGCTTCAGCACGGCATTCCACTCGGCGTTCACGATCGCCGAGGTGGCGCCGGTCCGCACGAGCCTGCCGTTCCAGAGGTCGTCGATGCTCGTCCCGGCCGGCGTCGCCCAGCTGACCGTCCACCCGGTGACTTCGGCCTGCCCGCTGTTGCGGACGGTCACCAGCCCCTGGAAGCCCCCGTTCCACGACTTCACCACCTGGTAGCGCGCGGCGCAGCCGGTGGTCCGGGACGCGAGCGGAGCGGCCGGGGCGGTCGTGGAGGGGGTGGCGGACGGCGCCGAAGCGAGCTGGGCCGCCGCGCTCGCGGGTTCCCGGCCGGACGAGAGCGACGTCGCCGCCACGACGGCGGCCGCCGTCAGCACCAGCGCCGTCCCGGCGAAGGCCACCCGGGAGCGGCGGCGGCGGGCCGGCGCGGGTGCGCTGTCCGGCGGGGCGGCCGCCGGGGCCACCCCGGGAACGGTGGCGCGGGTCAGCAGCCGCGCGGCCCCGGCCATCGCGGGGCGGGCGGCCGGATCCCGGTGCAGCAGCCGGAGGACGGTGTCGGTGACCGGGCCGCTGGTGGCCGGCGGGGTGATGGCACCGGCACCGACGCGTTTGAGCAGGGCCAGCTGGTTTTCGTCGGTGCCGAACGGCGGCCGCCCTTCGAGTGCGGTGTAGAGCGTCGCGCCGAGCGAGTAGACGTCGGACGGGAAACCGGGTTCGGCGCCGTCCGCGACTTCCGGGGCGAGGTAGGCCGGCGTGCCGACGACCAGCCCGCGGCCGGTGGCGGTGCCTTCCCCGCGCGCGTGGGCCACCCCGAAGTCGGTGATCTTCGCCGAGCCGTCGGTGGTGACCAGGACGTTGTTGGGGCTGATGTCGCGGTGCACCACGCCTTCCGCGTGCGCCGCGGCCAGCGCCGAGGCGAGCTGGGCGCCCAGTTCGGCCACGTACTCCGGCACCAGCGGGCCCTGCTCCTCCAGCAGGTCGGTCAGCGTGCGGGCCGGCAGGTACTCCATCGCGATGTAGGCCGCGGACCCCTGCTCGACGACGTCGTACACGACGACCGCGTGCGGGTGGCGCAGCCGGGCGGTGACGCGGGCTTCCCGGATCGTCCGCTCGCGCGTGCGCTCCGCGGCCGTCGGATCGGCGGGGGAGTCGGGGAAGAGCTGCTTGATCGCGACCAGGCGGTCGAGCCGCTCGTCCTTCGCCCGCCACACGGTGCCCATCGCGCCGTGACCCGCCCGGCCGAGTACGCGGTACCGGCCGGCGATCACTGCCCCTTCGTGCACGGGCACGCTCCCCTCAGTCGTTTCCGTCATCAGGGAACACGGCCGGTGGCGGCGCGCAGTTCGCCGGGTCGGCCCAATTCACTCACCTGGGTGGGGGTAGGAAATAGCGTTCGACGTATTCGTTCCGGATGCCGGAAACGAATACGGCCGCTACGGAAGAATGGGCAATCCGGATGTGACGGAACGATAACGGTATCAGTTCGTCTGGCAACTGAGGGCCGGAGCGGGGGGACGGCCGCCGGTGATGTCCTGGTTCAGCCCGAACGTGGCCGAACCGTCCGGCTCGACGAGGGCGTTCCAGCCGGCGTCGGTGACGGTCACCGACGAACCGGCCTGGCTCAGGGTGCCGTTCCAGAGGTCCCGGATGCCGGCCCCGCCGGGCTGCACCCAGGTCACCGTCCAGCCGGTCAGCCGCGTCGGCCGGTCGTTGTGCACGGTCACCTGCACCTGGGCGCCACCCGGCCAGGCGTTCGTGACCTCGTAGCGCGCGGTGCAGCCGCCGGTCCCGGACGGCTGCACCGCGGGGCGCCGGGACGGCTCCCCGGACGCGCGGGGCGGCACCGGTGCGGGGGCCGTGGTGGTGCTGCGGACGGTGCGGTCGGCGGTGATCGTCGTCGGCGGGTGCTCGACGGGGGCCGCGGCGGTGGTCCCGGGCCGGTCGGCGAGGGCGAGGCCGGCCGCCACGCTCACCGAAGTCAGGCACGCGGCCGCCCCGGTCACGGCGGCGCGGCGGAACCGGGACCGGCGGGGCACGACGGCCGGGCCCGGCCTGCCGACGGCGGCCAGCAGGTCCACCGTCTCCTGCATCGACGGGCGCGCGGCCGGATCGCGTTCGAGCATCCGCATCAGCACGGCGGTCAGCGGGCCGCCGTGGGACGGCGGGCTGAGCTGGTTCTCGGTGATCCGCCGCAGCAGGGTGATCGGGTCGTCGCTGGTGCCGAACGGCGGCGTGCCCTCCAGGGCGGTGTAGAGGGTGGCCCCGAGCGAGTAGACGTCGGACGGCAGGCCGGCCTCGCCGCCCCGGGCGACCTCCGGGGCCAGGTACGGCAGCGTGCCGACGACGACGCCGTCGTCGGCGGCCGGGTGCTCGCCGAGCGCGCGGGACACGCCGAAGTCGGTGATCCGGGCGGTGCCGTCGTCGGTGACCAGCACGTTGTTGGGCGTGACGTCCCGGTGCAGGATCCAGTCGCCGTGCGCGGCGGCCAGCGCCGCCCCGATCTGCCGCCCGAGCCGCAGCACGTCGCACCGGGGCAGCGGCCCGCGTTCGACGAGGAGCTCGGTCAGCGAGCGGGCGGGCACGTACTCCATGACCAGGTACATCGAGCCGGCGTCCTCGAACACGTCGTACACCGCGACGGCGTTCGGGTGCCGCAGCCGCGAGGCCAGCCGCGCCTCCCGGATCGCCCGCTCGCAGACGTCGCCGCCCGCGTCCGGCTCGTGCAGGAACTGCTTGACGGCCACCACGCGGTCCAGCCGCTCGTCCTTGGCCCGCCACACGAGGCTCATCGCGCCGTGGCCGAGGTGCCCCAGTAGCCGGTACCGCCCGTTGACGAGCTGTTCCTCGAAAGCCACCCGCACCCCTGCATCGGTCGACAAAACGATGCACTTCTTAGCAGAAGACGGGCGTTCGGTGTGACTTCGGGGCCGACTGGACCGGGAACCGTTATCCGGATCGGGCCGGTGCATTCCGGGAATTCGTCCCGCGTGCGCCCGAATTCGACGAATTCGGGCGGGGGCGGACGCCGCCGCCGCGGAGGCGTACGGTGTGGGCATCGCGGTTCAGCCGGCAGCCGCCCGCTCCACCCTGCGCGTCCGTTCCGTGGGTGGGCCGGGAGGCCGGGCTGCCTCCCGGTCGTCCCTCGCTTCGAGGAGGCCCGTGTGCTCGACCAGATCGCCCCGCCGCAGTTTCGCGTCGACGTCCCGTCCGCGATGGCACTGAGGGTGACCGCCACGGCGGAGGCGACGATCGTCGCCATCCGCGGCGAGGTAGACCTGCCGGTGCTGCGCCGGCTCCGCACGCGGGTGGGTGAGGAGATCGACCTCGCCCCGCGGGCCCTGGTGCTGGAGTTGTCGGGCGTGTCGTTCTGCGGCGCGGGCGGGATCACGGAGCTGCTGGTGGCGGCTTCGGAGGCGCACGTGAGCGGGGTGCCGTTCGCGATCGCGGCCGCGGGCCGGGCGGTGCTGCGCCCGATCCGGGTGCTGGGCCTGGAGCGGCTGCTGCCGGTCCACGGCACCGCCGAGGAGGCGTTGGAGTGGCTGGCGGTGCTGCCGCGGTTGCGGAGCAGCGGGCCGGGCTGATCCCGGCCCTGGACCGGCCGGGCGGGGCCGCAGCGCCGCAGGGGCCGCAGGCTGAAGCGCCCCAAGGTGGCCTTGGTTGCGTTGAACGCACCCAAGGTGGCCTTCGGTGCGTTGAACGCACCGAAGGCCACATTGGGGCGCTTGGCGGCCAGAGGCAGCATGAACAGGTTCCGCCGGCCGAGCTTGTCGGAGAGGCTGCCGAAGAACAGCGCCCCGACCACCTCGCCGGCGAGGTAGACCGTCGCCAGCAGCCCGACGGCCGCCGACGACATGTTCAGCGTCTCGGGCTTGGTGAGGGTGTCGGCGACCGCGCTGGCCACCGTGATCTCCAGGCCGTCGAGGATCCAGGCGACTCCGAGGGCGACCACCATCCGCGTGTGGAACGGGGACCAGGGCAACCGGTCGATGCGGGCCGGGATGAGCGTGCGCACCCCGGTGGCCGCCGGATCGGGTGGTGCCGCCACGACAACCCTCCTTGGAAGCGAACCGCTCCGCGTGTCTTCCCCCGTCTCTCCCTGGTGAAACACGATCGGGTCGACTCGCGCCGTCACGGCTTGTGATCAGTCCGAAGCCCTTACTAGCCTGGCGCGCGGGCGGGTCGTGCAGGAGCCGCAGTGCCCGTTCGTGCCGGTTCTTTCGAAGATGGGGTGTTTTTGCGTGGCGTCGGGGCGATTGCGGGTCTCGTGCTCGCGCGGTGAGCCGGTGTTCCTGACCTTGGCCGGTGAGCTCGACGCCGGCACGGTGCTCGTCGTCGTGGGGGCGGTGGCCGCCGCGCTGGCCGGCAGCCCGGAACCGCGGGTGATCGTGCTGGACCTCGGCGGGCTGCACTTCCTCGGCGCGGCGGGGGTCCGCGTGCTGAGCGCGGTGACCGACCACGCCGCCGCCCAGAACGCCCGGCTCCGGATCGTCACCGGCGGCAACGCCGTGGTGAGCCGGGCGCTGCGGCTGACCGGGGCGGACCGGGTGCTGGACGTATACCCCGACCGCGGCACCGCGCTGGGTGCCGGTGACGGCCGGGAATTCCTCCGGCTGGCCGCCCGGATGTGGTACGCCTGACCGTCCAAATCGGACAGTCTGCTCGCTTGACGTCAGTGGCCGGGCGCGGAACCGGTCAGCGCTGCGCCTTGGCCGCCGCGAAGTAGGCGTTCGACGGGCCCGTGTACGACAGCACCACGCCGACCACCGCCGCGAGCACCGCGACGTAGCTGCCGATCGTGCTCTGCCCGGTCAGCACCGAGAGCAGCTGCAGGGCGGCGAGCACGGTCAGCACGATGCGCGCCCAGTTGCGGCCGGCGCGCAGCTTGAACGCGAACAGCAGGTACAACCCGGCGATGATCACCGCGATCACCACCGCGGTGATCATCGTGACGTTCACCGCCTGGTCGAGCTGCGCCTCGGTGAGGTTGCCGCCGCGTTGCCTGTCCGTGTCGCGCATGGCCGACGCGATCTTGTCCCGGTTGCCGAAGATCAGCAGGCTTCCGATCAGGCCGATCACCGGCGCGGCGATGAACGCCCAGAAGGCCCCTTCGACCGTGCCCGGCCGGGGCGGGGCGGGCGCCTGGCCCGTCGAGGCGGACGACTGCGGGTAGTGGGGTGATTCGCTCATAACGGATCAAATAGCACTCTTCCGGGTGACCCGCAGAGCGAACGCGTGCGGCCGCCTTGGCCGAACTTTTCCCCGGTCCTGTCCGCGCGCTGGAATTCCCCTTCCGGTCGCCGTTCCACAGTGGATTTGTCAGCAGTTCCCCGGCCAGGAGGCGAAAATGCGCAAGATGCAGGTGGGTGTGGTCGTGGTGGCGACCGCGGCGGTCACGGCAGTGGCGGCGGGGTGTGGGACCGGTTCCGCCGCGACGCCCACCGGTGCCGCGGCCGGCCCGGCGCGACCCACCGAACAGCAGATCGCGGCGCTGTTCCCGGAGTGGAACGCGGCGCTGGCGACGGGCGACCCGCAGCGGGTGGCCGACCTCTACGCGCCGGACGCCGTCCTGCTGCCGACCGTGTCCGACGAGGTCCGCCGCAGCCGCGCGCAGATCGTGGACTACTTCACGAAGTTCCTCCAGAACAAGCCCCAAGGCGTGATCAAGGACGAGATGGTCGACGTCCTCGACGCCGACACCGCGGTGAACACCGGCGTCTACGAGTTCGTCCTGACCAAGGACGGCAAGGCCGACAAGGTGCGGGCGCGCTACACCTACGTCTACGAACTGCGCGAGGGCAAGTGGCTGATCGTCAACCACCACTCGTCAGTGATGCCCGAGGGGTAACACGATCCGGACCCGCAACCCGCCGCCGTCGGTGGCACCGAGGGACACGGTGCCACCGTCGTCGGTGACCAGCTGTTTCACGACGGCCAGGCCGAGACCGGACCCCGACGGCCCGGTCCGGCCCTGGCCGCGCCAGAACCGGTCGAACGCCCGGCTCCGCTCGGCTTCGGACAACCCGGGGCCTTCGTCGGCGACCTCCAGCACCGCGTGGTCGTCGCGGCGGCCGCTCGACACGGTGACCGCGCCGCCGTCGGGGGACACCTCCAGGGCGTTCGAGAGCACGTTGTCCAGCACCTGCTCGAGGTGCCCGGGGCTGACCATGGCGAGCAGGTCCGCGTCGGCGTCGTCCTGGCGCAGCTCGACGCCGCGGTCGGCGGCCACCGCGCGCCAGACGCCGAGCCGCCCGCCGACCACGTCGGCGACCCGCACCGGTTCGGGCGCGGCGATCGCCGCTTCGGCCTTGGCCAGGGTGAGCAGGCCGGTCACCAGCCTGCTCATCCGGACGACTTCGGCCGTGGCCTGGTCGACGTCATCGCGGACGTCCGGGTCGTGCACGCCGTCGGCGATGTTGTCCAGCGACAGCCGCAACGCCGTGAGCGGCGTGCGCAGCTGGTGCGACGCGTCGGCGATGAACGCCCGCTGCGCGCGCACCAGCGTGTCGATGGTTTCGGCGGCGTTGTTGAGCGTGCGGGCGAGGGTGCGGGTTTCGACCGGGCCGGACTCCTCGGCACGCGCGGTCAGCTCGCCGTCGCGCAGCCGGCCCGCCAGCTGGTTGAGCTCCCGGAACGGCCGGGTCAGCCGCCGCGCGAAGAACGCGCCCAGCAACGCGGCGACGATGAGCACCGCGACCGCGAGCACCGCCCGGAAACCCCAGATCTGCAGCTGCCGCGCCTCCAGCGGCGCCGACGGGTAGCTGACCCGGATCGCCCCGGCCACGCGGCCCGCCGCGTCCCGCGCGGGGACGGCCAGCACGAGACCGTCGGCGTCCAGCGCGGCCGCGTGGGTCCACCGGGTGGAGGCCTGCCCGGCCAGCGCGTCGCGGAAGGCGGGGTCGTCCGCGGCGGTGGGCACCGGCAGCGGTCCCGGCGCGGTTCCGTCCGCGAGGACGGCGTCGAGCCGCCCCGGCGTTTCCTTGCCGTAGGCCTCGGCCAGCCGCGCCAGCGCCTGCCGGGACGGCTGGTCCCCGGCCGAGAGCAGCAGCGCGGCGGTGTCGGCTTCGCGCCGCACCGACGTCTCGACGTCGCCGCGCAGCTGGGCGGTGAGCACGAACGCGACCGGCACGGTGAACGCGGCGATCGCGATCGCCACCAGCAGCACGTAGCTGACGACCAGACGGCGGTTCAGCGAAGTCGGGCCGGTCACCCGGCGACCACCAGCCGGAACCCGACCCCGCGGACCGTCTCGACCACGGCCGCGTCGCCGAGCTTGCGGCGCAACGCTCCGATGTGGACGTCCAGGGTCTTCGTCGGGCCGAACCAGTGGGCGTCCCAGACGGCCTCCATGATCTGCTCCCGGGTGAGCGCCGCGCCCGGCGCGTCGGCGAGGAAGGCCAGCAGGTCGTACTCCTTCGGCGACAGCGCCAGCTCGTCGCCGTCCACGTGGACCCGGCGCGCCCGGCGGTCGATGACCAGCCGCCCGCCGGCCGGCGAATCGGGCGACGGTGCCCCGGCGGGCTCGTCGGCGACCGGCCGCACGCGGCGCGCCACCGCCCGCATCCGCGCGATCACCTCGCGGACGCCGAAGGGCTTCGACACGTAGTCGTCCGCGCCGATCTCCAGCCCGACCACCCGGTCGACCTCGTCGGCCCGCGCGCTGATCACGATGATCGGCACGTCACCCCGCGCGCGCAGCTCACGGCAGACGTCGAGACCGTCCACATCGGGCAGGCCCAGATCGAGCAGCACCATGTCCGCGGGCCCGGCGTCCAAGGCCTCCGCGCCCGTCCGCACCCACGTCACTTCATAGCCGTATCGCACCAGACCGCGTCGCAGCGAGTCGGCGATCGGCTGGTCGTCTTCCACCAGCAGTACCCGCACGGACGGATCATGCCAGGTCACCGGCCGGTGCTGCCGTCGAGCAGCTCACGGAGGATGTCGGCGTGCCCGGCGTGGCGGCCGGTCTCCTCGATCAGGTGGACCAGCGCCCAGCGCATCGACGGCGCGCCGCGGCCGGGCCGGGCGACCGGGCGCGTCAGGTCGGTGCAGGCGTCGATGACCGCGTTCGCCCGCTCGCAGGCGGCGCGGTAGTCCGCCACGACCGAGGCGACGGACTCCTCCGGCCGCGGCCGGAACGTGCCGGGCCAGTCGGCGACGTCCTCGCCGAGGAAGGTGAAGCGTTCGACGTGCGCCAGGTGCCGGACCAGGCCCAGCAGCGACGTGCCGGAGGGGACGCCGGGCGTCCGCACCTGCGGCTCCGGCACGTC
This sequence comes from Amycolatopsis sp. lyj-346, assembly GCF_046548975.1. Taxonomy (NCBI): domain Bacteria; kingdom Bacillati; phylum Actinomycetota; class Actinomycetes; order Pseudonocardiales; family Pseudonocardiaceae; genus Amycolatopsis; species Amycolatopsis sp. lyj-346. The sequence goes on from NZ_JAJPWT010000006.1 coordinate 408,801, forward strand.
CTGGGCCTTGGCGGCGACCGCGGCCCGCAGGTGGTCGAGGAAGCCGCGCAGCACGTCCTTTTCGGACGGTCCGGTGCGCGGGGGCGGGGTGTCCCGCCGGGTTCGGGGCATGGCGGGGCCTTTCAGCGGGTGCGGCGGACGAGCAGCAGGTGGTCGACGACTTCGGCGGTCTGCCCGCCGGGGCCGGTCGCGCGGCGGGGGAGGGCGTCGGCGCGCTCGACGGTCCACTCCGCCGGATCGAGGGGCGGCACCCGCGGTGCGGCGGGGTAGCTGCCCGGATCCTGGTTCCACGACCACGGCGCGACGGACCCGTGCTCGACGACCAACAGCCGGCCGCCGGGGGATAGGGCCCGAGCGGCCTGCTGCAGCACGCGGTCACGGGGCAGCGGGAAGGAGGTGTGCAGGTAGTGCGCCGAAACGAGGTCGAACGGGCCCGCCGGGAACGTCGCGGCGAGGTCGTGCCGCTCGGTGGTGATCCGGTCGCCGAGCCCGAGGTCACGGGCGCGGGCCGCCAGGTGGTCGAGTGCGACGGCGGAGATGTCGGCGGCGGTCACCCGCCAGCCGCGGCGGGCCAGCCACAGCGCGTCCCCGCCGGCGCCGGACCCGAGGTCGAGGGCCCGGCCGGGGGACAGCCGGGTGGCGACCTCGGCGAGCCGGACGTTGGCACCCGGCTCGGTGGCCGGGAGGTGGGCGGTGTAGTGGCCGTCCCAGAACCGGGACGCTTCGGTGGTCGGTGTCATGGGCCCACCCTGACCCGGCACCGGCGGATCCGGCACGCGTTCTTGCGGTTCCGGCAAGATGGCCGGGGTGAGCGACGACTTCGAGGACGTGCTGCACGCGGTCGGCCCCCGGCTGCGGGCGCTGCGCCGGCACCGCGGGATGACGCTGGCCGACGTCGCGGCCGCCACCGGGGTGTCGGAAAGCACGCTGTCGCGGCTGGAAAGCGGGCAGCGGCGGGCCAGCCTGGAACTGCTGCTGCCGCTGGCCCGCGCCTACGACGTCCCGCTCGACGACCTCGTCGGCGCGCCCCGCACCGGCGACCCCCGCATCCACCTGACCCCGATCCACCGCCACGGCATGACGTTCGTGCCCCTGTCCCGGCGGCCCGGTGGCATGCAGGCCTACAAGATGATCATCCCCAGCGCGGACCGGCCGCCGGTACCGGACCACCAGACCCACGAGGGCCACGAGTGGCTGTACGTGCTCCACGGGAAGCTGCGGCTGGTCCTCGGCGAGCACGACCTGGTCCTGCCCCCGGGCGAGGCGGCGGAGTTCGACACGACGATCCCGCACTGGCTCGGCAGCGCCGACGGGAAGCCGGTCGAGCTGCTGATCCTGTTCGGCCGCCAGGGGGAACGGGCGCACCTGCGCGCCCGCGCACACTGACGAAACGCTCGCGATTTCCGGCTGGGGTCTCGCGATCGGCGGCGCGATCATCGGCGGCGTCGGCTGCGCGATCCTCGAACCGTGCGGCGCGATCGTCGCGGCGGGCGTCGGGGTCGCCGAGGTCGGGGTCGCGGCGGTCGGCCTCGGCGCCGCGGCCGGAGCCGGGGCGGCGGTCATCCTGGGCGGCACGATGTACGCCGCGGCCGGCGGAATTCCTGACGTCCCGGTTCGCGGAGGGCCGGCGCCTGTTCGGACTCGGCGACGCCGACCCCCACTTCGTGTACCCGGAAGCCGCCGGCCGGGACTGAGCCCGTAACTCGCGTGATCAAACCCGGAACTCGCGTGATTGGAGCCGGAACTCGCGAGTTCCGGCTCCAATCACGCGAATTGCGGCCCGGATCACGCCAGTTGCGGCCCGGATCACGTGAGTTACGGCTGGCGGAGGATCGGCAGGGCCGAGGTCACGGCGCCGGTCGCGACACCCGCGCCGACTCCGGCCCACGCCACGGGGCCGAGCGGGGTGCAGCCGAAGAACTGGCTCACGCCCGGCGTCTGCACGATGGCGGCCAGCGCGAGGGCGGACCCGACCGCCGTCCCGACCACCAGCGGGCTGCGGCTCCGGCCGCGCAGGGTCTGGGCCAGCTGGGTGCCGACCAGGCCGCACAGGGCCATCGTGCTCGTGCGGCGCACCGTTCCCGGGGTGAACCGGCCGATCAGCCACGCCGTCGTCGCGCCGACGCCGGTCGTCACGCCCCGGCTGGTGATCGCGCGGGACAACCCCTCCCCGAGGCCGCCGGAACCGCCGGCGCCGTCGTCGTCCGGGCGGGTGACCGCCACGGCCATCGCCGGGAACAGGTCGGTCAGCAGGTTGACCAGCAGCAGCTGGCGGGTGCCCAGCGGCGAGTCGCCCGACAGCAGCGTGCCCAGCACCGAGAAGCCGATCTCGCCCGCGTTGCCGCCGACGAGGATCACCACGGCGTCCGACACGCTGCGCCACAGCGCGCGGCCCTCCGCGACCGCCTCCAGCAGGACGGTCAGGTCCTCGTCGGTCAGCGCGACGTCGGCCGCGGTGCGGGCGGCGGTCGACGCTTTGGCCCGCACGCCGATGCCGACGTCGGCGGCGCGGATGGCCGCCGCGTCGTTCGCGCCGTCGCCGACCATCGCCGTCACCCGCCCGGCCTCGCGCAGCGCCTCGACGACCTGCAGCTTCTGCTCCGGCGCGACGCGGGCGATCACGCCGGCGCCGTCGAGCAGCCGGGCCCGGCCGGCGCGGTCGAGCGCGGCGAGTTCGTCCCCGGTGACGACCGGGGCGTCGGACGGCCAGCCGAGCGACGTCGCGATGGCCCGCGCGGTGTTCGGGTGGTCGCCGGTGAGCATCACCGGGGCGATGCCGACCGCGCGCAGCCCGCCGATGAGCGGCTCGGCCGTGGGCCGCACCGTGTCCGCCAGCCCGAGGAACCCGAGGAACTCCAGGTCCGCCAGCACTTCCTCGTCGTCGCCGTCGAGTGACGGCCCGGCCTTCCGCGACGCCACGGCCAGGACCCGCAACCCCTTGTCCGCCAGCGCTTCCGCGGCGCGGGCGAGCTCGTCCGCGCCGGCGCAGGCGGGCAGCACGATCTCCGGGGCGCCCTTGACGACCAGCGTCACCTCGCCGTCTCCGTCGCGCCCGACGGTCGCCGAGTAGCCCCGGTTCGCCTCGAACGGCTGGCCGGCGAGCTCGGTCCAGCCCTCGTCCGGGCCGGCGGCGTCCAGCACGGCGTGGTCGGTGGCGTGCGCGCGGACGTGGGGGTCGTCGAGCGTGCCGGGACACGCGCGGGCGGCGGCCCGCAGCACCCCGTCCTCGGGCCCCGGCTCGCGCGCTTCGCCGTCGGGCCCGGTCGTGGTCACCACGCGCAGGCGGTTCTCGGTCAGCGTGCCCGTCTTGTCGAAGCACACGACGTCCAGGCGGCCCAGCGCCTCCAGCGCCCGCGGTGCGCGGACCAGGATGCCGCGCGCGGACAGCCGCCGGGCGGCCGCCCGCTGGGCCACGGTCGCCACGAGCGGCAGCCCTTCGGGTACCGCGGCGACGGCGATCGCCACCCCGCCGGCCAGTGCCCGGCGCAGCGGACGGCCGCGGATCGCCGAGAGGCCCGTGACGAGCGCGCCGCCGAGCATCGTCAGCGGCAGGGCGCGGCGGGTGAGGTCCTGCAGCCGCGCCTGGATGCCCACCGCGGCGGCGGTCCGGGTGGCCAGCTCCACCGCCCGGCCGGCCACGGTCTCCGAGCCGACCGCCACGACCACCGCGGTGCCTTCGCCGCTGACCACCGTGGTGCCGGCGAAGACCAGGCAGCTGCGCTCGGCCATCGGCGCGCCCGGGACCGGGTCGAGCTGCTTGGCGACCGGGAGCGACTCGCCGGTCAGCGCGGATTCGTCCACTTCGAGGTCGTTGGCGGTCAGCAGGCGGGCGTCGGCCGGCACGACGTCGCCGACCCGCAGCTCGATCCGGTCGCCCGGCTCCAGCGCCCGCGCGTCGACGACCCGGCCGCCTTCCCGGCGTGCCCGCTGACGCTCGCCGTCGCGCAGCTTCGCCAGCGCGCGGCGGCCGCGGAACTGCTGGGCCCCGCCGACGACGGCGTTGAGACCCATCGCCGCGGCCACCAGCAGCGCGTCCACCGGCGAGCCGACCACGGCGGACGCGACCGCGCCGAGCGCCAGCACCGGGGTCAGCGGGTCGTTCAGCTCGGCGACGACGTCGGCGGTGAGCCCGGCCCCGAACCGGACCGGCGCCGCGGCCGGGTGCCGGGTCACCGCGGCGGCCCCCGCCCGCAGCCGCCGGGTGGTCAGCTCCCAGTGCGTCGGCTCGGTTTCCGCGGCGGCCAGCCGGTCGAGGACTTCCTCGCCGGTCAGCTCGTGCCAGGCGATCCGGGTCCGGCCGGCCGGGGGCCGGGCGGCGGCCACCCGCACCGCGGCGAGCGTGCCCATCGCCAGCCCGGTCAGCCCGCCGAGCAGCACCGGGTCCAGCCGCGGGATGGCCGGGACCAGGGTCCGCCGGCGGCGTGACATCAGCAGCAGCCCGCCGATCAGGCCGCCCGCGGTCGCCACCCGGGTGGCCCGCTTGCTGTTCACCCGCGCGGCACCGGCCGCCCGCAGCACCCGCCACACACCGGTCAGTCCCGGCCGGACGATCAGGTCGGCGCCCCAGAGCACCGGCGCGTTGCGGTCGGCGAGGGCGACGCAGAGGTCGCCGGCGAGCAGGCCCGTCACCTCGTCGCAGTTCGGCGCGCACCGGGACGGCGGCCGTCCGACGGTGAGCACCACCCGGCCTTCGTCCTGCAGCCGCGTCACCAGCCCGAAGAACGATTCCTGCGCGACGTCGTCGGCGAGCGCGGCGAACTCGCCGAGCCGGTCCCGGGCGCCGGCACCGGCGATGACCACCCGCGCTTCGGCCCGGCGCGCGGCGTCCAGCACGGCTTCGGCGTGCGGGTCGAGGCCGTCTTCGCCGTGCAGCGCGTCGGCGTGCAGCACGACGGTGTCCACAGTGTCCAGTGCTTTGAGCCGGTCCGGGTCGCGGACGAGCACGCCTTCGCGGGCGAAGGCGGTGCCCATCGCCGTGTGGAAGGCGGTGTCGGCGTACCGGGCGGGCATCGGCGACGCCGCGAGGAACGCTTCGGCGGCTTCGCGGGGGTTGCGGCGCACCAGCAGGTCGGCGAGCGCGGCGAGCAGGCCACCGCCGACGGCGTTGCGGGCGTAGTCCTCCGAAGGGATCCGGGTCCGGCGCTCCGGCGGTGTCACGCCGAGGCTGGGCCGCTGCGGCGAGCAGAGGTCGTCGTGCCCGGCGTCGAACGCGGTGAGGCGCGCGATCGCCTCGGTGAGCTGCCCGGTGCGCAGGAGCGCGTCCAGCACCAGTTCGAGGGGGTCCTGGCTCAGCCCCCGCACCGCGGCGGACACGCCCGAGCGCGCCAGTTCGGCCGTGTACCAGCCGAACTGCTCGTCGAGCGCCGCGCGGACGGCCGGGTGTTCCCGGGCCGCGGACACCGCCGCGCGCACGGCTTCGTGCACCCGGCCGGAGCGCACCGCGCGGGTACCGACCGAAACGGCCAGCCCGGCGACGTCCATCGCGAGGGCGAGCGCCGCCGTCCGCACCCCGTAGGTGTCACCGGGGTGGGCCGGAGCGGAGTCACCCGGCTCGGCGGGCGTCAGCCCGTGCCGTTCGCAGCGGTCGGCGATCCGGTCGAGGACGTGGTCGGCCGCGGCCTCTTCGGCCAGGTAGAGGACCACGCTGCCGAGCCCGCCGTCCCAGTAGGCCCCGGCCACGCCGGTGAGCCCGGCCAGTTCGGCGGCGAACGCGGACCCGTCCGGGCGATCGGCGTCTTCGGTGGGCCGCAGTGGCACGTGCAGCCGCCGCCCCGCGCGCCACACGGCGGACCGGGCACCCGCGGCGTTGCGCACGACCCGCGCGGCCCGCACGGCCGTGCGGCTGCTCGTCCGGGTCGCTTCCGCCGCGGTGCCCGCCGCCCCCGCGGCCAGTTCCCCGGCGAGCGGGCCGAGCGCCGAGACCGCCTTCTTCGCTTGCTGCGTCACGAGGACCGGACCGGCCAGGGCCAGCGTCATCCCCGCCTTGGTCACTGCGAACAACCCACCGAGCACCCCGACCTCCGCCTGCCGATCCCTCTCCGTCCGGCGTTCCCCGGTGGACGGAGGTCAAAACCCGGCCGCCCGGATCGCGCGACGGGCCGGGCCGTGCCACTCGGCTCCGTAGTCCGCACTTTCCCTATGAAAGTGTTCCGGAGGTGGTAACTCCGGAACACTTTCATAGGGAAAGTGCGGTGTTGGCGCGCCGCCCGGACGTACCCTTGGCGCCGTGGTGGGTGCGGGACCGTGAGCGGTTCGTTCTGGTGGGACCTGCTGATCGGGGTCGTGGCCGCGCTGCTGCTGGCGTGGGCCGCCCTCGTCGTCGCGCTCGTGGTCGTCCGGCCTCGTGGGGGACTGCTGCGGGAGGCGCTGCGGCTGCTGCCGGACGTGCTGCGGCTCGTCCGCCGGCTCGCCGCCGACAAGACGCTGCCGCGCGGGGTGCGGATCCGGCTCGGCCTGCTGCTGGCCTACCTCGCGCTGCCGATCGATCTGGTGCCCGACTTCATCCCGGTGCTCGGGTACGCCGACGACGCGATCATCGTCAGCGCCGTGTTGCGCTCGGTGGTGCGCCGTGCCGGGCTCGACGCCGTGCGGGCCCACTGGCCCGGCACCGAAGACGGGTTCGCCGCCCTCGTCCGGCTGACGAGGATCCGGTAGTTGCCTTGACGTCGGCGTCAAGGTCTAGCTTGGCGAGCGTGAAGTTCGGAATCTGTTACAGCATGCCCTTTTTCGGTGCCGCCCCGGAAACGATCGCGGGATTCGCGCGGGACGCGGAGGAATGCGGGTTCGAGTCGTTGTACCTGCCGGAACACGTCGCCCTGTACCCGGGTGCGAAGATCGGGCCGGTGACGCTGCCCCCGTCGCTGCCGTACGCGGATCCGTTGGAATGCCTGAGCTTCGTCGCCGCGGTCACGAGCCGCATCCTGCTGGGCACCGGCGTCCTGCTGCTGCCGTATCACCACCCGGTGGTGCTGGCCAAGCGGCTGGCGACCGTCGACGTGCTGTCCGGCGGGCGCATGCGGCTGCTCACCGTCGGGATCGGCGCGCTGCCCGGCGAGGCGAGTGCGGCCGGCGTCGACTTCGCCACCCGCGGGCGCCGGGCGGACGAGGCCATCGACGTCCTGCGGCTGCTGTGGTCGGGCGGCGAAGAGGGGGTCGGCCACGACGGCGAGTTCTTTTCGTTCGAGGGCGTCTGCAGCTTCCCGAAGCCCGTGGGGGTGCGCGAGCTGCCGATCCACGTCGGCGGTTCGAGCGCGGCCGCGGCGCGCCGGGCGGGCCGTCGCGGCGACGGGTACTTCCCCGGCGGGGCGCTCACGGCGGACGAGCGGCGCCGTCAGTTCGAGCTCGTCCGGACCACGGCGAGCGAAGCGGGCCGTGACCCGGACGGCTTGCAGTACACGCGGTGGGGCTCCCTCGATCTGTCCACAGAGGACGTCGAGGAGCTCGCCCGCCAGGGCGTGACGCGGGTGGTCGTGACGCCCGGCACGGCCGAACCCGGCCGGCGGCGTGCCGAGCTGGCCGCGTTCGCCGAGCGGTTCGGCCTCAGCTGACGGTCCGTTCGTCCACCAGGGACTCGATGCCCGGCGGCAGGCTCGCCCGGCGGGCCGGGTCGGCCACGAACCCGGTGATCGCCGAACGCAGCGCGCGCACCGCCCGGGTGGGCTCCAGATCCGCGCGGTGGGCCAGCTGCACCACGCGCGTCATCCCCGCGTCGGGCGTGAACCGGGTCATCCGGAACCGGTCGCCGGCCACCGTGCTCGGGACCACCGCCGCGCCGACGCCGGCGCGCACCAGTTCCAGCACCGCGTCCATCTCGCCGCCCTCGATCGCGAACGACGGTTCGAACCCGGCGGCGCGGCAGGCGTTGACCGTGGCTTCCCGCACGTCGTAGCCGCGGCGGAACATCACCAGCGGGACGTCGGCGAGCTCGGCGATGCCGAGGCGGTCGCCCGCGACCGGCGTGTCCGGGGCGGAGATCACCACCAGCTCTTCGAGCAGCAGCGGTGTCGCCGTCAGGCCGGCCTCGGCCGTCGTCCGGGCGCCCGCCAGCAGCGCCAGGTCCAGTGCGCCCTCGGCCAGCCGCTGCCGCAGGTCACCCGAGCCGCTTTCGTGCAGCTCCAGCTGGATGCCGGGGTACCGGCGGCGGAACGCCGCGAGCATGGCGGGCAGCAGGCCCGTGCACAGGCTCGGCGGCGCACCCAGCCGGACGCGGCCGCGGTCGAGCTCGGCCAGTTCCCGGATGGCCAGCCGGGCGGTTTCGGTGTCGGCGAGGATCCGCCGCGCGATCGGCAGCAGCGTTTCCCCGGCCTCGGTGAGGGAGACGTTGCCGCGGATCCGGTGGAACAGCGGGGCGCCCAGATCGTGCTCGAGCGCGCGGATCTGCTGGGACAGCGACGGCTGGGCCACCCGCACCTGTTCGGCGGCGCGGGTGAAGTGCCGGTGCTCGGCGACGGCGACGAAGTAGGCGAGCTGCTGGAACTGCATGCCATCACGATAGCTGTTGCCTATGGAGAACAGAGTTATCATGTCTTTGACCTCTGGTCGACGCGCTCCTAACGTCGACCGGGTGGTGAACGAGCTCGCAACCAGGCCCCCGGCAAGACGACGATCGGCCGTCCGGCGCTTCTGGGCCTCGACGATCGGCAAGAAGGCCGTCATGGCGGTGAGCGGCCTGCTCCTGCTCGCCTTCGTGTTCGCGCACATGGCCGGCAACCTCAAGACGTTCCTGGGCGCCGACGACCTCAACCACTACGCCCACTGGCTGCGCACGATCGGCGAACCGGTGCTGCGCCGCGAGTGGTTCCTCTGGCTCCAGCGCGCGGTCCTGCTCGCCGCGCTGGTCCTGCACGTCACCGCGGCGGTGCAGCTGGCCCGGCGCGACCGACGGGCACGGCCGGTCCGGTACGTCCACCGGCAGCCGGCGCGCGCGACCTTCGCGGTGCGGACGATGCGCTGGGGCGGTGCGACGCTCGCGGTGTTCGTCGTCTGGCACATCCTCGACTTCACCGTCGGCACGGTGAACCGCGATTTCGTCCCCGGCGACCCGTACCACAACCTCGTCGCGGACTTCCAGGTCTGGTGGGTGAACCTGATCTACCTGGTCGCACTGGCCATGCTGGGCCTGCACATCCACCACGGCTTCGCGAGCGCGGCGCGCACGCTGGGCGTCACCCGCCCGCGGCGGGAACGGGCGATCCGGATCTTCGGCAGCACGACGGCGGTCGTGGTCGCGGGCGGCTACGCCCTCGTCCCGGTCGCGATCATGACGGGACTGGTGCACTGACATGGACGGCTGTGACATGAACGGCTATCGCTCAGGCGACCCGATCGCCGACACCAAGGCCCCCGCCGTTCCCCTGGAACAGCGGTGGGACGAACGGAAGTTCGCCGCGAAACTGGTGAACCCGGCGAACCGGCGGCGGCACCGGGTGATCGTCGTGGGCACCGGGCTGGCCGGCGGCTCGGCCGGCGCGACGCTGGCCGAGCAGGGCTACCACGTCGTCCAGTTCTGCTTCCAGGACTCGCCGCGGCGGGCGCACTCCGTCGCGGCACAGGGCGGCATCAACGCGGCGAAGAACTACCGCAACGACGGCGATTCGGTGTACCGGCTCTTCCACGACACGGTCAAGGGCGGCGACTTCCGGGCCCGCGAGTCCAACGTGTACCGGCTGGCCCAGGTGTCGGCGCAGATCATCGACCAGGCCGTGGCCCAGGGCGTGCCGTTCGCCCGGGAGTACGGCGGGCTGCTGGACACCCGGTCGTTCGGCGGCGTGCAGGTGCAGCGGACCTTCTACGCGCGCGGCCAGACGGGCCAGCAGCTGCTGATCGGCGCGTACCAGGCGCTGTCCCGCCAGATCGACGCCGGGAACGTGGAGCTGCACGCCCGCACGGAGATGCTCGACCTGGTCGTCGACGGCGGCCGGGCCCGCGGCATCGTCGCGCGCGACCTGGTCACCGGCGAGATCACGACGCACCTCGCGGACGCCGTCGTGCTCGCGACCGGCGGGTACGGCAACGTCTTCTTCCTGTCGACGAACGCGAAGGGCTCCAACGCCACGGCGATCTGGCGGGCGCACAAGCGCGGTGCCTACTTCGCGAACCCGTGCTTCACCCAGATCCACCCGACGTGCATCCCGCGGTCGGGCGAGCACCAGTCGAAGCTGACGCTGATGAGCGAGTCGCTGCGCAACGACGGCCGGATCTGGGTGCCGAAGCGCAGCGGCGACCCGCGGCCGCCGGGGGAGATCCCCGAGGGCGAGCGCGACTACTACCTCGAACGGCTGTACCCGAGCTTCGGCAACCTCGTGCCGAGGGACATCGCTTCGCGGGCGGCGAAGAACGTGTGCGACGCCGGGTTCGGCGTCGGCCCCGGCGGGCTGGGCGTCTACCTCGACTTCGCCGACGCGATCGCGCGCCTCGGCCGTCCGGCGATCGAAGCCCGCTACGGCAACCTCTTCGACATGTACCAGCGCATCACCGCCGAAGACCCGTACGCGGTGCCGATGCGGATCTACCCGGCCATCCACTACACGATGGGCGGGCTCTGGGTGGACTACGACCTGCAGAGCACGATCCCCGGGCTGTTCGTGATCGGCGAGGCGAACTTCTCCGACCACGGCGCCAACCGGCTCGGCGCGTCGGCGCTCATGCAGGGCCTCGCCGACGGCTACTTCGTGCTGCCCGCGACGGTGAACGACTACCTCGGCGGCACGCGGCTCGGCGACGTCTCCGAGGACGTGGTCCGCCAGGTGGAAACCGAGGTGCGCGACCGGATCTCCCGGCTGCTGGCGGTGCGGGGGACGCGGTCCGCCGACTCGTTCCACCGGGAGCTGGGCCTGCTGATGTGGGACCACTGCGGGATGTCCCGCACCCGCGAAGGCCTGCGCAAGGCCCTGGACCGGGTGCCGGAGCTGCGGGCCGAGTTCTGGCGCGACGTCCGGGTCCCGGGCCGTGGCGCGGAGTTCAACCAGGAGCTGGAAAAGGCGAACCGCGTCGCCGACTTCCTGGAGCTGGCCGAGCTCATGCTGGTCGACGCGCTCGCGCGCGAGGAATCCTGCGGCGGCCATTTCCGCGAGGAGCACCAGACCGCCGACGGCGAAGCCCTGCGGGACGACGAGAACTTCGCCCACGTCGCCGCGTGGGAGTACGGCGCCGAGCCGGTGCTGCACCGCGAAGAACTGGTTTTCGAGCACGTCCACCCGACCCAGCGGAGCTACACATGAAACTCACCGTCCGCGTCTGGCGGCAGGCCGGACCGGCCGCCGAAGGCCGCCTGGTCGCTTATCCGGTCGACGGCGTCAGCCCGGACATGTCGTTCCTCGAGCTGCTGGACGTGCTGAACCAGCGGCTGATCGAGGCCGGCGACGAGCCGGTGGCGTTCGACCACGACTGCCGCGAGGGCATCTGCGGCTCGTGCGGGGTGGTGATCAACGGCCGGGCGCACGGTCCCGAGCGCACGACGTCGTGCCAGCTGCACCTGCGCGCCTTTGCCGACGGCGACGTCATCGACGTGGAACCGTGGCGGGCCAAGGGGTTCCCGATCATCAAGGACCTGGTCGTCGACCGCTCGGCCCTCGACCGGATCGTCCAGGCCGGCGGGTACGTCAGCGCGCCGACGGGCAGCGCACCGGACGCGCACGCGACCCCGGTCCCCAAGCCGGACGCGGACCTGGCCTTCGACAACGCGACGTGCATCGGCTGCGGCGCCTGCGTGGCGGCGTGCCCGAACGGCTCGGCAACCCTGTTCACGGCGGCGAAGGTGACCCACCTGAGCCTGCTGCCCCAGGGCGGCCCGGAACGCGCGAGCCGGGTGCTCGACATGGTGGACGCGATGGACGCCGAGGGCTTCGGCGGCTGCACCAACACGGGCGAGTGCGTGGCGTCCTGCCCGAAGGGCATCCCGTTCACGAGCATCGCGACGCTCAACCGCGAGTACCTGGCGGCGACCCGCGCCGGGCGCCGCTGACGACGCACGAGGATCGTGCGAGCCCGGCCGGCGGCGTTCGCGCTCACCGGGCCCGGCAGGTCCTGAGGTAGCTGAGGAAGGAGGCCTGCAGGCCGGTCACGTGCGTTTCGCGCAGGACCGCGCTGGTGACGGCTGCGCCGTGTGCGGTGAGGCGGTGCAGGACGGTGGCCGTGTTCTTCGTGATGTTCTGGTAGATGGCCAGGTCTCCGAGCAGCTCTCGCTCGTTGACGGTCACGTGGAGCTTGGCGGCGTGCGGCCTGTCACCCAGCTCTCGGAGCTGGGCGAAGATCTGACTGTCTTCACCGGCGACGCCGGGGCTGCCCGCTCCGATGCTCTCGAAGAGCGTGCTGCCGGTGAGCCAGGTGTGGAGGCTGAAGAGCCCGCCGTAGGAGTAGCCGAAAAGGCCGTGACCGCTCGTGGCCGTGCGGTAGTCGCGTTCGATCCGCGGGTGCAGTTCCGCGGTGAGGAAGCTCAGGAACGCATCGGCGTGGGTGTCGCGTAGTTCGGCGAGGTAGGCGTCGGCTTCCTCGCGTGTCCTCGCGCCCGCCTGGACTCCCAGCTCCACGGCGTCGACGAGCTCCTTGGCGACGGGCTCGCCGGGTGGCACGAGGTCTCTGTTGCGCAGCCGATCCCAGTGCTGTGCGTCCGCGCCCGCGTAGCCGACGCTGACCTGGAGGTAGGGCCGGATCCGCTGCATGGGGTCCGCCTGGGTGACGATGAGCGGAGCCGTCATGCCCACGGCCCAGTTGCCGTCGAGCACATACACGGCAGGCAATCGCGTCGAGGCGGGGTCGTAGCCCGGTGGCGTGGTGACCCAGACGCCGTAGTCGTGCCCACCGCTGGAGCGCAGCTCGAAGTAGTCGGTGTCGGCGAGGCAGCCGTGCCACATGGTGCTCATCGGAGATCCCTCACAGCGTTAGTCTTTTCCAATGGATAAACTGTGGGAGTGATCCTGTCAAGCACGGAACGCACCGGCGACGCGCGCGAGCGCCTCCTGGCTCGGCTTCTCGACACCTTCGGCGAGGCCCTTCCCGCACCGGAGGTGTCACTCCGTGAGATCGCCGCCCGGACCGGGACCAGCCACGCCCTGCTGCGATACCACTTCGGGTCGCTCCCGGGCGTCCTGGCGGCCATGCTCACGGCCCAGCGCTCCCGTGACAACGAGGCGCTTTTCGAGGCCGCCCGGCAAGGCACCTTCGACGACCTCGTCGTGGCGATCTGGCGGACCTACACCCGCCCGGAGCAACTGTCGCGCGTCCGCGGCTTCTTCCACGTCGCAGGACTGGCGGCGTACCACCCGGAGAACTTTCGCGAGTTCATCGACTCGCTCGACGACCTGACCACCGTGCTGGCCTCACTGGCGGAACGCGAAGGGTTCGGCACCCGGGAAGCGCTGACCGCGGCCACCGTCACCATTGCCGCGATTCGTGGCCTGCTCCTCCAGGAGGTCCTGGCTCCGGCAGGCCGCTCGGAGGACGCGGTCGCCTTGATCCTGCGCCTGGGCAAGGGCCCATCCGTCCCACGGACACCTCCGGGACCTTGAGCAGGCAGCCGTGCCGGCGGGCCGATGGCGGTCCGCTGAGCGACGCACGTCACGCCCGCCGTCCGGAACACCAGCAGGGCCACGACGTTGTAGAGAGTGTCGGTACGGCGGTGTCCCCGGGCCTCACCCCTTGCCTTCACGGCTCTGCCTTTTCGAAGAAGACCTTTTCGAAGAAGCCAGTCCGGCTGGAGCCGTGTCGTGCCTTTCGCCGCGAGGCGATCCCCGTACCGGCCCTGAACTCCCGTCTCCGCTCGCAGGTCGACCCCCCTCGGACCTCCGCTGAGCGGAGGCGGGCCTCACCGGCGGAACCGCCGCAGCAGCCGTCCGGTCAGGCCGACCCCTTCGTAGGTCAGGATGCCGCACACCGGGATGACGACGAAGAAGAGGACTTCCTCGAGCGGGATCCCGAACGGGGCACGCAGGCCGGTGACGAACGCCGGGTCGAAGTGCCAGACACCGGCGCCGATGGCCAGTGCGTCCCAGACGAGGAACACCAGCGCCACCGGGAGGACCGCGCGGACCAGGCGGCCCGGCCTGCGGTACACCCGCGCGCCCGCCAGCTCGATCGGCAGCGTGACCAGCACGCACGCGCCGAGGACGACCAGGTACTCCGCGCGGCCCACGTCAGCGCGCTCCGGAACGCCGCGTCGTCCGTCCGGTGGCGTGGACACCGGTTCCCCGGCCTCGGCTTCCTCGGGTCAGCACCCCCGGATTCTGCCCGGCCTCACCGGTTTCCGCAGCCGGGCCCGCGCAGATCGCGCGTTTGCCGGAGCGCGCGCCGGGTACCCCGGGTCCGGCGGTGCCCCGTCCGGTGTTCGAGCTCAGCCCGTGGTCTCCACAACCCGGGCATCCGGGCGGGTCATCGCCGTCGAACCGGGCCCGGTGGTGCTGGTTCTCCGCCGGCCGTAAGAGCCGGTGTCTTCCCCGAGGGTGAACCCGGCCAGTGCGCTGCGGACGGCCTGTCCGCTCGCAGCCGTTAACCAGGGTTTCCCGCGGTGTTGGCCTCGGTTCCGGTGCAGGTTCGCCGTCGGCCACCCATACTGACCCGGCTCGCCACCACGACACCTCCGGAGTCCCCATGACGGACGTCAACCGACGACGTTTCCTGCAGCTGACCGGCGGTACCGCCGCCCTTTCCGTGTTGTCCACCAGCATTGCGCGCGCCGCGGAGATCCCCGCGCACCACCGCACCGGGACACTGCGGGACGTCGAGCACATCGTGGTGCTGATGCAGGAAAACCGGTCGTTCGACCACTACTTCGGCACGCTCCGCGGCGTCCGCGGCTTCGGCGACCCCCGGCCGGTGACGCTGGCGAACGGGAAGTCCGTGTGGGCGCAGTCGGACGGCAAGCGCGACATCCTGCCCTTCCGCCCCGAAGCGGACAACCTGGGCCTGCAGTTCATCCAGGACCTCCCGCACGGCTGGAACGACACGCACGCGGCGTGGAACGCGGGCCGCTACGACAAGTGGGTGCCCGCCAAGGGCTCGACGACGATGGCCTACCTGACGCGCGAGGACATCCCGTTCCACTACGCGCTCGCCGACTCGTTCACCATCTGCGACGCCTACCACTGCTCGTTCATGGGCTCGACCGACCCGAACCGCTACTACCTGTGGACCGGCTACACGGGCAACGACGGCAAGGGCGGCGGCCCGGTCCTCGGCAACGACGAAAAGGGCTACTCCTGGACGACCTACCCCGAGCGCCTCGAGCAGGCCGGGGTGTCGTGGAAGATCTACCAGGACATCGGCGACGGCCTCGACGCCGCCGGCAGCTGGGGCTGGATCGAAGACGCCTACCGCGGCAACTACGGCGACAACTCGCTCCTGTACTTCGACTCGTACCGCAACGCGAAGCCCGGCGACGCCCTGTACGAGAAGGCCCGCACCGGCACGAACGCCAAGGCCGGCGAAGGCTACTTCGACCGGCTGCGCGCGGACGTCAAGGCCGGGGCGCTGCCGCAGGTCTCGTGGATCACCGCGCCGGAAGCGTTCTGCGAGCACCCGAACTGGCCGGTGAACTACGGCGCCTGGTACATCGCGCAGGTCCTCGACGCGCTCACGGCGAACCCGGACGTGTGGAGCAAGACCGCGCTGTTCATCACCTACGACGAGAACGACGGCTTCTTCGACCACGTCGTCCCGCCCTACGCGACGGCCGGTCAGTCCACTGTGGACACGGCGGGGGAGATCTTCGCCGGTTCGGCGGCGAACCCGGCCGGCCCGTACGGGCTCGGTCAGCGCGTGCCGATGCTGGTGGTGTCGCCGTGGAGCAAGGGCGGCTACGTCTGCTCGGAGACGTTCGACCACACGTCGATCATCCGGTTCGTCGAACGGCGGTTCGGCGTGCACGAGCCGAACATCTCGGCCTGGCGCCGGTCGGTGTGCGGCGACCTGACGTCGGCGTTCGACTTCGCGCGGACCGACTCCGCGGTTCCGGCGCTGCCGGACACGGCCGGCTACTTCCCGCCGGACCGGAAACGGCACCCGGACTACGTGCCCGCGGTCCCGGACCGGGCCGTGCTGCCGAAGCAGGAACCCGGGCTGCGGCCGGCGCGGGCGCTGCCGTACGACCTCGCCGCCGACGCCCGGGTGGCCACCGACGGCCTGCACCTGACGTTCGTCAACCAGGGCCGGGCGGGCGCGACGTTCCACGTCACCGCACCCGGGGGCGAGCCGCGGACGTACACCGCGGGCGCCGGCCGCTCGCTCGCCGCGACGCTGCCCGGCTCCGGGGGTTACGACTACACCGTCCACGGGCCGAACGGGTTCGTCCGGCAGTTCCGCGGCGGCGAGGCCGGACCCGAGGTGAGCGCGCGTCAGGAGGGCCGCGGCGGGAACCTCGCCCTGGTGCTGACCAACAGCGGCCCGGCTCCGGTGCGGCTCACGCTGACCGACGCGTACGGCCGCCGCTCGACGTCGCGGCTCCTGCGGCCGGGCGCGCGGGTGGTCGAGGTGGTGGACACCCGGCGCAGCGGCAACTGGTACGACGTCTCGGTCGTTTCGGACCGCGATCCGCGCTTCCTGCGCCGGCTCGCGGGACACATCGAGACCGGGCGGCCGAGCACCAGCGACCCGAACACGCTCACGCAGTGAGGTTCCTGCCCGATCGGGGGTGTTTGTCACCCGGTCGGGCGGGTAGGGATCACCCGGCCGTGGCCGCCTCCGTTGCGAGGCCCGGTTCCGGGTGGGAGCGTCGGGGAACCGACTGTTTTCCCACCACGGAGCCAGGAGAGCGGATGACCACCACCGAGATGCCCGCCGTGCACGAGTGCACGGTCAGCGGCTGTAGCTACAACCACGACGGCTGCCACGCCTTCGCCATCACCGTCGGCGGCGACAACGGGTCGGCCGACTGCGGCACGTTCGTCCCGCTGAACACGAAGGGCGGCTTGGACCGCGTCGTGGCCCAGGTCGGCGCGTGTTCCCGGACGGACTGCCGCCACAACTCGTCCCTGGAGTGCACGGCGGACAGCATCCGGGTCGGCCCCGGCGACGGCGGCCACGCGGCGAACTGCCTGACGTACACGAAGTAGCGCTCGCCGGGTGCACTCGCGGCGGATCGTGCCGCGAGGGCACCCGGCGGCGGCTGCCGCGCTGCCGCATCTTCCGTACCGCTCGCACCTCCGGCACCTCCCGCACCGTCGCACCCGTTTGCACCTGCCGCACCGCTGGCACCTGCCGCACCGCACCCGTTTGCACCTGCTGCACCGCCCGCACTTGCGGTCCCTGCCGCATCGCCCCCGCGCCCGCCGCTCCGCCGCGTTGCCGCGCGCCGGCCACCTAAACGACAGCGTGGCATCATGACGCCTGGCCCGATCGGCAAATCGAACGAAGGGCGTCGCTGATGGACGCTTTACCGAACGACGGTGAGCCGTCGATCCGCGACATGCTGGCGGTCAACCTCCGCGCGGCGAGGGCGGCGCGCGGCTTGACTCTGTCCGAGCTGTCCCGGCGGTCGGGCATCGGCAAGGCCACGCTCTCGCAGCTGGAGGGGGGTACCGGCAACCCGACCATCGAGACCGTGTTCAGCCTGTCCCGGGCCCTGGAAGTGGCCATCTCCGACCTGCTCGACCACCGGCCGCGCGGCGGGCTGACCGTCGTGCGGGCGGCCGAGGTCGAGGTGCTCCGCGGCGAGGGCGTCGACCTGCGGCCGCTGCGCCGGATCGAGGCCGACAACAGCGTTTTCGAGGTGTACGACCAGCTCGTCCGCGGCGACGCGCCGCAGCGCTCGCAGGGGCACGTCGGCGTCGAGCACACCGTCGTGCAGACCGGGCGGCTGCGGGTCGGGGTCGCCGGCCGGACGGTGGACCTCGGACCGGGCGACTACGTCGCGTTCGACGCCCGCGAGCCGCACAGCTACACCGCGCCGGACGGTCCCGTGCAGTCGGTGCTGCTGCTGCAGTACCGCGCGGACGAACGGCTCGACGGCAGGCCGCACCCCGTCCTGCCGGAGTGAGCCGGGCAGGATTGACCCTGGCCTGATCGAGACCTATCGTTCGCTATACCGAACGCTGGAGGGTCGATGAACCGAACGCGGGTGGTGGTGATCGGGGCGGGAATCATCGGCGCGGCGTGTGCGCGGGAACTCGCGCTGGCCGGCTTAGACGTCCTGGTCCTCGACCGTGGCCGGCCCGCTGGCGGCACCACGTCGCACGGTGAAGGCAACCTCCTGGTTTCCGACAAGGGACCGGGTGCCGAACTGACGCTCGCGCAGCTGTCGGCCCGGTTGTGGCCGCAGGTGCTGGCCGAGATCGCCGACGACGACCCGCGGGCGGCCGCCGCGACGGAGTTCGACCCGAAGGGCGGCATCGTCGTGGCCACCACCGATGCCGGGGCCGGCACGCTCCTCGCGTTCGCCGAGGCCCAGCGCAGGGCCGGCGTGCGCACCGAGCGGCTCTCCGCGGCGGACGTCGCGGCGGCCGAGCCCGCGCTGACCCGGGAGCTGACCGCCGCCGTCCGCTACCCCGAGGATGCCCAGGTGCAACCGGCCGCGGCCGCGCTCGTCCTGCTGGGTTCGGCGCTGCGCCACGGCGCCCGGCTGCGCACCGAAGCCGAGGTCACCGGCGCGCAGGTCCGGGCCGGCCGGATCACCGGGGTGCTCGTGGCCGGTGAAGTGGTCGAGGCGGACGTCGTGGTGAACGCGGCCGGACCGTGGTCGGGCCCCGTGTCCGCCCGGCTCGGTGCGCCGATCGCGGTCCGGCCCCGCCGCGGCGAGGTCCTGGTGACCACGCCGATGCCGGGTGTGGTGCGGCACAAGGTCTACGACGCCGATTACGTCGGCGCGGTCGGCACGGGCAGCGGCGAACTGCAGACGTCGGCGGTGGTGGAGTCGACCTGGGGCGGCACGGTGCTGATCGGCTCGTCCCGCCGCCGCGTGGGTTTCGACGACACGATCCGGCCGGACGTGCTGGGTGCGATCGCGGCGAAGGCGGTCCGGCTGTTCCCAGCGCTGGCCGACGCCGCGGTGATGCGCGCGTACGGCGGTTTCCGGCCGTACGTCGACGATCACCTGCCGGTGCTGGGCGAGGACTTCCGGCTGGGAAACCTGTGGCACGCCACCGGGCACGAAGGGGCGGGAATCGGGTTGAGCGTCGGGACGGCCCGGCTGCTGCGCGAACTGCTGACCGGGGCGCCGCCGTCGATGCCGGTGGAAGAGTTCCGGGTGGACCGTCCGGCGGTGCCGGCGTGACCGGGCGGCCGATCGCGATCACCGTCGACGGCGAGACCGTGCCCGGGGTCGCGGGACAGACGGTGGCCGGCGTGCTGCTCGCCGCCGGCCGGCTGTCCTGGCGCACCACGCGGTCCGGCGCGCCGCGCGGGGTCTTCTGCGGGATCGGCGCCTGTTTCGACTGCCTGCTCACCGTCAACGGCGTCGCCGACGTCCGCGCCTGCCGCCGTCGCGCCGTCGACGGCGACGAGATCCGGACCCAGTCGCGGGAGGAGGGCGCGTGACGCACGTCGTCATCGTCGGCGCCGGGCCCGCCGGGCTCGCGGCGGCCGGGCACGCGCTCGCCGCCGGGGCCGAGGTCACCGTCCTGGACCAGGCGGACGGACCCGGCGGGCAGTACCACCGGGGAGCCTCGGACCGGTTCGAAGCACTCCTGAACCGGTGCACGTGGTGGCCGGAAAGCACGGTCTGGGCGCTGGAAGGCAAGCGGGTCCACGTGCTGCGCGGGCCGGCCGACGGGACGAACCGGCGCCGGCGCACCCTCGAACCCGACGCGCTGGTCCTGGCCACCGGCGCGCACGACCGCGTCCTGCCGTTCCCCGGCTGGCAGCTGCCCGGCGTGTTCACCGCGGGTGCCGCGCAGGCATTGGCCAAGGGCGAGCGGGTCGCCGCCGGGCGGCGGGTGCTCGTCGCCGGAGCCGGGCCGTTCCTGCTGCCGGTCGCCGAATCGCTCCTGAACGTCGGCGCCGAAGTGGCCGCCGTGCTGGAGGCGAACCCGGCGCGCACTGTCCTCAAGGGATGGTCGTGGCGCGCAGCGGCGCACGTCGGCAAGATGAACGAACTGGTTCGTTACGCCGGCACGCTGGCCCGGCACCGCGTGCCGTACCGCATGGGCCGCGCCGTGGTCGAAGCCCGCGGGGACGACCGGATCCGCGAAGCCGTCACCGCGCGCGTCCGCGCGGACTGGTCGGTCGTCCCCGGCACCGAACGCACCTACGAGGTCGACGCGCTCTGCGTCGCACACGGCTTCGTGCCGCAACCCGAACTGGCCGTCGCGGCCGGCTGCGCCCTCGACGGCGGCTACGTCCGGGTGGGCGACGACCAGGCCACCAGCGTGACCGGGGTGTTCGCGGCGGGGGAGATCACCGGCATCGGCGGTTCGGTGGCCGCCGCGGCGGAAGGCGCGGTCGCCGGGTGGGCCGCCGCCGGGAAACCACCGAGCCGCGCACTGACCAAGAATCGTGACCACGCGCGCGCTTTCGCTCGCCTACTCGCCGCGGCCCATCCGATCGGCGCGGCGTGGCCCGGCTGGCTGCGCGAGGACACCGTCGTCTGCCGCTGCGAGGAAACCACCTACGGCGACCTGAAGGCTGCCACCGCGGATCCGGCCGCGCCCGGCCCGCACGCGCTCAAGCTCGGCACCCGCGCCGGGCTCGGCCCGTGCCAGGGCCGGATGTGCGGCCCCGCCGTCGCCGACCTCTGTGGAGGCACCGAGCGGCATCACCGTCCGATCGCCCAGCCGATCCGCCTGGGCGAGCTCGCCGATCCGAAGGAGTTCCCATGAGTGAGCTTGCGAGCGAATCATTCAACGCTGCGCCGTCGGCTCAGGCCGCACCGAGCGTCAGCGAGGTGTGCGCATGAGCACCCGCGACCTCGGCGGCGTGGTCGTCGCCGCCGCGCTGCCGTACCGGGCCGACGACGCCGCGCCGGCCGGGCTGGCCGTCGACTACGACGCCTACGCCGAACACTGCCGGTGGCTCGTCGGCAACGGCTGCCGCGGCGTCGGCCCGAACGGTTCCCTCGGCGAGTACTCCTCGCTCACCGACGACGAACGCCGCCGCGTCGCCCGCACCGCGATCGAGGCCGTCGGAGCGGACGGGATCGTCGTCGTCGGCGTCCACGGCCCCGGCGCGCACCAGGCGCGGTACTGGGCCGAGGCGGCGGCCGAGGACGGCGCGGACGGCGTGCTCTGCCTGCCGCCGACGCTCTACCGCGCCAACCGCGGCGAGGTGCTCGCCCACTTCGAGGCGGTCGCGTCGGCAGGGCTGCCGGTGATGGTCTACAACAACCCGTTCGACACCAAGGTCGACCTCACGCCGGACCTGCTGGCCGAGATCGCGCAGATCGACAACGTCGTGGCCGTCAAGGAGTTCTCCGGCGACGTCCGCCGGGTGCTGGAGATCCGCGAGCGGGCGCCGGGGCTGGCCGTGATCGGCGGCGCCGACGACGTCGTCCTGGAAAGCCTGCTGATGGGCGCCACGGGCTGGTTCGCCGGGTTCCCCAACGTGTTCCCGGCCGAGTCGGCGCGCCTGTTCGAGCTCGCCACGGCGGGCAAGCTCGAGGAGGCCAGGGCGCTCTACGAACCGCTGGTGGCCGCGTTCCGCTGGGACTCACGCACGGAGTTCGTCCAGGCCATCAAGCTCGGGATGGACATGGTGGGCCGTCGCGGCGGGCCGTGCCGCCCGCCGCGTGGCCCGCTCTCGGACGTCCACCGCGAGCAGGTCCGCGCCGACATGGGCCGCGCACTCGCCGCGCTGGGGGTGGCGTAGATGCGGTCTTCGCGCGCGATCACGGCGGTCGACTCGCACACCGAGGGCATGCCGACCCGGGTGGTGACCGGCGGCGTGGCCCCGATCCCGGGGGCCACGATGGCCGAGCGCCGCCGCTACTTCATGGCGCACCTGGACCACCTCCGGCAGTTCCTGGTGAACGAGCCGCGCGGCCATTCGGCGATGAGCGGCGCGATCCTGCAGCCGCCCTGCCGGGAAGACGCCGACTGGGGAGTGGTGTACATCGAGGTGTCCGGCTGCCTGCCGATGTGCGGCCACGGCACGATCGGCGTGGCGACGGTGCTGGTGGAGACGGGCATGGTCGAGGTGACCGAGCCGACGACGGTGGTGCGCCTGGACACCCCGGCCGGGCTGGTGCACGCCGAGGTTTCCGTCCGCGACGGTCGGGCGACCCGGGTCAAGCTGCGCAACGTGGCGTCGTTCCTCGCCGAGCGCGACGCCGTGGTTTCCGTGCCCGGCCTGGGTGAGGTCCGCTACGACCTCGCGTACGGCGGGAACTTCTACGCCATCCTCGAACTGTCCCAAGTGGACATCCCGTTCGACCGGGCCGAGAAGGAGCGGATCCTCGCGGCCGGGCTGTCGATCATGGCCGCGATCAACGAGCAGCGGCCGCCGAAGCACCCGGACGACCCGCTGATCGGCGGCTGCAAGCACGTCCAGTTCCTCGCCCCGGGTTCGGACGCGCGGGCGTCGCGGAACGCGATGGCGATCCACCCGGGCTGGTTCGACCGGTCGCCGTGCGGCACGGGAACCTCCGCCCGGATGGCCCAGCTGCACGCCCGCGGCGAACTGCCGCTGCACACGCCGTTCGAGAACTCTTCGTTCATCGGTACGACGTTCACGGGCGAGCTGGTCGCCGAGACGACGGTGGGTGGCGTGCCGGCGGTCGTCCCCGAGTTCTCCGGCCGGGCCTGGATCACCGGCACGGCCACCTACCTGCTCGACCCGGACGACCCGTTCCCGACCGGGTTCGTGCTCTGACTTCCGCTCAGGCCGTCGCGCAGCTCGCCGTCGTGCCCGTGCCGGTTCCCGTGCCCTGGTAACCGAACTCCGTCGACTGGCCCGGCGGGAGCGTCCCGTTGTTGCCGGTGTTCGTGAACCGGACCGTGCCGGTGGTGCCGCTGCGGCCCGCGTTCCACACCGACGTGATCGCCGCGCCCGCGGGGAGGTTCGCCGTCACCGCCCAGCCCGTCAGCGGGGCTGAGCCGGCGGTGACGCGGATCGTCGTGACGAACCCGCCCGGCCACTGGTTCACCGATACGGCCGCGGTGCAGTCACCGCCCGCCGGGCTCGTCGGCGTCGTCGGGGTTGTCGGCGTGGTGGGAGTCGTGGACGTGCCGGGGCCGTCGGTCAGGGTCGGCGTCGCCCAGTCCCGCCACTCGGCGAGGTTCCCGGCCTTCTTCGCCGAGATCCGGAACGTCCCGGCCGCGCTGCCGGTCTTCAGCAGGAACTTCTGGATGTGCTGCTGCAACGGTGTCCGCCATTCGGGCCGGGCCGCGCAGTGGGTGCCGTCCTGCACGTCGGACCAGTAGGTGATGTTGCCGCCCGCGCCGAGTGCCTTGTACACCTCCGCGCCGGCCAGCGCGGCGACACTGCCGGAACGCGCGCCCAGCCAGTCGATGTGCGGGTTCTCCATGATGAACAGCCCGCGCGGTGCGACCAGGCCGGCCAGTTCGTGCGTGTCGACCGGCAGCCCGGCCGGATTACCGGTGTACGCGCTGAACGCGTCCCCGAACCACGGCTGTTCCCCGTAGGCGTTGCCCAGCCCCTGCGACCCGCTTTCCCCGGCGATCGCGCGCAGCGCCGGGACGCCGGCGGTGCCGGACTCGATCGGCATGGTCAGTGCGATGCGCTGGTCCAGCACGCCGATCGCGAAGGCGCTCTTGCCGTACCGCGAGCAGCCCGTGACGCCCAGCGCGTCCACTTTGAGCAACTGACTGCCCGACTGCTCGAGGACGTCGATGATCCGGCTCACGCCCCACGCCCAGGCCGCCAGCAGCCCGGTGCCGCTCGAGGAGCCGTAAATGCTGTAGAACGCCCCTTGCTTGTTGTTCCGCGGGGTCCCTTCCTTGCCGACGGCCAACGGGTCGTAACTGATGACGGCGGCGCCGGACGCCCTGATCGTGGCGGTGTCCGCGCCGAACCCGCCGACGACGAAAACGGCGGGAAACGGTCCCGTTCCGCTCGGCAGCTGAACACCCGCGGAAAAACTGGCACTACGGCCGTTTTCGCTGACGTTCACGGTGATGTTCGTGGCCGAGACGCTCCCGGTGACGCCGGCCGGCTTCGTCGGTTTCTGGCCGTAGATCGTCCGTTCCGCCAGTTTCTTGATCTCGGCGCGGCGGCACCGCCAGTCGGACTTCGACGTGATGCGCGTGCCGTCGATCTTCTTGAACGGATCGGGGAGCTTGGCCGTCGACGGGAACGAGGCGGGCAGCGAAACCGGGCAGTCGGCGCCGTCGTCCTCGACGGCCGCGGCGGCGCCGGAGGCCACCGTGACCATTCCGGTTGCGGCGAGCAGCGTGGTCACCAGCAGGACGAGGGCAGGGCGGAGCCGCGAACCGGGCACGGGGGTGCTCCCTTCCGTGAAACGAATGTGAAAACGGTAGGACCGTTTCGTTTCCGTCGTCAAGAAGGGGGCGAGTTCCGAAACTTTCGAAGCGGCAGCAATTTCGAAAGTTTCGGTTTCCCGCGGTTCAGCGGCCGATTTCGGCGTTTTCGAGGATGGCGAGGGCGTCGGGGACGAGGACGGCGGCGGAGTAGTAGGCGGAGACGAGGTAGGAGATGAGGGCTTGGTCGTTGATGCCCATGAAGCGGACGTTGAGGC